>NZ_VFRR01000099.1 GCF_006385675.1 Maribrevibacterium harenarium | reverse complement strand
GTAAGCGTCCGGCAAACCACACCTTCATAACACTTGAAACCTGATCTACCGTCACTGCATCCTAGCTATGGTGGTGATTATGTTTGGTTTCTCTGATTCTATACCGGTGGTTTTGATCTGTGGTGTGACTGATATGCGTAAGTCAATCGATGGTTTGGCGTATATTGTTGCGTATGATCTTGAAATGGAACCTTGCAGTGATAAATTGTTTGTCTTCTGTGGTCGCCGTCGTGATCGGCTTAAGATTTTACACTGGTCTGCCAATGGTTTTTGGCTGCACTACAAACGCCTTGAAAAAGGCACATTTAAATGGCCTGGCATTGATGACGATGAGTTGTCCCTGACAATCGCACCAAGACAGCTCAGCTGGTTACTAGAAGGCCTACCCCTCGATATATCACAAGCACACCCTCATTTAATTTATCGCTATCATGACTGTTGAAGGTCTGAAATGGAGAGCGGCGTGGTATAATCCACACCATGATAAAAGCGCCTGTTAATGACCTCCCAGATGATATTGAGCTGCTCAAGAAGATGTTGCTTGAGCAAAGCCAGTTGCTTGCTAGAAAAGAGCAAGAAGTTGCTCAATGGCAATCTCGTTACCACCATATCTTGGATCAGTGGCGTCTTGCCCAACACCGTCAGTTTGGTAAAAGTTCGGAAGTATCACCGGGGCAAGGCGAGCTATTTGATGAGGCTCAGTCCATTGAGTTAGAGACTGAGGAATCGGTTGATGCCACTACTTCATCAGCACCACGCAAACAACCTAAGCGCAAGCCACTACCTAAAGATCTGCCTCGTGAAACTGTCGTCTTGGATATTGCCGACGAAGACAAAGTCTGTGACTGTTGCCAAGGTGAGTTGCACTGTATCGGTGAAGATACGTCCGAGCGTCTTGAGTTTATTCCGGCTCAGCTCAAAGTCATTGAAACAGTACGCCCCAAATATGCTTGCCGAGCGTGTGATCACTCCGGTACAAGCGTGACGATTAAGCAGCAAAAGCCTGAACCGAGCCTGATTCCAAAAGGAATCGCTACCCCTAGTCTTCTTAGCCAAATCATTACTGGCAAGTTCCAATACAGCTTACCGCTGTATCGACAAGAGACGTTATTCAAACAATATGACATTGAGCTGAGTCGACGCACCATGTCTGACTGGATGCAGACTTGTTCAAAAGCGTTACAGCCTTTATATGATCGACTAAAACAGATTCTGTTAGAGCAACCCGCTCTTCACGCCGATGAAACCACCCTAAAGGTGATTAAAGAAGATCGGCCAAATTGTTATATGTGGGTCTATTGCAGTGGCACGGACTCGCCATCAACGGGGACGCACATTAGCACGATACCCAATATTGTCTTGTACGATTTTAGACAAACACGCTCGGGGAGCTGTCCAAAAGACTATTTAGGAGAGTACTCTGGGTATCTCCATGTGGACGGTTATGCGGCTTACAATCAGACATCAGCGACCTTAGTGGGTTGTTGGGCTCACGCTCGCCGTAAATTTAAAGAGTACGAAACGTTACAACCCAAGGGCAAAACAGGGACGGCAACGGTCGGTTTAGCCAAAATCCAGAAGCTGTATGCTATCGAGACACAAGCAAAGCAACTTGAGACCTCGGAAGAACGCTACGCGTTCCGCCAAGCCCATGCTCCGGCGGCCTTAGCGGATTACAAAGTTTGGCTGGATAAAAACAGTCTGAAGAAACGACCGCCCAAAGACAAACTGACGCTCGCCATCAACTACAGCTTAAATCAGTGGGATAACCTCACTCGATATCTAGAATCTGCGGACCTAAATATCGATAACAACCGAGCTGAGCGAGCGATTAAACCGTTCGTTATTGGTCGGAAGAACTGGATGTTTGCCAATACGGCTAACGGCGCTCAGTCTAGCGCCGTGCTATACAGCATCATCGAAACAGCCAAAACCAACGGCCTAGTGCCCTACGATTATTTAGTTGCTGTGTTGGAGAAATTACCGAAGCTCGACCGACAAGAAGAGTTGGAAGGTTTACTGCCTTGGAATATCGGAGAGATTTAAAAAATCTTCCGCTGCATCCATGCAGCTTAGTCACATCCTAGAACGAGACAGAGCCCTCGTCCTGAGGGCTAAGACAAATCCATTGTCCTCTGCCGTGAAAAGAACAGTATAAAATATCGTCAACACTGTCACGACCAGCTTGCCAAAAACTTGCGGTGAATCAATCTGAAAAAACTAGGTGTGGTTTGCCGGACGCTTAC
>NZ_VFRR01000098.1 GCF_006385675.1 Maribrevibacterium harenarium | reverse complement strand
AAGCAGCAAGCGCGTTACGCCGTGGGTCGATGTTTGATGTTATGGAGCAGCAACGATGTTACGCAGCAGGGCAGTCGCCCTAAAACAAAGTTATGCAGCCAAATCCCAACAATTAAGGGTCTTAAAATGGTAAAAGATTGGATTCCCATCTCTCATGATAATTACAAGCAGGTGCAAGGACCGTTCTATCATGGAACCAAAGCCAATTTGGCGATTGGTGACTTGCTAACCACAGGGTTCATCTCTCATTTCGAGGACGGTCGTATTCTTAAGCACATCTACTTTTCAGCCTTGATGGAGCCAGCAGTTTGGGGAGCTGAACTTGCTATGTCACTGTCTGGCCTCGAGGGTCGCGGCTACATATACATAGTTGAGCCAACAGGACCGTTCGAAGACGATCCGAATCTTACGAACAAAAGATTTCCCGGTAATCCAACACAGTCCTATAGAACCTGCGAACCCTTGAGAATTGTTGGCGTTGTTGAAGACTGGGAGGGGCATCCTGTTGAATTAATAAGGGGAATGTTGGATTCGTTGGAGGACTTAAAGCGCCGTGGTTTACACGTCATTGAAGACTAGTCCTTTGCATAACAAAGCCATCAAACCGGACGCCAGAGATTCCGCGCCTGTTGCGCATGGCTTCGCCATTTTATGCGCAATAGGCGCGCCACCCTGTCGCCGTTTATGGCGGCGTTAACCCAAAGGAGTATCGTGAAAATATCACTAATGGCTGCAAAAGCAAGAAATGGGGTTATTGGCTGCGGCTCGGATATCCCGTGGAACGCTAAAGGTGAGCAGCTGCTTTTTAAAGCAATAACTTACAATCAATGGCTCTTAGTCGGCCGTAAAACATTTGAGGCAATGGGGGCTCTCCCAAATAGAAAGTATGCAGTTGTCAGCCGCTCAGGATCGGTAGCTACTAACGATGATGTGGTTGTGTTTCCATCTATAGAAGCAGCAATGAGGGAGCTAAAGACTCTTACGAACCATGTTGTTGTTTCTGGTGGTGGAGAGATCTACAAGAGTCTGATCGCCCATGCCGACACGCTACATATCTCGACAATAGATTCCGAGCCAGAGGGCAATGTTTTCTTTCCGGAAATCCCCAAAGAGTTCAATGTGGTGTTCGAGCAGGAATTTCATTCAAATATAAATTATCGCTATCAAATCTGGCAAAGGGGTTAACCATCCAAGCCATCGGACACATTTTGCTTCGCTGCGCTCAAAACGCAAAATGTGCCGCTGCTTAGCGGCGTTAGATGCACTAAGCACATAATTGCTCACAGCCAAACTATCAGGTCAAGTCTGCTTTTATTATTTTTAAGCGTGCATAATAAGCCCTACACAAATTGGGAGTTAGACATCATGAGCAACGCAGTGCCCGCCGAGATTTCGGTACAGCTATCACAGGCACTCAACGTCATCGAGCATCATCTGGGATCGACGTTGCTGGCCGTGCATTTGTACGGCTCTGCACTCGACGGTGGCCTGAAGCCATGCAGTGATATTGATTTGCTGGTTACTGTGACTGCACAGCTCGATGAGACTGTGCGGCAGGCTCTGTTCGTAGATTTCCTGGAAGTTTCCGCTTCTCCCGGCCAAAGTGAAGCTCTCCGTGCCTTGGAAGTTACCATCGTCGTGTACGGCGATGTTGTTCCTTGGCGTTATCCAGCCAGACGGGAACTGCAATTCGGGGAGTGGCAGCGCAAGGACATTCTTGCGGGCATCTTCGAGCCCGCGACAACCGATGTTGATCTGGCTATTCTGCTAACTAAAGCAAGGCAACACAGCCTTGCCTTGGCAGGTTCGGCCGCGGAAGATTTCTTCAACTCAGTCCCGGAAAGCGATCTATTCAAAGCACTGGCCGACACCTTGAAACTATGGAACTCACAACCGGATTGGGCAGGCGACGAGCGGAATGTAGTGCTTACTTTGTCTCGCATTTGGTACAGCGCAGCAACCGGCAAGATCGCGCCGAAGGATGTAGCTGCCAACTGGGTAATGGAACGCCTGCCCGTCCAACATCAGCCCGTGCTGCTTGAAGCCCAGCAGGCTTACCTTGGACAAGGGATGGATTGCTTGGCCTCACGCGCTGATCAGTTGACTGCGTTCATTTACTTTGTGAAGCACGAAGCCGCCAGTCTGCTCGGCTCCACGCCAATGATGTCTAACAGTTCATTCAAGCCGACGCCGCTTCGCGGCGCAGCTTAATTCAGGCGTTAGATGCACTAAGCACATAATTGCTCACAGCCAAACTATCAGGTCAAGTCTGCTTTTATTATTTTTAAGCGTGCATAATAAGCCCTAC
>NZ_VFRR01000097.1 GCF_006385675.1 Maribrevibacterium harenarium | reverse complement strand
CCAAACAGCGCCATTGGTGGCATTCCACCTAAATGGCTTTTGAAGGCTGCTTAGGCTCTACTTTTAACCCCTGTTAAAAATGGGGGGATTACACGTGGTTTCCCTTGGGGTTAATGTGTTATGATTAACATGTTAATTAATATTTAGTGGGGAACTCATGCCATTGAAGTTATCGGTCGTAGACCAAACACCTGTCCACGGTTGCCATGCCAAAAAAGACGCCCCGTTACTCACGGTTGAACTTGCCAAGTTATGCGACGAGCTTGGCTATCATCGTTTCTGGGTAGCAGAGCACCATAACAGTGTGCATTTTGCCAACCCTTGCCCAGAGATTATGGTTGCTCACTTAGCGGCGGTGACAAAGCGGATTCGCGTGGGTAGTGGTGGTGTGATGCTGTCCCACTACAGCCCCCTTAAGGTGGCTGAGAGTTTTTCCATGATGGCGACTTTGCACCCTGATCGTATTGATCTAGGTGTTGGCCGTGCCCCTGGTGGGTCTGGTTTAACCTCTGCGGCGTTGGCGTACCCCCATCGGCCTGATAATGGGGAAACTTATGCGGATAAAGCACAGCAGCTAGAAGCCTTTATTCAGGGGAGCTTTCCTGTAGATCACCCCTACGGGCAGATCAATGTATTGCCAGATAGTTCAAATAAACCTGAGTTATGGATGCTGGGTTCCAGTGGTGGCAGCGCGTCCTTGGCGGGGGAGTTGGGCTATAACATTGCCTTGGCACGATTTATCGATCCGGATAATTGCCAGCCTGATATTTTTCAGTCCTATCGCAATGCTTGGGCGATGTCAGGACATGAGCGCAAAGGGAATACCATGCTTGCGGTGGCAGCGATTTGTGCGGACAGTGAAGCCGAAGCGAAGTTGCGTGCCGGTACAGCGGTTTATCGTAAACTTGCTTCTCAACTAGGTCAGCGGGAAGATTTCTTGACGCCTGAGCAAGTTCAAGATCGCTATCGCCAATTACCGGTTTCAGTGCAGTCGGCCTACGACCACATTCTATCTGGCTACACAGTCGGTACGCCAGAGCGGTGCCACGACGAGCTAGCGACCTTAGCTGCGGCATTTGCTTGTGATGAGATCTCATTAGTGACAGTGACTTACAGCCAAGCTGAGCGTTTGGATAGTTACCGCTTGCTCAAACAAGGCGTTTAACCGTAAAAGTAAGTAGCCCCCATTTTTAGGGGGCTACTTGGCTTCGCTGGAGTCTTTTAGTGTTCTACAGGGACATTTTACAGGGATAGAGACGCCATATCGATGACGATACGGTGGGCCATGTCGCCTTTCGCCAAACGTTCAAAGGCGTGGTTAATTTGATCCATGGTGATCATTTCACAGTCTGGGTAGATGTTGTGCTCGGCACAGAAGTCCAATAGCTCTTGAGTTTCTTTGATGCCACCAATCAAGGAACCGGCGACACGTCGGCGGCCCATAATTAACGGGAAGGTCATAGGCATATCAATAGGGCCTACCTGGCCTACGATCACTAGGGTGCCGTCTACATCCAGTAATGGCGTGTAATCATTGACATTGTGTTGGGTTGGAACCGTGTCAATAATCAAGTCTAGTGAGCTCCCAGCGGCTTGCATGGCTTGGGCATCGGACGAAGCTAGCATACCTTTAGCCCCCATCGCTTTGGCTTCCGCTTCTTTCTTGTTGGTACGACTGATCACGGTGACTTCTGCGCCCATGGCGACAGCAAGTTTCACCGCCATATGACCAAGACCACCTAGTCCAATAACACCTACACGAGTTCCTTTGGTCACGCCCCAGGTGCGTAGTGGCGAGTAAGTAGTGATGCCAGCACAAAGAATCGGTGCAGCCTTGGCTAAGTCCATATTGTCTGGCATACGTAGGACAAATTCCTCGCGCACGACGATATGTTTCGAGTATCCACCTTGGGTGATGGTGCCATCAATGCGATCTGGTACACCGTAGGTTGGGGTCATGCCGTTACGACAAAACTGTTCTTCATGGCTGTGGCACTGGTCACATTCTTGGCAACTGTCCACCATGCAGCCAACAGCTACTTTATCGCCCACTTGGTATTTCGTTACCTCACTACCAATCGCTTGCACAACGCCGACGATTTCGTGGCCTGGCACGATAGGGTAGGCTTGTGGCCCCCAATCACCGTTTACGGTATGCAGGTCCGAGTGGCATACACCGGAGTACAAAATTTCGATCGCTACGTCATTTGCACGTAGATCGCGACGCTCAAAGTGGTAAGGAACCATATGGGCGTCGGAAGAATGGGCAGCATAGCCAACGGTTTTCATCGAACTTCTCCTGTTTAGAAAGTGGTGAGAATAGGGGGTTAACTATAGGTCAAAATAATGAAGTGGTATTGTTGGTTAGTGCAAAACCTTTGCCTAATGCGTATTCCGGTGATTGCGATCGCTCGTTTCGGTCTATTCCGATCAGCTGATCCTGCCGTTTTTCTCTCGTCTTATTTTTACTCTAAGTGAT
>NZ_VFRR01000096.1 GCF_006385675.1 Maribrevibacterium harenarium | reverse complement strand
CGTATTAAATGTACGATATTTACCTAATTTGCCACACTTATAAGTAGTAACCCACCTCCGCAGCCATTTATTGGTGTGGTCTACAGAGGATTAAGTCTTTTTAGAGGGGAAAATCCCTAGAACCCCATCTTAGGAATGATGCTTGTAGGCGTTATGACATTGAAAGCAGATCAAATTATTGCATGGTGCGACAAGCAGCTTGCCAATAAAAATGACAAAAACACGCCTTAGAGGGCGTTTTTTGTTTTAAATAAACCTGCTGATTTTTGCCCTGTAAATCGCCTGAAAAGCGTCACAAACTTTCAGCCCGATTTATGGGTCAATAGGAAATAGTAAGTGCTTAAAAACGGACTTAGATTGTCTGAGACGTTTCTGTAAGGTGTTTTGAGGTACTTTCTGGGCTATTTAACATATAACCAATAATGAACACCAGATTTCTAATCTCCACGAGTGCCGAATCACTCTTGAACAATTTGTTATAGCGCGACTCAAAGGCTGCTCGAGGTTATTCCTTTAAAAGACTTAAACTGACAGTCTCCTGTCGTTTCGTATTCCAAACCTAAGCGATCTTTAGGTTCCCTTTTTATGGTCACTCCCACCACCCAAAACGCCGCATGCCAAAAATGCCACGCGGCATGAATCTCGCTTAAACGCTTGTTATATCACTGATTGAATGCAGCAAAGATAATAACCGTCATTGACACCATTAATAGAACAACACACCATAAGTGCAAATGTTCAGATTGAGGTAACTAAAATGGCAAACAACGGTAAAGTAGTAGTTTCATGTCCACGTTGTGGTTGTACTGGTACATTTAATGTAGGTATCAAAAATGGGCACGGTTCATCACCAGCACGATGTCGACAATGTAACGGGAGCTTTCGAATCCACCTAAAAAATGGTGATGTTTATAAAGTAGCCTAACTATATATTTATGCTCTGCCACACAAAAACGTGTGGCACTTTACTTCATGGATATAACGCCCTGTTAAGGTGTGAGCAACGTAATACCGACGCTTCCGAAAACCACCTTAACCACTAAAACCAACGCATAGTGAAAATGCCACGCGTTGCGAATCACTCTTGAACAGTTTGTTAGCCCTTTGCCCAAATTTGGTATGTGTAATCAATATTTGAACTGAAACTTTGCTCAAATGTTTGCTTGAAACTCTGTGGAACTGAAGGGAAAAACACGTCGCCAGAGATGTGCTTATGAATCACTGAAAGATGGATAACATCTGCTTGTTCGATTAATGCTTTGTAAATTTCACCACCACCAGAAACAAAGACATGTGCTGTCGTATTGTCTAAGTAAGCTAATGCCGATTCAACGCTTGTGAAATAAACAACATCAGGATCATTCGAGACCATTTCAGAACGAGTAACCACAGCATATTTCCTATTCGGAAGTTTACCCATTGAGTCGAAAGTTTTACGACCGACTAAAAGCCAATGATTGTAAGTCATAGCTTTGAACAGGAGCTGCTCACCTTGTACATGCCAAGGTATATCCAATCCAGAGCCAATTACTCCATTCTCGGAAACAGCTGCCATAATGGATATTTTCATTTTTCCTCCTGAGGGCTAACGCCCGCTTAAGTGGTGAGCAACGCTACCACAACACTCAATTATTACACCGTAAATACAAAAGCCAATTCAAACTAAAACCGCCAAACGTTGCGAATCCGTCTTAAAGCGTTTGTTATGTGCGTAGCCGAATCTTGCGCTTAGTCAGGAACAATGATTACCCCTAATTGCTCCAGTAACTGTTCCTGTTGCCACGAGCATATTTTTACACCCGTAAGATCAATCTTTCGAGGATCTAAACCATAAAGCTCTGAATGGCTTAAATCACAGCCTTGTACTCTAAACTGTTCCCAGCAGTCTTCCGAAAAAACACCACGGCTTAAATCTGATTCTTTAAATGAAGCGCCTCGAAGATTTGCACCAATCCATCTATTTTCGAACAGGTCACATTTTTCAATAAGCTGCTGCTCAAAATTGGCATAGGATAAGTTACAACCTGTTATGTATGCAGAACAAAAGTACATTTTATTCGAAACCTGATTTACAAAACTAACTTGACTAAAATTTGCTCCTTTAAGATCACAATCTCTCAGTTCAATACCAAAGCAATTTGCCCCCTTAAAATGGGACATTGAAAGCTGACAGTTTTTAAATGAAGCATCTCGAAGATCAGCATAAGAAAAATCGCACCCTTCCAATGCCCCCTGCTCTATGAAAGTACAGTTAATGAACTGTGTATCTCGGAGGTTTGAGCGCTTAAAATTACAATGTATAAAAGTACAATTGCTAAAGATATGTTCTTGCAAGTCCTGATGTGAGAAGTTCACTTGATTATATAATTGCTTTGATTTTTCCATGCTGTGGCTCCAAAAAACATTTGATTTGAAGACTATCATTTACCTGAAAGGGGTTCTAGGGATTTTCCCCTCTAAAAAGACATAATCCTCTGTAGACCACACCAATAAATGGCTGCGGAGGTGGTTTACTTTCAGCTTGGAG
>NZ_VFRR01000095.1 GCF_006385675.1 Maribrevibacterium harenarium | reverse complement strand
TGCGTATTTCGGGATCATCGAGCCAGCGATTTCGGCATGAGCCAGCCATCCATTTCGGTATCATCTGGCCACTGATTTCGGCATGAGTCGGCCACCCATTTCGGTCTCATCCAGCCACCTGTTTCGGTATCATCCGGCCAGTTTGTTCTTCCTTCGTTTTATGGGCTTTGGCATAACCGTTTTTTAACTGTTTGCCGGAGTAGTCATGACACGTAAAAAGAAAATGGGAAGAACAGATATGCAAACCTATCTGCAGATACTCCGTCTTAAATTCGAAGCACGATTAAGTGATCGTCAAATTGCGCAAGCGTTGAATATCGGTCGTGCCACCATCAGCGCCTTGGTCGCCCGTTTTAACAACTTAGGTCTCAGCTGGCCATTGTCCGCAGACTATTCCCTTGATGCTCTCGACAAGCAGTTGTTTCCAGGGCGGGATTACAAGTCCCAACGGGTGTTGCCATCTTGGGTACAAGTGCATCTTGAGCTTCGACAAAAAGGGGTCACTAAACTGCTACTATGGCAGGAGTACCAAGCTGAACATGGTGCGAGAGCGCTTGGTTATACGCAGTTCTGCGAACATTACCGACGATGGCGCGCTATTCAAAAACGCTCGATGCGACAGCATCACGAGGCCGGCGACAAGCTGTTTATCGACTTCTGCGGGCCAACCGTACCGATTGTGAACCCTAAAACCGGTGAAATACGATGGGCTGCCATCTTCGTAGCCACACTTGGGGCCTCTAATTATACCTATATTGAGGCTTGTAAAGGCCAGGATATGGAATCTTGGCTGATGGCCAACAGCCGCTGCCTGACGTTTTTAGGAGGCGTCCCCGCTTTACTGATACCTGATAACCTCAAAGCCGCCGTTGATAAAGCGGACCGTTATGAACCGATCATTAACGACAATTACAAGGCGCTCGCTAGGCATTATGGCTGTGCACTCATGCCCACACGTCCTCGCAAACCGCAAGATAAGGGTAAAGTCGAATCCGCTGTGCTGATTGTTGAACGTTGGGTATTGGCTCGCCTACGTCATCATATCTTTTACTCTCTAGCCGCTCTAAACCAAGCGATCAGAGAACTAAATATAGAACTCAATCAGCGTCCAATGAAACAGTACAATGGCGCTAGTCGTGAACAGCTGTTTACCTTGCTAGATAAACCTGCATTGCAGCCATTACCGCCTTATGCCTACGAATACACGGACTACCGCATCGCGAAAGTGGCCAAAGACTACCATGTGCAATACGACAATCACTGGTACTCGGTGCCACATCGTTTAGTCGGTGAACGAGTTGAAATCAGTGCAACCCAGACGATGATTAAGGTTTATCATCAAACCAAGTGTGTGTCTCAACACCCTCGTAGCCACAACTCATACCGTCATAGTACAGATGTCGCTCATATGCCGGAAAACCATGCAGCATATCAAGAGTGGAGTCCGGAGCGAATCAGACGTTGGGCCACAGCGATTGGCCCCAATACGTTGGCAACAGTACTCGCGGTAGAAAGAAGCAAAACACATATTGTACAGGCTCAGCGATCGTGCTTGGCCTTACTCAGTGAACAAAAGCGCTATGGAAGTGAACGTCTAGAAAGCGCCTGTACACTCGCATTGAGTCGTCACCAGCCCTACATCCCCGTTATCAAAAAACTACTTAGAAGCGGCGAAGATCTTCGCTTCGGCCATGATGATTCAAATGCGAATGACCCTGGATTGCATGCGAATATCCGCGGATCTCACTACTACCAATGAGGACAACACAATGGACGCGCTACTAATCCAATTACGCCAGCTTAAGCTGGCGGCTATGGCCAATGCACTGGAGCTGCAACGCCAAGCCCCCCACACCTATGCCGAGCTTGGCTTCGATGAACGACTTAGTTTATTGGTTGAGCAAGAGCAACTCTCGCGGGATAACACCCGCCTACAGCGCTTGCGTAAACAGGCTAATTTACGCCTAAAAGCCACTCCAGAGGGGCTACGGTACCCAGCAAAACGGGGCTTACGTGCAGAGCAGATGACACCGTTGTTGCAAGGGCATCATCTGTCCTACCACCAGAACATCTTAATTACGGGGCCCACTGGTAGCGGAAAGACCTACCTAGCTTGTGCGTTAGGGGAACAAGCCTGTCGGCAAAATAAACGTGTTCTGTATTACCGTCTGGGACGATTGCTAGAGAGCCTTAAAATGGGTCATACGGACGGTAGCTATCTTAAACAACTCGTCCAACTACAAAAGGCGGACATGTTGATCTTAGATGATTGGGGCCTAGAAGGATTTAAGGGAAAACAAGTCAGTGACTTACTAGATGTGATTGAAGATCGGTATGAGCAACGCAGCACCGTGATCGTAAGTCAGCTCCCTGTATCAGAATGGTATGGCTTAATGGATAACCCTACGGTTGCAGACGCGCTATTGGACCGAGTGATCCACACTGCCCACCGACTGGAATTAAGCGGGGAGTCGCAGCGTAAAAAAGCGCTGGTTCAGCCGGAAGAAGTCGGGTAAAAAGAAAACGGAAACGAAGATTAGATCAAACTGGCCGGATCACACCGAAACGCGTGGCTGAATGATACCGGAATCGGTGGCCAGACAAACCGAAATACGCA
>NZ_VFRR01000094.1 GCF_006385675.1 Maribrevibacterium harenarium | reverse complement strand
TGCGTATTTCGGTTTGTCTGGCCACCGATTCCGGTATCATTCAGCCACGCGTTTCGGTGTGATCCGGCCAGCTTGATCTGATCTTCGTTTCTGTTTTCTTTTTACCCGACTTCTTCCGGCTGAACCAGCGCTTTTTTACGCTGCGACTCTCCACTTAATTCCAGTCGGTGGGCGGTGTGGATCACTCGGTCCAATAGCGCGTCCGCAACCGTAGGGTTATCCATTAAGCCATACCATTCTGATACAGGGAGCTGACTTACGATCACGGTGCTGCGTTGCTCATACCGATCTTCAATCACATCCAGTAAGTCACTGACTTGTTTTCCCTTAAATCCTTCAAGGCCCCAATCATCTAAAATCAGCATATCCGCCTTTTGTAGTTGGACGAGTTGTTTAAGATAGCTACCGTCCGTATGACCCATTTTAAGACTTTCTAGTAATCGTCCCAGACGGTAATACAACACACGTTTATTTTGCCGACAGGCTTGTTCCCCTAATGCACAAGCTAGGTAGGTTTTACCACTACCAGTGGACCCCGTAATTAAGATGTTCTGGTGGTAGGTCAGATGATGCCCTTGCAACAACGGCGTCATCTGCTCTGCACGTAAGCCCCGTTTGGCTGGGTACCTTAGCCCTTCTGGAGTGGCTTTTAGACGTAAATTAGCCTGTTTACGCAAGCGCTGTAGGCGGGTGTTATCCCGCGAGAGTTGCTCTTGCTCAACCAATAAGCTAAGTCGTTCATCGAAGCCAAGCTCAGCATAGGTATGTGGGGCTTGGCGTTGCAGCTCCAGTGCATTGGCCATGGCCGCCAGCTTAAGCTGGCGTAATTGGATCAGTAGTGTGTCCATTGTGTTGTCCTCATTGGTAGTAGTGAGATCCGCGGATATTCGCGTGCAATCCAGGGTCATTAGCATTTGAATCATCATGACCGAAGCGAAGATCTTCACCGCTTCTAAGGAGCTTTTTGATAACGGGGATGTAGGGCTGGTGACGACTCAATGCGAGTGTACAGGCGCTTTCTAGACGTTCACTTCCGTAGCGCTTTTGCTCACTGAGTAAGGCCAAGCACGATCGCTGAGCCTGTACAATATGTGTTTTGCTTCTTTCTACCGCGAGTACCGTTGCCAACGTATTGGGACCAATCGCTGTGGCCCAACGTCTGATTCGCTCCGGACTCCACTCTTGAAACGCTGCATGGTTTTCCGGCATATGAGCGACATCTGTGCTATGACGGTATGAGTTGTGGCTACGGGGGTGTTGAGAGACACACTTGGTTTGATGATAAACCTTAATCATCGTCTGGGTTGCACTGATTTCAACTCGTTCACCGACTAAACGATGTGGCACCGAGTACCAGTGATTGTCGTATTGCACATGGTAGTCTTTGGCCACTTTCGCAATGCGGTAGTCCGTATATTCATAGGCATAAGGCGGTAATGGCTGCAATGCAGGTTTATCTAGCAAGGTAAACAGTTGTTCACGACTAGCACCATTGTACTGTTTCATTGGCCGCTGATTGAGTTCTATATTTAGCTCTCTGATCGCTTGGTTTAGAGCGGCTAGTGAGTAAAAGATATGATGACGTAGGCGAGCCAATACCCAACGTTCAACAATCAGCACAGCGGATTCGACTTTACCCTTGTCTTGCGGTTTGCGAGGGCGTGTGGGCATGAGTGCACAGCCATAATGCCTGGCGAGCGCCTTGTAATTGTCGTTAATGATCGGTTCATAACGGTCCGCTTTATCAACGGCGGCTTTGAGGTTATCAGGTATCAGTAAAGCGGGTACGCCTCCCAAAAACATCAGACAGCGGCTGTTCGCCATCAGCCAAGATTCCATATCCTGGCCTTTACAAGCCTCAATGTAGGTGTAATTAGAGGCCCCAAGTGTCGCTACAAAGATGGCTGCCCATCGTATTTCACCGGTTTTGGGGTTCACAATCGGTACGGTTGGCCCACAGAAGTCGATAAACAGCTTGTCACCGGCCTCGTGATGCTGTCGCATCGAGCGTTTTTGAATAGCGCACCATCGTCGGTAATGTTCGCAGAACTGAGTATAACCAAGCGCTCTGGCGCCATGTTCAGCTTGGTATTCCTGCCATAATAGCAGTTTAGTGACCCCTTTTTGTCGAAGCTCAAGATGCACTTGCCCCCAAGATGGCAACACCCGTTGGGACTTGTAATCCCGCCCAGGAAACAACTGCTTGTCGAGTGCGTCAAGGGAATAGTCAGCGGACAATGGCCAGCTGAGACCTAAGTTGTTGAAACGGGCGACCAAGGCGCTGATGGTGGCTCGACCAATATTCAAGGCTTGCGCGATTTGACGATCACTTAATTGTGCTTCGAATTTAAGACGGAGTATCTGCAGATAGGTTTGCATATCTGTTCTTCCCATTTTCTTTTTACGTGTCATGACTACTCCGGCAAACAGTTAAAAAACGGTTATGCCAAAGCCCATAAAACGAAGGAAGAACAAACTGGCCAGATGAGACCGAAACAGGTGGCCGGATGATACCGAAATGGGTGGCCGACTCATGCCGAAATCAGTGGCCAGATGATACCGAAATGGGTGGCTGACTCATACCGAAATCGCTGGCTCGATCATCCCGAAATACGCA
>NZ_VFRR01000093.1 GCF_006385675.1 Maribrevibacterium harenarium | reverse complement strand
TGCGTATTCCGGTGAAGCTGAACGGTCATTCTGATTGAACGTGAACACCTGCAATCCTAACGCAAGCTTACTCTAACCTTTCTCTCCTAACTGTTCACGTTCCACGTTATTTTCTTCTCGTTTTCGCATTGACTCTCCTTTTAATTCTAACCGGTGGGCGTTATGCATTAAGCGGTCTAGGATCGCGTCCGCTAAGGTGTTATCTCCGATAGCGGCATACCACTGAGTGGTCGGTAATTGACTGATGATCGCTGTGGACATCAACCCCGACCGATCATCCATTATCTCCATTAGGTCGTTGCGTTGCGCTGGCTTAAGGACTTCAAGCCCCCAATCATCTAGGATCAGTAAGCGGGTTTTAGCCAACTGCCCCAAGAGTTTCTGATAGCTACCATCAGCCTTAGCCTGAGTGAGGGTAAGTAATAGGCGTGACACTCGATAATAACGTACACTGTGGCCCTGAGAGCAGGCTTGCCTACCCAGAGCACATGCCAAGTAGGTCTTGCCAGTTCCACACGGTCCAGTAATCAGCAGGTTTTGCCCTCTAAACAGCCAATCACCTTGGCCAAGCTGAGCAATCTGTGCACGCTTTAAGTTGCGGTGTTGTTGGTAATCAATCTCTTGTAGCGTTGCTTGTAGCCTAAATCCTGCCTGACGCACTAGGCGGTACTGCTTTCGACTTTCTCGTTGCAAGTATTCCTGCTCAAGTAGCAGGCTCAAGCGCTCAAGGAATGAGAGCTCTTCATATGTACCGGGCTGTTGAAGCTGCAACTCTAGTGCCGTTGCCATACCTCCCAAACGAAGTTCCTGAAGTCGGTTAAGGGTTTGTATCGTCATCTGTATGCTCCTTTAGTGAAAATTCTGTGGGCCGCGAATATTTTCATGATCCTGCGGCAGCTCGATGTTTATCTCCTGCTGTAGCGGTAACTGATCCCGATTAGTTTGCAAGAGCATTTTGATTTGTTTTAGTCGGTTCAGTCCTTCAGCATTAGCAATCGCACAGGCGGCATTGAGGCGGGAAGCCGGATACAGGCGCGTCAAGTTAAGCAGCCCCAACGAGACCTTGTAAGCCTGTTCTGGATGTGCTTTTTCCTCCAAACGAGCAGTAATCCAGAGCAATACATCAGGGCCTGTGTCCCGAGCCCATTGCTTCAGACGCCCAGGTGTCCAAGTGTGTTGTTTGCTATGGCGCTCAGGCATATGTGCTGGTGTGGTCGTCATACCAGGGTGGTATTTACGTGGATGAGAGGCAATCAGAGTTTGCTTGAAGTAAAGCTGCACTAGGGTATCACCGGCGTGTAACTCCAGCTTTTCTCCTACATACTGGTGCGGCACTGAGTAATGGTGTTTCTCATGCGCCACATGGTAGTCGATGTTGACCTTGACGGTTTTGATATCGGTATAACGATACGGATGGATTGGAAGTGGTTTAAGTGCTGGCTTATCCAACAGTTCGAAGGCTTCCTGGCGGTTGCCGGGCAACTGTCTAAAAGGCTTCTTGTTGAGATCTTCCAATAGGCTTCGGATACATCTATTCAGTTCGGCTAGAGAGAAGAACGTGTAGTGACGTAATCGCGCTAGAATCCAGCGTTCGACAATCTGGACTCCAACTTCGGCCTTAGATTTATCTTTGGGTTTATAGGGACGAGCTGGCAGCACAGCAATCTGGTAATGCTCTGCAAGTTGGTGATAGCTGGGATTGAGTTCAGGATCGTATCGGCAGGCTTTGTTAACAGCGCTACGCAGATTGTCTGGAACGACGATATCAGGGGTGCCACCAAAGTACTCGAACATACGTACATGGCTCTGTAACCAGTCAGGGAGTGATTGCGAACGCGTTGCTTCGGCAAAAGTGTAATTAGAAGCCCCTAGCACGCCAACAAAGATCTGTGCCGGATGAACTTCTCCTGTCTTTGGGTTGATAATAGGCACGGTGGGGCCGCAATAATCCACAAAGCATTTCTCACCCGCATTATGCTGCTGGCGCATCGAGCGTTTTTGCTTTCCTAACCACTGCATGTATAGCGAACAATATTGTGAATAGCTGTAGCATCGGTTTGGATAACGCTGAGTATATTCCTCCCACAGTAGCTGCTTGGACACAAATTTCTTTTTCAATTCTTGGTGCATTGCAGCCCAGTCGGGTACCTGGAAGCGAGTTGACGAGTGACTGTCTGATCCCGGATAGAATAGCTGGGCAAGTTGCTGCTCGCTCATCTCATCAGGAAGTGGCCAAGATAGGCCATGAACCTCGGCTTGACTAAGCAATTGCTTAATTTTACCGAGACTGACTTTGGTGCTTCGATGGATTTGCCGATAGGACAATCCTGCCTGCCACCGGAGTCGAAGGACTTCACGAATTTTACGCATTGTAATTCTCTCTGCTGGCATCACTGTTTCCCCGGAAAAAAGAGAACAGCTTACCAATTTGTTTAAATACAATGCGTTAGGGGTATTTCTGATCGAATGTGAACACTCGTACTGGGAATATGAACATCAGCTCTGGTAATCTGAACGGTCATTCCGCAATTGACGGGCAAAGCGTTCATATTCAAATCAGAATGGGTGTTCACGTTCAATCAGTAGAGGTGTTCACATTCATCCAGAATGGGTGTTCAGGTTTGGGCAGAATATGCA
>NZ_VFRR01000092.1 GCF_006385675.1 Maribrevibacterium harenarium | reverse complement strand
AAAACTATTTTGGGTTATATGGTCAAGTGACCAAGCGTGCACGGTGGATGCCTTGGCAGTCAGAGGCGATGAAGGACGTGGTAATCTGCGAAAAGGTTCGGGGAGCTGATAAACAAGCTTTGATCCGAACATGTCCGAATGGGGAAACCCACCCGCTTGCGGGTATCTGTAACTGAATACATAGGTTGCAGAGGCAAACCCGGGGAACTGAAACATCTAAGTACCCGGAGGAAAAGAAATCAACCGAGATTCCCTTAGTAGTGGCGAGCGAACGGGGATTAGCCCTTAAGTGGATCTGGTGTTAGTAGAAGGCTCTGGAAAGTGCCGCCATAGTGGGTGATAGCCCCGTATACGAAAACACCTTATCCATGAAATCGAGTAAGACGGGACACGTGTTATCCTGTTTGAATATGGGGGGACCATCCTCCAAGGCTAAATACTCCTGACTGACCGATAGTGAACCAGTACCGTGAGGGAAAGGCGAAAAGAACCCCGGCGAGGGGAGTGAAATAGAACCTGAATCCGTGTACGTACAAGCAGTGGGAGCCGACCTAGTTCGGTGACTGCGTACCTTTTGTATAATGGGTCAACGACTTAATTTTAGTAGCAAGCTTAACCGAATAGGGGAGGCGTAGGGAAACCGAGTCTTAATAGGGCGCCATAGTTGCTAGGATTAGACCCGAAACCGGGCGATCTATCCATGAGCAGGTTGAAGGTTGGGTAACACTAACTGGAGGACCGAACCCACATCCGTTGAAAAGGCTGGGGATGACTTGTGGATAGGAGTGAAAGGCTAATCAAGCTCGGAGATAGCTGGTTCTCCTCGAAAGCTATTTAGGTAGCGCCTCGTGTATTGCCATTGGGGGTAGAGCACTGTTTGGGCTAGGGGGTCATCCCGACTTACCAACCCCATGCAAACTCCGAATACCAATGAGTATGAGCACGGGAGACACACGGCGGGTGCTAACGTCCGTCGTGAAAAGGGAAACAACCCAGACCGTCAGCTAAGGTCCCAAAGTTACAGTTAAGTGGGAAACGATGTGGGAAGGCTTAGACAGCTAGGAGGTTGGCTTAGAAGCAGCCACCCTTTAAAGAAAGCGTAATAGCTCACTAGTCGAGTCGGCCTGCGCGGAAGATATAACGGGGCTAAAACTGTACACCGAAGCTACGGGTTTACACTTATGTGTAAGCGGTAGAGGAGCGTTCTGTAAGCCGTTGAAGGTCAAGCTGTAAGGCAGGCTGGAGGTATCAGAAGTGCGAATGTTGACATGAGTAACGATAAGGGGGGTGAAAAACCTCCCCGCCGGAAGACCAAGGGTTCCTGTCCCATGTTAATCAGGGCAGGGTGAGTCGGCCCCTAAGGCGAGGCTGAAAAGCGTAGTCGATGGGAAACAGGTTAATATTCCTGTACCGATGTATATTGCGATGGAGAGACGGAGAAGGCTAGGCCAGCACGGCGATGGTAGTCCGTGTTTAAGGCGGTAGGTTGAGGAATTAGGCAAATCCGGTTCCTCTTAAGACCGAGAACTGACGACGAGTCCTCTTTTGGACGAAGTGGTTGATGCCATGCTTCCAGGAAAAACTTCTAAGCTTCAGATATACACCGACCGTACCCGAAACCGACACAGGTGGTCAGGTAGAGAATACCAAGGCGCTTGAGAGAACTCGGGTGAAGGAACTAGGCAAAATGGCACCGTAACTTCGGGAGAAGGTGCGCCGGTTAAGGTGAAGGACTTGCTCCGTAAGCTTTGACCGGTCGAAGATACCAGGTGGCTGCGACTGTTTATTAAAAACACAGCACTCTGCAAACACGAAAGTGGACGTATAGGGTGTGACGCCTGCCCGGTGCTTGAAGGTTAATTGATGGGGTTAGCGCAAGCGAAGCTCTTGATCGAAGCCCAAGTAAACGGCGGCCGTAACTATAACGGTCCTAAGGTAGCGAAATTCCTTGTCGGGTAAGTTCCGACCTGCACGAATGGCGTAACGATGGCCACACTGTCTCCACCCGAGACTCAGTGAAATTGAAATCGCAGTGAAGATGCTGTGTATCCGCGGCTAGACGGAAAGACCCCGTGAACCTTTACTATAGCTTCACAGTGAACTTTGAACCTACTTGTGTAGGATAGGTGGGAGGCTTTGAAGTGAGGACGCCAGTTCTCATGGAGCCATCCTTGAAATACCACCCTGGTATGTTTGAGGTTCTAACTCAGACCCGTAATCCGGGTCGAGGACACTGTGTGGTGGGTAGTTTGACTGGGGCGGTCTCCTCCCAAAGAGTAACGGAGGAGCACGAAGGTGCGCTCAGCATGGTCGGAAATCATGCAAAGAGTGTAAAGGCAAAAGCGCGCTTAACTGCGAGACAGACACGTCGAGCAGGTACGAAAGTAGGTCTTAGTGATCCGGTGGTTCTGTATGGAAGGGCCATCGCTCAACGGATAAAAGGTACTCCGGGGATAACAGGCTGATACCGCCCAAGAGTTCACATCGACGGCGGTGTTTGGCACCTCGATGTCGGCTCATCACATCCTGGGGCTGAAGCCGGTCCCAAGGGTATGGCTGTTCGCCATTTAAAGTGGTACGCGAGCTGGGTTTAGAACGTCGTGAGACAGTTCGGTCCCTATCTGCCGTGGACGTTTGAGATTTGAGAAGAGTTGCTCCTAGTACGAGAGGACCGGAGTGAACGAACCTCTGGTGTTCCGGTTGTCACGCCAGTGGCATTGCCGGGTAGCTATGTTCGGACGGGATAACCGCTGAAAGCATCTAAGCGGGAAGCCTCCTTCAAGATAAGATCTCACTGGAACATAAGTTCCCTAAAGAGCCGTTCGAGACTAGGACGTTGATAGGTTGGGTGTGTAAGTGCTGTGAGGCATTGAGCTAACCAATACTAATTGCTCGTGAGGCTTGACCATATAACACCAAAGTGGTTTTA
>NZ_VFRR01000091.1 GCF_006385675.1 Maribrevibacterium harenarium | reverse complement strand
GCTACTCTCGAAGCGAGAGCAATCTAGGTCTGTAGCGCAATCAGAAGGCGCAGAATCTAAGATGGTGTCCCATACCTCGGGGGTAAGTGCCCGAGCGTAAGCTTGGAGCACTCACAGCCGGGAACACTGTTCGCCCGGCGATATGGAATATTTTTCCATACAACTAGGAACGGCACATTATAGAGCTCGGACACCATGTTATTCGCGAGGCATTTACCTACGCTAAGCGTCGTCAAGACTTAAACCTACCTCCTATCATTATCCATGTGAACTTATCGTCGGTACAGGTAGCAGACCCTACACTACTCCCTTTAGTGAAAGGGCTCATTCAAGACTATGGCATTCCTGGCCACTATATTGGTTTTGAAATCACGGAATCCATGGTATTGGAAGACATGGAACTGGCGAAGCATGTATTAAACCGGCTCAAGGATCTCGGTATATGTATCGCGATTGATGACTTTGGCACCGGTTTTTCTTCCCTCAATCAGCTGAAAAATTTGCCGGTCGATCTGCTAAAAATTGATAAGTCCTTTGTTATGGACTTGGAACGGGACCCAGACGATAAAATGATCGTCGAAGCGATTACGGCGATGGCCCACAAGCTGAATTTGCAAGTTACCGCAGAGGGGATCGAAACCGAACAACAACTTGATTTCCTCGCCAAGATCCACTGCGATTTGGGACAAGGATACCTAGTCGCAAAAGCACTGCCGGAAGCGCTATTCAACGCGCTACCACAAGCCATTACTGAAACCATCGAAGCACAGAAGAAATCAGCACTGCACTAACTAAAAAGGCCCTCCATATCGGAGAGCCTTTTCAATTCAGCCAATATAAACCGCAATTAGGATGCTAAGCAGATAGCGCGGCCATGGTTGTGAACTTCCACCAATTCTTTGTGTAGGCTGCGGATGGCCACATCGTAGTCTTCTTCATCGACCACGAACTGCATATCCACCTGACGCATAGACTGGTGCATAGCGATTACGTTGATATCTTGCTCAGAAATCGCTTTTACTGCTTTGGCTAGCATACCGGTAGTTTTCATATCGGAACCGATAGCGGAAACAATCGACACTTTGCGCTGATTAATTTCTGCGCCAGGGAACTGTTCGCGCAAGATACGCATCACCCGTTTCATGGTTTTCAGGTTGGTACCAAGGTAGTGGGTAATACTGTTCGCGTTGATGTCTTTGGCAATAATGTGTGCCCCCAAAGAGTTCAACACCTGCAAGATACCAATATCAAACTGGTCAATCTCACCCGCCATTTCTTGGTCAAACAACTCGACCGCGTAAACACCACGGCAACCGGCGATGATTTCGACACAAGGCGCATCAGATACGTAGTCACCGGTAATTAAAGTACCGCTGTGATCCGGTTCAAAAGTATTTTTCACGCGCAGAGCGATTTTGCTTTGACGCAAGCCTTTGGCGGCTTTCGGGTGAATCGCTTCCATCCCCAAGTTAGCCAACTGATCCGCCACGTCATAGTTAGTACGGCCAATCGGTACGGCTTTGTCTTCACCGACTAAACGAGGATCAGCACTACTTAGGTGGAACTCTTTGTGAATCACGGCTTCACGGGCTTCCGTTAGTACCGCAATACGGCTAAAGGTCATTTCTGAGTAGCCACGGTCAAATGTCGTCATCAGACCAGTTTCGCTATGGGCGTAGCCAGTCGCAATCGGCAACTGGGTAGCCAAATCCACATCTTTGAAAGAATCCAATACGCGATCATCCAATGACATGTGCGTAGACGCATTCCAACCCGTAAGATCGACAAACACTGCATTCACGCCATCGCGTTTTAGCAAATGGGCCATGTTCCACGCGCTGTGCGCTTCACCAAGGCTGGCAAGCATTTCCCGAACGGTAGAAAGGTGCTCGCTGATAGCAAAGTGGCCATGGGAGCAGAGACGACCTAAGTCTTCTAACACTTCAGAGGCTTGATCCAAACGGGTCTCAATAAACTCATCGGCTTGTTTTAGCAGCTCACTCTCGCCAAATAGCTGACGGTTAATATCCAACATAGACTCGCGTACGTGTTTAAGTGCTTCGCGCCACGTATTTTCTTGGCGATCTTTAGAAAACAACGCATACACACCGGCGTCACCGGTCTTCTTATGCTCCAACAATTTATCTGTCATACCACCATAGGCAGAGACGACGAAAATACGTTGGTAAAGATCTTCACCACTTGGTTTGAAGATAATGTTATCGCGCACCGAACGGTAGTCACTCATGGACGTACCGCCAATTTTTTCTACTGTATGTTGTCCCATTTTTACCTAGTACTCTTGTGTTAGCTGAGCCCACATCAGCCATTGTTTTAACCGGGGGCGTAGTGTGTCACAAGGACGCCTAAATATTAAGCATGTTTTACGCATTAGCGCACAATCTGACGCAATTTCTAAGCGCTCGCTGCCATTAATCCACTAACTCGTAAGCGCCCTCTTTATTGTGCACCTCTTGCCCAGTGACCGGTGGGTTAAACACACAGGCTAATTTCAATTCCGTGAAGGCCCTTAGCGTATGGCGATCATGAAGATTGAGGTTGTATAACGTACCCGGAGTGATGGGATAAACCTTGCCATCTTCTCGGCTTTCAATCTCCCCTTCACCCTCAATACAAAATACTGATTCAAAGTGATTTTGATAATGGAACTGGCATTCCGCTCCGGCAAAGATGGTGGTGATATGGAAGGAGTAGCCCATTTCATCCCCTTTGAGCAACATGCGCACACTTTGCCATTTACCATCTGGGGACACCACGCGGCGTTCGGTTTGTTCGCATTCCTGTAATTGACGCACAATCATTTTGTTCTCCTCGCTGTAGGTTGTTATGAGATAGGATTTGCTCCTAGTATTTCTAGGAGCTCTGCCTAGTAACTAGACTGCAACCCGGTAGTTTTGGGCATCCTCAAAATAGATAGTTTCTTCCGGCAGGGTTTGCAACTGTTGCTGATTTTATGTTACTGTATGTATATACATAGTAATATATTGGTGTAAATGAAGCTTTCAGATTGGGCAAGAAAAC
>NZ_VFRR01000090.1 GCF_006385675.1 Maribrevibacterium harenarium | reverse complement strand
ACGAGCGCAAGGTTTCGGTCTCCACGCATCGTCAGGCATTGGCGGCCTTGCTGTTCTTCTACGGCAAGGTGCTGTGCACGGATCTGCCCTGGCTTCAGGAGATCGGAAGACCTCGGCCGTCGCGGCGCTTGCCGGTGGTGCTGACCCCGGATGAAGTGGTTCGCATCCTCGGTTTTCTGGAAGGCGAGCATCGTTTGTTCGCCCAGCTTCTGTATGGAACGGGCATGCGGATCAGTGAGGGTTTGCAACTGCGGGTCAAGGATCTGGATTTCGATCACGGCACGATCATCGTGCGGGAGGGCAAGGGCTCCAAGGATCGGGCCTTGATGTTACCCGAGAGCTTGGCACCCAGCCTGCGCGAGCAGCTGTCGCGTGCACGGGCATGGTGGCTGAAGGACCAGGCCGAGGGCCGCAGCGGCGTTGCGCTTCCCGACGCCCTTGAGCGGAAGTATCCGCGCGCCGGGCATTCCTGGCCGTGGTTCTGGGTTTTTGCGCAGCACACGCATTCGACCGATCCACGGAGCGGTGTCGTGCGTCGCCATCACATGTATGACCAGACCTTTCAGCGCGCCTTCAAACGTGCCGTAGAACAAGCAGGCATCACGAAGCCCGCCACACCGCACACCCTCCGCCACTCGTTCGCGACGGCCTTGCTCCGCAGCGGTTACGACATTCGAACCGTGCAGGATCTGCTCGGCCATTCCGACGTCTCTACGACGATGATTTACACGCATGTGCTGAAAGTTGGCGGTGCCGGAGTGCGCTCACCGCTTGATGCGCTGCCGCCCCTCACTAGTGAGAGGTAGGGCAGCGCAAGTCAATCCTGGCGGATTCACTACCCCTGCGCGAAGGCCATCGGTGCCGCATCGAACGGCCGGTTGCGGAAAGTCCTCCCTGGGGTTCTAGGGATTTTCCGTCCAAATGCGACATTCAGACTGCTAAGTGATTGATTTATTGTGACTGGCTATGTGAAGCGCCAAAAAAGTAATACCCCTCTGGAGGCCGCGGACGGCGTGGCCTCCAGAGCACTTTGTCGTTTTTGGACGGAAAATCCCTAGAACCCCTTAGTCGAGGTAAACTAGATAACTCATTCACAAACAAGCGAAAGCATATCGCTCACGCTAAATCACTAAAGAAAATGACAAATACAACCCCTGATGAAAGGGATACGACCAACTGTCCTAGATGTGGCGGTTCTCTCGTTATGAGAACGTCCAAACGTGGAACAAACGAAGGAAAACAGTTCCTGGGATGCAGCAACTACCCGAAATGTCGTTTCATTCGCCATTAAGCTGACAATCAGACACCTAAATTGACTGACAGCTTACCTCAAACAGCCCTGTTAATCTTCAGGGCTACTGAGCCGTCTAGGGTTTGTATCGCTGAGAAGTGATCCTGTCTGTAACTTCCTCTCAATAATCTTGCTTGGCAGGGAAGACTTACCATCCAGGTAACGCATTGCTGTTCTGGTATCTCTCCAACCGATCCACTCTTTCAGTTCAGCAACAGAAGCTCCAGAATCTATAATCCAGTTCGCAACGCCACGGCGCATACTATGGGTACTATATTCCTCTGGATCAACGCCTCCGGATTCCAAAAGCCCTTTGAAAAGCTTGTTGATCGAGTTTGGATGTATATGGGTTTCTGAGACATCTCCCCAACGACTAACTTTTGCAAATAGAGGTACTTCGCTTTCTCTAAAGGATTTTACATCGACACCTCTGCACCTTGCTTCAATCCAGTCTCTAATCGCTCGCATAGGACATAGGTTTGGCAGTGAATCCAGTTTCTTTGTCGTTCCCTGGCCATCTCTATCCGTTTTCGATTTTGGAAGAAATAACTCGAAATATGGGGTATCGCCATCCCAATGAAATTTGATGTCACAAGCACGGATGTTAATGAGTTCGTCGGAGCGCAATCCAAACCAGAACGCCGTTAGCAGCATGGCCTTGTCTCTGATAGCTCTCAGCTTCTGGCTATTCTTTTCATCCTTAATGCTTTCCTGAACTTCATCCAGGTGCGAACATACTTTTTCAATGACTCTTAACGGAGCCGGTTTTGCCTGCTTAGGCTTTTTACCAAACTTCCGCCGTATTCCCCGCATTATTTTCCGCACAAGCTCTGAATCATTAGGATTATGCTCAAAGCCGTTTTCTTTGTGCCAACGGCCAATGAGAACCCTGCGCTGTTCCAGAGTTGCAACACTCAGCTTACCAGCGTACATCACGAGGTAGTTTTTCAGGTCTTCATCTGTGCATGGGAGCCGACCGCCAAAGACCTTTGTGAAGTGTTTGACCGCATTCTCCAATGCTCTATTGGTATTGTCGTTCTCGGATGCGTCCAAAATCGTTGCTTCTTTGGCAAGCAGGTCGAGCTCAGCAGACCTTCCCACGAAAGTGGGATCATCGTCCCTTCGATCAGTCATCTTCACTGTTCCTTAACGTAGCTGTCTACGATCGACTGGATACTTTCTGCGTTCATCACTGGAGACTCAGAGTGCGCCACTATCAACTCCAGAGGCGATTCTAGATTCGCTCTATCAATGATCACCAGAATGTGTGGCTTCTTAGCTCCCTCAGTAGAGAATGCTCTTTCAGAAAAGCTCTGCCACTCCGTCAAACCAGGCAGGGCTCTCAATGCAAGCTGCATTGTGTTGAGCTTATGGGTTTCATCAAATGGCATTTCTGGATCGGCTATAACATCCCAAGCCAGAACAAAATGCCCCCAATGAACAATCTCTACAGACCCTGGGGCAGGGATACTATCCTTGCTGTCACAGCATTGCTATCCCTAGGTACACCGTACTCCAGAGACTGATAAGCAGAGCGATGCAGCAGGTCAGAAAAGACCTGGCGCACCAACTTAATCAACTCACCAGTCCTGAACTTCACGTCTTTCTGGACAGCATAACAGCCATTGATGACGGACTAAGCCTGAACCAGCTCAGAGGCGGTGCAAAAAGTCTGACCGTACCTGAACTTAAAAAAGAGCTTGCCCTTTATCATCAGTTAGCGCCATGGCGCACGCAAATCAATGGCGTTATCGATGGGCTTAATCTGTCTCTTAAAAATCGACAACACTTCGGTGAGCTCATCAACTATTACGGTAGTAAACTCAAACGATTCAAACGCGCACAGCAGCATCTATGGTTGCTATGTCACCTGACAGAGCGGATACAAC
>NZ_VFRR01000009.1 GCF_006385675.1 Maribrevibacterium harenarium | reverse complement strand
TATTTACGCAAGGCGAAAAGAAACGGTAGAACGGAGTTTTGCGGACGCAAAGGAACTACATGGGTATCGCTACGCGAGGTTTAGAGGAATAGACAAAGTATCTTCACAGTGTCTACTGACAGCTGCCGCCCAAAATATGAAAAAGATCGCCCTATTGCTTAGTTAAGGGGCTATCTTGCTTAAAGAGCGCTTGAAATGGACTTCAAGTGCTCCGACACTTCTCTGAGACCGATTACAAGAGACGCTGACTAAATCCAGCTATCGAGAGTTCACTTTTAAAATAAAAACAAAACCCCAACAAAAAGCTGGGGTTTATCGACACTCTGAAAACCCCAGCAAAAAGCTGGGGTTTATCGACACTCTGACCTGCTGCGGCAGGTCTTTTTTGGGTCTTTAGCTGAGTTAGGCGAGATACTCTTCTAACGCTGCTATTGAGTCCTGATATAAGCTATCTAAACCGCCTAAAGAGGCTTGTGCACCCGCTACATCTGCCGCTTTCCCTTGTTGTTCCATGGTCGCGAAGCGTGCTGCCAAATCCACCATGCCTAAATTGGATGTCGCTGATTTTAGCGAGTGGCTAAGCTTTTCTATGTGGTCCGCATCTTGAGCATCGACGACTTCTTTGAGTTGTGCCAACTTTGCAGCGCTGTCAGCTAAATAGCTTTGAAAAATGGTGCGGTAGGTTTCCTTACCAATAATTTCGCTCATGGTATCAAGTTGAGCTGTATCAAGCAGAGCCATGGTGTTCTCCTAAAAAGCGTTGTAAGAAGGTTCTTAGGGTTGCGAAGGTGATAATTGCCGGCAACGGAATAAGAGCTTCAGTCGGTATATCGTATTCATCCTGATCTTTGTGTAGCTCAGGTAATGTTAGCATTGCGGCAATCGGATTATGGTTTGCCAGTAGAATTAAGTCGGCTTTAGTAGCGTCTTCTTGATTTACCAAGGATGTGCTTTGGCTGACGATTAGTCCCATGTTACTTAATATGTGCACGAGAATAGTGTTTTGATAGCTATGCCCATCAAACTGCTCACTTTTTACTAAGTGGATATGGCCACTTAAAGGAGCGGTCTTTACCGCTAGTGTCGGAGCAAGGTGAACCTTTTCAAAGGGAAGATCGAGTAAAAAATCTAGGGTTTGGTCGGGTTTTATACTCAGGCGCAATCCTCCGCCCAACTGTTCGAGACGAAGCTTCATAAGTGTCAGGCTTACACCCAATTCGCATACATAGGTCATCAGCCCATCATTTTCTGAGTTATGCAAAGGCTCAATTAACATGGCTTTTGCAGCCTCGGAAAAGAAATCTTTTACGCTAGTCTGTAGGTGGCATTGAACCATTATTGGGGCTTGGAACAAACCATTGGTCGGTACCGGCAAATCTGAAGTTTGTATTGTTAGGGCAAAACACTGATTGGAATCATGCAGCATAACGCTTTCTAGCAGTGGGGAAATGGTTTGCTGCAGCAGTACAAAGTCGGTTGTTAGCTGTGCGGGAAGTGAAGGATCTAGGCGCAAGATCAGCCGATTGTGCTGAAATCGTAATTGGGGAATTAGCTGCTCGAAGAGTGTATCAAACACTTCGACAGTGGCGGTCAGATTTTCCTTAAGGTGTTGCGGCTCAAATGGTGTAATCAGTGCTTGGATAGCATTCAAATTTCGATCGAGTTGTTGTGCTTTGAAGCGAATGCGTCGTGTATCAGCCGCTGATAACTCGCTCTGGGGTGACAAGCCTCCGACTAATTCGGCCACACTCGGATGTAATTGCTTTACCAGACAAATAAGTTCATTAGTGTGTTGCTTCGCTTGTGCTTCCAACTGTGCTTCAAGTTGCTTCCCTTGGCTACGTAAGGTCTGTAGTTGTTTTGTCTGTTGCCGCAGCAGTATCAGTAATGCAGCCAAGGTGAGCGTTAACAAGACACATAGATTTTGCAATAGCTCAAGTTGGTGATTCAGTTGATTACGTTGTTCCGTGACATGGTCATTGGCGCCTTCATTAACTAATACTACCAACTCATTGATGCGTGTATCCGTTACCTCTAAACGGGCGAGAATATTGCTTACGACCGCTAAATCGCCTTGCTCAAGCCGCGCCAGACTGGCACCAATTAACTCAAATTCACCATTAATAATATTGATGAGCCGGGTAACTCGACCACCCCCGAAGGTCTTTACCAAGTCACCGATTTGACCGGTACGCAGTAAATCGATGCGACTCATTAACAGGTCATATTGAAATAATGAGTCGCCCTGTAGTGGTAAGTCGTCCTTGCTAAGACGTTGCAGATAGTTAGCAAAGCGATAGGTTTGCACCTGGAGCTGCAAGGCATTCCAGCGGGAGCTCTCGAACGCACTGCGTGCGTTAACATAACTGGCTTCATTGGCTTGCATACTTAAGTAAACAACCAATGCCCCCAACAGTAATAGGGCAGTTAGGGTAGCCGCTAAAATGAGCTGATGTACACGCTGTTTCATCTGCACAAATAAAGACGTATCTGGCATGGTAGGTTAGGGCTCGCGTTGTATGACTTCGATTGAGGTAATCTGCCAGATTGAGCGCCCGTAATAGACCTCGGCTTGTAATGTGGGTGAGGAGTCAAAATTGTATACCAACATAATTGGACCTTTCGATCGTACCGACATGATTTCGCCGTCCACATGGGTAGCGAAAACCACATCAAAACGTCGAAAATCACTCACTGGAACTTCTGTTATATAGTTGTTCAGAGCTTTGATACGAAGCACATTACCGTCTGCTCCCACCGCATCGAGTAGGGCTTGAGGCGTCACCCCGCGATAGCGACGAGCCGATGTGCTCCAGGGGTTGTGGGTCACAACCACCTTTTGTTCGAGTCGAGCGAGCATAGCGGCATCGAAGACTGCTTTGCCTGGCTGATTGGTAATCTTTATTGCCCCCGTGACTGTGAGAATCGGGGCATGATCCGGTAGTGGCAACGCCTGGGTCCATGGCGTACTGAAGAATAGCGTCAAAAGGAAGAAAACTCGGAATAGCATCAATTTGGCCCATTGATTACATCTTTGCCAAATAATAACCAAAAGTCACACAAATACCTGTTTTAATCTGGTTAAAGTTACAAAAAGACACGTTTGTCCGTGAATGACTTTTTGGTGCATTGGTTTTTATCGCACCTTGTCTCCCGTGATACTATCCCCATCTACACGATATTGTTTGTAATGACGAAAGGATATAGCGTTGATTACCCAGCCGTTTAAAGTCATCGCCGCATTTGGGCGAGCATTTCCCTTATTGTTTTCCCCCGATTTAAGACTATTTGTCTTAGCTCCCTTAGCGGCTAACATCGCCTTATTAGCACTCATTTATATTGTGGCATTGAGCTACTTGGGGGTAGCGGTAGATGGGTTAATGGCCTACGTACCAGATTGGTTGTCGTTTATCCATGTGGTGTTTCAAGTGATTTTTGCCATCCTAGTCGGGATCTTGTTGTTCTATAGCTTTTCCGTTGGGGTGAATATTTTAGCCGCGCCATTTATGGCGATTTTGGCTGAAAAAGTTGAGACCAAGCTGACCGGTAAAACTTTTGATGATGATTTAAATGCCCAGGCTATTATGGCGATGGTAGGGCGGAGCATACAGCGTGAATTACAAAAGCTAGGCTACTTCTTACCACGTTTTATCGGTTTGTTTTTATTGTCCTTTGTGCCTTTAGTGAACATTGTTGCGCCAGTACTACTGCTATTGTTTTCCGCTTGGATGCTGGCTGTACAGTATATGGATTATGCCTTTGATAATAATAAGATTAGCTTTCGCTTGATGCGTGAGACGTTACGTGAACAACCATTTTTGTGTTGGACCTTTGGGTTTATCATGATGCTTGCAGTCACCATTCCGGTACTGAACTTGATTATGATGCCTGTTGCGGTAGTCGCCGCTACGCTATTATGGGTTAGCCAACTGGATGGCCAATATCATTTTTCTGACTTACTGACTCAACAACAAAAGGACCGCCCTACCCATGTCATTAAAGATACTCGTCGTTGATGATGCAACCTTTACCCGTGATTTGATCAAACGCACCCTGCGTAAGCAATTTCCCAGCGTCACGGTCGAAGAAGCGGTTAACGGACGCAAAGCTCAGCAAATGTTGGAAAAGGTCAAGTTCGACATGGTGCTGTGTGACTGGGAGATGCCAGAAATGACGGGGGTGGAGCTGCTAGATTGGTGTCGCAAGCAACCTCAGTACAGCAAGGAAACCCTCCCTTTTGTCATGATTACTAGCCGTGGCGACAAAAGTCATGTTGTCGAGGCTGTCCAAACCGGTGTGACTGACTATATGGGCAAGCCTTTTTCGGCGGAACAGTTAGTCAATAAGGTACTATCTGCGGCAAAAAAACATAATCTCGATGGTAAGTTGAAAAGTGGTCAGCGCGCGACAGTCACGCCTGGTGGCGTAGCTTCTGCTTCCTTAGATATTCTTACTGGTGGTGCTGGTAAGCAACGGGTAACAAGTTCCAGCAAGATTACGCCACCCCCCGCTGCCGTAGTGAAAACTAAGGATGTTAAGATACCGACCTTGGTACGTTTTGCCGGTAAACAATTTCGTTGCATGGTCATCCACTTGAGTAAGCAGGAAGTCACTTTGCTGATCAAAAGTGATGATGTGATCCCCACGGTGCTAGATCAAGCGGTGCTCGATTTAGAACACGAAAAGCAATTAAATCGCTTGAATTACTATGTGCAGTCCGTTGCTACCACAGAGAAAAAGCCAGACTCCGCTTTCCTTACGGTGACCTTGGCTCTTATCGACCAAGATCACGAGAAAGAAGCTTTTCTAACGGCTCTGTTTGATGCGGTTTAACTAAGTCCGCTCGCGCTGGGAATCATTGGTGGGAGCGAGATCCGTATTGGTGACCGCCTGCAATAGGGGGTCCTTACGCACTCGGTCAGCAGGGAAATAACAGGAGAAGGTCGAGCCATAGTTAGGTTGGCTATTCACCTGTAATTTTGCACTATGATGAATGAGCACATGTTTGACTATGGCTAGGCCTAGTCCTGTGCCCCCAGTCGCTGAACTACGGCCCTTGTCCACGCGGAAGAAGCGTTCAGTAAGGCGTGGGATATAGCGCGGATCGATACCAATCCCTTCATCTTTGACGGTAAAAATGCCACTGACCTCGGTGTTGCGCCAACTTACTTGGATATTGCCACCTTCCGGTGAGTACTTGATAGCGTTCAATACCAAGTTGGAGAAGGCGCTATAAAGCTCGTTATAAGCCCCATAAATAAAGCTGTCGTTGGGAATATCAAAGTTTAGCTCAAAGCGCTCATCCAGTAGTGGATTCGCCATTTTCTGCAGTGTGGTGGCTAACTCCGCTAGATTGATCCACTGGTGATTTTCCGGTTTTTCATTGGCTTCTAAGCGCGACAATAACAATAAATCCTCAATTAGCTGCTCCATACGGGCAGACTGATCCGTCATATTGTCGATACCGCGCTGCATACTTGCCGGCAGGTTATCTTTAAACATACCGAGTGTTTCCAGATAACCTTTAATCACCGTCAGTGGCGTTTTTAGTTCGTGGGAGGCATTGGCGACGAAATCTTTACGCATTTGCTCCAAAAGGTGTAGTCGGGTGACATCCCGTACAAAGATCAAATGATCGTTCTGGTCATACAAGGTGGTTTGTATCTCGATATACATCCCTTCCTTGGCTGGAGATTTAATGACCAGCGGCTCACCAAAACGTTTCTGACTAAAGTAACGAAAGAAATCTGGGTTGCGTAAGATATTGGTGATGGGTTGACCTCGGTCGACTGGTCGCATCAGCCCGAGTAAATGCCCCGCGGAGTTATTCCACCATTCCAGCGCTCCTTGGCTGTCCGCCATGATAACGCCTTCTTTTAAGGCTGCGGTAGAGTTTTCCACCCGATTCAAAGCCTGACGCATCCGGCGTTTGGATTTACGCTGTTTTTTCTGCAAACGATAGACGGCATCAAACACTTCCCCCCAAATACCAGAGGACTCTGGAGGCGAAGCCTTGCCTGAGCGACGTAACCAAGAGTGAAATTGGTATAGCTGATAAAACTGCAAATACAGTGAGCCGAGCACGTAAATAAATACCAGCTCCAAGGGGTGCTTCAGCACCACGCCAATCACCAGTACGGCGATCAACCCTATTGACCAATTCAAAATGGCGCGACGCCAAATCTCTTTCATAAGCGTTTAAGCAATCCGTTTAGATGAAAAACGGTAGCCTGTTCCCCGTACCGTTTGGATTAAGAAATCGTGGGATTCGCCAATGGCTTTACGCAACCGACGAATATGCACATCGACGGTACGTTCTTCCACATAGACGTTGCCACCCCAAACTTGGTCCAGCAATTGAGCCCTGGAATAGGCCCGTTCTTGGTGGGTCATCAAGAATTTTAGCAGGCGATATTCTGTCGGCCCCATTTCAATCGGGGTGCTACCGATGCTAACCCGTTGGCTGATCGGGTCAAGCAGCAAACCATCCACTTCGATGGGCTCGTCCACACCTTGTGGGGTAGCACGACGTAAAACGGCTTTTAGGCGTGCTACCAATTCACGAGGAGAAAATGGCTTAGTAATATAGTCGTCTGCTCCCGCTTCTAATCCTTGAATTTTGTTGTCTTCTTCGCTCTTGGCGGTCAACATAATCACCGGGATTTCAGCGGTCGTGGGATCTTTCTTCAAACGACGGGTCAACTCAATGCCGCTACCCCCCGGCATCATCCAATCGACTAAGATCAAGTCAGGGCGGTGGTCAACAATGATTTCATGGCCTTGTTGGCTGTTGGCAGCTTCTAAATATTCATAGCCTGCCATTTCGAGCGCGACAGCAATCATCTCTCTGATTGGTGCCTCGTCATCTATAATTAATACTTTTTTACCGGTCACAGGATTATACCCTCATCTCACGAACGGTTTTATTAAAGCGGGCTTTTGTGACAATTAGATTAAATTGTCACATGACTGCCATATTCAAATGTAATAGCCGACGAGGATTCCAGCAAATAAACAGTAACCGATACGGTTATTATCTAAGAAAGAGCGGAAGCAGGCTTGCCGATCACGGCTTTTTGCCTGCTGAAATTGCTTATAAAACAGTATGATAGCGACAATGATTGAGATGTAGTAAGCAATACCTAAGTTACTTAATACCCCAATCCACAGCATTAATGACAACATCAGCCCCTGTAGGCAGACGATGACAAATAAATCGGCACGACCAAACAGAATAGCGGTGGATTTGATGCCCACCTTAAGATCGTCAGGACGGTCTGTCATGGCATAGTAGGTATCGTAAGCAATCGTCCATAGGGCGTTGGCGACAAAGAGCATCCATAAAATTGGGTCTAATAAGCTTCCCCCTTGGGCGCTGTAAGCCATCGGAATGGCCCAAGAAAAGGCTAACCCCAGAAACAATTGGGGTAGGTGGGTATAGCGCTTCATAAAAGGGTAAAGGGCTGCGAGAAATAAGCCAACGAACGATAACAATACTGTTTGCCAATCGGTCATTAGTACCAAGCCAAAGCTTAGCAAACCTAATACAATAAAGAGCGCTAGTGCTTCTTTTTCACTAACACGCCCAGAAGGTAATGGACGCTGTTTGGTACGTTCCACATGCCCATCCACATGGCGATCAGCATAATCATTAATGACACATCCTGCAGAACGCATGGCAAAGACACCGAGTACAAAAATAAGCACTAAGTCCCAATCTGGTGAACCCTGTCCTGCGATCCATAGGGCCCATAGGGTTGGCCACATCAATAGCAAAGAGCCGATTGGGCGATTAAAACGGGTTAAATCCGCGTAGTCTTTTAATTTACTCATAAGTCAATTTGGGTGGCTGCAAGGTGTCAATTTCTGGGAAAAAGGCTTCGTTTACCAGTACGCCAGGGCCGTAGCCATAAAATACCGAGCGTCTGGCCCAAAGGGCCTCTGTACGATGGCTGAGTATACCAGCAGGGAGTCGGGTGATTTCAATACGGCTGCGTGTTTGTCGGGTCTGACGATAGAGATAGCCGCCCAGTGGCTTGCTACCTAAATGAGTGAGAAAGCGCCAGTGTCCCCGCAGCGAGCGGGCCGGGATGATGGAACGACCATAAACGACGGGGATACCATCTACATGCAGAAGTACCGTACGCACCCGTACCGCCTCTCGTGGATGTAACCCCAGACGACGCTGCTCCCTATGGGTAGCTTTACCCCAACAATCTTCCAGCACTTGAACTTCTAAATGTCCGGCTTGGCGCAAGCAGTGGGTCAAGGATGCCGTTTGCGCTAGCCAAGGCCATAGTGCTTTGGGTATACGTTGCTTTGCCACCCGCTTTAATGGGTGCCAGCAGTAGTCAAATTGCTGGGTGGCGGATTGATTCAGAGAGGTCATTTGTTGCCGTTGATCAGATCGACCATTTTGCGCAGCTCGCTGGATGAGGCAAGCACGCGCTTGCGGCAATTCTGAGCATCGGTTTCCGAGAGACCCACTTCTGCAAGGATCTCCTTATCTAACGGACCCTCGTCCATCAGTTGACCACTCAAATAAAGTAGGTGAGCTAGAGCTTGATGAGGACCACGGTAGGTTGGCGTTTTACTGTAGCGAATCCCGGTGTAAATGCTTTCAGGTAGATTCCAGTGGCGCAGTAGCCAAGAACCGAGCTGCTCTTTGGTGAAATGCAAGGTATGCATTTCAATAATGGAAGAATCCAGATGGGCATTGGCTTCGATATAGCGGGATAAAATCGAAAAGTGAGGCGGCAAGACCACCGCAATAGCCAGATAACCGAAATTGTGTAGCAAACCAGATAAATAAGCATGACCCAAACGTGGGCGCTGCTTGGACGGCATCGCTTTGACTAAAGATTCCATCAAGACAGCGCGGGCTACCGCACCAAACCAAAAGTCCTCATAATGGCGGGGGCCTTCTTCCGGTGGTTGAAACGCCCCACCCATAGATAACCCCAATGCTAAATTCATCACCATATCAAAGCCGAGTACACGGATGATGGCATCTTCTACCGAATCAATTTCATCCCGCACGCCGTAGTAAGGGGAGGAAGCCCAGCTAATCACTTGGGCAGACAAACTTGGGTCAAGGCTGATAACTTCGCACAGCTCATCGGTTCCGGCATTTGGGTTGGCGCACAGTTGGATAATACGATGGGAAGAAGCCGGAAGCGGAGGAATTTCTAGGGTTTCCTCTAAGCGTTGCTTCAAGCGAATAGACTGGAACTTACCCAAGGCATTGAGCATTTGGGTTTCATCTTCTGCAATGTCATCTGCTGGACCAGCAATCTGACTAACAGGTATGGCAACCGACTCGACTCGAGTTAATGGCCCTTCAAAGCGCGCTAGCAGTTCGCTATTGCTGAGACGTTTATATGACTGGCTGCTATTGCCGCGCAGGGATAGACTTTCTGCTTCTGCTAAAGCCTTATCAATAATCGAGGGACTGGTGCCCGGCTTCAATAGCGGATCGCCTTCTATATTGTAACTGGCAATCGGCTGAAAGCGGCGCTTAGTCAGTCGGGACAGTGCAGAAATGTCCAGCATTGCTGTATCAGGAAAAAGTACTTGTAGCTTGCCGGTATTATCGGCAAGGTGTACTACTCGAACCCTGATGTCATTAGCCTCGCTGGGCGCCATATAGTTCTGCTCCTACCCGAATCAAAAAACGTAAACCTAACAGATTATACCTAACAAAAAAGCCCCAGAGGGGCTTTTTAGATCAGGTTTACATGAATTGTCTTGATCAGTGGTTCAGAATTTGGCTCAAGAACAACTGAGTCCGATCATGCTGTGGGTTTTCGAAGAATTCGTGTGGCGTATTCGCTTCGACGATTTCGCCGGCATCCATGAAGACCACTCGGTCAGCTACGGTTTTGGCGAAGCCCATTTCATGGGTTACACACACCATGGTCATACCTTCATCGGCTAGCTGAATCATAACGTCCAACACTTCCTTGATCATTTCTGGGTCAAGTGCTGAAGTGGGTTCGTCGAATAGCATAATTCGTGGCTTCATACACAGACCGCGGGCAATCGCTACACGCTGCTGCTGACCACCAGAAAGCTGACCAGGGAATTTATTCGCTTGGTTAGCGATCTTTACCCGTTCCAAGTAGTGCATCGCCATTTCTTCAGCTTCTTTCTTCGGTGTTTTACGTACCCAGATCGGCGCCAAAGTGAGGTTTTCCAAGATAGTGAGATGTGGGAACAGGTTAAAGTGCTGGAACACCATCCCCACATCTTTACGAATTGCTTCGATGTTTTTCAGGTTATCGTTCATCTCGATACCATCAACCAGAATCTGCCCCTTTTGGTGCTCTTCCAGGCGGTTAATGCAACGAGTCATAGTGGATTTACCGGAACCGGAAGGACCACACACGACAATACGCTCGCCTTTTTTGACGCTGAAGTTGATGTTTTTTAGTACGTGAAATTCGCCATACCATTTATTTACATCAGTAAACTGGATGATTGCTTCTTCGCCCGGCTCAAGTTGGGCGAGTGCCATGTTTCTGTCTGTCATTACTAAGACCTCAAATACGTTACTTACGCTTGTGACCGGTATCTAATTTACGCTCGACCGCCATAGAGTAGCGGGACATACCAAAACAGATCACCCAATAAACAAAGCCTGCGAAGGCATAACCCTCTGTTGTCGTACCTAGCCAATTGGCATCGTGGTTCGCGGCCTGAATCCGGCCAAGCAAGTCAAACATGCCCACGATATAAACCAGCGTCGTGTCTTTGAACAAGCCGATAAAGGTGTTCACGATACCAGGGATTACCAGTTTCAAGGCTTGTGGCAAGATCACGAGGATCATGGATTGCCAGTAAGTTAAGCCCATTGCATCGGCGGCTTCATATTGCCCTTTCGGAATCGCTTGCAAGCCACCACGAATTACCTCCGCCATGTAAGCTGCAGAGAATAGGGTAATACCAATGACCACGCGTAACAGCTTATTGAAGTTCATGCCATCGGGCAGGAACAGCGGGATCATTACCGATGCCATAAACAAAATGGTGATCAAAGGAACCGCACGAATCGTCTCGATAAAGACCACACACACAGATTTTACGATCGGCATGTTCGAGCGACGCCCTAAGGCCAACACAATACCCAGCGGGAATGAGGCCACAATCCCAACCACACCCAGTAAGGTAGTGAGGAACAAACCACCCCAATTGGCTGTTTCTACGACTGCCAAGCCAAACACGCCGCCAGCGAACAGGAAGTAAGCCACAACTGGATAAACCAGAATAATGACACCCGCTAACATGGCTTTGTTGACGGCTTTGATTGCAAACATGGCAACCAAAGCAATCAGTAACACCAAAGCGGTATTTACTCGCCAGTACTCTGCCTCTGGATAGAGACCATACATAAATTGGTCAAAATACACGGCAATAAAGGCCCAGCAAGCACCCCCTGCGGTACAGTCTGCTTTTGATGTACCTGACCAAGTGGCATCAATAAATACCCACTGCACCATCGGTGGCACCAGTAAATACAGGATGTATAAACTGATGATAGTTAGCGCAATGTTGAGCGGAGATGAGAAAAAGTTTTTATGAATCCAAGCAACGGCACCCACCGAATTTTGTGGTGGCGGGAGACTTGGAGAAGGTTTAAATTCAATCGCCATGGTAGCCTCCTAACGTTCCACTAAGGACATTTTCTTGTTGTACCAGTTCATAAAGAATGAAATGGATAAACTTAATGAGCCATAGACCAGCATACACAGACCAATCGTTTCAATTGCTTGACCGGTTTGGTTCAGTGTCGTACCCATTACTACTGCAACTAACTCAGGATAAGCGATAGCAGCACCTAAAGAGGAGTTTTTCGCTAAGTTGAGGAATTGGCTAGTAAGAGGTGGAATGATGACGCGCAACGCTTGTGGTAACACGATCAAGCGTTGTGTTAAGCCGTCTGGTAAACCAAGCGAACGTGAGGCTTCGGTTTGCCCCCAGTTTACCGACAAAATACCAGCCCGTACGATTTCAGCGATGAAGGCGCCAGTGTAGGTTGATAGGGCAATCAACACCGCCACGAACTCAGGTACTAATACCATGCCGCCGGAAACGTTAAAACGACTCTTTTGCGGTAGGTCGAATTCTACTGGTGACCCCGCAGCAATAAAGGCCAGTACAGTGACAGCGATAATCAGCGCCAGAGATGTCCAATAGGCTGGGAACCATTCGCCGGTGAGAGTTTGACGTTTTTTCGCCCAGACAATCAAGCCGATCGCAGCAACGATGGAGAGCACGAACGCCACTATCACAAAGTCCATCCCATCTTGGAAAATGGGGTTCGGCGAGTAAATACCACGCTTATTGAGGAAGAAATCCCCAAAGATAATGCTGTCACGGGGATGTGGTAATGCCGCAAGGACGGCGAAATACCAGAAGAACATTTGCAGCAGCAGTGGCAAGTTACGCAAGGTCTCGATATAGACAGTAGCTAAACGGGCAACTAACCAGTTCTGGGACAGACGTGCTAGTCCCATAATCACGCCAATGATGGTTGCCAGCACAATACCCATAAGGGAAATGACGAAGGTATTAATCAAGGCGACGACAAAGGCTCGGCCGTAAGTGTCAGCTTCGGTATATTCGATTAAGTGGATTAGGATAGGAAAGCCGGCCGGTTCGTTCAAAAAGCGGAAACCGGTGGAAATCCCTTGGTTTTCAAGGTTTGCTTGCAGGTTATGGAACAGATAATAACCCACAGCCACCACAACAACTAGAAGCACAGCCTGGAATATGAGGGCGCGATTGCCTGCATCATTCAGGAAGCTTGTATTGGTACTATTATTATTGCTCATCGTTAATCAGGCAGTAAATGCTCGTCAGATGGATCAACGGAAGGGGTAGCCCGGTGACGCTAGGTCACCGGGTACATTCCCTAAGGTAGGTAAGGGATTAGATAGATATTAACGAACTGGTGGCGCGTACAATACACCGCCTTCAGTCCATAGGTTGTTAACACCACGTGGCAAGCCTACTGGAGTTTTCGGACCTACGTTACGCTCAAACACTTCACCGTAGTTACCTACTTCGGCAATGATGTTGTAAGCCCAATCAGCGTTAAGACCTAGTGCTTCACCCATGTTACCTTCAACGCCTAGTAGACGACGGATGCCTGGGTCTTTGGTGTCAGCTTTGATTTTCGCAACGTTAGCAGATGAGATACCCATTTCTTCCGCGTTGATCTGTACGAACAATGCCCAAGTTACGATATCTTTCCACTGGTTGTCGCCGTGACGAACTACAGGACCTAGAGGCTCTTTAGAAATGGTTTCTGGCAGAATCACGTGTGCCGCTGGATCTGCTAGTTTAGAGCGGTGCGCTGCTAGACCAGATTTGTCGGTAGTGAATACGTCACAACGGCCAGAGGCATAGGCAGATAGTGCTTCGTCTGCTTTCTGCACGATAACAGGAACGTAAGATAGGTTGTGCTTACGGAAGAAGTCCGCCATGTTCAGCTCGGTAGTAGTACCTTGCTCAGTACATACGGTAGCGCCGTCTAGTTCCATAGCAGATTCAACACCTAGATCCTTACGCACCATAAAGCCTTGACCGTCGTAGAAGTTAACTGTCGTAAAGTCTAGACCAAGAGAGGTGTCACGGGTGTAAGTCCAAGTAGTGTTACGTGACAAAATGTCGATTTCGCCAGATTGTAGTGCTGTGAAACGCTCTTTGGCAGAAAGTGGAGTGAATTTAACTTTCTGTGCATCACCGAAGATAGCTGCAGCAGTAGCGCGGCATGCATCTACGTCAATACCAGACCAGTTACCTTTTTCGTCGGCGTTAGAGAATCCAGGTACACCTTGGCTGACGCCACATTGAATAAAGCCTTTTGCTTTTACGTCATCCAAAGTTGCTGCAGAAGCGCCAGCGCTGATGGTTGCTGCTACTGCGGCAGTGGTAAGAATTTTACCTACGTTCGATTTCATTATAAGCCTCCCAGGCGTTGCTAGTTTTATGTTGTAGTCTTTTGCTCAATTAAATGGGTTGTACCCGATTGATAAAGCAAAATGCTTGCCAACATTAGAGTTATTGTTTTTGTATAGCGATCTAGGTTTTTTTCACTAAAAGACCGTAGCCAGACTTAATAGAATTACTGATTAACCCCTATAGTCAAGATGATTTGCGTAAAAAACATGCAGTCCATACACTTTTTTTGCATTGTAGATAGCTTTATGGCTATTTGATTTTTTATTTAGATAGTGTTTTGGCTATTTGAACCACTTTTGAGCAAAGTCAAAGATGTCGTGTTTCACTCTGGGGCATTTGATCCTATTGGTTTGTATACTATTTCGCTAGTTATATACACTATGTTTTTATATGGTGCTATCTGATGCTAGTCGGTGTATTGTGGTGCGTTGGGACGCATTCCTCTTGACCATTTGCACGAGATTATTTAAGTGCTGTGCCCAGGCTGACAAGAGCGTGTTAAAATGCTTTTATTATTCCTGATTGAATTCTAGGAGATCCACATTGATGGAAAACTCAGCAAAGCCTTTAGACCGATTGGACAAGAAGATCCTTCGGGAGTTGCAGGACAATGGCCGTCTTTCTAACGTTGAGTTGGCGAGTCGGGTTGGCTTGAGTGCCACGCCTTGTTTAGAGCGGGTGCGCCGCTTAGAGCGTAACGGCTACATTACCGGTTATCGAGCCCTGGTTGACCCCCGTAAAGTTGATGCGGGCCTGTTGGTGTTTTGTGAAATTCGCCTTAAGGCCACGTCGCCGGAAGGTTTTAACGAATTCAAAGAAGCTGTGGCGAATGTGCCGGAAGTGCTGGAATGTCACCTGATCGCCGGTGATTTTGAGTATTTACTCAAAGCACGGGTATCGAATATGGATGCCTATCGTAACCTGCTCGGAGAGACTCTGCTGACGCTGCCCCATGTGCGTGAATCGCGTACTTACGTGGCGATGGAAGAAGTAAAAAATACCACGGTGGTGACGATTCCTTAAACCGTCCCATCAAACGTTTAGATAACGGCTATGCTGAGGTAGCCAGCGACTTAACAGCGGTGATACGCAGTCTGGATGATATTGATAGAGATACTGGGCTGCCTGTTGCACATCATCAAGTAAGGCTTTGTCCCGTTGTAAATCGGCTACCTTAAACTCCAAAAGTCCTGTTTGCCGGGTGCCAAGCAATTCTCCCGGCCCACGCAGTTCCAAGTCTTTTTCGGCGATTTTAAAGCCATCTGTGGTATCGCGCATGATCCCCAAACGGGCTTTTCCTTGGGCACCTAACGGCGCTTTATAGAGCAACACGCAATGGCTTGCGGTCTGTCCTCGACCCACTCGCCCACGTAGCTGATGCAGTTGCGCTAAGCCAAGGCGTTCCGGGTTTTCAATTACCATTAAGCTGGCGTTGGGCACATCTACACCTACCTCAATCACAGTGGTTGCTACCAGTAACTGGAGCTCCCCTTGTTTGAAACGGGTCATCACCTCCGCTTTTTCTTGGGCTTTCATGCGTCCGTGTACTAAACCAATGGATAGGTCTGGTAATTGGGCCTGTAATTGTTCCCAAGTGTCTTCTGCAGCTTGGCACTGGAGCGCCTCAGACTCTTCAATCAGGGTACACACCCAATAAGCTTGTTTACCCTCTTGGCAAGCGTGACGCACCCGTTCGATCACTTCAGGGCGCCGCTGATCGGATACCACTATGGTATTCACTGGCGTACGTCCCGGTGGCAGTTCATCAATCACAGAGCAATCCAAATCGGCATAGGCGGACATGGCTAACGTGCGGGGGATCGGGGTAGCTGTCATGATTAACTGATGGGGATAGAGTCCCTGTATTTCTCCCTTCTCGCGCAATGCCATACGCTGATGCACGCCAAAGCGGTGTTGCTCATCAATAATGGCTAACGCGAGTTTATGGAACGTCACCGCTTCTTGGAACAAGGCGTGGGTGCCAATCACTACAGCCGCAGAGCCATCGGCAATACGCTCTAGTTCGGTTTGTCGTTGTTTGCCTTTAAGTTTCCCAATCATCCACGCCACTTGGATTCCTAGCGGCTCAAACCAGTTTTTGAAATTGAGGTAATGTTGCTCGGCGAGAATCTCCGTCGGTGCCATCACGGCTACCTGATAGCCCTGTTCGATCACATGGGCAGCAGCCATTCCCGCCACCAAGGTTTTGCCCGAGCCCACATCCCCTTGTACCAAGCGTAGCATTGGGTGGCCGCTGGCTAAGTCCCGCAAAATCTCACCAGTAACCCGTTGCTGTGCGCCGGTAGGGGCAAACGGAAGCTGGCTCAAAAGTTGTTGCGCTAAGCTCCCTTGGTTGTCGATGCGTACCGCATGATCCTGTAGTGCCTGATGACGTTTGCCGATCAGCGAAAGTTGGTGTGCCAGCAGTTCTTCAAAAGACAGACGGTATTGGGCAGGATGAGCACCTGCTTTGAGCTGGTCTAAATCAGTTCCTCGATCTGGATGGTGTAAAAATCGAATAGCCTCCGCCAGTGGTGGCAAACTAAAACGCTGGCGAATTGGTTCTGGGAGCCATTCACGCAAGTTCATCGGCGTCAGGCGCTCCAATGCTTGCTCGCAGAGCTGGCGGATCTTGGTTTGGGTCAGACCTTCGGTGAGCGGATAAATTGGCGTCAATTGCTGCTGGGGTGTCAGTTCATCGGCTTCTTGCAGTAAGGTGTATTCAGGGTGATAAATCTCAACCCCCGTCGCACCACGACGGATTTCCCCAAAACAACGTACTCGCGGTGCTTGCTCCAGTTGCTTCTTTTGGGCCGCGTTGAAATGAAAAAAACGCAGGCAAATTGAGCCAGTTCCATCCCGTAACCGACAAATCAGACTACGCCGCTTGCCCATTTTTATCTCGACGCCGCTGATCTCACCTTCCACCACGGCTTCATCGCCAAAGCGTAACTGGCCGATGGGTACGACCCTGGTGCGATCTTGATAGCGAATCGGCAGGTGAAACAGCAAGTCATGCACCGTGTGTAGGTTAAGCTTGGCCAGCTTCTCTGCCATGGCTTGCCCGACACCTTTCAGCTCTTTGATATCCTGGGTTTCCAGCGCATCGACCATTCTTTCCCCCTGCCAGCTTTAGGTTATAGGTTCAGCGCTTCACTGGCATCACGGATAGACTGACTCAAGGCCTCAATCGCCCGTGGGCGTGGGAAACTCGCCCGCCATGCCAATGCTACGACCCGTTTCGGCACTGGGGCCGCAAATGGGCGCACTTCTAAAATTTCGTGGTCAATATTGGTGGCAGCGGATTTAGGAAGCACTGTGACCCCTAAACCGGAGGACACCATGTAGCGAATGGTTTCCAAAGAACTGCCATTGACGATAGTGCGCCCTTGTTCAAGCTCGGCTTCACCGACGATAGGGCAAGCTTCTAACACTTGGTCACTAAAACAATGGCCCTTGCCCAGTAGCAACAAGTTGTCGGTGGTGAGCTGAGACGTGTGAATATGACTCAGCTCGGTCCAAGGGTGGTCTTTCGGCATCAGCACCACAAATTCTTCTTCGTAGATGGGTTGAGTCACCACATCGGGCTCACGAAAGGGCAGAGCAATGACGATAGCGTCCAGTTCCCCGTTGCGCAGTTTGGGGCGCAGGTGCTCGGTCAGATCTTCTTCTATTGAGAGAGGCATGCCTTGGGCTCGTTTTTTCAATTTTGGAATCAAATGGGGGAATAGGTAGGGTGCGATGGTGAAAATTGCGCCGACTTTGAGAGGGCCTTTCATCTGGTTCTGACCAGAAGAAGCCAGCTCTTTGATCATATTGGCTTGCTCAAGCACCTTGCGGGCTTGGGTAATAATTTGCTCGCCCACCGGCGTGATATAGACCGAGCTTTTACTTCGCTCAAAAATGGCGGCTCCTAATTCCTCTTCGAGCTTTTTCACGGCAACGCTAAGTGTCGGTTGGGAGACAAAACAACGCTCAGCCGCGCGGCCAAAGTGTTTTTCTTCCGCCAGCATTACGATGTATTTCAGTTCGGTCAACGTCATGAGCAGCACTCCATTGATTGTTTATGGCTATGATAATACATAATCTGATAAAGTGTCTTTCCAATTACGATTTATGCGATGTTTGTCATTAGGGAGTAATCATGACCTATTCCATCTTAGTAGCAGGCTGCGGTGATATCGGAGCCCCGGTAGCGCAAGCATGGCAACAGGATGGCCAGCAAGTCTTTGCCATGCGTCGCGGTGGCATCGAGTTCCCTGAAGGAGTAACAGGAATCACTGGCGACTTGCGTCACCACGATGTCCAAGTGTGGCCTGAGGTTGATTTAATCTATCTGATTCTGACCCCCAGTGGCCGTTCGGTAGAGGCTTACCAACAAGCGTATCTCGAAGGCGCTCAAGCGCTGATTCGTGCCTATCAGGGGCGCAAGCGCTTGCCATTTGTCATCTTCGTCTCCAGCACCAGCGTTTATCGCGACGAAACGCAAGAGATTGATGAGTTTACGGTGGCAGAGCCGGACTCAGAGACCGCCAAGGTGCTATTGGCTACTGAGCAACTCCTGCATGCTCACTTGCCGTCTTTAGCGCTACGTTGTACTGGCATTTATGGACCGGGACGCTATCGCTTAATCGAGCAGGTTCACGCGGGTAACCCATGGGGGGAGAATCGCTGGAGCAATCGTACTCACCGAGACGATGTGGTATCGGCGCTGATGCTATTGGGACAGCAGGCTTTATCTGGAGCAACTTTGCCACCCATGTGTATCGCCACCGATGAGGAGCCAGCTCCTTTGTGGCAAGTGCGTAAGTACATTGCTGAGCAGATTGGTGCGCCGGTGCTGCAGCATGATGTGGTAGCAGCCGACCAAGGTAAACGCATCCGTGGACAGCTCTTAGCATCGTTAGGGTGGCAGCCTACTTATTCCAGCTATCGGGAAGGTTATCGCCAACTAACCGCCGAGTATCTAGCGGCTAAAGTGCGCAATTAAGAGGCTAAAAACGCAAAAAAAGGGCTCAAACGAGCCCTTTTTAGTGAATATTGTGCGACTTGGAATTAGTCTTCCAATACCATCACACCTTCGATTTCAACAGCAACATTTTTCGGCAGAGCGCGTACACCTAGCGCTGCGCGAGCTGGGTAAGGTTGCTCGAAAAATTGCATCATAACTTCGTTGACCGCACCAAAGTTACCAAGGTCAGTCATGTAGATGTTCAGTTTAACGATGTCTTTCAAAGAACCGCCAGCGGCTTCACACACGGCTTGTAGGTTTTTGAAAACCTGAGTGGTTTGCTCCACTACGTCATCGCTGATGATTTCCATGGTTTCTGGCACCAGTGGAATTTGGCCAGAAAGGTACACAGTGTTACCAGCGCGTACCGCCTGAGAATAAGGGCCGATTGCTTTAGGGGCGTTTTCCGTAAAAATTACTTGCTTAGCCATCTTGTTATCCTATGAGTTAAGTAAAAAACGTTGTCGAAGTTTAGCGTCCAACGATGGTTTCGCGGGAAACTTTCTCGACACATCGAACAGCCTTAATACGACGCATGACGTCGGCCAGTCCGACTCGACTGGAAATAGTGATATTCAAACGCAGACGGGAAATTTTGCCCCGTTCAATAATATCTAAGTTAGATACTTGGAAATCGGTATCTGTGATGGAGCTAGCGATTTGTGCCACCGCACCGCGCTCGTTGGTATAGGTGACGATGAGGCTTACTGTGAGCTCTTCTTCGATTTCCTTACTCCATGTCATACGGATGTAGTTTTCCGGACTGGAGAGGTATTCCTGCACGTTGGGGCAGCCTTGGTGGTGGATAATAATCCCCTTGTCCACCTGCACATAACCGACGATTGGGTCACCTGGGATCGGCGAACAACACTTAGCATAGGAAATGAGCATACCTTCAGAACCATTCACCTTGAACGATTTCGGGGTGATCATTTCTTCTTCATTAAAATTCGGGAACAGCTGGCGCGCGACTAGGTAGCCCACGTGGCGACCCTTACCGATGGATTCGAGCAAGTCGTCCAAAGATTCGAGCTGATAATGTTGCAATACCTGCTCAATCTGTTCTGGTGTTAACTCTTCGATATTCGAACGGTAGGCATTTAACGAGCGAGTCAGCAAACGGTAGCCAATCGAAATAGCGCTTTCACGTTGCTTCGATTTCAGATAATGGCGAATGTTGCTGCGCGCTTTACCGGTGATCGCGAAGCTGAGCCAAGCCACATTGGGTTGAGCGGACTTGGCGGTAATGATCTCTACGGTTTGACCGCTTTCTAACTGGGTGCTAAGCGGTGCTAAACGGCGATTAATACGACAGGAAATACAGGTATTGCCAATCTCGGTGTGGACGCCATAGGCAAAGTCCACCGCTGTGGAGCCTGATGGTAGCTCAATAATCTCCCCTTTCGGAGTGAAGACATAAACCTCGTCGGGGAACAGGTCGCCTTTAACTGTATCGACGAACTCCATCGGGTTATGGGCTTTTTCCTGTATTTCGAGCAGGCTTTTGACCCATTTTGTCGCACGATCATGGTTGGTTACTTGGGCATCTTTACCGGATGCCTTATAGGCCCAGTGAGCAGCGATACCATTGTTGGCCACCGTATCCATTTCTTCGGTGCGGATTTGGACTTCCAGTGGTAGGCCGTTACTGCCCATTACCGTAGTGTGTAGGGACTGATAGCCGTTCGATTTGGGAACGGCAATGTAGTCTTTAAAGCGCCCCTCGATCGGTTTGAAGAGGGCGTGGATGACGCCAAGAATACGATAGCAGCTATCATGTTTGTCGGTGACAATGCGCACCCCGAGCACATCCATGACTTCTTCTAATTCTTTTTTCTTCTTCTTCATCTTGTGATAGATGCTGAAGAGATGCTTTTCACGGACGCTAATTTTAGCCTCAAGATAATCCGCCGCTAGCTCAGAGCGGATGTAATCTTCGAGCTTTTGAATCGCTTTGACCCGCTGACCATAGCGCTTATTAATTGCTTTTTGCAGCATGCGCGAACGCATCGGATAATAGGCTTCAAAGGCTAGAGTCTCCAAATCCACCCGCATATTGTACATACCGAGGCGGTTAGCAATCGGAGCATAGATATCGAGGGTTTCTCTCGCAATACGGCGCTTTTTGTGGCCGGGCATAGAGTCCAGCGTGCGCATATTGTGCAGCCGGTCGGCTAGTTTCACCATGATGACACGAATGTCATCGGCCATAGCCATGGCCATTTTTTGGAAATTATGGGCTTGCTTCTCCAGTTGGCTATTAAATTCCAAATGGGTCAGCTTACTGACGCCGTCGACCAATTTCGCCACTTGTTCGCCAAATTGCTCAGCAAGGGCTTCCCGGGAAATCCCCGTGTCTTCGATCACGTCATGGAGTAGGGCGGCAGCGAGGCCATCCGCATCCATGCGGATATCTGCCAATATTTCTGCGGCAGCTAATGGGTGAGTGATGTAGTGCTCACCGCTTTTACGCTTTTGCCCATCGTGGGCTTGTTCAGCGTAGTAATAAGCGCGCTTAACTTTGGCAACTTCTTCGTAGGGCAGATACTGGCTGACCGTCTTGGCCAGACTTTCAATGGTCGACATGTGCCACCTCACGCAAATATCAAGGTGACAGACGCATTAGGAACAACACACGCGACCATCGATATTAGTACTCCTGAATGCGGCGTTGCTTATCAACGTTATCGGCATTGATCAGGTTTTCTGCGATTTCACGCAACGCGATTACGGTTGCTTTGTCGCCTTCTTCTGGCACTTTGGCATCTTCGCCACCGGTTGCTAATTGACGTGCGCGTTTAGCGGCAACCATTACTAGTTGAAAACGGTTGTCTACGTTTTCTAAACAATCTTCTACTGTTACTCGAGCCATCTTAACCTCTTCGGGGTAAATGCAAATTTGCAACCTGCGATTTTACTGAACGCCTTCTTGTGCTGACAAGAGATCATTCAGTAAATCACCATGAATTTGCTGGATTATGCCGCGTCTTGTACGCATAGCGCTAAAGATCGACTGTAATTGAGCAAAGGCCGTGTCGAAATTATCGTTGATGACCACAAAGTCATACTCATCGTAGTGGGACATCTCGCTTACGGCTTTCGCCATGCGGCGTTCAATGACCTCTTGGCTGTCGGTGCCGCGACCATCTAAGCGTTCCTGCAATGCGCCAAGAGAGGGAGGCAAGATAAAGACGCCGATGGCTTCTGGGTATAGCTGGCGCACCTGGCGAGCACCCTGCCAATCAATTTCCAGAATCACATCCAAACCTTGGTCGAGCATATCGAAAATCGCCTGTTTCGACGTGCCGTAGTAGTTATCAAACACTTGGGCATGTTCGAAGAAAGCGTCCTCGGCAATCATATCTAAAAAGGTATCCACATCGACAAAGAAGTACTCACGACCATGTTCTTCACCGGCACGGGGAGCACGGGTCGTGTGAGAAACAGAAATGCGCACCTGTGGGTCAGCCTTAAGTAGAGCTTTATAAAGCGTCGATTTGCCTGCTCCAGAAGGCGCAGAAAGGATGAATAGATTGCCTTTATGTGAGTTCATGATATCCCGTAGTTGTGATGTTTGACGGATGAAAAGTGACTATAGCACAGCTAGCCAAGCGCGGAAGCAAGGAGGGCGTAGTGGTTAGCCCTTAAACCCTTTCGCCACCAGATAAACTTCCCGCGAGCGGGCCCGGGAGGCATCAGGTTTGCGTACTACCACGCTATCAAAATGGGGGCGCACCTGTTTCACAAACTCTTCGTAGCCTTCCCCTTGGAAGACTTTTACCGCAAACAGTCCTTTCGGCTTCAGTGTTTGTACCGCCATATCTAAGGCCAGTTCCACTAAATACATGGACGCAGCTTGGTCAATGGCCGAGACACCGCTCATATTCGGCGCCATATCGGAAATCACCACATCCACCGGCGCGCCATCTACCGCTGCCATGATTAGGTCGAACACGTCCTGTTCGGTAAAGTCACCTTGGATAAATTCCACGCCGGCGATGGAGTCCATTGGCAGAATGTCAGAGGCGATCACTTTGCCTTTTTCACCGACAAGTTTGGAGGCGACTTGAGACCATCCACCGGGGGCTGAGCCGAGGTCTAACACTAAGTTGCCGGGTTTGATCAGCTTGTCTTTGTCATTCAGGGCGAGCAATTTATAGCTCGCCCGAGAGCGATAGCCGTCCACTTGGGCTTTTTTCACGAAGGGGTCGTTGACGTGCTCATCGAGCCAACGGTTGCTGCTTTTGGAACGGGCCATAGGAATGCTTTACCAATTAACGAAAAATGCCATTGTACCTGCCTCCGGCATATCGGCAAAGGAATCAGGCCGAGAGCACGATTTTACCGGCGAGGGCAATCAAAATTAGGCCAGATAGGCGATCAATCAGCACCGCTTTTTGACGCAGCTTGTCTAGTAGCTTCTGATTCGACAGCATGAGCGTGATCAGGGTGTACCACAAGCCATCTACGATTAACGGCGTAGCAACCATCAAAATCTTGCCATCTAACGTGGTGACAGAGGCTACAAACGGACTGAATAATGCGGTAAAGAAAAGGGCGATCTTTGGGCTTAACAGCGAGATCAGCAGCCCTTCTTTGGCAGATTGCCAAACACTCACCCGTTCACCGGCGCTAAGCTTCGCTGCAATTCCCCCTTTTGAGCGTAGGGCATTGAAGCCCAGATACAGCAAGTAAGCTGCCCCAGCATAACTGATCAAATAAAACAGCCACGGCAAGTTATGGAAAATCACCGCCAGCCCCAGCATCGAGATAGTGGCATATACCCCGATACCAAAGGCATGAAACCAAGCCGCGGCAAGGCCATTGAGCTTGCCACCAGCGAGGCTGTGCTTAGTGACCATAATCAGACTTGGCCCCGGCGACATGGCACCGAGTAAGCAAACCGCGAACAGAGAAAGCCAAATAGAAAATGTCATAGGGGACTCCTTGTAGTGGACGAGCACTTTAACAATACTGGCAAGCTAAGTGAAATACTGCTTTGGTGGCGAGTGAAGGCAACTGACTTGATCCGCGGCTGAGCGTATAATAGCCGCTTTATCGCAGCTATTGCCGAACTATCTTTTGCCGAGTCAATCGGCCAGGACCTTTGCATGATTCGTTTGTCAGAACTTTCCCTTCCCCTCGATCACCCTGAAGGCGCATTGCGTGATGCCATTATCAAGCGCCTTAATTTGGTAGATGAAACGCTACAAGATTTCTTTGTGTTTAAACGCAGCTACGATGCCCGTAAGAAAAACACCGAGATCACCTTTGTATACATCATTCATCTAACCACGAGTAACGACGAGGCAGTTCTAGCGCGTTTTGCCGACGATGTGCACGTGAAGCCAGCCCCAGATATTGATTACCATCCGGTAGCCCAAGCACCTGCCAACCTCACCGAGCGCCCAATTGTGGTGGGCTTTGGCCCCTGTGGTTTGTTTGCTGCGCTAACACTGGCCCAGATGGGATTTAAACCGATTGTGCTTGAACGTGGTCGCAACGTACGCCAACGCACCAAAGATACATGGGCATTGTGGCGTAACCATAAGCTGGATACGGAATCTAACGTCCAATACGGGGAAGGCGGAGCAGGGCTATTTTCTGACGGTAAACTCTACAGCCAAGTGAAAGATCCCAAGTTCTACGGTCGTAAGGTGATGAACGAGTTCGTGCGTGCCGGCGCGCCGGAAGAAATTCTCTATGTGAGCAAACCCCACATTGGTACCTTCCGCCTAACGGGCGTAGTGGCCAAAATGCGGGAAGAAATCATCGCCCTTGGCGGAGAAATTCGCTTTGAATCCAAAGTCACCGACCTGCTCCTTGATGACCAGAAAGTACAAGGTGTGCGTTTAGCTGATGGCTCTGAGCTACACAGCCAGCATGTGGTTTTGGCGCTTGGTCACAGCGCCCGCGACACCTTCCGAATGTTGAACAAGCAAAACGTCTTCATCGAACCTAAGCCTTTTGCCATTGGTTTTCGCATCGAGCACCCTCAGTCCTTGATCGACAAAGCACGTTTGGGTAAATACGCCGGGCACCCAGAACTGGGTGCAGCGGATTACAAACTCATTCACCATGCGAAAAACGGTCGCGCGGTTTACAGCTTCTGTATGTGTCCTGGCGGAACCGTCGTTGCCGCTACTTCCGAAGAAGGCCGCGTTGTGACCAACGGCATGAGCCAATATTCCCGTAACGAGCGCAATGCTAACTCCGGCATTGTAGTAGGCATCAACCCAGAGCAAGACTACCCCGGCGGCGTTTTGGCGGGTGTGGAATTACAAGAGCGCCTCGAAGCCGCAGCCTACAAACTCGGTGGTTCTGACTACAAAGCCCCAGCTCAGCTAGTTGGCGACTTTATCAAGGGCAAGCCCTCTACCAAGTTGGGGGAAGTAGAGCCTTCCTACAAGCCGGGCATACAGCTCTGTGACTTAGCGGATGCGTTGCCGGACTACATTATTGAAGCCGTCCGTGAAGCGCTGCCCGCGTTCGGTAAGAAAATCCGTGGCTTTGATCGGGATGACGCTATTTTAACCGGTATCGAAACACGCACTTCTTCGCCGATCCGTATTACCCGGGACAATGAAAGCTTCCAAAGCCTCAACACCAAGGGCTTGTACCCAGCCGGTGAAGGCGCAGGTTACGCTGGCGGTATCTTGTCCGCTGGTATCGACGGCATCAAGGTAGCGGAAGCCGTTGCGCTTGATATGTTGAAACAACAGGGCGCCTAACGGATGAAACTCGACCAAATCAAAAAGCTGCACCAAAAGAAATACCGCCAAGAGCTAGGTCATTGCCTAGTGGAAGGGGAGCATTTGGTACTGGAGTTAGCCAATGCAGCCAAGCACAACCCCAAACTGGCTGCGGCGAAGCTCTATGTCACGGCGGATTACGCTACTTGGGAGTCTCCTTTTGACACGGTCGAGGTCAGCACCAAACAAATGGCGGCCATGTCTGACACCAAAAGTCCCCAGGGGATTTTGGCGGTTGTTCCCATGGACGCCATCGCGCCGACAGTCAATCAGAATCTGACGGGGATTTATCTTCACGAAATCCAAGACCCCGGTAACTTAGGTACCATTTTACGCACGTTAGCGTGGTTTGGCGGCTTTCGCCTGCTGCTTAGCCCCGGCAGTGTTGACCCATTTAACCCCAAAGTGATTCGCTCCAGTATGGGGGCGCTATTTCATGTACCTATGGAGTTGGATGTGGACATCGCCACCTTGCCGCAACGCTTTAACGCCATTGGTTGCTTGGATATGCAAGGTGAACCCCTAAGCTCCCCAGACTTTAAACAGTGCGATTGCTACATCTTCGGCAACGAAGCCCGTGGCGTGCCCCGTGACCAGCTAGACAGCCTTAACGCTAAGGCGTTTACCATCCAAGGAGTGGGATTAATCGAATCCCTCAACTTAGCGACCGCGGTAAACCTTAGCGTTTACGAGCGGCAGCGCTAATTTCAAACAGGAACCGTCATTATGCTACAAGGAGTTTGGTCCCACCTTCGTCCGTTGTTGGCGCTGAATGATACCAAGCGCCCAGTCGGCTTTTTAATCACGGTGGCGCTGGCCATGGGGATGCCGGGGCTGATTGGCGCGGCGCTAGGGCAGTTTGAGCTGGGGGCGGGGGCGAGCATTGGTGGCTTTGCCTGCTTATACATGCGCCAGACGCCGATTCCTCAGCGTTTACTCACTATCGCGGTGGCGACCTTTGGCCTTTGTAGCGCCTACATGCTGGGATTGTTGTTGAATTTCAGTGTGTGGAGCATGACCTTAGGGCTTGGGCTGGTATCGTTCTGGGCAACCTATATTTGTCGCTATTTTAGCGTGCCGGCCCCAGGCAGTTTCTTCTTTGTCTTAGTGGTTTGCATTGCGGCGGCGTTACCGTTTGACCTTTCCTCCGTACCAGAGCGGTTAGGATTCCTGTTTCTAGGCTGTTTTGGGTCCATGACCTTGGCGCTCGCTTATAGTCTACTGCAAAAACTGCGCAAAACGCCGTTGGCACAAAGCCCAATCGAACTATTGGAAATGCGCCTTATCGCCGTGGCGCTGGAAGCTGGCACGATTGCATTGTTTGTTGCTGGCAGTTTCCTGCTGGCGATTTTGCTGGGGTTTGAAAAACCTTACTGGGTGCCGATTTCCTGTGCAGCAATTTTGCAGGGTGCCAGCTTTCGCGCGGTTTGGCATCGCAATGTCCACCGCACCGTCGGCACCTTTATTGGCTTTGGCCTGACCTCTTTGCTATTTGCCCTTGAGCCAGGGCCATGGTTGCTGGCAATTGCCATTGTTCTACTTAGCTTTTTGATCGAGTTTTGCGTCACGCGCAACTATGGTTTGGCGGTGATCTTCATTACCCCACTAACCATCATCCTCGCCGAAGCAACCCATACGAGTGCTGATGTCAACAGCGTGATTTGGCAACGGGTATTCGACGTGATTCTCGGTAGTGCTATTGGCTTTATTGGTGGCTGGTTACTGCACCGCCCGGGGTTATATGAGCGACTTGAACAGCGCATTCGCCGCTGTTTGAACTAGTCCCTCATCTTATTGGATCGAAAGTGCAGCATGACGATCCGGTCGATGTTGAACCAAATCCTTATGGTGCTTTCGGTACTGAGTGGGTGATAGACCAACGGTTCGACTAAAGCTTCGGGAAAAATGCGCGCTATCGAAAAAGCCACTTTGCGCAGCGATATCTGTCATCGTCAAATCGCTCTCGGTCAGCAAACTACATGCCTTCGCAATCCGTAAACGTGCCACGTAATGACTAATGCTGACGCCGGTACTACGCTTAAAAATACGCTGTAATTGACTCTCTGACAGGTGAACGTGATGGCATAGCGGCGCGAGTCGGATCGGTTCGACATAATGTTGCTGTAGCCAAAATAAGATGCTTGCCGTGCGGCTTTTATCATAGTCCGGTTCCGGCAAACGTTCAGGGTTCAGCACGCGACTAGATGATGGTTTCTGTGTCGATAAGTGCAGCAAAATACGCTGTAAGGTGAGCATTTTCTCCGCTTGAGAAATATGAGTCAGACTCAGAATGGTCTGCCTAAGGTCGGTGGATACGCCTTGGTCAAAGACCAACCCGCCGGATGCTCGGGAAAGAATAGAAGGTAGACTGCTGTACTCAGGCATAAGCTGAATCAAGCCCTCTATCCAAGACTGAGTAAACCAGCAAACCACCGCTTGGTGCATCTTTCCTTTGTTCGTCGTGGACTGCGATTGCCAAGCATGGGGCAAATTTGGCCCGACGAGCACCAAATCCCCATCGGTATATTCTTCAACGGAGCCACCGACAAAGCGTTTGCCTTCGCTGTGCAAGGTGAGGGTCAGTTCGTATTCTGGGTGAAAATGCCAATTAAACCCAAATTCCGGCAGTTGCCGATCATAAATAAGACAGGACTGAGAAGCAGGGATGCTAACGGTTTCTAGCCAAGGTTTCATGAATCGTGACCAAGTGAAAACTAAGAGGCTATTTTCCATGCGGTAATAATACAAATCAATGCGTGTTTCTTGAATGCACGGCGGCTGCCATCGGTCTAGGCTTAACGGAACATTTGTTTTGAAAAGCAAGATTGCATGAGATTCACGCCATGACACATAACTTCTTACTGCCTCTGACCGGCTCCTTTGCCCAACCTGCGGCGGAAAACCCCACCGTCGCCATGATCGAAGCCGCATTCGCTCACCATGGTTTAGACTGGCGCTACATTAATACGGAAGTGTCGCCGGACAACCTCGCCGCGGCAGTACAAGGCGCACGGGCGATGGGTTGGCGCGGTTTTAATTGCTCCATTCCCCATAAAGTGGCGGTGATTGAACATCTGGATGGACTCGGTGAGTCGGCGCAAATTATCGGGGCGGTGAACACCATTGTGCGTCAGCAAGATGGCAGCCTGATCGGTGAGAATACCGATGGCAAAGGGTTTGTTCAGGCGTTATCAAAAGTCGTCGATCCATCCGGCAAACAGGTTGTGCTGTTTGGCGCCGGTGGTGCTGCCCGAGCTGTGGCCGTGGAAATGGCTCTCGCCGGAGCGAAGCACATCATCGTCGTGAATCGTAACCCAGATCGTGGCCATCACCTCACCGCATTGCTTAACGAGAAAACCCCAACCCATGCTCAATATCACGCTTGGGACACCACCTACCAAATTCCAGCGGATACGGACATCGTGATCCAAGCGACCTCGATTGGACTCTTCCCCAATATCGACGACACGCCGGACATTGACCATCAAACCTTATTACCAAACATGGTGGTTGCCGACGGCATCCATAACCCACCGCAAACAAAACTGCTTCAGGCAGCACAAGCGCGAGGCTGTCAAACCGTAGACGGTCTGCAAATGCTCGTAGGACAAGGTGTGATCGGCCTCAAATACTGGACTGGCATTGATGCCGATCCTGAAGTCATGCGACAGGCATTGCTGGATTTGGGGTTGTAGGGGCAGCGATTGAGACGCACTTACGGAGTGTTCCGCTTTACTCGTAAAAGTGGGACTGTATTCCCAGTTTTAGCAGATATATGGGAATATAGTCCTATTATTTATCGAAAAGGCATCAAAGGGACTTCATGCAGCAGTCAGGTATTTATGAGCAGTTGATCACACAGTTGGTTGAGCGGCGTTTAGATCGAGAGCGCTTTTATGTGGGAGAGCGTGAGCTAACACCCGCGGAGGCATCGATTTGGCTATCCCGCTTCTTGGGCAATATTCTCGAGTACGCGATCGGCTCAGTGCCGGTGGGGGATCAACAGCTCCAGCAACAGATTGATTTGTCTAATGAACTGCTACTTTGGCTCAAAGAGCGTTTGCAGGATGACGACTTCATCGAAGAAAACCTGCTTGATAGCCAAGGTAAAATTCTGACCGCTTTGTATGAGTTGGAAAACCCAATTGCAGCGAACCTTAAGCAATATGTGGAAGACATCTTTCCGCTAACGGGGCTGACGCAAAGCGAACTATTTTGCGGCAGTAATGCTGGCTTATCGCTAGAGTCGGAGTTGAAACGAGAGATCTTATCGGCGGATAAAATCTATTGGCTGGTATCTTTTATCAAGTGGGCCGGTATTCGTATCTTTCGCAAGGAGCTGGAAGCATTTACCGCCAGTGGCCGCGAGTTAAAAGTCATCACCACATCCTATATGGGCGCTACGGATGCCAAGGCGGTGGAGTATTTAGCGCGCTTACCCAATACCGAAGTGAAGCTCAGCTACAACACCGAGCGGGAACGACTACATGCTAAGAGCTATTTGTTTTTGCGTAATACGGGATACCACACTGGCTATATTGGTTCTTCTAACTTATCGCACTCAGCCTTGACCAATGGCCTTGAGTGGAACCTAAAGATCACCTCACAAGAAATCCCGCATATCATCAACAAGTCGCTTAGTACGTTTGAGACCTACTGGGCTTCCAATGAATTCGAGCGCTTTGATGGCGATGCCAGCAGTACGGAAAAGCTAAACCGAGCCCTGCGACAACAGCGCGGCAGTGACGAACAAAACGCAGCGCATTTCTTTGATATCACGCCATTTCCACATCAGAGCGAAATCTTGGAGCAGCTCGCCGTTGAGCGGGACGTGCATCAGCGTTTTCGTAACCTTGTCGTCGCTGCCACCGGCACCGGTAAAACGCTTATTTCCGCGTTTGATTTTGCTCGTTTTGTAAAACTGAAACCGAACGCTACCTTCCTGTTTGTGGCCCATCGGGAAGAGATTTTAAAGCAAGCTCGGGCAGCGTATCGCGGCGTATTGCGAGATGGTTCCTTTGGTGAGCTTTGGGTCGGTGGTAATACACCAGCCCACTATCGTCAGTTGTTTGTATCGATTCAAACGCTGAATAACCAGCTAGAGCAACTTAAACTCACACCGGACTTTTACGACTATATTGTCATCGATGAAGTCCATCATATCGCAGCAAACAGCTATCGAGCGGTGTTGGACTATTTTCAGCCAAGTTTATTGCTGGGGTTAACGGCGACACCTGAACGTCATGATGGTGGTGATATTCTGGCAGACTTTGGTGGTGTTATTGCGGCAGAGATTCGCTTGCCGGAAGCCATTAACCGTCGGCACTTATCGCCATTTCAATATTTTGGCATCGATGACGAGACAGATTTACGATCGATCCCGTGGAGTCGTGGTCGCTACGATGTTGCACAGCTCACTAATCTCTACACTCATAACCAAGCCCGCTTTGACAAGATACTGCTGAGTTTTCAGGAAATCGTTACCGATATCAGCCAAATGAAGGCATTAGCGTTTTGTGTGAGTCGCGAACATGCTCAGTACATGGCGAGCCAATTCCTGCTCAAAGGTATTAAAGCCGATGTGCTGACCAGTGATAACAGCTCCGAGCGTCAGCAGAAACAGCAGGCCATTCGTAGCGGACAAATCAATGTGCTGTGTGTCGTGGATATCTTTAATGAAGGCGTCGATATTCCTGAAGTCGATACCTTGCTGTTCTTGCGACCTACCGAAAGTCTCACCATTTTCTTACAGCAGTTGGGGCGCGGCTTGCGTCTAGCCGAGGGTAAAGAGTGTTGCACGGTATTGGACTTCGTTGGTAACTCACGACCTGAATACGATTTTGCCAATAAATTCAGGGCGTTAGTGGGCAGAAGCCCGAAAGCGATCAGTGATGAAATCAAGCAAGGTTTTCCTCATGCACCGCTGGGTTGTCGTATTGAACTGACCAAGCGCACCCAAGAAATGGTGCTTAGTAATATTCGTCAGGCTTCGCTTACATTACAGCGTCTTGTGGGGATGATTCGACAATATCCGCAGCATTCGACCTTGCCGCTGACCTTGGCAAACTTTCTTACTCAGCATCCGCATATTGACTTGAATGAACTCTACAAACGCGGTAGTTGGCTAGAGTTAGTGGCCAAAGCCAACGATAAAGTCAAAGAATCAGGTACGGATGAAGGTACGTTTAAAATGCTTAGAAAGGCGATTCATAACCGCATTCTCGGCTGTGATGATCATGCATACTTGGGTTGTTTGAAGCAGCTATGCCAAAGTAATTTTGCAATCACAGACACCACAAATCGACAGGCGCTGATGTGTCACTATGACTTCTGGCAGAAAACGGGTCCCGATGCAGGTTTTGAGTCACTTGAGCAAAGTTTGAAAGCGCTGAATCGCTTGGGTTTCGCCGATGAACTACTTGATGTGGTGAGTTGGCAGCAGGCACAAACCAAGCATGAACAACCGGAAATGCCTGATCTTGCACACGTACCGCTTAGGCTTCACGCCCGCTATGCCCGCGAACAAATACTGGTAGCGTTTGGCGCCACCACGTTTGAGAGGCAACCACCGGCGCGAGAGGGTGTTTTTGTTATCAAAGAGCAAAATATTGAGCTGCTATTTGTCACCCTAGACAAGAATGAAAAGCAGTTTTCACCTACCACCATGTATCACGACTACGCCATCAATGAGCAGTTGTTCCACTGGCAATCACAGAACAGCGCACGGCCAGATCGTGGTCGAGGCCGTGACTACATCTGCCACCGTGAAATAGGGAAGCGCTTATTTCTCTTTGTACGTGAACAAAGCAAAGATGAATATGGCCGCACCATGGGCTTCGTGAATTATGGTGAAGTGGAATACGTATCGCACACCGGCTCACAACCGATGAGCATCACATGGCAACTTAAAACACCCATGCCAAACTTTATGTGGCAGCAAGCCGCGAAGTTGGCGGTGGGGTAGATGAGATGGCAGTAGGCATCAGTCGAGCTCCCTTCTACCACCTCTGCGGTAAATACTGGGTGAAATACAAAGGCATGACGATATTGGTTTGTTCTAACGCTGATGAGCCTTGCGTACCTGTGAGTTTGAACGTTTTGTTTGGTGCGCATTTATCAATGTAAGACGCGAGTGACTTTGCGCGGGTACGTTTGCCACTTTTGACTTCCACCGGGACGATATCACCTTCATCTGTCGCCAAAATAAATTCGATTTCGGCGCGGGCGTCATTCCATGAATAGCTTGGGTCAACACCAATAGCAGTGAGCTCTTGTTGAACAAAGTTTTCAGCCACATAGCCTTTGTATTCATAGTTTTGTTGTTTAATCTCTTTATAACTGCTGCCCAGCATATGATTGAGCAGGCCCACATCAAACAGAAACAGCTTAACCATATTCTCTTTTTTATAGGCCGCGAGCGGTGATTTCGGCAATCCTTCAATGGGGTAGTTTGGCAAAGCTAAGCGGCAGCAGTTAAGCCAATGGATCGCGGTTTCAAAATCGCTATAACGAGATTTACGCTCATGCACATGCTTAA
>NZ_VFRR01000089.1 GCF_006385675.1 Maribrevibacterium harenarium | reverse complement strand
GCATTCATATTGTGTGCTCCGTGGATGAATAGACGAAACACAGTTTGGGCGGGGTTAAGCGCGAAAACTAGAGGCTGATTTAGTGACGCTTACAGGTATTGTGCATGCTCGACGGATTCAAATTGATCTATCAACTTCGCTGCTGTACCTAGTCATTTTAGAATAACAATGCAAAGCCGAACATTTGTTCGGCTCAGACTGCTGAAGAAGTCTGAGCCTTCATGCGGGGACTTTTTATAATAGCCCCATGCTTTAAAAACGCCCCCAATCCCAATCGACTTTAGAGTGTGTCTTCATTGATGAGCTCGTCCTTAAATGGAGAAGTGAAGAATGCCCCGAAATAACTCAGGGCTATGGTCAGGTAGATATCGAATTCTTGAAGGTTTTGAACTACCGAGCGCTAGTTCATCTGTTTTAGAGGGGTGGTTGTCTTAGAAATTGATATTTCTGACATTTGACTTATTGATTTGCTTAGTCAAATCGTAACTGGTTAACTGAGCAACTATCTGCTCTGAAACACCTAAATCGTTTGCAATATCAAAAATCGAAATACCCAGATACTCGTTAAGCTGATCTATTGCAGCTGATAAAAGCTCTGGCTGTTCCATTGGTATTTGATCATCTAAGTCTTCTGTTTTCGATTGACCTGATTTATTCAAATAAACATTGGCGGTTCTGTACTGTTGCGACGAAATTAACCCAAGATAATTAGCTCGATAAATTATTGCTCTCGCACTAACACGCCATCTAAGTTTCAATGCAAAGATCTTCTCCCACCTAATTCGAACTGGTCCCACACATTGAGGAAACTCTTTCAGAAAAGCCTTACGTGGAAAAAGAAACGCACTTGCAAAAGCATCAGCTTCTCTCTCTGTTTTAGCACATCCAGTTTCTACACCTTGATGCAAAACCAAATGGCCACATTCATGCGCCAAATCAAAGCGCATTCTACAGCAGCTTTCCTTCGCATTATTTCTTACTATGATGGGTCTTTTTCGATTCATTGATAACGCATCAACTTTATCTGAAACACCATCAAAGCAAGTAATTACAGCGCCATTATTCTCCAGCACTCTTACCATGTTTGTAACTGGGGCATCCAATCCCAGCCCCCAGTAAATACGACATTGCTCCGCTGCTCTTTCGATAGCCTCCGCACACAGATCTGATTCTTCAAAATCAATAAAATTGGCAACAGGCAACTCAAGATGATCTTCAATAATCTCAACTAATAGTTCAAAAATAGTGCCCAGAGCCAATACTCGATTTGCAAGCCCAACTGGTGTCGTTTTGCGCTTGCGAAAGTGGCATTGCTCATACTTAACATCATTTTGTGGTTTCTTAAAAAAGAAATCACTTTTCACTTTTAATACTTCAGCCAATGCCAAAAGCAGGTCTTCAGCTGGTGGTTTAACACCTGCTTCAAGCTGATGTATAAACTGACGACTGACCGCAACTAACTCACCAAGTTCTTGTTGAGTAATCCCGGCCATCAATCTCGCCAGTCTTAGTTTTTCACCAAAAAATTCGTTATTCATGATTTACAGCATTTTTCGACTTTTTCTTAATTTTGATTTTAGAAACAGCCGATTCAAGTTCAACACCATGAGTAATATTCTCATCAATGTCTGTTATTAATGTAACCTTAGAACTCATTGGTACTTCCCAGTTGACGATAATTTCACCAACTTCGCTATACCCAACGAAAAAAGCACGATCAACACATTTAGTATGATCAGTACTAAGTACAAAAAACCAAATGATCTCCGACGGACTAAATTGAGTTGATAATAACTCCATTTGCATCATCGCTTCGTGAGAGCGAATCAATTTTCCAGAGGGGAGTTTATCTGGTTGACCTTTCCAAAATCGAACGGGAACACCAGCTACACTAAACGTAAATCTCCCTTTGGGAGTCAGGATTTTGAGCCAATCAACTTCTTTTGACTTTTTAATCAAGTGTGTACAGCTACATTCGTAGGACCTTATTCCCAACGATTTATTAGTATCACCTAGATCTTTGTTATGAAGCTCCACAACTCCAGCACGAACATCTGCTAAAAGTTGAGCAACTTCAATTAGCTGACTTTCTTTAAAATTAGGGTTTAGTGTCATCGGTGTGTTCAAATTTGTTACCTCTGATAGTAAAGCAATAGGATTAGATACCAAGCACAATAATATGCCAATCTATAAATTTGTCAACCAACTGCATACTTGTTAACCCGAGATTGAAATGTAAACTAAATCTTCTTCTACAAGTGACTTAACGCTAACCCCGCCATTAATGCAAAACCGATGATCAGGGATGGTAGCACCACAGGCGGTATAAAGGTCTTTTTCTTAATCTTCCAGGTCATCAAGCCGTCCCACAGCGCCGGTAACATGAGAATAAGTGCGCAAAGGGCAACCAGACCATCAGCAAAGTAAATCGAGTGAACACTTGGTACAGCACATCAAAAAATGCCTGAATACGGTCTACACACACAAACCAAAAGCCGCCCATGTTCTCCATCCCTTTAGAGCGTAGTCGCTGCTCTTCAGTGGGGATTAGAAAATCTCGCACAGATTGCTCCATCTGCGTATCCACAACCCATGACTGATACCAGCGATGGCTAGTTTGACCAATCCAATAGCTTGTTTGTGCGCCCAATTGGCTTTGGATCATCTGCTTCTCTTTATTAATGCCCCGGCTAGTCCAATCACCGAGCACTAACACGCCAATGGCAATAATCTCCAACATCAGTGCCAAACACAGCAGCCAAACCGACTTATGCTTGCTCATGCCAAACATCCTCTTCTACTCGGGCCAGCATGGCTGAAACGGTTGGCGTCATAATCCGGGCTTTAATCACTTGTTGAAGCCGCTTTGTCGTCGTATGACCACTGACATACCGCACATCGATGCGTCCTTCAGCTAAATACGCCATCCGATTTGGACGATTACGCATCCAGGTGTGGAAATACACACCATCCACAGGCGCACACTGTCATCATCACAACTGATTTTTTCATAACTGCCCAAGCCATTACACAGGCACAAATCAAAGAAGGAATGGCCATCTAAGGAAATGGGATGGACTCCCCCAATCCCGGCATCTTGTGCCATATTGAAGGCGAGTTAATAAATTAAATAGCGGGAGTCCACCATGAAAAGTATGCGTATCGGCTTGGATTTAGCAAAAAATGTCTTTGAGGTGTTTGCTGTTGATCAGGATGAAAAAGTATTACTTAGGAAGACCATTAAACGCTCCAAAGTACTAGAATTCTTCATTCAACAAGAACCTTGT
>NZ_VFRR01000088.1 GCF_006385675.1 Maribrevibacterium harenarium | reverse complement strand
TTACGCCTCCCTAATTCGGTCATCGAGCAAACGGGGCTCCCCAAGCAAGTTGTTATGCCTATTGCGCTGCCTTTTGGAGAAACGGAGATTGAGCAAGCGTTGCATAGTGGTAGCGCCATCACTTATCGTTTTCTGCTTGATAAAAAAGGTTGGCGAGTCTTTATCTCTACCGAGGTGCAACCCTCTAAGATAAAGACCATTGAAGCGCAAGGCGCGATTGGCGTAGACATTAACGCTCATCATCTCGCGGTGGTTGAGATGGATCGCAACGGCAATCCAATCAACAAGCATCGAATCAATGTGCAGACCCACGGCAAAACCACACATCAACGTATGGCGGTCATTGGTGATGCCGTGAAGCAGCTTGTCGAGATTGCGCATCGAACGCGTAAGCCGATCGTGCTTGAAGCGCTGGATTTTAAGCGCAAGAAGCAAGACCTAAATGCCAATGAAGATCGCCGCTACAACCGCATGATCAGTGCGTTTGCGTACTCAAAGATCATCGAAGTGATCAAGGCTCGGTGTCTTGATCGCGGCATACAAGTAAAAGAAGTCAATCCTGCTTATACCAGTCAGATTGGCAAACATAAGTTTGCTGAGCGCTATGGCCTAACGCCCCATCAAGGGGCTGCACTGGTCATTGCTCGGCGCTCAAAGAATTATCGCGAGCAACCCAATCGTGAGGATCAAACCGCTTCTTGGCTACCTGAAAGGAAGGCTACAGAACACGTATGGTCTTATTGGAGGAAGGTGGCTCGAAAACCAGTGGCGTATGAAACGCTACTCTCGAAGCGAAAGCAATCTAGGTCTGTAGCGCAATCAGAAGGCGCAGAATCTAAGATGGTGTCCCATACCTCGGGGGTAAGTGCCCGAGCGTAAGCTTGGAGCACTCACAGCCGGGAACACTGTTCGCCCGGCGATATGGAATATTTTTCCATACAACTAGGAACGGTTCCTAACTGCCATTGACGACTTTGGCTCCGGCTACAACGGCCTAGAACTACTAACCCACTTGCCGACCAATTTAGTCAAGCTGGACATGAACCTTATTCGTGATATCGACCAGCACAAGCCACGTCAAATTATCACGCGCCACAGTGTAGAAATGCTAAGAGACCTGGGTATGCAAGTCATTGCCGAAGGCATCGAAACCGCCGCCGAGCGGGACACCTTACTTGATCTTGGCGTCACCCTATTTCAGGGCTACTACTTCGCCAAGCCAGCGTTTGAGGCATTGCCTGATATAAACTGGAAGTAGCCCGTTGCATGAACCTACTATAGCTCGCGCTGTTGCAATAACAGCGCAGTGGCTGCTTCCTGATTCAACGGTTTCGCAAACCAATACCCCTGCCCTAAATCACAGCCATAACTGGCTAGCAGTTTAGCTTGTTCCTTAGTCTCAATCCCTTCCGCTACTACCTGCAAACTGAGCTTGTGCGCCATGCTAATAATCGCTTCACACAAATCTTTCGCCATTGGGCCAGACGACAAATCGTGAATAAACGACTTATCAATCTTAATAAAATCGATATCTAGGCGGTTCAAATAAGCTAACGAAGAGTACCCTGTACCAAAGTCATCCAAGGCAACGTTGATACCAAAATCCCGAAATGCCAGTAGCTGTTCCGCCACGTTGGCGGTATGGTGCATCAGCATATTTTCAGTAATTTCTAAGATAACCGAGCTGCCCGGTAGCATCAGGCTTTCGATATGCTGATACCACCCCAGCAGGTGTTTGCCAGAATCCGTATATTGGAACGGCGAAGTGTTAATGCTCATCACCAGGTCCGGCGCAATCTCCATACGCCAGCGAGCTAACTGAGACACGGACTCTTTAAAAACAAAGTCGCCAATCTGAGTGATCAAGCCCGATTCTTCAGCCAATGGAATGAACACATCGGGGGGGATCGCCCCTCGATTTGGATGCTGCCAACGGGCTAACGCCTCAAATTTTTTTACTTTGCCAGTCTGCAGACAGACAATCGGCTGATAAACCACATAAATTTCCCGATGGGTGATGGCTTCCCGCAAGTCATTTAGTAACTTTTGCCGCTCTTGCGTTTGGGTGTGCAGTTCCAGTGAAAAGAAATGATACCGACTGCGGCCTAGATTCTTCGCCGCGTACATGGCCTCATCGGCAAACTGCAATAAGCTAGATGGGTCTGTCGCATCATCAGGGCTCACTGTGATGCCAATACTCGCGGACAAATACACCAGCTCCATTTTCACGGAGAACGGCTTGCTGAGTGCCGCTAAGATCTGTTCTGCCATTTGCGCGAGTATTTCTTTATCGACTTTTCCTGGTATCAATACCGTGAATTCATCCCCGCCGATACGGGCCAACTCGCAGTGACTTGGCAAGGCATTCAGCAAACGGCTCGATACTATCTTCAACACTCGGTCCCCTTCTTGATGACCATGCAGATCGTTCAGCTCTTTAAAGCGATCCAGATCTAAATAGAACAAAGCAAAAGGGGCGTTATTGGCTTCCGCGTTGCTACACAAAGAGGAAAGACGTGTCTGAAATAAACGTCGGTTTGATAGCTCCGTAAGAGGATCTAAATTGGCCTGCTTAGCCACTTCCGCGCGGGCTTGGTCGCTTTCTTTAAGAGCCACATCTAGCTTTTTATTAGTGCGCACAACAAATAAAGCAAACGTCAAAAGCACCAACATAGTCGGCACAACCACAGCCGCAACTAATAAAAACTGACGATAATCCAACTGCTCTGGTGGATGATATAAAACCGGCCCCAACTGAAAATCGGGAGAAAGCTTTTTCAACGCTTGATAATCTTTCACTACCTGATGCCAACGCCCTTCGTTGATGTAGCCAACTTCCACCAGATTCGGCTGAATCAAATTGTAAGTGGCATCCGCCTCAAAGCGCAGGAACTCCCGAGAATAAGTACTTTTATAGCGGCTGGTAATCCAGTTAATGACCGTATCGTGGTGCTCCAACGCATAGCGCCACCCCAACAAACTTGCCTCGCGAAAAGACTCCACCGTTTGTGGGGAACTCTTTACCAAGGCTTCGGAGGTAAATAAATTATCACCGAAAAAATCAATCCCCACGGAACGGGGCGAAAACTCACGATACGGGATTTTCAACTGGGATAAAAAGAAAGGTTCATTGGTGCTATAAGCACTCATCACATCGACCTGATCAGCGAGATCTACCGGGTCAAACGTATGGGTGTAGTGGCATAGTGAATTTGGCCACCTGAATAGAGGTGTTAAAATGCACCTCTCAACTAAACAGGTGACACTATGGCAAATCGTACAAGACG
>NZ_VFRR01000087.1 GCF_006385675.1 Maribrevibacterium harenarium | reverse complement strand
GGCCGACTCATGCCGAAATCAGTGGCCAGATGATACCGAAATGGATGGCTGGCTCATGCCGAAATCGCTGGCTCGATGATCCCGAAATACGCACCGTGAGTTGTACTCTTCAACCTCCTCATAAACCAGCCCCTTACGGGCAGGGATTAACCAATGGCGATTGTCATTATTACGATTGACGCTGAGCAAAAGATCGGCTCCCCAAAAGCCTTTATCTAGAAGTGTTACAGAGTGATCAGGAATCCGAGAAATAAAGCTCTCAGCCATGCGAATTTCACCTTTGCGATAGGGACTAATCTGGGCATCAAGCATGATGTGAGATCTTGTATTCATAAGACTGACCAACCTTAGTATAGGATAAGGTGTTTGACGGTTAGTCGAGGTGTTACCAGACCCAAAGTGTTCTCGTAATTCAGGTGTGTCAGGTGTTCGGAATAACGCACCGTCAACAGCGAAAACTTGCAGCCCATTCCAATCATCTGCAGGGTAACGCTCACTTCCCCAATGATAACCTGTTTTACGAAATAGCCACTCAAGTGGCTGGGGGCCTAACCGTTGACGAGCGGAAGAGATACCGCTCTTTGCTAGTAAACAGTCATTAGCCAAACCTTGTGAGCAGATATTTAAGCGTCGTGCCACATCTGCAATAGGCTCATCTCTGAAAAGTGACATGCCTAACACTAACCAAAGAACCTGTTCTGATGGTAGTCGCCGCCTACGAATGGTTGCACTTTGGGTGAGCGTAAGAGCGGATTCGACCCACTCAACAGGGATGTTTTGAGTAAAAGTGCTTTGATCTGAAAATTGATGTAGATCGTCGATTTCAAGCAAGGTTTGGTGAAGAGGCATAAAAAAAATCCAGTAGCCTGATGGTTACTGGATTTTAACTAATTATGCCGTTTTTTTCTTAAGTGAACAGCATTGCAGCACACGCTGGGCTTTTTTGCGCCCCTATCTTATACTGTACTTAATTCCGTACAGCATTAATTTGGAGACAAAAATGGATGCCATCAGCTATACCGCCGCTCGGGCTAATCTCGCCAGCACCATGCAAAAAGTCTGCGAAGACCATGCGCCGATCATCATCACCCGAAAAAGTGAACCGCCAGTGGTCATGGTTTCTTTGGAAGACTACGAAGCCATGCAGGAAACGACCTACCTGCTTCGAGCTCCTACTAATGCCCGTCGCCTATTGGAATCCATTGCCGAACTGGAATCTGACAATGGGCAAGAGCGAGAACTCATGGAATGAAGCTGACCTTCTCGACCCACGCTTGGGAAGACTACTTGTACTGGCAAGCGACGGATAAAAAAGTCCTAAAACGCGTTAACCTACTGATCAAAGACATCCTTCGCGAGCCCTATGAAGGCATCGGTAAACCGGAACCCCTAAAGCATGGCCTATCGGGCTATTGGTCTCGCCGGATCAACGATGAACATCGCATGGTCTACAAGTGTTTGGATGACAGCCTACTGATCGCCCAGCTTAGATTTCACTACTAAACCTAATATACCTTGCAATATAGAGTTCCTTCGCCTATTTTAGACCAACCAGTCTAAATAATAGCTGCTCGATCATGACCGAAGTAACACGTCGCCGTGGGCGACCCAAGTCCAAACCGGACGCCAATGAAGATACCCAAGAAGCCTTACTGCAAGCTGGCCTTGCTTGGCTGACCGAGCACGGGTTCACTGGGAGCAGCCTAGAGAGCATCTTGCGCTCTGTTAATGTGCCAAAAGGCTCTTTCTACCACTACTACCGCAGCAAAGAGGCCTTTGGCTTGGCTGTGCTAGAGCGCTATCGTAAATTTTTTGAATACAAGCTAGATAAGCACCTTTTAAATGAGCAGCTAGCCCCGCTGGATCGCATGCAAGCTTTTATGGATGATGCCATCCGCGGGTTGGAAAAGCACCAATTTGAGCGCGGCTGTTTGATCGGCAATCTAGAGCAAGAAGTCCACGCCCTACCCATTAGCTTTCGGGATGCTATCGAGGCCACTTATGCCAGTTGGCAGCAACGTGTATCCGCCTGTTTACGCCTTGCTCAGCTGCAAGGGCACATTCCCCTAAAGCACTGTCCAGATGACCTTGCCCATGTGTTCTGGCTTGGGTGGGAAGGGGCGGTAACACGATCTCGCTTGCACCATTCGGTTGCGCCACTGAGAGCATTTGGCCAATTCTTTTTGCAAAGCGTGGGCCACTGAGTTTTTTTGATTTTTACTAGACGATCAGTCTAAATTAGGAGGAAGTATGTTTCGCGCCATTCAAATCCATAAAGATGAGCAGGGCTACCGCAGCGAACTGTGCCAAGTTGATGACAGCGCCCTACCCCCTGGGGATGTGGAAATCGCCGTTCAAGCGAGCACCATTAACTACAAAGACGCTCTCGCCATCACCGGCAAAGGCCCCGTGGTACGCCAATTCCCTATGGTGCCCGGCATTGATTTAGTCGGGGAAGTCACCCACTCGGATAGTGGCCGCTTCAAAGTGGGGGATCAAGTACTACTGAACGGCTTTGGCGTCGGGGAAAAACACTGGGGCGGCCTCGCGGAAAAGGCGCGCCTGCAAAGCGAGTGGTTGATCCCACTGCCGCAGGCGCTATCGCCACAACAGGCAATGGCGGTGGGCACCGCAGGCTACACCGCCATGTTGTGTGTCATGGCCTTAGAAAAGCATGGCATTACCCCCGCCATGGGGAAAATTCTAGTGACCGGCGCAGTAGGCGGCGTGGGCAGCTATGCGGTGCGCTTGCTACATAAACTCGGCTATGACGTGGTCGCCTCCACCGGTCGCCCAACCGAAACAGACTACCTAAAAAGCCTTGGCGCCAATGAAGTAATCGACCGTGCCCTGCTATCTGAACCCGGCAAACCATTACAAAAAGAACAATGGGCCGGCGTAGTCGATTGCGTCGGTAGCCACACACTCGCCAATGCCTGTGCCACCACCCAATACGGCGGCGCCGTTGCTGCCTGTGGCTTAGCCCAAGGCATGGACCTACCCGCAACCGTGGCACCCTTTATCCTTCGCGGCGTCACCCTATACGGCATAGACAGCGTTATGCGCCCACTCGCCGACCGGGAAGCCGCATGGCAACGCATCGGTGAACTACTTACCGCCGATGACTTCGACACCATCGGCAAAACCATCGGCCTTGATGACGTGATCCAAGCCGCCCATGACCTACTCGATGGCACCATACAAGGACGCGTCATCGTCAAATTGTAGGACTTCAAGCTCCTCTGAACCGGAGCTTCCATGCAATTCTGGTGAAACATCTACGTAGGAAATGAGATGGACCCGCCCTCCTAACTATGTGCCATGCTTAATGAGCAAACCAAGCAAACCGGCATCTAAGTTAAAAGGAGCGAGTCCTATGAAAAATATTAGCATCCTAGGTATTGATTTGGCGAAACATGTTTTCC
>NZ_VFRR01000086.1 GCF_006385675.1 Maribrevibacterium harenarium | reverse complement strand
CACTTGGGACGAGCTCATCAATGGAGACAAACTCTAGAGTCGATTGGGTTTGGGGGCGTTCTTTAAGCATAAGGCTATTATAAAAAGTCCCCGTACGAAGGCGAGGACTTTATCAGCAGTCTGACTCAATAAAATTGAGTATTGTTTTAGTATTCTATCAAGTGAGTGTAGTTATGTTGTTACTGTTGGTCATCATCTATTTTGCGTTTATTAGCCTTGGTTTGCCGGATGCTGTGTTGGGAGCATCCTGGCCGATGATGCATCAAGACCTCGCCGTTGGCATCGAGTACGCTGGTGCCGTGGCTTTGTTGGTTAGTGTCGGCACGGTACTATCAAGTTTGTTGACGGTAACGCTGATTAAGCGGTTTGGTGTTGGAGTGGTGGTGGCTGCGAGTGTCGCGTTGACGGCAATGGCGCTCGTGGGCTTTTCTATGAGCCAAGGATTGATCGGGTTGATGTTACTCTCCCTGCCATTAGGGTTAGGTGCCGGAGCTGTGGATTCCGCACTAAATAACTTTGTGGCGACCCACTATCAATCCAAGCACATGAATTATTTGCATTCATTCTGGGGTGTTGGGGCAACGTCTGGTCCTTTGCTCATGGCTAATTATCTTTTGATCCAAGAAGGCTGGCGCGATGGCTATCAGGTGCTTGGTGGGATTCAATTCGCCTTGGTCGTGGCGCTATTTGCATCGCTACCACTTTGGAAGAAAGCCCTTGATGCAACCGTGGATGAGGATGATGCATCCACATCGCCCCTTGGTAATCGTGCCGTTTTATCCATCGCTGGGGTGAAAATCCAGATGCTGATGTTCTTTTGTTACTGCGCCATTGAACTGGGTGCAGGACTTTGGGCTGCCAGTTTCTTGATTGTGGAGAAGGGGGCTTTGACCGATGTGGCCGCCCTATGGGTCGCGATCTATTACGGTGGAATCACTGCTGGGCGCTTTTTGTGTGGCGCGATTGCAGATCGATTTAATGAAGCTGGTATGATTCGTGTCGGAGCCCTGTTGATCCTGGCCGGTGCAGGATTGTTGCTACTTCCTATCGGCGGCTTATTGCCAAATCTCGGTTTATTGTTAATTGGTTTGGGTTGTGCGCCGGTGTTTCCAAACACGCTACATTTAACCCCAGCTCGATTTGGCAAGCGGGCATCCCAAGCCATCATCAGTGTGTCCATGGCCACGGCTTACGTTGGCAATACAATCGTGCCGCCGACGATGGGAATCGTGTTGAAATCAGTCTCTTTTGCAGCATTTCCTTACCTGCTGTTTTTCTTCGCTTTGATCCTGTGGTGGACGACGGAGCGCCTAAATCATTATCAGCAATAAAGAACTAATGTAATGCCAATAGAAGAAGGCTAATGATGAAATTCGAGCATTCTAGTTGTGGTTAAGGTATCCCATTCAACACCACTCCAAACATCACTACGCCCACCAAGATGGGAATGCCCATGGAACGGGTTTTGCGCCATGTAAGATAAGTTGCGGTGATTCCCGCTGCAGTAGCGACCCAGGCGGTAGTGCTGTTAGTCACCGGGGCGAGGGATATACCGAAGAGGGCGGCGATCATGGTGGGGCCAAGGATGGTCAGCCAAGTCGGCATGGACGGTTGAGCACCGGAAACTGCCTGTCGAGCGAGTTTGTTCCGCATCCAGACGTAGGGCACAAGGCGCAACAGGTAAGTGCCGGCAGCGATGGCGAGCATCGCGATCCATAATTCGCCATTCATTGAGCGTCTCCTTTTGGTACAGGTCTGTCTTTCAGGGCGTAAAACACAGCGGCACCGCAGAGCGCCGCAAGGGGAATCGCGCCATTTGGGTAGCCGATCAGTTTGATTACCAGCGCTAAGACAGCGGCGGTTCCGAGGGTAACTGTCCAAAGCAGATTGTTGCAACGGGGAATAACCAATACAAAAAAGAGTGCTGGTAAGGCGAAGGGCAAGACTTCCCCAATAACTGGCCAGCGGCTCGTCAACTCGCCACCGGCAAAGGCGCCAAGGGCGGTGCCACCAATCCAACTAAACCAAGCCAATGTAGCCGCTGCTGTGTACCATCCCATGCGTGCTTCGCTGGGCATTTGTGGTAGCCGAGTGTGCGCCAGCGCAAAAATTTGATCGGTTAAACCGTGCATTAACCCGAGCCAGCGTTTATCTCCATCTAGGAATTGGGCGATATTGGGGCCGTACACCACATGGCGGGCGTTAATCAGTAGCGTCATAATGACCACAAACCACAAGGGGGCGCCACTGGCGACCATAGCGACAAACAGGAATTGAGACGAACCAGCGTAGATAACCGTGGAGATCAAGATGGTTTCCCACACATTGAACCCCGCTTGCAATGAAATCAAGCCGAAGGAAATGGCGACTGGGATATAGCCGCCTAAAAGGGGCATGGCATCTTTTAAGCCCTGTTGCCAAGGGGAATCCCATGCTGTTGTGCTGGTCATAGTGGCTCCTGCTTTGGGTAGGTGATGATCATTACTAGGGTCGCCCATCGATCGGCAGTTTGATAACAATGGGGCTGATCAGCGGGGAAGGTATGGGTATCTCCGGCGCTCATAGATCGTAATGCGGTTTCTACTCCTGCATGAAGCTCACCACTAATCAGTGTAATTGACTCTACCGTCCCAGTGTTGTGGGCCTGTGAACGTTTGCACGTATTCGGGGCGCAAGACATCCAGTACACATCTACCCATGGGTTATCCGTACCTTGATCAATTAATCTTACTTGGATGCCGTCTTCTCCTAATGGGGCTTGAATCCTGGCAATCAGATCGCCAAAAGGGACGTTGAGCTGAACAGCCAGTCTCCAGATGGTTTCGAGGGTGGGGTTTCCATCTCCCTGTTCAATACGGGAAAGGTTCGACTTCGCAATTCCGGCATCGTTCGCAAGTTGCGATAGGGACAAACCTCTCGCCATACGCAACTGCTTCAGGTTGCGACCCAGAGTATCTAGGTTGGGTTTTTCCATGATGTGAAAGCCCGCACTTGAATGCTATGTTTACGGTAAATAAGCGTTCTATATAAAGAACGTTTTATATATAGAACAATCGAAAGTCAATATCTATTTTACTGAGGATGGTCTTATTGCCATTAAGTTGCCTTGATTTTTTTGGATTGTGACATTAATCTAACTTCCATTGTTAACATGGATGTAAACATTTATGGCGGTGTCTATTCATTTTATCGAAAGCAAGATGATACTTGTCCGGTCGAGGCTTTTCTCGATTCTCTCTCGTCAAAGCAGGCCCAGAAAGTTGCTTGGGTATTGATGTTAATTGAGGAGTTACATCGGGTTCCGGTGACTTACTTCAAGCAACTTGAGAATACCCAAGGTATTTCAGACTGCTGATAAAGTCCTCGCCTTCGTACGGGGACTTTTTATAATAGCCTTATGCTTAAAGAACGCCCCCAAACCCAATCGACTCTAGAGTTTGTCTCCATTGATGAGCTCGTCCCAAGTG
>NZ_VFRR01000085.1 GCF_006385675.1 Maribrevibacterium harenarium | reverse complement strand
AAGCAGCAAGCGCGTTACGCCGTGGGTCGATGTTTGATGTTATGGAGCAGCAACGATGTTACGCAGCAGGGCAGTCGCCCTAAAACAAAGTTAGGCATCACAAAGTACAGCATCGTGACCAACAGCAACGATTCCGTCACACTGCGCCTCATGACTGAGCATGACCTTGCGATGCTCTATGAGTGGCTAAATCGATCTCATATCGTCGAGTGGTGGGGCGGAGAAGAAGCACGCCCGACACTTGCTGACGTACAGGAACAGTACTTGCCAAGCGTTTTAGCGCAAGAGTCCGTCACTCCATACATTGCAATGCTGAATGGAGAGCCGATTGGGTATGCCCAGTCGTACGTTGCTCTTGGAAGCGGGGACGGATGGTGGGAAGAAGAAACCGATCCAGGAGTACGCGGAATAGACCAGTCACTGGCGAATGCATCACAACTGGGCAAAGGCTTGGGAACCAAGCTGGTTCGAGCACTGGTTGAGTTGCTGTTCAATGATCCCGAGGTCACCAAGATCCAAACGGACCCGTCGCCGAGCAACTTGCGAGCGATCCGATGCTACGAGAAAGCGGGGTTTGAGAGGCAAGGTACCGTAACCACCCCAGATGGTCCAGCCGTGTACATGGTTCAAACACGCCAGGCATTCGAGCGAACACGCAGTGATGCCTAACCCTTCCATCGAGGGGGACGTCCAAGGGCTGGCGCCCTTGGCCGCCCCTCATGTCAAACGTTATGCTGTGACCCGGGTTGTTGGCGAAGCGAACGTATGGCGATTAAAGTAATAAACGCAAAGGTAAAATAATGACGTGGAGAACGACCAGAACACTTTTACAGCCTCAAAATCTGGACTTCAATGAGTTTGAGATTCTTACTTCCGTAATTGAGGGCGCCCGAATTGTCGGCATTGGCGAGGGCGCTCATTTTGTCGCGGAGTTTTCACTGGCTAGAGCAAGTCTTATCCGCTATTTGGTCGAAAGGCATGATTTTAATGCGATTGGTTTGGAATGTGGGGCGATTCAGGCATCCCGGTTATCTGAATGGCTCAACTCAACAGCCGGTGCTCATGAACTTGAGCGATTTTCGGATACCCTGACCTTTTCTGTGTATGGCTCAGTGCTGATCTGGCTGAAATCATATCTCCGCGAATCAGGAAGAAAACTGCAGTTAGTCGGAATCGACTTACCCAACACCCTGAACCCAAGGGACGACCTAGCGCAATTGGCCGAAATTATCCAGCTCATCGATCACCTCATGAAACCGCACGTTGATATGCTGACTCACTTGTTGGCGTCCATTGATGGCCAGTCGGCGGTTATTTCATCGGCAAAATGGGGGGAGCTAGAAACGGCTCGGCAGGAGAAAGCTATCTCAGGGGTAACCAGATTGAAGCTCCGCTTGGCGTCGCTTGCCCCTGTACTGAAAAAACACGTCAACAGCGATTTGTTCCGAAAAGCCTCTGATCGAATAGAGTCGATAGAGTATACGTTGGAAACCTTGCGTATAATGAAAACTTTCTTCGATGGTACCTCTCTTGAGGGAGATACTTCCGTACGTGACTCGTATATGGCGGGCGTAGTAGATGGAATGGTTCGAGCGAATCCGGATGTGAAGATAATTCTGCTGGCGCACAACAATCATTTACAAAAAACCCCAGTCTCCTTTTCAGGCGAGCTTACGGCTGTTCCCATGGGGCAGCACCTCGCAGAGAGGGTGAATTACCGTGCGATTGCATTCACCCATCTTGGACCCACCGTGCCGGAAATGCATTTCCCATCGCCCGACAGTCCTCTTGGATTCTCTGTTGTGACCACGCCTGCCGATGCAATCCGTGAGGATAGTATGGAACAGTATGTCATCGACGCCTGTGGTACGGAGAATTCATGTCTGACATTGACAGATGCCCCCATGGAAGCAAAGCGAATGCGGTCTCAAAGCGCCTCTGTAAAAACGAAATTGAGCGAGGCATTTGATGCCATCGTCTGTGTTCCAAGCGCCGGCAAGGACAGCCTAGTTGCCCTATAGGAAACCGGAAATGAAAATGAGGGAGCATAACCTGCGAATCCACCGGACGGTTTTCAACCGCCGGTGATCAGCGCGTTATGCATTAAGGGGGAGTCAGTGCTCGAACCAGTAGTTCAGGAGGAAGCCACGGGATGCGGAATCGCGTCGGTTGCCAACATTCTGGGCAAGACGTACTCAGAGATGAAGGCCGTAGCCAATGCTATGGGCATCCATGCTTCGGACAAATCGCTGTGGTCAGATACACAGTATGTCCGGCGTATGTTGTCGAGCGCAGGTGTCAAAACTTCCGCTGATGAAACCCCATTTGAATCTTGGGAGGCATTGCCCAATCTGGCGTTGTTGTCTATCAAGCACCATCAGGAAGAAGGCAAGGACTTCTGGCACTGGGTTGTATTCAAGCGCGTGGGAGGTCAACCATTTGTGCTGGATTCGGCTAGTTACCTGCCATCCAATATCCGTCAGGATTTCGACGCCATGCAGCCCAAGTGGTTCATCGAGGTCGAAAATGCATAACCAGGCGCTGTTGTCGCCGCTATCGCGGCTGGGACGGCTTACGCTTCGCTCCAGCCGCCCCAAAGCTTATCGTTAAACATCATGAGGGAAGCGGTGATCGCCGAAGTATCGACTCAACTATCAGAGGTAGTTGGCGTCATCGAGCGCCATCTCGAACCGACGTTGCTGGCCGTACATTTGTACGGCTCCGCAGTGGATGGCGGCCTGAAGCCACACAGTGATATTGATTTGCTGGTTACGGTGACCGTAAGGCTTGATGAAACAACGCGGCGAGCTTTGATCAACGACCTTTTGGAAACTTCGGCTTCCCCTGGAGAGAGCGAGATTCTCCGCGCTGTAGAAGTCACCATTGTTGTGCACGACGACATCATTCCGTGGCGTTATCCAGCTAAGCGCGAACTGCAATTTGGAGAATGGCAGCGCAATGACATTCTTGCAGGTATCTTCGAGCCAGCCACGATCGACATTGATCTGGCTATCTTGCTGACAAAAGCAAGAGAACATAGCGTTGCCTTGGTAGGTCCAGCGGCGGAGGAACTCTTTGATCCGGTTCCTGAACAGGATCTATTTGAGGCGCTAAATGAAACCTTAACGCTATGGAACTCGCCGCCCGACTGGGCTGGCGATGAGCGAAATGTAGTGCTTACGTTGTCCCGCATTTGGTACAGCGCAGTAACCGGCAAAATCGCGCCGAAGGATGTCGCTGCCGACTGGGCAATGGAGCGCCTGCCGGCCCAGTATCAGCCCGTCATACTTGAAGCTAGACAGGCTTATCTTGGACAAGAAGAAGATCGCTTGGCCTCCCGCGCAGATCAGTTGGAAGAATTTGTTCACTACGTGAAAGGCGAGATCACCAAGGTAGTCGGCAAATAATGTCTAACAATTCGTTCAAGCCGACGCCGCTTCGCGGCGCGGCTTAACTCAAGCGTTAGATGCACTAAGCACATAATTGCTCACAGCCAAACTATCAGGTCAAGTCTGCTTTTATTATTTTTAAGCGTGCATAATAAGCCCTACA
>NZ_VFRR01000084.1 GCF_006385675.1 Maribrevibacterium harenarium | reverse complement strand
CGGTAAAACGTGATTTTTTCATAGATCGCTCCTGATACGTTGATCATAAAACTCTCTACTTAAAACCCCAATCATTTTTCGGGGGGATTACAAATGGGCTTGCAATTGGTGAAAAATTCGACGGTGAACTCCCATCAAATATCTTCCTGTATATATCCATTTCATCAAATACTTCCACACGTTGTATACCGTTGCGATCAGTAAAACCTCTATTCATTTTCTGAAATTGTTCTACGTGATTGTAGTATTGATCAAACGTGTTTTTGCTCCTAGTTATTTCAATCTGACGTTCAGTGTTTGCAATTTGCACCTTAGTCGTTTGTAACTGCCTATCAGACTTATCCAACTGAGCCTTTGATTGAATAGAGCGGTGATTGGCCGTCACTAGTGCCACACAAGGAAACACTAACGCAGCCAAATCCAAGGGAGGTTTCATCAAACCAAGCACTTCATTGATACCTGAAGCCGACCTCAGGAGGTTGTGCCAGTTTTGCGCAGAACTGTGATCAAGAATCCAGCCAGCCGCAGTCGCAGTCGCAGTCGCAGCCAAACCGAGTGGAATAATGATTGCCAGCCAGAAGAGGGACTTGTTGTGTGCCATGTCACGTCCTTGTTGGTTAAGACCGCCAATATATCAGCGTTTTGCTAGATTACTGTCAAGGGCTGGTGTGGTATGGGGTGTAATTTTGATCTAATATCAAACATGCGGATGACTCAAACTAAGGACAGATCATGCCAATAGACTCCTCTTTTACCTCCGAACAACGCGACAGTATCAAGATTAAAAGCTTCATCTTTCACGTCATCGAAGTGGACAAAAAGCCTGCAAATAAGTTGGTCTCCGTTGTTGAAATAGACGAAGTAACTCTGCTTCCTGCTCAAGAAAAGTTCTTCACAGATCACTTCAAGCACACCGCTGAAGGCACTCAATTCTTGTTCACAACCTATGGTGGCAACCTGAAAGATAAAGGCTTAGACCTTATTCAAAATCCATCTAAGTTCCTACAAATCTCCAAAGATGCTGCTCGTGAATTTACTGGGCATCATAAAGCGCAAATGTCAGATGGTGTATTTGTATTCTCTTTGGTGGAGTACGACTTTGCCCCGGGCCAACCGAAACACGCCTTGTTTCTGCTAAAAATTAACAAGCAATCAAGTTTTCCTTACAGCTACGACACAGATCCGACGACAGGTAAAATGATCGCTACCGTCGATGCATCTCATACCTCACTTGTTCAAGATAGAAAGGCAATTAGTAAAAGTGCCATCATAGACCTCTCCGGCGAGTTCTCTTGGGATGTCTTAGCAGTTGATACAAAAGACGGCCCAGGCATAACGGACTACTTCCGAGACTTCATGGAAGTCACGCCAAAAGACAAGGGGGCGATTCTTACAGATAAAGCAAATAGAACGGTTAGGAGATGGGCTAACACTGCGGAGAAAACTGAGTCTTTTTCTGATGGAGAAAACTACAACACCGTCTGTGGCAGATCATTCGAATATCTCAATAGCAACAGTACATTTAAAACAGATGACTTTATAAAATACGTTGTCAAAGACAGCAACCCCGCTAAAGAAAAAGCTTTGAGGAATACGCTTGGAGAAAAGCTCAAAAAAGAAGGGGTCTATGGTCAAAGCTTTAGCATCGTTCCCGAGGCGATACGGTCAGGCGACAAAGCGGTAAAATACATTACAGATGAAGGGGTAGAGATCAGCTATACTGGCGATCAAAGTAAGTCTCGAATTGAGATCGACCGCCAAGAGCATCAGACGGTTATGACCATCACGACTAGAAAACTAAAGACCAATGTTAAGTAAAGATTTCTTCGATCTATATAACACTATTGCCAGCAAATTCTCCGAGATTTTAGAGGATGAAAGCCTATTTTTTGGGCAGGTAAACGCTGAAGATGGTGCGCTGATTTCATTCTTGCAGACACTGGATCGAGATGGGATAGACACGCCTAAAATAGTCGCGATGTATGATACGAGCAGCCAACGCTCGCTCGACATGGCGGATTTAGACGATGCTGAGATGTATGAAGGCACCGGACCTTGGATGATTACATTAAGCAAAGATGATATTGCCAAGAAATTGTCTGATGTGGCAGATGACACTTGTCTCTTTTTCAATAGTGAGTGCTTCTTGTCATTTTTAGAGTGCCTCGAACCATTTCATAAAGATAACCACACCTATGACAGGCGAACTCGACTGTTTTTAGTAAACGGCTTAGATCAGCCAATTGGTGGAGAAAACTTCTATGCCATTGGGACTAACTCTAGCTTCCCTGATGTGGAGACTAAGCTCCCTAGCTCTGACGACGTTCATAACCTAGTTCACGTAAATACCACCGAGTCAGTTCGTGTGTGCCCTCGTTCTATCTCTCTCAGTAGCGCAGGCTCAAAGCTCGACAATCTTCCTAATTTGAAACGAAGTATTGCTAAGCTTCTTGCAGTGTGCTTAGTGCAAGAACTCAAAACTGTCGATGGCATAGAGAAGGTCACTGTAAAAGGCAGTAAAAAGCAAATCGCAGTTTTGTCTAACGGTACGGAAAAGATCTCAAACGGGCTCTTGGACGAATTGAATAAAGCTGTCATTTGGGTCTATGAAGAGCGTTCTGAGACACGTTTACAGTTGATAATGGATCGTTTATCTCTCGATATGAACGATTCTGATAGCTATCTGGAATCACTAGGAAAGTATCTAGAGCGGGCATTAGAACAGGCCAAAGATTCTTATGCGTTTGTCATCCTTGATCGAAAGGACGACTACCACAAAGAAGTTCGAGACCTAATCAAAGATATGAGAACGCAAGCAGATTTGTATGCAACAAAAACGCGTTCTCTTGTAAGCAGCCTTGCGAGGGACACACTAGGTATCTTGGTCTTTCTGAGTTTTTCATTCATGGCCAGAGCTCAGCGCATTGATATAGAGACCCTTCTCACGAACAACGCCATGACTCTTATACTTAGTGTCATGAGCGTTTACCTATTTGTTTCGATTACCTTGCAAATCTTGGTGCATATGAGAGACGACTGTCTTACTCAGCAAGAAAATACTCATTGGCTGAAAGTACTGCAAAACTACACTAGAACGGATGACCAACAACAGAACTTTTTAAAACCTATCGAAAAGCGCCGCAAGACATTTCACTTCGCTACGCTTGTCATTGCCCTACTTTATCTTGGTTTAATTCTCATCGTTTGTAACTTGCAGAGTATTCTAACGACGGTTCTAAGTCCCTCTTTATAAAGGCGCTCTCATCGAGTGGGCTCAGAGTGTCTACGCGATCAATTGATCTTAAGTGCCAGCGGTTGGCTCAGAACTTACGTTGGCTACTGAGAGGCTTTATTGCACCCAATATCTGTGATCCATAGCCGTGATACCAAAAGCTAAAATCTTGGCTTCGCAATTCTGTCCAATAAATAATGCTTAAGCTAATGTTATTGTTATGTTTCATATTTTTAGAGACGAAGTATCATACGGCAAACGTTAGGAGACGTCAGCGAGTTAGTTACAAGTAGGCGTGAGCCTACTTAAACGGACATACTGCGTAAGCGTCACTAAATCAGCCTCTAGTTTTCGCGCTTAACCCCGCCCAAACTGTGTTTCGTCTATTCATCCACGGAGCACACAATATGAATGC
>NZ_VFRR01000083.1 GCF_006385675.1 Maribrevibacterium harenarium | reverse complement strand
AAACCGCCAAAGCTAATGGCCTAGAACCATCGAGTTACATCCAATACGTACTCGACCACATTGCCGACGCGGATACTTTAGAAAAACTCGAAGTGCTATTGCCTTGGAACAGGGCGAAAGCAGGCTAGATTAGCAGGGCAAGACAAACCATTTTAGAGGGCTAATATAAGATCGCTTACACTCAACTCGGATTTAGATTCTTACCCTGAAAGTATTCAGCGTCAGGCCATACATAGATATCAAGTAGTAGATTTTGTTCGCCAAAGACTTCATGGTGGTTGGACTAAGAACAACATCGATCCACTATTGCGAGAGTATTTTTCAGAATTTGGGTCATTGTCAGCCCCTTATTGGAGGACAGTGGTTAGATGGAATAATAAATTATTGGAAAGTAATAATACACTAATTAGCCTAGTAGATCGTCACCATTTAAAGGGGAATCGAGACCGAAAGTGCGAATTTAGTACAGAAAAATTTTTTGAAGAATCAATTGATCGCTTCCTGAAAGCAGAGCGTCCAAGTATAGCGAGTGCATATCGACTTTATGAAAAGCAATGTCTTATTCATAGTAAAGGCAGTTTGCACAGCTACAGACCAATGTCTAAAAGCTCGTTTTATAAACGAGTAGAAAAGTTAAACTCATACGAAGTGGCGGTCAAAAGATTCGGAAAAAATAAAGCCGATATTCTTTATAGCTATAAAGGAAAAATCGTAAAGCCTGAGCGCATTATGCAGAGAGTTGAAATAGATCATACTCCACTTGATATCATCCTGTTGGACGATGAGACCTTGACACCTATTGGTAGACCTTACCTAACTTTACTTAAAGACGTCTATAGTGGTTGTTTAGTCGGCTATCACATTACGTTTAAAGCACCACAGTACGCATCGGTGGCAAAAGCGATTTGCAATGCGATTTTGCCTAAAGAGCGAAGTAAGCAACTTTGGAATATTGACTGGCCATGTCATGGAAAAATTGAGACTCTCGTTACAGATAATGGCGCTGAATTCTGGTCTGGGCCTCTCGAACATCTGTGCTATGAATTAGGTATACACATTCAATACAATCGGCCAGGTCAGCCATGGCAAAAACCCTATATAGAGCGCAGCTTTAGAACAATTAATGATCTTTTTTTGGTTGATTTAGCCGGAAAAACTTTTAGCAGTATTGATGCTCGTAAAAATTACAATCCGGTAGAAAACTCTAAAATAAAATTTAGTAATTTCATCCAAGCCTTTGAGAAATGGGTTGCCGAAGTATATAACTGTTCACCTGATACTAGAAATACAAAAGTCCCATCAGTTCTTTGGCAGGAAGCTCTAGAAAAAATGCCTCCGGCTGAACTATCTAATTCTCAGATATTAGAACTTCCAAAATTAGCGGGGCTTAAAGAAACCAGAGCTATTCAACCTTCGGGCATTACTTATAACAATTTACGTTATGACTCAGAAGATCTGTCAGATTATCGCAAGCGCTATCTTTCTATGAACCGTACTAGTCGTACTACTATCAAAGTGGATGTAGATGACCTTAGCCATATCTACGTTTACTTGCCAGAACTAGAAAAATACTTGACAGTTCCCTGCGTTGACCAGTTCTACACTCAGAATCTGAGCTTAGATCAGCATTTAATTAATAGGTCGTTTGTTAAGGCGCATAATCTTCTAATGGGAAAATCCGACGTGGATTTAGCAATGGCTAATCAGGAGATTCGAGAGATATTAGCAGATCATGACGCTAAAGCAAAATCCTCTACTAAGATAAAAACAAGTAAGAAAGCTGCTCAATATAAAGGCTATAGCAACGAGTCAGTCAAAAACAAAGTGGCTAAGCCAACATCTGTTGATGAGAAGTCGAGTGCTGAGCATAGAGAGGTGTCTGAGCTAGAGGCACTGTGGAACTCATTTAGAAAATAAAAATGAGGTGGCAAATGGGCTTATCTGACGCTAATAGGGCTAAATTACGGGAGTTTAAAGACTGTTTTTGCCCTTACACGCCGGTGTGTCGTGTGTTGAACGACCTCGAATCCCTTTACCAGAGCTCTGAGATCGGTGGTGATCAACTATCTATGCTACTTCGTGGTGATACCGGTACGGGTAAGTCTGCGATCATCCACCACTTCTGCAACATCAAGAATGGAATTAATCTCGAATCAATACCCGTATTACTGTCGCGAGTACCCAGTAAGCTTACCGTTGAAGATATGACACGGCAGCTTTTGAGCGATCTTGGTGTGTTTGGATCATCAACACATAGAGCTAAAAATGCTCAAAGCGATGCACATCTTACCAATCGTCTATTAGATGCCCTTAAAGTAAAAAATACCAAGATGATCATCATCAACGAATTCCAAGAACTCATTGAGTTCAAAGGTGCTCGTGATCGTCAGGCAATCGGGAATAGACTAAAACTGATTAGTGAGGAAGCCGCAGTTCCGATTGTTCTAGTTGGTATGCCTTGGATTGACGAGATTCTAAATGATTCCCAATGGGCTTCTAGGTTAGCGACACGAACTCATACACTCCAGTATTTTAGCCTTTCGAAACGGATACGGGAGTATTTTGAGTTTCTTGAAGCGATTGAAACATATGTACCATGCGAGATTGAAACAAGCATTATTGACTTTGAAATAAGCATTGCTCTCTTCGCTGCATCTTGTGGGGAAATGAGGCAACTAAAAGCCATCTTGACCGAAGCCATCAAGCTTTGCCTGATCAGTGGTGAGCCATTTTCTAAGCAAGCACTGAGTCATTCATTTGCCAACTTGTATGCCGGCATTGAAAATCCATTCGACATGCCAAAAGAAAAAATCAAAGTCCGCGAAGTTGAAATGCACTCACGATACATTCGTGGAGATAGTACTCATCGTGCTGCTATAGAGCCAAGACGTCTGTCGGATTTCATGTCGTTGACGCAAATTCTCTCAAAGAAGTAGTTGTATTAGTTTGTTTTATGTTCAGTGGTGCTGCCATGGCTTCATTTTCTAAGGATTCCTTAATATACTTTTCCCTCGCTTGCTAAGAAAATCTTAGATTACATTCATCCTGTAGCTAAGATCATGCAAAGCCCATTACCACAACGTCTTAAGAGTGCTAGAAAATTGGCCAAGCTCACACAAGAACAGCTTAGTACAAAGTTGGGGTTTGATAGGTCTCATGGTACGGCACGTATTAGTCAGTACGAAACAGGCAAGCACGCCCCAGATTACGCGATGGCTAAGAACATGGCTGATGCGCTAGGTGTGCCGGTGGCTTACCTGTATTGTGATGACGAGTCATTAGCAAAGCTTTTGCTGGCGGCATCAAAACTGTCTAAGCAAGAGCTGGACGAACTGGTACAAAAGCTCAGTTAAAGTGAGGATTCGTAAACTGAACCTCTCTGAATGACAATAAATTACGGTATACTGTCCGAAACTTAATTTTCAGGGACAGACAGCCGTGACCAACGAAAACTTCTCTTCTACCGCTTCTCTTATCTGGTCAGTAGCAGACCTACTACGTGGTGATTTCAAACAGTCCCAATATGGGCGCATCATCCTGCCGTTCACCCTTTTAAGACGCTTAGAATGCGTTCTTGAAGAGACCAAAGCGGACGTTTTAGCCAAGTACGAAGCAGTAAAATCCATGCCGATTGAGGTGTAATCCCCCCATTTTTAACAGGGGTTAAAAGTAGAGCCTAAGCAGCCTTCATAAGCCATTTAGGTGGGATGCCACCAATGGCGCTGTTTTGCCTCTCATTGTTGTACGTCCATAACCACTTCGTGGCAAGGTATTGTGCGTGCTCGATGGATTCAAATTGATGAAGATCGAGCCATTCATGCCGCGCTGTTCGGTTAAAACGCTCAATATAAGCATTCTGCGTTGGTTTACCTGGCTGAATGAATAAGAGCGTAATTCTATTCTTAGTGGCCCAATTCACAAGCTGCCCCGAGATAAACTCCGGACCGTTATCACATCGTATGGCCGCCGGCTTTCCTCGCCATTCGATGATCTGCTCAAGCGAGCGTATCACTCTGGCACTAGGCAACGACAGATCGACATCAATCGCTAATCCTTCTCGGTTATAGTCGTCCAGAACATTGAACGTTCTTAACTTGCGACCATCAGATAATCCATCACTCATAAAATCGATCGACCAGACTTGGTTCGGTGCT
>NZ_VFRR01000082.1 GCF_006385675.1 Maribrevibacterium harenarium | reverse complement strand
AGCCCGACGAGCTACCAGGCTGCTCCATCCCGCGTCATGTAAACTATTGATATAGCTGATAAATTTTCTTGAACTAGAAGAGAGTTATGTGACCAACTAAGTGCTAATTGGTTGCGGGAGCCGGATCTTCGGGTTATGAGGGCTATTTTTGTAGTGTACTTTATTTTACCCAAATAAATGCATGCCATATCATATAAACTATATTCATATAAATCAATAACTTAAATTTTAAAAAATTTCTGAATCACCCCCACCAAGCTCTACACAACTAAATCCATTTGAAATTTTTTAAGCTTTTGAAGCATCATTTCGGTCACAGATTTCGGCTAAAATGAAGTCACTAACTCCCCTTTCAAGGGGACCTTCGGCATCAATTTGTAGCCAATTTCGAGGCTTCACAACTCTCTTTGCACACATACTCTCTTAGTACTACTTAAGTACCCAAAGCCACCACTACAGCTTGGCTTTTAAAGCCCAGCTTGGTTACACTGATTAGGCATTTAAAGCTCTGTAGATTTGACGACAGATAACAATCTTCTTCGGGGCAAGTTGGTTGCGAGTGCTGGTAGTGAGCAATACGCTGTAAACTTAGGACGGGGTATGACTAGCTAGTTGATAGAGATGAGTAACTTCTTTTTTGCCCTAGAAATGAAACAGCTCTCAGGACGAGAGCTGTTGTTTGGGTTACCATGATGCTTCACTTCAGTATAGAAGATATTTCAATGACCTAGTAATTTCTTCTCCCATATTTGGTAAGGTTTCTTCTCATGCATTAGGTCTAGAAAATACCCGCATAGGAGCACGTCGTCCCGACACATGAACTCAGTTAGAAAGATACACACCTCCTCTTCCTTCTTACCGACTAATGATTTACTAAGTTTTTCCCAAGCGCATGAAGAGAGGCTCTCCGGTAATTGATCAAGGATATTGGCGCAGTAATCTCGCATACACGCCGTCGGTAGTGTGCACACCATCTCCGCAACGGCAGACTTCAAGTTGGCAACATCATTTGTAATTACATTAGCCAGATGATCCGAGACAAAATTGTCAGCCAATGCCCCTTTTTCCTCATACCAAGCAAGATAGAAGAAGTGGCCAAATTTCAACTTTTTAAACGCAACTTCTATTTGAAGGTACTCATTCTCAAAGCGAACAAGCTCGCCAAAGTTCCCTCCCAACAGCCTCACCTCTATAGTCCCTGTGTTTTCAATATCCGCAAAGATGGCCACCCTGACTTTAATATTATTTCCAATGGCCCTGCTACCGACTGCCTTCAACAAGTAGCATCCTTTAAATCTAACTAAACCATTCACATCATGAAGACTTGGCTGTATTGATGATTTTGAGTTAAAGCGCATTGGCCACCTCCAATTTCTCCGCCAAAAGTTTGTCCATAGCACTACCGTCCATACGAGTAAGATTGGGTACATAACGCGAATACACCCTAAAAAGCATCTCGGTGGTAGAGTGTCCCATTTGCATGGCTATCCACTCAGGTGATTCACCAGCAGCCAACCACAATGTTGCTGCAGTGTGGCGAGTTTGATACGGACGTCGCTTTTCTAACCCCAGCCGTTTTAACAAGGGGTACCACACACGCTTGGTGATATTATTGTGATCCATCGCTTCACCGTAACGATTACAAAATACAAACTTACCAAAACGTAGCGATCTCAATCTTTGTCTCTTGAAGGCCTCATATACGGGCTGGCTCATGTGTATGTCGCGAATAGATGACTCTGTTTTAGTCAGATCCTCCTCTCCAGCAACAACAGTCTCGCGAATTTTTATGATGCGGCTAGTTAAGTCTACGTATTTCCATTTCAAGCCATCGATCTCACCGGTGCGCATACCAGTGAAAAAGCGGATAAGGTAATAGTCTCGATAATCTTCCCGTACCTGATCTAAGATCAAATTTACTTCATTAAAAGTGAACGGCTGGACATCTGACTTTTGCGACTTAAGTGGCTTGATTCGAATATAGGGCGTGATAAAGTTAAATTCCTCGGCGGCATCCTCGAAAATGCGTTTCAATGGATCCATGATCTTATTGATACGAGTGTTCGTCAGACTCTCTCTTCCATTTCGTCCAGGCACTTTGGCGAGGGCAGAACGAAATTTTAAGAGATCATTACGGGTGATGTCGCCGATCTTGGTTTCACCAAAAAACGGCAAGTAGTGTTTCTTGATGATGTTCTCAATATTCACGGTATGAGATTTACGCCAGGCAATTTTGTTGCGCTCAAACCATTCAAGAACGAACTTTTCAACAGCGGGATAACTCTCTGGTTTCGCAAGTTCGACCATTCTAGTGGGTCATGTAGCTCCAGCTCCTTCTCAGAAAATTTTTGCACGTATTTGCTATCTGGGAAGTGTTTCGCATAACGAAACGTGCCAGCCAGCATTTCTGCTTCAATTGTCACGAGTAGCTTTTCTAAACGACGTCGATTTGCAATCGTATTTTTAAAACTCGTCTGCTCTCGACAGCGCGTATTCATATAACGGAAATCCAAATAGAGCGTATTGCTCTCTTTTCGAATGCTAACACTAGCCATTTTTACTCCTCCTCTAATGCGGTAGCTAAAGCAATTGTGTCATCTGATTGGGATAGCATGTCTTGTTCAATCGTTTCCCAAATAAACAAGATTTTGCGTCGGTTAAATGGGCGAATGTAATGACGTCCTTCGAATAGACAGCTATCTAAAAGCTCATTTCTGATGGTGCGTGGGTTGTAGTGGATTCTATCCGCTAGCTGTTCTGTGGTAAGGTATGTGTTCATATACAACCTCAATAGTTAGTATTTAGGAATGTTTGTAACGATATCTAAACAACAATTACATACTAGCCATGGTTTTTGTTCACGTCAACACTAATTTGTATCTATTTATATACAAGAGAGGTATTCATGCTCCGATTTCGGATAAAAGAGCTAATTTCTGATAAATCATTTCGAGAGGGACGGCGCGTGACCATGACATTGGTAGCCGAAGAGAGTGGTGTGAATAGAGTGTCACTTTCAAAGATGGCAAATCAAAAAGGATTTAGTACCGTCACATCCAATTTGGATTTACTCTGTGCTTACTTTAATTGCTCGATTGCAGATTTAGTTGAGTACATCCCTGAGCAAGCGGAAGATAAGTAGAATTTAGAGTCAGTTGAAGCCAATGAAATACGATCCTTTAATCGAACGAAAGCTCCCGTTGTGTTCCAATGGCATCAATTGACTCGCCTGAAATCACCTAAGCATATAAGAAATTCTTATTAGTCATTATTTTCACTTACTATCATAGCCAGCTTTTGGGCTGTAAAATCGGGCTTTGGGGACTCATGCATTTACGATCAAAGCGCATACTCGATTAGGATCGGCTGGAGCTACTTTCTTTGCGAAAGCACAACCCAACGCCCGCCTTTTTTAGGGCCGCGAAACTCCAATCGCCCTTCTTTTTTGAGCTTTCCAACCGCTCTTTCGACGGTGCTTTTTACACGACCAATACGCGCAGAAAGCTCAGACAAAGTAAGAGTTGGGTCTTCTTCAAGCATCAGCAATATCTGATCGGTAGTCTTCAATGGTTTTTCTACCCGCATTTCTACCTGCGTTTCTACCCGCATTTCAGTAGTCTTCAATGGTTTTTCTACCCGCATTTTTGCCCCTACCTGAATAGCCTCGTTAAGCGCTTCATTCATCGATGACAACAAAAATTCAATAAACGCAGTACAGTCACACTTAGAATCCGCCTCCCGAAGAGCTGAATAATATTCATTCTGTTTGGCCTTTATGACCGTTTCGACAGGCAAGTATGAGAGCATTGAATTCCATTTACTTAGGATGAGTGTTTGCCAAAATCGCCCCATTCTCCCATTCCCGTCACTGAAAGGGTGAATGAACTCAAACTCATAATGGAACGCCGCTGAAGCAATTAACGGATGAGCATCAGTATCCCTGAGCCAACCCAAGAGTTGTATCATTAGACGCGGCACTTGGTTTGCCGGTGGCGCCATATGCACAAGCTTATCGCCTCGGTAAATGCCCGCTCCACCATTTCTCCACTGCCCAGCATCTAGTATCAACCCTCGCATCATATATCCATGAGCTTCGAGGAGATGATCCCCATCTACCTCACTCCAACGATCTAGGTTTTCATACGCTGAAAATGCGTTGTGTACTTCCTGTATTTCCTTAGGTGAACCAAGCACTGTTTTACCATTGATCAGTGCCGTAACCTGCTCAAGTGACAGCGTGTTCTGTTCTACTGCTAGAGACGCTTGAATAGTCCGAATCCGGTTTTCTTTTCGCAGTTCAGGAAATAGTTTGTCTTCAGATGCCGTCCACTTTCCAATCTGTTGAGAGATATCAGACACCAATCTGATCATGGTATGTGTTAGCTGAAATGGGGGGGAATAAGACATGTTTAGCTGCCAATATGAGCTTATTGAGAAGACTGCGTATTTCGGTTTGTCTGGCCACCGATTCCGGTATCATTCAGCCACGCGTTTCGGTGTGATCCGGCCAGTTTGATCTAATCTTCGTTTCCG
>NZ_VFRR01000081.1 GCF_006385675.1 Maribrevibacterium harenarium | reverse complement strand
AGCACCGAACCAAGTCTGGTCGATCGATTTTATGAGTGATGGATTATCTGATGGTCGCAAGTTAAGAACGTTCAATGTTCTGGACGACTATAATCGAGAAGGATTAGCGATTGATGTCGATCTGTCGTTGCCTAGTGCCAGAGTGATACGCTCGCTTGAGCAGATCATCGAATGGCGAGGAAAGCCTGCTGCCATACGATGTGATAACGGACCGGAGTTTATATCAGGTCAGCTTGTGAACTGGGCCACTAAGAATAGAATTACGCTCTTATTCATTCAGCCAGGTAAGCCAACGCAGAATGCTTATATTGAGCGTTTTAACCGAACAGCACGACATGAGTGGCTCGATCTACATCAATTTGAATCCGTCGAGCACGCACAATACCTTGCCACGAAGTGGTTATGGACGTACAACAATGAGAGGCCAAACAGCGCCATTGGTGGCATTCCACCTAAATGGCTTTTGAAGGCTGCTTAGGCTCTACTTTTAACCCCTGTTAAAAATGGGGGGATTACATTACCACTCACTACAGAAAAGCGACATTGAGTCTTTGATCAACAGTCAGAAGCACAACCCTTACCAGCATTTGTTGGTAGTCGATGAAGAAAAGCAAGCCATCTGTGGCTTGGTTTCGGTTAACGATATTGTCCGTCAACTGCGCTTAAATGTTGATGTATCAACCTCCACAAGTTTTGAAAAACTACATCAGGTAATCGAAGGAGAATACGCAGACAGCAAGCGTTTGCGGATCGCTTAATCGGCAGCAATAGTGATACTTTTTTTGGGCAGCCTCAGGGCTGCCTTTTTTGCTTGCTGATCTTTGGCGTAAGCTTGAGTTAAGTCCAGTGCGTTATCCTGTCATAAAGCTATAGTCATTGCGTCGGTTTAGGGGAAAAACAATGCGAATTTTGCTAGTAGAAGACGATACCTCTTTGGCGGAAGGTGTGTGTACTGCACTACGTCATGCAGACTATACCGTGGATTGGATCGCCGATGGGGTGAACGCTTATCACGCCATACAAAATGAGGTGTTTGACCTAGTGGTATTGGATTTGGGCTTACCTAGCATGGATGGCATTAGTGTGCTTCGCGGCGTGCGAGACAAAGGGGTGTCTGTGCCGATTCTATTATTAACGGCAAGGGATGCAATCGAAGAGCGGATTCAAGGTCTTGATGCGGGAGCGGACGATTATCTCACTAAGCCTTTTGATTTGTCAGAATTGCAGGCACGTATCCGCGCTTTGGTGCGACGGGCTAGTGGTCGAGCCAGTGAAGAAATCATCTTTGGTGATTTGTCTATCGACACAGGTAGTCGAGCCGTCTGTTATCAGGGGCAGCCTGTCACTCTGACGCGCCGAGAATACAGCCTGTTAATGGAGCTGCTATCCCGACCAGGGCATGTGTTTACTCGGGATGTGTTAACACAAGTGCTGTACGGCTGGGATGAAGATGTAGAAAGCAATGCGTTGGAAGTTCACGTGCATCATTTGCGTAAAAAACTGGGTAGCGAACTGATTCGCACGGTTCGGGGTGTGGGTTATGTTATCAACAAAGCGCTGGCTTGATATTCGCCAAGTAGTCGCTCGGCTGTTTACAGCCAATAGTATTCGCCAGCGCATTATTGGTTATGTCATGGGCTTTTTCATCGTTGCCAGTGGCTCGGTGGGTTTTGTTGGCTTTTGGTTTGCCGATCATGAGGTACAGGAGTTGTTTGATGCGCGTCTGGCCCAGCATGCCCGTTTGTTGCTGACACTAACTTCCGAGGATGTGTCTCAGCCCCATTTAGTGCCTACTTACTTACATGCGCAACCTATTCTCCAGGAAGAAGAGTTTGAAGAGGGGCTAGGCCATGAATACGAGAGCAAAATCTATTTTCAGGTACGTCTCGATGACAATGTTGTCGTAGCCACCGATGAGACGGTGATAGTGCCGCAACATGGTTGGCAACCAGGCTTTGGATTTGCCTATTCTGGTGACAATACTTGGCGTACGTTTTACTTAGAACGGGTTAAGGGACAGCACTTGGTGCGGGTCTATGTAGGTGAGCGTACTGATATCCGCCAAGAGCTAGTGAGTCAAATCGTGTGGCAGTCCCTTTTACCCGAAATGTTCGGTTTGCCACTGATAGCCCTTTTAGTCTGGTGGGCGATTGGTGTGGGGTTAGCGCCATTAATGCAATTGACCCGCAGTATAGCTTCGTTGGAACCTAATGCCCTGAAAAGTTTGGATATTAAGCATTTGGGTAGTGAACTTGAAGCCGTACAGCAGGCAATTAATCACCTACTCACTCGCTTGGAAGAGTTAATGGCTAGGGAAAAACGTTGGATAGCAGACGCTGCCCACGAACTCAGAACGCCACTGGCGGTACTCAAAATTCATGCCCAGAATGCACAAAATGCCCCCACCGAAGCGGATCGACAAGCGTCTTTGAAGGCTTTGGATCAAGGGGTAGAGCGTAGTTCTAGAATGGTTGCCCAGCTACTCGCTTATGCGCGGATTGAACATAATGCTTTCAAGTCCGTTAACGAGCCAATAGATGTCGTGCCGGTGACTCGCGCAACGGTCGCAGAGCTATTACCGCTGGCTTGGGATCGCCAAGTGGATATCGAGTTTTTAAATGAAGAGGGGGCATTGAAGGGCAAGTTTGCCCCAGCAGATATTGAAATGGTTTTGCAGAATTTGGTTTCCAATGCGGTTAAATTTTCCCCTCCTCAGGGCCTAGTGACAGTTGAGTGGTATAAAGAAGGCGATATGCTCAAACTGGCAGTGAAAGATCAGGGGCCTGGGGTCAGTGATGAGAGTAAGCTTCGGCTAACGGAGCGCTTCTATCGAAACGGACAAGCACAAGGGGCAGGACTAGGTCTCGCCATAGTACGAAGCGTAATGAAGGTTTACGGTGGGGAAGTGATGTTTCAAGACAACCAGCCCCATGGCTTATGTGTAGTCGCTTGCTTCCCAAACAGTGTCGGTTAGTCTCTCTTTGAATTTAAGGGTACGCTAAGCTTTCCCGATTACATTGTGCATTTAATGCGCATATCAAGATTTGTGACTAAGCTTTCTCTAGGTTGGGGCTTGTGTCATGGGGAGTAAACTGATGTCAGTAGCAGAACAAATCTGGGACCCTATCATCCGCTTGTTTCATTGGAGTGTCGCGGTCGCATTTTTACTGAACTTTTTTGTTTTAGAAAGAGGGGAGTCCCCCCATGAATGGGCTGGCTATTACATTTTGATCGCACTCGTGGTCAGGCTATTTTGGGGTTTTGTTGGCCCAGACAATGTACGTTTCGTAAGTTTTCTGCCCAGTTGGAGCAAATTAAAGGCATATCTAAGCGAGCTATTAAATGATCGTGTGCCGGAAGAAGATGGCCATAATCCGCTTGGCGCATTGATGATATTTGCCTTGTTGTTTGGGCTGCTTACTACTGGACTTAGTGGCTGGGGAATGGAGCAGCTTGATGAGTACGAAAGGGCTCTGAAGGGGCTTCATGAGTTGGCTGCGAATACCACCTTTATGTTGGTGATGGTGCACGCCATCGCGGTCGTAGTGTTTTCTTTTAAAGGCCCGAGAAATCTTGTACGACAAATGATTACCGGACGTGTAGCAAAACATTAGCCCAAATGCTTGCCATTGCTTTCATAAGTTTACCTAGTAAGGACTCTAGTATGGATTTTACACGCAAAGCCCTGATTCGCATTATGGTGTCGGGCACTCTGATCGGTATCCTAGCGGGCTTCGTAGGTTGGTATATAGCCGTGGAAGGTGCGGAGCGAGAAGCCGTTGACCTAGCCTCGGAAGTCTCGATCGAAACCATAGATCATTACCAACTCACCGCCGTTACCCATGACAATGTCCCCCAAGTTGCCAAACTCGTAAGCGATAACCTGATTTTTGACTGGTTTGATATTGTTGAGTTGTATGATGCCGCTGGGGTCAAGCTGGCTGAGTCTCTCACCGACGAAGGCGAAGCCATCGAAAATCAAATTCCAAGTCATAAAAAACCATCTTATAACGAAGCCTCCTACCAACGGATGGAATTGGATAGCGGCGCCTGGGCGCTCCGAATTTTTATCCCGATTATGCAAGGCGAGGCGGTATGGGGCTATATGGAAGGAGTGCGAGTGGTGCCCGAATGGCAGCGCGATAGTATCTCGCAATATGCCATGTGGGTTGCCTTGATCGCTGCTGGTGCTGCCTGGCTATGTGCCATTGTTATTTACCCGCTTGTGGTATTTTTGAGTCGCGAACATGTTCGCCAAGCGGAAGCGATCCGCGCAGGCAACCTAGATATGATGTTGACCCTAGGTAAGGCTATCGCTTTACGTGATTCTGATACCGGTGCCCATAATTATCGTGTTGCTTGGCTTGCCATTGAATTAGCCGAAGCCGTGAAGTTTAGTAAGGATCGTATGCGAGCATTGCTTTTGGGGAGTTATTTGCACGACGTTGGTAAAATTGCCATTTCCGACAATATCCTCCTCAAACCGGGCCGACTAACGGATGACGAAATGGAAATTATGAAAACCCATGTCACTGAGGGGGGCAAAATGGTAGACCAAATACCGTGGCTCGAAGACGCCCGTTCGGTTATTGAATACCACCATGAGAAATGGGATGGCAGTGGTTATCCTCGTGGTCTATCAGCCGAGCAAATCCCGCTAAGTGCAAGGATTTTCGCCATTGTCGATGTGTTTGATGCCCTATGCTCGAAACGACCATATAAAGAGCCATTTAGTTATCAAGCGGCGTTGAACATTATTTTAGACAGCAAAGGCAGCCATTTCGACCCAGATTTGGTGGCGCAATTTGAAGCCATTGCCCCGCGTCTGTATGAGGTCATTACCAAGGCTGATGAGAGCGAATGTAAAGTAAGCGTCCGGCAAACCACACCTTCATAACACTTGAAACCTGATCTACCGTCACTGCATCCTAGCTATGGTGGTGATTATGTTTGGTTTCTC
>NZ_VFRR01000080.1 GCF_006385675.1 Maribrevibacterium harenarium | reverse complement strand
TCATCGGCATAATGGTGGTTTATCTCCTAATGAGAGTGAGCGGCTGTATTGGAAAAACTCTAAAACCGTGGCCAGATTTACTTGACCACTACAAAGTGCGAACAGTTGGGAGCGTAAGCGAATCTTGGAAGGCAGAGATTATATCTGTTCGTACTGAGCTAGATAACCGAGCAAGAACCCTTCAAATCGTAGTAAGGGTAGATGATCCATATTCGAGCCTTTCAGCCGCTCAGAACTTCCCGCTGTTACCAAATCAACCAATTGAGTTGGTATTTAGAGCTGTTCAGCCTTCAAGTGTCATTACTATTCCATTATCAGCGGTCCACCAAGATCAAGTTCTTTTGTTAAATAAAGATAATGAAATTGAGTTTCGAGACGTCCAGCTTGGTCTCATGCAAGAGAACCATGTGACAATTACGCGCGGGCTTGAAGCAGGCGATAAATTGATACTCGACTCTTTGATAGCCGCAATACCAGGACAAAAGTTTACAGGGATTGAGGTGGCTAAATGATTAGATGGTTTACATATCATCCGACCGCAGCAAATTTACTCCTGTTAGTGTTTATAGCGGTTGGGTCGTTTTCAGCACCGACCCTTCTACGAGAGACTTTTCCAGATTTTCGCCCTGTCGAAGCAGAGGTGTCTGTGGTTTATCGTGGTGCTACACCCTCTGATGTCGAAAAGAAAATATGTGAGCCATTGTGGGATGCTGTTCAATCAGTTGAATCACTGAGTGAATTTGTCTGTACTGCACAGAACAATCTGGCCCATGCTGTAGCGACAATGCAGCCAAGTGGGGATGCCGTTAGATTTGTCAGCAATCTAAGAACTGAAATCTCAGCAATAGATTCATTTCCATCATTAGCTGAAGCTCCCGTTATTCGTGAACTCCATCGCACAGATCTAGTGGCCTCTGTCGCTGTATATGGAGAGCTACCAATGGAGCAACTTGATCACTACTCAAAGGATCTTCAAGACAAGTTAGCTTCACTCAATACTGTAGCTAAAGTTATTCGTTCTGGTATTGGGGAAAGAACCTGGTCAATAGAGGCAGATCCTCGTGTTTTGAAAGAGTACGGTTTAACAACGTCCTCTATAGCTAATGCACTCAAGCAACAAAGCATTAATGTTCCAGCTGGTACGCTTGAAGGAGAAAGCGGTGAATATAACATCAGATTTGACACCGAAGCGCTATCTAAGAATGCACTATTAAACTTACCCGTTATCACTTTATCCAATGGTGCAGTGGTCTATCTGAGTGATATAGCTAGCGTAAATGAACATTATGAGCCATCGAGTAATGCTGCATTTTTAGATGGTGTTCCTGTCATCCTTCTTGAAGTACACAAACCCCTAGATGCTGACGCTTTAAGATCTCTCGACGACTTAACAAACACAGTGAAAGCTGAGCGAAATAGAGGAATCGGTTCGATCCACCTTGATGTAGTTCAAGATGTAACTTCAATAATACGTGATCGACTAACAATGCTGGTTCAAAACGGAGTAGTTGGTCTGGTGCTTGTTGTGCTTGTAATGAGCCTATTCTTCAGACCTGCTTATGCAGCATGGGCAGCAATGGGATTGCCTGTAGCGTTTCTAGGCGCCTTTGCATGGATGTCATTGACTGGTGAAAGTTTAAATATGATCACCGTAGTTGCGTTACTTATGGCTATAGGGATTGTCATGGACGACTCCATTGTATTATCCGACTCCATAGCTGTGCACTCACACGGCAACGTTACATTGAACTCAGTAGTTCAGGGCGTTGTAGCGGTTGCACCAGGTGTAGTTTCTTCATTCCTTACAACTGTATCTGTATTTTTGCCGTTATCCTTTTTAGCAGGTGAGCTTGGCGCTGTACTTGAGGTACTTCCAGTCGTTCTTTTAGCTGCGTTAACAGCAAGCCTAGTTGAGGCTTTTTTCATACTTCCTCACCACCTTAAACAAAGCCTAACTAAATCGAATTATTCGCCCAACAAATTCAAAGTTCGCTTCGAAGAGATGTTTAATTCATTGAAAGAGCGCGGCGTTGGCAGGGTTGCAGATTGGGCTATTGATCATCGCTGGCTAGTTGTTGGAATCGCTCTTGGATTATTGATCATTACTATTGGAGCCTTAGGTTCTGGCGTAGTAAAGCGTGAAGCAATGCCTGAAATTGATGGCGATGTAATTGAAGCGCGAATTTTGCTACCCATGGGTGTATCGATTGCTAGAACTGAAGAAGCCGTCCGCCAGGTGGAAGACGCCCTTGCGCGTGTGAATATCGAGCTGAAGTCTGAACAACCGCAACAACAGGACCTTGTTAAACGTGTGATAACTCGATTCGGAAGAAATCTATCTGTCGGAGAGAGCGGAAGTCATGTGGCAACGGTTTCAGCTGATCTCTTATCTGCAGAGGTTCGATCTACAACGCTAGATGAACTCATAGAAATATGGAAGCGTGAAATTGGGGTATTACCAGGAATCACATCTTTTATTCTTACAGAGCCTGGTATCGGTCCACAGGGCATAGCTGTTGAGCTAAGACTATTCCATGAGGACTTAGATTTGCTTTCAAGGGCTTCGCAAGATCTATTAAGTGAAGTAGAAAAGTACCAAGGAGTATTAAACGCCAAACATGATTTAAATGTTGGCAAACCTCAACTAGGCATGCAGATAACTTCTGACGGACAAGCTTTAGGCTTAACGCCATTAGCTATTGCCAATCAGCTGCGCGGAGCATTTCTAGGCGAAACCCTTGATGATATTCGCTTAGGTGAATTTCAATACGCGATTGAAGTTAAGTTTGCGGATAACAGCACACAAAACATCAATGATCTGTTGGCGTTTGAGCTACAACTGAATGATGGTTCAACTGTTCTTTTACCTAATGTGGTGCATCTCTATGAAACGAGAGAGTGGAGTTCGGTTACTCAACGAAATGGGGCAAGATCTGTAACAATTCAAGCTGATGTGGATGGCCGCATAGCCAATGCTGATGCGATTACTGCAGACATAAGGGCAAATCTGCTACCTAATATTCAATCAGAATACTCGGGTATTACGTTTGAAATAGCAGGACAAGCAGCGAATTCGGCTGAAACTGTTGCCTCTATTCTTCGTGGTTTCCTGATTGGAATCGTGGGGATATATCTCATTCTTTCATTCCAATTTAGGAGCTATGTTGAACCCTTTATAGTCCTTTTAACTATCCCAATGGCTTTTCTTGGCGTTGTATGGGGCCACTATTTGATGGATTACAATATATCCATGCCATCTCTTGTTGGTGCAGCATCACTCTCGGGTATCGTTGTAAACAATGCAATATTGTTAATCGGCGTCATCAAAGAGAGAGTATCTGATACCAAGTCAGTAGTAGATGCCGCTAGCGAAGCCGTTCGTTCCAGATTTCGTCCAATATTTGTTTCAGTTTCAACGACCATAATGGGAATGGCGCCATTACTCACGGAAACATCGACTCAAGCACAAACCCTTAAACCATTGGTGATTTCTGTTGTATTCGGTTTGCTCGCATCGACAGTATTGGTCATGATTGTTGTTCCTTCACTGTATGCAATTGTTAATGACCTGAAATCTAAGTCATCGACAAACTAAGAGACTATTTGTGGTGCTATTACAAATTGACGGATCCGTTACTGATGAAAACAATGCGAAGAGGCATCACCCTGCTTTTCTAAACGCAGCATTCAGGCCATTCTTCTTGCTTGGTGCTGCGTTTGGTGCATTAAGCATACCTGCTTGGGTACTTAGTTTTCTGGGCTTAATTGAGTTTAAATTCTATGGCGGTGCCTATGCGTGGCACATACATGAAATGCTATTCGGTTTTTTTCCAGCAATCATGATTGGGTTTCTTCTAACTGCAGTTCAAACCTGGACAAAACGTAAATGCATTGAAGGATGGTGGTTAGCTGCTCTTGTACTGACATGGCTTCTAGGTCGTATAGCACTTGCCTTTCAACCCGCCTTTTTTCGTGATTACACAATCGTTATAGATCTTCTCTTCTTGCCAGCCTGCGCGGGCTTTTTAGCGCGCCCGATCCTGCAAGCCAAGATGTGGAGGAATCTCTTTTTTGTACCTATCCTACTTGTGATGGCGATGATGAATGCTGTCTTTCTTTTCGTACTTAAGGCGCAATACCTCTTTGATTTTGTTCATTGGAGTTCTCTTTTTAGCCATGGTCACTTCCTGCCTTCTTGTTTAAGAAGTAAAGAATAGCGACCTATTGATTTAAAAGAGAAAAAGGAAGGATTTCGGGCATTCCGATCACGTTTTTCGCTATTCCGATCGCCGATTCCGGAGTGGGGCTAAAAGTGATCGGATAATCGCGGAACCGGTGATCGGATTAAACCGAAATGGGCGATCGGACAATCCCGAAATGACCGGTCGGAATGCTCCGAAATATGCACAATATCCATTCACTCTGCGTTTTTATATAAGCAACATTACTTTAATCGGAAAAGGACGATATATAATAAATAAAGTCTATTATTTCAGTATGGCTCTATGACATTAGGTTTGTACGAGATCCCCAACACGGCAATTTAGGATTAACGCAAAATAATTCATATTTTTCAATAACTTATCTAGAGTATAGACTTGTATCCTTGCCTAATGGTTTCTGATTTATATAATTGGCGATATATCCACTTCAAGGTGGTTTTGATCTGTCGCCCACTATCCTTGATCACAATATTTGTCGATTATTTCCTATATTCATTCAAAGTATTAGCTAGGAATAGTTGGCAGCTATTTTCTTTAAAGAATAACGAGCTGAGTTATTGTCTTGAAATGCTGCTAGAGAATATTTTTAATGTACTCCCCCAATCCCGACATCTTGCCGCTATGCTGTAGGTGGGTTAATCAATTGAGTAGGGGCATCCCCAAGCAAAGTATGTGTGTCGGCTTCGATTTAGCAAAATTTGTCTTAGGGGTGTCTTCTGTTGTTCAAGATGAAAAGGCATTACAGAGAAAGACCATCAAATGCACCAAAGTGCTCAACTCCTTCATTCAACAAGAATCTTTTATCATTGGTTTAAAGTGTTGTAGTGGTT
>NZ_VFRR01000008.1 GCF_006385675.1 Maribrevibacterium harenarium | reverse complement strand
GGGGTAGTTTGGCAAAGCTAAGCGGCAGCAGTTAAGCCAATGGATCGCGGTTTCAAAATCGCTATAACGAGATTTACGCTCATGCACATGCTTAAATTTAAAGCGCTTAACCGACTCATCGCTGACAAGTGATAGCTGCGCTGGAATGCTATTAAATACCGATTCAATCAGTGTGGCATCGACCTTGCCCGCGTACTTGCCGAAATCGCGGCGATAACCTTCAACTAAATCGGCATGAATTTTTGCGACTTTTTCAACACGCTCTAGAATGCTTGAATCCTTATACTGATACCAAGCAGAAACGGCTTCCGGCATACCACCGGTAAAAAAATAGTCGGTTAGTTTATCCATCAATTTAGTGTGCACTGCCGGTGTGCTTGCTTGACTATCAAATGCTTTGATAAGTGCTTGTTCGTTGGATGCGTAAATAAATTCTTGGAAGGTCAGTGGTCGTAAATTGTATTGTTCTACCTTGCCTACAGGGAAGGTGTTGAGCAAACCAATATTCGAGCCGCTGGCTGCGACAAAGTAGGACGGTGCTTTTTCGGCAAAATACTTAAGCGAAGTAACGGCGCGTTCGCATTCGCCAATTTCATCTAATATCAGCAGATCGGTTTCTGGATTGAAGGCTTGATTGGTCAACAACTCAATGTTCATTAATAGTTCGTCTGGGGACAGTGAACCATCGAACGCTTCTTTGTAGGCAGGGGTTTCAAGAAAGTCGATACGCAGGATGTTGGCAAAGGTATTCCCAAACAACTCTTGTAGCAGATAGGTTTTACCCGTTTGCCTAGCGCCATCTATCAATAATGGCTTGCGTACAGGTTGGTTTTTCCAAGCTATTAGAGCGTTGAGTAAATTGCGCTGCATAGTTAGTTCCTGCCTATCAAGATTGATAATCTGCCTATACTATAACCTAGCATGCACTTTTACGCGCAGAAAAGTGCGGAATTTTACATTTTTATGCGCATAAAAGTGTAAACGGGTTCTGGTTGAGTATAAATCAGCCCCTTAATAGCTATCTTTCTTCTTTAATTACTACCCCATTGTCCCATCTGCTCACAGTAAGTGAGCGCGCGCGTTACGGTTTATCTATAATTGTATATCAAGAAGTGGTTGGCGATACATAATAGCTAATCATTCTTGTGTTCGTGGGATGTGATTGATATGTTTTTGTATATAATTATTCCTAATTGATTCATTAAGGCGTATCGAAATGAGCTATGTAACAGAGCAGATACTAGAAAGTCTTCGAGAAGCTCGGGTACGCAAGGGGTTTAGCCAAAGAGAGTTAAGCGCGCGTTCGGGGGTGCCGCAAAGTCATATTTCGAAAATCGAGTCTGGCGGTGTTGATTTAAGAATATCCAGTTTGATTGCACTTGCCCGTGTACTCGACCTAGAGCTATTGGTTGCGCCTAAAAAGTCAGTTCCTGCCATCAAGTCGATCATTCGAAGCAGCCAAGGTGCTTATCATAACGGGCCAAACAATAATGGTATCAACGATGAAGCTGAGCAGATGTCACCGGCATATCAGTTAGGGGAAGACGACGATGACTAATCATGTTTCTACGCTCAACGTGTTGCTCTATGGCGAACCCATAGCAACGATCACCAACGTGGGCAATGACAGAACGCTTTTTGCCTTTATGGATTCGTACATTCATGATGAATCACGGCCCGTGTTAGGGCTGGGTTTTAAAGATGCACTGGGTGGCTTACTGACTAATTTTAAACCGACCCAAACCAAGTTAACTCCGTTTTTCTCTAACCTTTTGCCAGAAGAAACCATGCGTCATTACCTGGCAGAGCGTGCCGGAGTGAATCCAGCGCGGGAGTTTTTTCTATTGTGGGTGTTAGGACAAGATTTAGCAGGTGCGATCACGGTTGAACCTGCTGATGGCGAAGCGCTGCCGCCTAATGTGCATCAAGACATTGACGAAGAAACGAAAATAGATGTTCCAATGCGTTTTTCATTAGCGGGTGTTCAGTTGAAGTTTTCAGCTGTACAACAGGCAAACGGTGGTTTGACTATTCCAGCAACCGGTCAAGGTGGCTCTTGGATTGTGAAATTGCCATCGTCTCGCTTTGACGCTGTGCCAGAAAATGAATATTCGATGATGGAATTGGCTCGCATGTTGGGGATGGATGTGCCAGAAACGCAGCTACTCCCGATTAACCAGATTGCTAATATCCCAGATGGTATTGGTAAATTTGGTGACAGTGCGTTTGTGATCAAGCGCTTTGATCGTGCAGGAGATCAAGCCGTACATATTGAAGATTTTGCGCAAGTGTTTGGCGTCTATCCTCAAGATAAATACAAAAAAGCCAGTATGCGCAATATTGCTCAGGTTATCGGCATCGAAGGTCAAGACGAAGACATTGCAGAATTTACGCGTCGATTGGTGTTCAATACCCTAATTGGCAATGCGGATATGCATCTGAAGAATTGGTCTGTGATTTACAAAGACAAGCGCGCAGCATCGATTGCACCTGCTTATGACTTTGTCTCGACCATTCCCTATATCCCTGATGATAGTGCGTCACTCAAGGTTAGCCGCAGCAAGAAGTTCAGTGACTTTACCCTAGACGAATTATCACACCTCGCCGCTAAAGCTATGCTGCCGGAAAAGCTTGTAGTAGATACCGCCAAGCAAACCGTAGCGGCTTTCCACGAATTATGGGCCAAAGAAAAAGCGCACTTGCCACTGACCAAATTCATGATTGCAGCCATTGAAGAGCACTTAAGAGGAATACCGCTACGTTAGAAAGAAGGATTTTATTCCCTGTTTTAGGTTGTATGTGGGAATATAGTCCCAGCTGCATGCTGCTTCAAAATTGCCATGATCTGACTTTCGGTAAAACGTGATTTTTTTCGTAGATCGCTCCTGATACATTGATCATAAAACTCTCTACTCAAAACCCCAATCATTTTTCGGGGGGATTACAACGCATATTTAGAGCATCACTGAAAGCGGTCTAAGCTTGGATGCTGTTTCCGGGAGCCTCTGCTTTAAAAGCAGATCCAGATACTCATCAGCTGAAAATGGTGGATTTTTCATTCCGCCACGATGCTTGCGTACAGCATCAATCACGGCCGCTATGTTGAGTTCTATCAGGTCGGAAATAAAGTCATCAGGATGAATCGCCTTCAGATTGTATCGCGCCAGCGCATCAGCAGGCTGCGAAGCGGTGCCGGATACATGACACAGGCATCGTAGATGACGGTATAGTTAGAACTCATCAGTAACCCAGCCCCAATTCCTGATCCAGAGCTGTGAGCTCTTCTAGGGTATTCAGGCGGCTCTTTTCCAAGGTCTCCTGATAGTGCTGCAGATCAGCAAAGCGTACTTTACGGCGATTGCCGGAACGGTGGAAAGGAATCTCACCATCATCCAGCAGTTTTATCAGTGTTGGGCGGGAGACGTTCAGTAGGTCAGCCGCTTCTTGAGTGGTCAACTCCGCATGAATCGGCACCAGCTTAACGGTATTGCCTACACCCAACTCGGTTAATACATCCACCAGCATACGCAGGGCACTGACCGGCATATTGACGGAGTGAGTTTCCCCGCTCTGATCCTGAACCGATAGAGTTTGTACCTGTTCTTTAGTTTCCAGAATGGCGGCAAGCTCCTGGCTGCAGAGTTTTGCCAGTGCAGCTTCTTCTGCCGAAGGGAGTTGATTCTGTGTTTGCATGGCTTAGCCTCCTGTTGCGGTATATTTGAATTATTCGCAAATGAGCAATATAAAGCAATCTTTTTCGAACTATTCGAAACAAGTAAAAGCGCTCTGAAACCAAGGGCCGGAAAGTCGAGTTATTCTATATTCTGGATCTGCTCATTGAGTAGCGGCCTAGAACCTAACAAACTCAACGAGTTATCGAAAAGAAACCGTTCAAAAATGCCTGTTTGCCCACCAAACTGCCCACCACTTGCCTATGGCTTTTACTAAATCTTAGTGGTTAGCAATGGAAAAACAGCGCCGTTTTTATGCTGCTGTTAGAGCTAAAACATAGCAGTTTTGAAGGGCTTTATCGAGCACGATTTCCGTCAACATAGCTTTGCCATTTTTTCACTGGTTCTACGCGATAGTAATGAGTCAGCAGAAAGCTCACTTAGCCTGAAATGGACATTATGATGTCCATTTTAATAGAAGTAAGCTCAATATGGATACTATGGTATCCAAGAGAGATAAGACTGAGTGTCGAATGGTAAGCATCAGGTCTACAAATTGTTATCCCTAAGGTAACTTTGTGTAGACCTTCGGGGCTAGGCAACGCGCTTTTACCACCTCTTTGGTAAATACTGCGTGAAATACAAAGGCATCACGATATTGGTTTGTTCTAACGCTGAAGAGCCTTGTGTACCCGTTAACTTGAAGGTTTTATTTGGAGTACATTTTTCAACGTAGGATGCCAACGATTTTGCTCTTGTACGTTTACCACTTTTGACTTCCACAGGGATGATATCGCCTTCATCGGTCGCCAAAATAAATTCGATTTCGGCGCGGGCGTCATTCCATGAATAGCTTGGGTCAACGCCAATAGCTGTGAGCTCTTGTTGCACAAAGTTTTCAGCCACATAGCCTTTGTATTCATAGTTTTGTTGCGTAATCTCTTTATAACTGCTGCCCAGCATATGATTGAGCAGGCCCACATCAAACAGAAATAGTTTAACCATATTGTCTTTTTTATAGGCCGCCAACGGAGATTTAGGTAATCCTTCAATAGGGTAGTTTGGCAAAGCTAAGCGGCAGCAGTTAAGCCAATGGATCGCGGTTTCAAAATCGCTATAACGAGATTTACGCTCATGCACATGCTTAAATTTAAAGCGTTTAACTGACTCATCGCTGACAAGTGATAGCTGGGCTGGAATGCTATTAAACACCGATTCAATCAGTGTGGCATCGACCTTGCCCGCGTACTTACCGAAATCGCGGCGATAACCTTCAACTAAATCGGCATGAATTTTTGTGACTTTTTCAACACGCTCTAGAATGCTTGAATCCTTAAACTGATACCAAGCAGAAACGGCTTCCGGCATACCACCGGTAAAAAAATAGTCGGTTAGTTTATCCATCAATTTAGTGTGCACCGCCGGTGTGCTTGCTTGACTATCAAATGCTTTGATCAGTGCTTGCTCGTTGGATGCGTAAATAAATTCTTGGAAGGTCAGTGGTCGTAAATTGTATTGTTCTACCTTGCCCACAGGGAAGGTGTTGAGCAAACCAATATTTGAACCGCTGGCTGCGACAAAATAGGACGGTGCTTTTTCGGCAAAATACTTCAGCGAAGTTACGGCTCGTTCACATTCGCCAATTTCATCTAATATCAGCAAGTCGGTGTCTGGATTGAACGCTTGGTTGGTTAACAACTCAATGTTCATTACTAGCTCGTCAGGTGACAACGAGCCATCGAACGCTTCTTTGTAAGCTGGGTTTTCAAGGAAGTCGATACGAAGGATGTTGGCAAAGGTATTCCCAAACAACTCTTGCAGTAGATAGGTTTTACCTGTTTGTCTTGCGCCATCGATCAATAATGGCTTGCGCACAGGTTGACTTTTCCATGCTATTAGGGCGTTGAGTAAGTTGCGCTGCATTGTCATTTCCCGCCAATTAAGACTGTTAACTGCCTGTAGTATAACTCAGTCTACACTTTTACGCGCAGAAAAGTGCGGAATTTTACATTTTTATGCGCGTAAAAGTGTTGTGGCGTTCTAATTGAGCAAGACTTTCCCTTTTTGAGAAAGCTTTTGGCACTCATCCCTTGGGCTTTTGGGGCGGTCTGGGCAAAGCCTTAGTTCACGCCACTTAGGCACACACTAACCCTGCCCATACGGTATTTATGACTTGGGGCATTATGTCAATTCTGGGGCAGGTTGTTAGCAATACCCTCAGAAAGCTGCACGATCTGGGCATTTATCTGCCTACTGCGTCCGTTTAGTACTGGCAAACTCCTAACTGAACTTAACAGATCAGTGAGGAAGCAAACGATGAACCCAACTACACAATCATCCACCACATCAACACACCCAGCGCGTCAGCAGCGGATTTTGCGCTTGCCCGAGGTAAAGGCCAAAACAGGCTTTGGCCGCAGCACCATTTATGCCCTGATGGCCAACGGTGAATTTCCACGTTCCATTCGTATTGGTGCGCGTGCCGTGGGCTGGTTAGAAAGCGATATCGACCAGTGGATTGAAACCCGCCGTATCGGTGCTGCTTATGGCCGTGGATAAACCATCAGTATCAACCCCGTTACCTGCCAATGAGATAAATAACAACATGCCAACATTACCGGCTGGTTTTGCCTATAACGCGCAAAACTGGCTGGTGATGCAACCAACGGGGCAAGATAGCCCAGTTAAAATTTGCTCTTGGCTGCAAGTGGCCGCCCGTACCCGCGATCCGCAAGGGGACAACTACGGCTATTTATTGCACTGGCTAGACGATGACAATCGCCATCGCTACTGGGCTATGCCAGCAGAACTATTGGCCGGAGACGGCAGCGAGTACCGCCGAATCCTACTCAGCCGAGGTATGCGGCTAAGCAACAGTGTCAAAGCGCGGCAGTTGCTCTCCCTGTTTATTCAACAAATGGGCGAACTGGCCACGCAAAAGGCCATCAGCGTGAACTGCATTGGCTGGCATTACCACGCTTATGTGCATCCGCGCCTCACCTTTTACCCAAGCGAACACAGCAACAACCTGCGTATGGTGCTGCAAACCATGCACCCGATAGAAGGCTTTATTCAACAAGGTAGTAGCGATAGTTGGCGGCAGCACGTTGGCCGTTATTGTCTGGATAACCCGCTATTAATTGTTGGTGTTTGTGCTGCGCTGGCTGCGCCTTTGTTGCATTTGTGCGGGGTGGATGGTTTTGGTTTACACCTCTACGGTGCCAGCAGTTCTGGTAAAACTGCGGCGCTGTATCCGGCATTATCGGTGTGGGGCGAGCCTAATCAACTGCGCCACAGTTGGCGTGCCACGGCCAACGGTTTAGAAGGCACTGCGTTGGCCCATAACGATGCCTTGCTGGCGCTCGATGAAATGGGCGAAGTTGACCCAAAAGAGGCGGGCGATGTCGCTTATATGCTTGCCAATGGCCAAGGTAAAACCCGTGCAGGCAAATACGGTGAAATGCGCTTACCCGCCCGTTGGCGTTTAGTGTTTTTATCTACTGGTGAAGTGACGCTCGAAAGCCATCTGGCCAGTATCGGCAAGCGCGTAAAAGCCGGCCAGCAAGTGCGCGTGATTGATCTCAGTGCCGATGCCGGAGCGCAAATGGGCGTGTTTAACCAGAGTCATGGTATGAGCGCCGCCGATTTAGCCGATCATCTTAAACAGCAAAGTCGCCAACATTACGGCAGCTTGGCCTTGGACTGGTTACGGTATTTAACGCAGCACGGCGCACAGGTGCGACCCGTTTTCCAAAACGTACGCCAACGTTTTTTAGCTAGCTTACCAACCGAGGCTGACGGCCAAGTGCGCCGAGTAGCCGAAAAGTTTGCCTTACTGGCTAGCGCAGGCCTGTTAGCCATTCAAGCCAAGGTGCTCGATTGGCCAACCCAAAGTGTCGAAGCCGCCTGTTTAAGCCAGCTTAACCAATGGATACTTGCTCGCGGTGGTGTAGCCGCCAATGAAGATCAACAAGCCATTCGCCAAGTGCGCAGCTTTATTGAGCAACATGGCGAAAGCCGCTTTACGCCTAAACAAATTGGTTACAGCAGCCAAGTACGCCAACGAGCAGGGTGGATAGATGTCACCGGCCCACAAACCCTCTACCTGTTTTACCCAACTGGCTGGCGTGAAGCCACCGAAGGCCTAAGCCCAGATCGCGCCGCCAAAGCGCTGATGGCCGCAGGCTACTTAATCCCCGATGGCAACCGACCACAGCGCAAAGTCAGCCTGCCCGACAACACCCGCCCACGCATGTACTGTGTTAAAGGCAGCATCTTGGATGACTAAAAAGGCGATGAATCCTATGTAGGCTTGTCGCCTTGCAGTGCACCGCCAGTCAACCTAAAGGCTGGGCGAGGATTAAAGGCTAAGGCAGACAATACCGCCAGAGGCATTCCCGTGAACCGCCAGCGTACCAACAACCGGCACCGAACGAATAACAAATACGCTCAATTATTTGGTTTTAACTCAAATAAGTTGAGAATAATCATAATCGTGGTAGGGTAAGCAACAGTGAAAAATCCCCAAGTTTATGGTTAAGAAAACACCGTGGAGAGAGCATGATCCGCTGCCACCTAGCCCGATTAATGGGTGAGAGAAAAATGCGCATTAGCGACGTGATGCGTGAAACCGGCCTCAGCCGTACCACCGTCACGCTACTGTACAAAGAAACTGCGCTTAAGGTGGACTTAGAGGCATTAGATAAGCTGTGCGATTTGTTTAACTGCGATATACACGAACTACTCGAAAAATCGCCTGCGGCCTCCGCTGTGAATGAGAATACAAAATGACCCTAATTAACATCAAAGACCTCGAAGCACACCTATGGCATGCAGCCCACATTATTACCGGGCCTATCGATGCATCGGACTACAAGACTTACATTTTCCCGATCCTCTTTTTTAAGCGCATTTGCGATGTGTACGACGAGGAATTTATCGACGCCATGGAACAAGTGGGCGATGAAGAGCTTGCCAAAGGCGACATGTTTCACCGTATTCAAATCCCAGAAGAGTGCCACTGGAAAGACGTTTTTGCCGAAACTAAAGACATAGGCCAAGCCTTAAAAGATGCGTTTCGCGGTATAGAACTGGCTAACCCAAAGCTACACGGCATATTCGGCGATGCCAGCTGGACCAATAAAGAACGCCTGTCGGATGAACTCTTAGCTACCTTGCTTAACCATTTCAACAAAGTGAACCTGGGTGTAGCGTCTGTTCGCGACGATGATATGGGCCGAGCCTACGAATACCTCATCAAACGCTTTGCTGATAAGGCTAATAAAAAGGCCGGTGAGTTCTATACCCCGCGCACCATTGTTCGTTTAATGGTTAACATCCTAGACCCGCAAGCGGGTGAAAGCGTCTACGACCCGGCTTGTGGTACCGGCGGCATGCTACTGGAAACCATCCACCACGTTAAAGAAAACGGCGGTGATCCGCGTTTGCTAAAAATCAAAGGCCAGGAGAAGAACCTCACCACCGAGGCCATTGCCCGCATGAACCTGTTTTTACATGGTCAGGAAGATTTTGACATCGTTCGCGGCGACACCCTGCGCGAGCCGAAGTTTTTGGTGAATGATCGCTTAGAAACCTTTGATTGTGTAATCGCCAACCCGCCATTTAGCCTCAAAGAATGGGGCTATGATCTCTGGTCTGCCGACCCTTATGGCCGTAAACAATATGGTTTAGCACCTAAAACCAACGGTGATTTTGCCTGGGTGCAACATATGTTTGCCTCGTTAAACGAGCAAGGGCGCATGGCAGTGGTATTGCCACATGGCGTACTATTTCGTGGTGGGGCCGAAGGCGCAATCCGCACCAAGCTGCTGCAAGAAAACCGCATCGAAGCCATCATCGGCGTGGCGTCAAACCTGTTTTATGGCACAGGCATTCCTGCCTGCATTTTAGTGCTGCGCAAATCACGCCCAGCCGATCATCAAGATCACGTACTGATCATTAATGCAGAAGAAATCTTCACCAAAGGCCGTGCGCAAAATACCTTGTCTAATGATCAAGCCGACGAAATTTTTAACATCTATCGCCAGCAAGAAGCCGCAGGCCCTAAAGCCGAAGAAATCGAAGGCGTTGCGCGCTGGGTAGCGTTAACTGAGATTGAAGAAAACGACTTCAACCTCAATATCGCGCGTTATGTACAAAAACCACTGGAAGAAGAAACCATCACAGTGGAAGAAGCGCTAAAAGACTTCCAACAAAAACTGGCCGCCCTGGAGCAAGCCGAAAATGAACTGGAATCACTGTTGATCAAGGAAGGGTTTGAATTATGAGCAAAAAGCTCACGGTGATGGTGTCATCCACCGTTTATGGCGTAGAAGAGCTGCTCGACCGCGTATACACGCTACTAACTACCTTTGGTTATGAAGTTTGGATGTCGCATAAAGGCACAGTGCCGGTATCGTCTAACGAAACCGCCTTCGAAAGCTGCTTAAAAGCAGTAGAAAAATGCGACCTGTTTTTAGGCATCATTACCCCGCAATACGGTAGTGGCGTTGATGCAACTGGCCTATCGATTACCCATAAAGAGATGAAAAAAGCCATCGAGCTCAATAAACCTCGCTGGTTTTTAGCGCACGATCAAGTCGTCTTCGCCCGCCGTCTATTAATGGATTTAGGTTACAAAACCCAAGAACAGCGCTCAGAATTGACACTGCGCAAAGGTGCAGCGTCCATTTCCAATATTAAGGTGATCGACTTATACGAAGACGCCACCATGGAACAACTGCCACTGGATGATCGCCAAGGCAACTGGGTGCAAAAGTTCGATCGCGACGACGACGCCAATCTTTTTGTGGTTGCGCAATTCTCTCGCTATCAAGACGTAGAGCAGCGCCTGACCGAACATTTTCAAAATGTCAGTCAAGTGAGCGCCTCAGTAGGAGCAAGCCATGAGTAAAACGGCCGCACAACTCAAGCAACTATTGTCGCTGGGCGAAAATCAAACCCTTGAATACCTTACAAGCTGCGAGTTAAAACACTGCGGTCCGCAAGTATGTGCCTTTTTAAATACCCAAGGTGGTTACCTGCTATGTGGGGTCGATGATAACGGCCAAATCAAGGGCGTAGAGTATGCCGAACAAGTGGCTGAACAGCTCGAAAGCCAGCTTAAATCGGCCATTCAACCGCCAGTACTGTTTTCGGTAGAAGTACAGCAAGTCGAAAACAAACAGTTATTAGTGATCGAAGTGCCTGCCGGCAAAGACATCCCCTACGCCTTTAACAGTGACATCTACATACGTGCCGGCGAGCAAACCCAAAAAGCCGATGTTGATACCATCCGCGACATGGTTATGCGCAAGCAAGTAGAACCTACCCGCTGGGAGCGTTTGTTCTCGTCTGAACTCGACGAACAAGGTTTATCAGCCAGCGCTTGTAAAAAACTGCTATCCGCCAAACGCATTCCCAAAGAAGTCGCGCAAGCCGAACAAGGCTTACTGCACCAGTTGCAATTGTTATCTTTGGCCAAATACGGCCGCTTAACCAATGCCGCCGATCTATTATTGGCCAGTGCGCCGGGTAAACGCCATCCGCAAGCCCGCGTGCGTGCTGTGTGTTATCGCCATAAGGCCGACGACGAATATCAGGATTTACAGCACCTCGATGGTCCAATGGCCGAGGTGATCGAGCAGCTGATTACCTTTGTGATGCGTAATACGCCATCGCGCGCACGCTTTAGCAGCGCTAATAATCAGCGCGAAGACATCCCCATGTACCCAGAACAAGCGGTACGCGAAGCCATTGTCAACGCCTTTGCCCACCGCGATTACAGCAACTTTGCCGGCGGCATTAAGGTAGAAGTTAGCCCAGCGCATCTGAAAATATGGAACTCAGGTGCGTTTCCGCAAGGCATCGACGAGCACAAAATTCAGCAAGGCCATATCTCGGTACTGCGTAACCCAGACATTGCCCACGGCTTATACCTGCAAGGCTACATGGAAAAGCTTGGCCGCGGCAGTGTGGTGATCCAATATGCTTGCAAAGCAGCGGGCCTACCCGCGCCCAAATGGCACTCCGACAGCAGCTCCGGTGTGACTTTGACCCTGTTCGCCACGGAAGTCACCACGGAAGTCACCACGGAAGTCACCACGGAAGTCACCACGGAAGTCAACACGGAAGTCGCACGGATGATCAGCCTCATGAGCCAAGAGCACAGCCGCGACGAATTAATGGCATTAATGGCACTGAAAAACGCCGAGCATTTCCGTAAACACTACTTAAAACCGGCGCTGGAGATCACCCCAGCCTTGGTAGAAATGACCATTCCAGACAAGCCAACCAGCCGTAACCAAAAATACCGTTTAACAGCGCTTGGCCAGCAGCTAAAGCAGCAACTAAGCGATAAGAAGACATCATGAGCGCATTAAATAAGAAAAAATTAGAGGATTTGCTCTGGGGCGCCGCCGAGTTTTTACGCGGCCAAATCGACGCTTCAGACTACAAACAGTACATCTTCCCGCTGCTATTTTATAAGCGCCTGTCGGATGTGTATTTGGAAGAATACACCGAAGCCTTGGAGATCCATGAAGGCGATGCCGAATACGCCGCCATGCCCATGTTCCACCGTTTTGATATTCCCAAGGAAGCCCGCTGGGAAAAGGTGCGCCACACCAGCAAAAACATCGGTGAAGCCATTCAAAACGCACTGCGTTTAATTGAAGCCAACAACCCGCGCTTACATGGGGTATTTGGTGATGCCCAGTGGACCAACAAAGAACGCCTGCCCGATCACCTGTTATCTGACCTCATTGAGCACTTCAGTAAAATTCCGCTGGGTATTAAGTCGGTTGCGCAAGATGATCTGGGCGAGGCTTACGAATACCTAATCAAAAAATTCGCCGACGACTCTGGCCACACCGCTGCTGAGTTTTATACCAACCGTACCGTGGTGCATTTAATGACCCGCATCATGGGCTTAAAACCCGGTGAAACTGCTTATGACCCTACCTGCGGCACTGGTGGTATGTTGCTTAACGCAGTGATGGATTTGCGTACTCACGGTGAGGAATGGAGGTCTGTGCACCTCTATGGCCAAGAAGTAAACCTGCTCACCTCCGCCATTGCGCGTATGAACATGTTCTTGCACGACATTGAAGAATTCGATGTGCTGCGCGGCGATACCCTGGCGGAACCCAAGTTTATTGAAAACGACCAGCTCAAGCAGTTTGATGTGATATTCGCTAACCCGCCATATTCGATTAAAAAGTGGAACCGCGATAAGTTTGCCGCCGACCCTTATGGCCGCAACCTCTACGGCGTACCACCGCAAGGCTGCGCCGATTATGCGTTTTACACCCATATCATTAAAAGCCTAAAACCCGATACAGGCCGCGCCGCCATGCTCTGGCCACACGGCGTGTTGTTCCGCGATTCCGAGCAAAGCATTCGTAAACAAGTGATTGAGTCCGACATTATCGAAGCAGTGATTGGCCTTGGGCCAAATCTGTTTTACAACTCGCCGATGGAATCCTGCGTGGTGGTGCTTAATTGCAATAAACCCGCCGAGCGTAAAAACAAGGTGTTGTTTATCAATGGCGTAGAACACGTTACCCGAGAGCGCGCCCACAGCCGCTTATCGGATGAGGATTTATCCGTGTTATGCGAGGCTTACTTTACACCAGAAAAGCAGAGCGACATTACCGCGTTGGTGGACATCGATACCCTTAAAGAGAATCTCTACAATCTATCGATACCGCTCTATGTGCAAGCGCAAAACAATGGCGAAGTGCACGATATTGAACATGCCATCGAGGCATGGAAAGTTAGCCGGGTGCAATTGAAAAAGCAGACCAATAAGTTATTCCAAAGCCTTGCTGAGCTGGGGTTTGAGACTGAAGTTAGCAAGGTGGAGCAGTAAATGACAGAGCAACAATTACCCGATGGCTGGCAAATGGTGAAGTTTGGCGATATCGCTAAGCATATTTCCAAGCGTGTCGAGCCCAGTGAAACTGACCTTGAAATCTATGTTGGCCTAGAACATTTGGACCCAGATAGTTTAAAAATAAAACGTCACGGTGTGCCCAGTGATGTTGCAGGCCAAAAACTATTGGTAAAGAAAGGGCAAATCATTTTTGGCAAGCGCCGCGCTTATCAACGCAAAGTGGCCGTGGCAGACTGGGATTGTATTTGCTCGGCACATGCAATGGTGCTTGAGGCGAATCCTCAAAATGTCATACCTGAATTTTTGCCATTTTTTATGCAGTCAGATGTTTTTATGAATCGGGCAGTGGCTGTTTCAGAGGGCTCTCTTTCTCCAACCATCAAATGGAAGGTGCTGGAGCGACAAACATTTTCTTTTCCAGATTTGGCAGAACAAAGAAGATTGTTGTACATCCTCGCTAAGTTGGAGGACGTATTATTAAGCTCATCTGCTGCTACAGATTCACTTTCAGCGTTTTTAGATAAAATCAAAACAATTCATACGACTAAACCGTCGAATGGTAAAAATTGGAAAAAAATAAAAATCAAAGACGTATTTGAGCTTCAAAGAGGATTTGATCTGCCCACTCAAGACCGTATTGAAGGTGACGTAACAATTTATGGATCAAACGGCGTAAATGGCTTTCATAACGAAACTGATGTTAGTGGTCCTGGTGTAATCACAGGAAGAAGCGGAACTATTGGTAAAGTATTTTATACAGATAAAGAGTACTGGCCTTTGAATACCTCGCTTTACGTAAAAGACTTTAAAGGAAATAACCCTGAATACGTAAAGTACTTCTTGGAGTGCATGAAGTTGGAGAGGTATGCAACAGGAACCGGCGTTCCCACTCTAAATAGGAATGATATTCATGCTGTTACTAAACTCTGGCCTTCAAAATCAGAACAGGATTCTATCGTTGCTCTGCTGAAGGGAGTCGAATTGAAAATTGATAGTCTCAATAAGCACACAACATCCCTAAAAAACATTAAGAAAGCATTACTAAATAGGGCCGCATAATGTTTAACGAACAAACCGTCACAGAAAATGGAATTATTGACCGCTTAAAGGGGTTAAGCGGCGTAAAATGGACTTACTGCCACGGTGAAAACCTGCCCAAACAAGCGCAGGATATCTTCGTTGATGAGTGGCTTAAAGACGCCTTGTGTTCGTTAAATCCCGATATTGCCAAACAACCCGATTATGCTGATGAAGTGATTTACAAGCTGCGCGGCGTGGTGCTGGAAGCACGCCATACTGGTTTGGTAAAAGCCAATGAGAACTTTCATGAATGGTTAATGGCCGAAAAGACCTTACCCTTTGGTGAGAATGGCGACCATATCACCATCAACCTGATTGATTTCGACAATATAGCCAACAACCAATTTGTGGTGTCACAGCAGGTGCATTATATCGCGGCTACCGAAGTCTATTTTGACATCGTGCTCTACGTGAATGGTATTCCTTTGGTGGTGGGCGAGGTGAAAACGGCGACTCGCCCCAGTGTTACCTGGCAAGACGGTGCTGCCGATTTTATGGGCGGTAAAAAGCACTACTGGAAAAACGTAGAGCCCTTCTTTGTACCTAACCTTTTGTGTTTTGCTAGTGAAGGTAAAACTTTTGCTTATGGTGCCATCAACGCTCGAGTGAAAGATTGGGGGCCATGGCACAATACCGACCTGCGCGATGACATTTTGCCAGGCTTGGCATCGGTGCTGAATAGCTGCGAGGGTTTGTTAAACCCGCTAACCTTATTGCAGTTGCTGGAATCTTTCGCGCTATTTTCAACGGTTAAAACCGGTAAGAACACGCCACCCAAGCGCATTAAAATTCTACCGCGTTACCCCCAGTTTGAAGCAGCCAAGCAAATAGTAGAGCGTGTGCGCAAAGGCTACCCGAAGAAAGGCCTTATCTGGCATTTCCAAGGCTCGGGTAAATCGTTGTTAATGCTCTACGCCGCCAAGATGCTCCGCGCAGATAATGACCTGAAAAACCCCACCGTATTGATTGTGGTAGACCGCCGTGACCTAGACAGCCAAATCAACGAGACCTTTGGCGGTGCCGACGTTAAAAACCTCATCAAAGTACAAAGCTGCAAAAAGCTTGGTGAGCATATTGAGCAAGACAGCCGTGGCATTTTGATTACCACCATCTTTAAGTTTAAAGATGTCGAGATTGATGACAGCAATCCCAACGGCCTTAACAGCCGCGATAACATAATTGTGTTAGTGGACGAAGCGCACCGCACGCAGGAAGGTGGTTTGGGCGAGAAAATGCGCTGGGCTCTGCCACAAGCGCACTTCTATGGTTTAACGGGTACGCCAATTTCGGGTATCGACCGCAATACCTTTAAGTTATTCGGTGCCGAAGAAGACCCCGGCCGCTACATGAATCGCTACAGCTACAAGCAGTCGATACGCGATGGCGCCACTAACCCAGTGAAGTTTGAGCCACGCTTGGCAGAACTACGGGTAGACCGCGATGCCATCAACCAAGAGTTTGAACAGCTCGCCAAAGACAATAATCTCGACGACGAGGAAAAAGCGGCTCTGTCTAAACGCGCGGGCAAATTAGCAGTGATGCTCAAAGCGCCTAAACGCATGGCCGCCGTCAGCAATGATATTGCCGAACACTTTACCAGCCACGTGAAGCCGAAAAAGATGAAAGGCATGGTGGTGGTATACGACCGCGATGCCTGCGTGCAGATGTACTACTTGCTGGGCGAAAAGCTCGGCTTTGATGCCGTAGAAGTGGTGATGAATGTCGACCAGGCACCGGTAAAAGCCGAAGAAGGCGGTAAAAAAGACAAGCTAAATAAAGACTGGCGTAAGTGGCACGACGATCTAGAGTTGCCAATTAAACAAGCAGATTTTGAACGTTGGCAGCAGATTGATGCCGAAGACCAAACCCAGAAAGACTTAATCGAAAGCTTTAAAGACCCTAAGCACCCGTTGCAGCTGATCATCGTGACCGCCAAGTTACTTACCGGGTTTGATGCGCCAATCTGCTATTGCATGTACTTAGATAAACCGCTGCGCGACCACACGCTGCTACAGGCCATGTGCCGCACCAACCGCTTGTACGAAACAGACGATGTGCGCAAAGACATGGGCCTCATCATTGATTACCTTGGCGTGTTTGAAAACCTGCGCACCGCGCTGGCCTACAACCCGGAAGAAATTGACGGCGTGGTAGAAGGCATTGAAGCCTTTAAAGAATTATTACCCGCCCAGTTAGACAAGTGTTTATCCTTTTTCCCGGGTGTTGACCGCTCCTTGGAAGGTTTCGAAGGCATTATGGCGGCGCAAGAGTGCTTGCCAACTAATGAAAAACGCGATGAGTTCGCCGCGAGCTTTGGTGTGTTAGCCAAGCTTTGGTCGGCCATTAACCCAGACACCTTCTTAGCCCCGTATCGCAAAGACTATAAATGGTTGGCACAGATTTACGAATCGGTGCGCCCAGTCGGCCAAACCGGCGCTTTGGTGTGGGCTGCCCTCGGCCCAGAAACCATCAAGATGATCCACGAGCATACCGACATCAACCGCATCCGCGATGATATCGACGAGCTGATCATGGATGAGCACGCCATTTTTACCCTGACGGATAAAGAACAAGAGCAACGCGCGAAGCGCCTCGAAATTGACTTGATGGGCCGCCTGCGTGGCAGTAACGACCCTAAGTTTGTCGAGTTAGGTGAACGCTTAGAAAAACTGCGCCAAGACTACGAAGCCGGTGTCATCAAAGCTATCGACTGGTTAAAAGGCCTGTTAGACGCCGCCAAAGACACGGTACAAGCCGAACGCGAAACTGGCGAGCATGTGGTGACCGAAGAAGACAACAAACAGGCCTTAACCAAACTCTTCCTGGAAACCCGACCAGAAACCACGCCGAAACTAATCGGCGATGTGGTAGAGCAGATCGACAAGATCGTTAAAGCCACCCGTTTTGAAGGCTGGCAAAACTCCAACAGCGGCCCGCGCGAAATCCAAAAGGCGCTGCTGGTAACATTGGCTCAGTTTGGCTTAGGCAAAGACAAAGAGCTGTTCCAAAAGGCATATGGGTATATAGAAGAGCATTATTGATGCAATACGTAGGTAGTGAACTTGAAAGGTTAGCGCTAAGCGACGCAGACCCTAACAACGCAGATTTGTTGGGGCGAAGTGCGTTCAACCGTTACTACTATGCCGCTTTCCTTATCACAAGAGAAACGCTTGGATATATGCAACCTAATTGGAAAGGTACAGCGCATGCGGAAATACCAAACTTGTTGAAAACTGGATTACGTAAGCCTGCAAAAGCGGCATTGAAACAACAAGTCAAATTAGGTCTTCTAGACAAAGGTGATGAGAGCCGGTTATTAGGAGACCTGAATGTTACAGGAAATGAATTAGCTCAGTTGTTGAAGCTTGCATATGATGCAAGAATTTTGGCGGATTATGAGCCTGAAGTTAAAACAATTAAAACTGGTGAGATCATTTACCTGAAAACTCATAAATTGACGACCGCTCGCCAATGGCCAACCCAAGCTGAGAGGCATTGTGCAAAGCTCAGACGTATCTGGAAGGAGATAGGCCTTGCTTAAACAACCCGCGATCTCAAACTTTGACGGAATACGAGCCGAATACTGTATTTCAGATTTCATTGTACGTGCGTCTGATGGGATTTTAGTGCTGTATGTACCGAAAGATAAGGTCAGTGATAAAGCGCAAAAGGGATTTGTATCTCTAAAACAGCTGAATAACCTACAGAGAAAATTAAAAATAGAGTTCGACACCAGTACTGAGATTGTATTATTGGATGCGGATAGTCTGATAAAAGTCGGTGAAGGCTTCGTCGCTTTACTGAAAAGCACTTTTCCAGACATCATCACTGACGCTCGTATTTCTTTTTTAAATGCACATCGTGTGAGTGCAACAATTGTACTTTCAGAGTTTGTAGATAATTCAAAAAAGGAAGCTGTTGAAGCCTTTTTAACGGCGGTTCTAACACCTGCTCATATAGAGTTACAGGCACTTCAATGGGACGAAGTTGAATTGCCATCATTAATCGAGATATTAACAACAACCAAAAAGTTTCAACCAGTAAAACTGGACAATCTATATGACTTTTTGTCTAAGGATTATCCAGCATTACGAATAGGCTGGTTAAATAAACAACTCGATAAGTTGATTAAGAAAAAATTTCTTATTCGAGAACGTGATACAGAAACTTATGCAATGACAGCTTTAGGCCTGAATTTGCTGCCCAAAATAGCAAGCCGCAACAGTTCTGACATAGTGAGAGCGCTTGATTTAGGAAGACGAAAATGGTGAAATGCAAAAACGGAGCGGCGAAGAATTGTCGCGAGGGTGTGCATCATGCCCGTTTGCGAAGGCTAGACACAGAAACACCGATGGACAAACGTCCATCCGTGCTTCGCCCGGCTGGACGTTTGTCCATCGTTGTAAATTTTTTGAAAAGTACAGTGTCATGAATGCCGCGCCGCTCCTAGTTTCCTTTAATTCCCTAAGTAAATTCCTAGATGCTCTTCCAGAGAAGCATCGTGAGAACAATGGCGACCAAATCGAGAGCTTAGTTGATAAGTCCCTCCCTCCCGTTGTATCAGAAACGTGTTTAGCGGTGTTGTTTGGTTATTCTCTTGATTTTGTCTATGCCTTGTCTAAAAAGCAGCACAAGTTTTATCGAAGCTTTAAGATCCAACAAGGTAAGAAAGTTCGAACGATCCACTCGCCTAGAGTAGCCCTAAAAGTAGTGCAAAAGTGGTTTGGTGCACACTTAAGTAACGCTGTGTCATTTGAATCTCATGTATGTGGTTTCGTGAAAGGAAAGTCATTTGCGGATGCAGCTAAAATTCATCAAGGTGCTAAGTGGGTCTACTCTGTAGACATTGAAGATTTTTTTCCGTCTATTTCAACCTTTCAAATATCTAATGCTTTGGAAAGCGTAGGGTATTCAAAAGATGCCGCTCAACTACTAGCTGACATTAGCTCACTTAACTTTAAATTAGCGCAAGGTTCGCCTGCTAGCCCCGTTCTATCAAATATTGTTATGAAGGACATCGACAAGCAATTGAAAGAACTTGCGAACCAATATGATTTGCAGGTTACTCGTTATGCTGATGATATTGTTTTCTCTGGAAAGGGCGTATTTCAGGAGGCGCTTCCCACTGAACTAGAAGCTATCTTCGAAGGGACGACATTTTCACTCAATAAGAATAAAACCTACTTTGCAGACTCTGAAAAAGGTCAGCGATTGAAAATTCATGGTTTGTTAGTTAAAGAAGATAAAATCACTCTAACTAAAGGTTACAGAAATAAGATCCGAGCATTTCGCCACATGGTCGAGCAAGGTAAAGTATCTGAAGATGATCTACCTAGGTTGAAAGGGCACCTGCGATTTGCGGAGTTTATTGCAAGCAAAAACGAAAATTAATTCAGTTTATTATTGCTAGGTGTCACCCGGAAGTTGCGGATAGTTCAATCGATAGCCTGAGTAAAAACCTAACAGAGAACGCTCTAGGCAAAAACATCGAGCTATTTGATACTTTTGATTTTAAAATCGCACCAACAACACCCCTCCCGCTACCCGTTAGATCAGCGCCCTGTGAGGGGTTACTCATTTTTCAGGCTTCTAATTTTTGGTACCGTAATGAGTTATGGCACCAAAATTCGCTTTCAACCACACATCATTCTCCGGCCCACAAAGGTGGTGCAGTAGAGCTAGGTTTATCTGGTGGCTGATCACGTTGCCGTTTCGTTTTTGGCTCTCCTTTCTAAAACCTCTCAGTAATAACCCCGTACATGATTTGCCCATTTGCTCTGGCGAACTGGGCAGGCAAAAGGCGCGGTTTTGCTGTTTGGGGTGCAAGGTAGCGCGCTTTCCTGTTTTAGACAAAGGCGTGATGCACCAAAAAATACAGGCGTTGGCCGGTGTGTTTGCTTGTAATGTTCTGGTTTGGCTCGTGTAATCCAAATATACCGGTAACAAATGTGCCGGTAACAAAACCAAGCCGCCTTGCGGGTGGCCATCAACCTCAGGTAAAGGTAGCCAATAGAGGTTTGGCCATTGCTCGGGGCTTTGCCATTTTTCTACGATCACTTGTGCGCCAATGCTATTTAGCCATTGGTGAATCGGGCAGCCTAGGTGCGCTTGTTTAACGCGCGGTAACTGATAGGTCAGCCAGCGGGTTAGGCGTTCGGCTGCATTATCGCACTGGCTTAATGCTGGGTAGAGGGTAAATGCGCCATGCCCAACCAGTAAAGCGACCACCTGCTGTATCCATTCTTTATCCCAATCGTTACCACTTGCCCATAACACGTCACTTATCACCTTGTTGGTTTTTCATGCCGTCTATTTTCAGTGGTCGGGTGCAGACGCGGTGGTGAATTAGATGAAAGAAATGGCCATCAAACTAATCAGTCAAATCAGTTTTTTATGATGACCTGTGCGCGGCTAACTGTTTGAAATATATCGTCCAATGCGGCTCTGTTTGGCAGCATTTGGCTATTGCAAAAAAATCCAGACGCCAAACGATCGTTTGCATTCTGGGTTTAAAAAATCAAACGGTTTGTACTTTGATGCCGAGGTTGGTTTAGGGTACAAAAAGTGCCAAACCTTGCTTTGAGCCAGTACCGGCAAGGCTTAGCAGCGTTGGATTTCAATCGAGAAGCCAAACAGTAAATGGGCTAATTTCCCTGTTTGGCGTTTCGATCCAAAAGCCAAACGGATAGTGGTTTTGGCGTATGGGGGTAAAGGCATGGGGACGTGTGTGCGCGAACACGCGAATGATTGCCCTGTAAAACCAATCGACAAAAACGCCAACTTGGTTTATATTTTTAAAATAATCTTAGTTTTTATAAACCAGAGGTCTGTATGATTGGAGAGCGCATAAAACGAGCCCGTGCAGCCGCTGGCCTGTCGATGCAGGCCTTGGGTGAGCAAGTTGGTATTAGTGCCAACATGGTTAAAAAATACGAGCACGACCAGAGTATGCCTTCGTCGGGAGTTTTACTTAAATTGGCGACGGCTTTGTCGGTTCGTACTGAATACTTCTTTCGCCCAGCACAGGTGACTTTGGGTGAGGTGGAGTATCGTAAAAAAGCCTCAGCTTCAGCTAAGTTGCTAAAGAAGATTGAGTCCGATGTGGTTGACCAAGCCGAGCGCTGGTTAGCGCTTAAAAATGTATGGCCAAACTTCCCGATAGCGAGTTTTAACTACCACCCCGACGTTCCTGTTGTAAGTACTTTAGACGCAGTAGAGCAGGTTGCCGCCAAAGTCCGTACTGATTGGCAGTTAGGTATGAATCCATTGCCAGACTTAATCGACTTGCTTGAGTCTAAAGGTATTTTGGTGATTGTCAGTAACGTACCCCAAGCCGATAAATTTGATGGGTTACAAGCCAAAATATCAGGACAGCCAATTGTTGTTGTGTCTTCTCATTGGCCTGGTTGCCGCCAGCGGTTCACATTGGCGCATGAGCTTGGCCACCTTGTTTTACATGGCTTACTCGATGAATCCCTTGACGAAGAGATGGCCTGCAACCGCTTTGCTTCTGCCTTTTTACTGCCCGAAGTTGGCCTTTTTCAGCATCTAGGAGAGCGACGTTCGAACGTAGACCCCAAAGAGCTATATTTCCTGAAACACGAATATGGCTTAAGCATGGCAGCTTGTTTGTATCGCAGTGCCGACCTTGGTGTGATCACCGAAGAGAAAAAACGCCAAATATTTATACAGTTCTCAAAAAACGGTTGGCGTAAGCAAGAGCCTGGGAATCCTTATCCACAAGAGCAGACATTATTGTTTGAGCAGTTGGTTTATCGTGCATTGGCAGAGGGAATTGTTAGTGAATCGAAAGCCGCTGAGCTGTTACAGATGTCAGTAATGGCATTGCATAAGCAACGCCAAATGTTGGCTGAGGCTGTTTAAATGTATTTGTTGATCAGTGATGCCAATATCCTCATTGATCTCGAAGAAGGCCAATTATTAGGCGTCTTTTTCAATTTGCCTTACCAGTTCAAAGTTCCAGATGTGTTATTCCACGAGGAGCTAAGCGATCAACATGGTTATTTACTCGAGTTAGGGTTGTTGTTGGGAGAGTTAAGCCCTGAGTCTATGATGTACTCATTTGAACTGAGGCAAAAGTATGCTGGCCCTAGCATGAACGATTGCTTTGCACTTGCGTTGGCGAAACAAGAACAGTGTCCATTGCTAACTGGGGATATGGCGCTTAGGAAGGCGGCTGAAAAAGAAGCGATAATAGTTCAAGGTACGCTATGGGTTGTTGAGCAGCTCGTCACCCATGGTGTATTGTCAGTTGAAGAAGCTCAAGCTGCCTACGATAAAATGGCAAAAGCTGGTCGTCGCTTACCTTGGGCGCTTGCAAAACAGCGTTTAACCCAATTATAAACTTTGCTAAGCCCCGATTGCCCCATTCCTTGGGGCGGTTCACATCCCTCTTATTCACCCTCTGAAGCTCGGCATATCAAGTGTTGCCCCATTGTCCCAACTGCCCACGGTAAGTGAGCAAATGGGGGATTGTTAGTTTCGCCTGATGGGCCTTTTCGGCATGCGGCTGCGTTTGCCATCGAAGAAGGCCAATACTCTGAACCAATAGAGTGATTCTTCATACCCCAAGCTGTGCGTTGGACGTGCAGGCGGGATGAGTCCCAGTTTGCGTCCTAGGCTGACAATCACGTAGAACGTGAGTTTTAGCGTCAGCCAAGGAGCGAGTACCACCAATGTCATCAGGCAATACCGAGTAAGTGCGTAGCCTATACCATGAGGTTGTTCGAGTAAGGCAATGCCAATACACCAACCAAGCCATGCCAGCATGGTGATTGGAAAGGTAATGGGGGCAAGTCGCATCATAAATTGCATGTTAGCGCCCTCCTGTGTGGTGTTGTGAAGCGGGCTCAAAGTTCACCAATGGTTCAACCACATCAGCCACGGTTTGATGGGCAATTCGGCGCTCTTCAAAGTAATCGTGGCGGTCGTAGATACCCTCAACGCCTTTTAGCTTATGGTTAAGACAGCGTTCGGCTACGTTGCCTGCAATGCCCAAAGAGGCGGCAAGGCTGCGAAAGGTGCGGCGCAAATCGTGTACGGTAAAGTGTTCAAGTTTGCCCATTTTATTGGGAGGCTGTTTTTTGCGCCCAGGCTCGCGACCAAAGAGCTTAGAAATGGCACGGTTTAGCGTATCTGGCCCCATATGTGGACGATGGCTTGCTCGTCTGGCTGGGAAAACATAAGGCGAGCCACAAGCGCGGATTTGCAACTCGTTAAACCAAGCAATGGCTTGGCGTGGTAAGGGAATGCTGATTGGCACGCCGGTTTTGCTGCGTTCTTTGGGCAGATCCCACACGCCTGTGGTTAAATCCATTTCACGCCACATGGCTTCGCACAGTTCGCTTTTGCGTACACCCAATACCAAAAACAGGCAGCAAGCGAGGTAGTTGTCGCGGCCAAAGCTATTGATATGGGTATGAAACACGCTAAAGGCGTAGTGAATCTCCTCTTTGCTAAGCATCCTGTCTTTACTGGACTCCACGCCCCCTGCATCGTCCACGGTAAATGCTGCGGCTGGGTTGTTCAGCGTTAAGTCGAGCTTTATCGCATGCCGAAACAGCTGCTTCATGTACATCAAGGTATCGTTGGCAATGGTAGGGCGGTTACTTTCTCGAATGCGCTCTAATACTTCGCGCACATGTGTTGGCCGCACAGCTTGGATAGGAAGTTGACCAATCACTGGTGCAATTTCTTTGGTAAAAACACGTTTGGGTATATTGGGGTGCTTTAACCGGCGACTTAAGTCTTTGGCATACCAGTCTTGAAACAGCTGGCTGACATTTTGGATCTCTGGGATGGTTTCAATAGCGCGAATTGCTAATGGATCTTCACCTTGCTGAAGTTGTAGCTGCATTTTAGACGATTCAAGTCGAGCCTCTGCTAAGGTCATACTTGGATATTGACCGAGCGTGGCTTCTCGTCGTCCGTTTAGGCTGGTATACCTTAGCATCCAATACGGCATGCCAGATTTTCTTACGCAAAAATATAGGCCATTACCATCACTGTATTTTTTGTTTGCTGCTGCGGTGCGAGCATAAGATTGCACCTGAGTTGCGGTTAGTTTTGCCATCGTTTGTTACTCTATATTCCTAAGAAATCGTTAAAATTTGCTCACCATTGCCCACCACTGTTTGTTTATCGATTGGTTCGATAGTTGAGTGATTGAACAATCTGCAAGCAGCACGATAAGTGGGGATGGCATAAGGCGGTGGTGAGATAGATGCAAAAATCTGCTCACCAGATACCTTGACTTTTTGCTTATTGAGTCAAAAAAACAGGTCCTGCCCACCATTTTGCCCACCACTTAAACAGCAACTGGTAACGGACATCTGCAAACCGATTTGGACGAGAAAAATAAAAAAGCCCTGTATTTACAAGCAAATAACAGGGCTTTTAAGACATTCTTGGACGGGTGAAAAACCTATTCGATGTTTTGAATCTGCTCCCGCATCTGTTCGATCAACACTTTCAATTCCACCGCGCTATTGGTCGTCTCAACCACTATCGATTTAGATGAAAGGGTATTCGCTTCCCGGTTGAGCTCTTGCATAAGGAAGTCTAGGCGGCGGCCAATGGGGCCTTTTTCTTTGAGTTGGCGGCGCACTTCTTTAGTGTGAGTGGCGAGGCGATCCACTTCTTCGGCCACGTCGGCTTTTTGGGCCAGCATGACGATTTCCGCTTCCACGCGCATGGGGTCGAGTTCGACTTTGGCGGCTTCGAGCTTATCCAGTAGGTTTTGTTTTTGCGCGGCGATGATGGTCGGTAGCTTCGCTTTCACATCGGCAACGATGGCGTCGATGGCGTCCAAGCGCTCGATGATGATGGCGTTGAGTTGTTCCCCTTCCCGGTAACGCACGCTGATCATGTCGTCGACGGCTTTGTTGAAGAGGGCGACCACCGCCTTTTTCATTTCATCGGCGTCGGCGCTGTCATCACTGAGGATGCCGGGCCATTGCAGAATCTGTAGCGGTGAAGGGGTTCTGATGCCATCGAACCATGTGCCTAGTTGTTTGACTGCGTTAGCCAGTGCTTGGGCGTTTTCCGCATTGATATTTAGGCTTTTGGCGGCCATGTCTTCCCCGTGGAAGCGCAGCTGGCACTCGACTTTACCGCGGTTGAGTTTTTTGCGTAGTACGTCACGGAAGCTAAATTCCAATTCACGGAATTGTTCTGGCAAGCGGAAGTGTGGCTCTAGGTAGCGTTGGTTGACCGAGCGGATTTCCCAGCTGATGGTGCCCCAGTCGTAAACGGCTTCTTGGCGTGAAAAGGCGGTCATGCTTGCGGTCATAGAGTTTCCCTTAGCTTAAGTGGTGACGTGTAAAAACGGGGCATAGTGTACCCCAATGGGGTGATGAACGTCAGGTTAGGGGCAGGCAATTTTGTCAGGGTTCGTTATAATCGGTGCCCAATGACTTCATGAATCAACAAAGAGAGACAAGTATGCGTCCTAGCGGTAGAGCAGCCGATCAGTTACGTCCGATGAAAATCACCCGCAATTTTACTAAACATGCGGAAGGCTCTGTGCTTATCGAGTGCGGTGATACCAAAGTAATCTGTACCGCCTCTGTGGTGCCTGGCGTGCCACGCTTTTTGAAAGGCAAAGGCCAAGGTTGGATCACGGCGGAATACGGTATGTTGCCACGTTCTACCCACAGTCGTATGGATCGTGAAGCGGCCCGAGGTAAGCAAGGTGGTCGTACCGTGGAAATTCAGCGTCTTATTGGCCGCTCTTTGCGTGCGGCGATTGACCTGAAAAAATTGGGTGAAAACACCATCACCATCGACTGCGATGTGATTCAAGCTGACGGTGGCACCCGCACTGCTTCTATTACAGGTGGCTTTGTGGCGCTGGCGGATGCGGTGAAAACTTTGGTGGAAGCGAAGAAAATCAAAGAAAATCCCATTGTGACTCAGATCGCTGCCATTTCAGTGGGCGTTTATAAAGGCGTGCCTGTATTGGATCTGGATTACCCTGAGGACTCCAACGCGGAAACGGATATGAACGTGATCATGAACGATAAAGGCGGCTTTATCGAAATCCAAGTTACGGCAGAAGGTGCCGCCTTCGGTGATGAGCATATGCTAGGTATGTTGGCCGTGGCCCGTAAGGGTATTGCCGAGATTATTGAGCTACAACGTCAGGCGTTGTTTAGCGAAGCGAAGTAGCCTTTCCATCGGTTAGTCGGACTATCACCAGATAGTCCAATAAAATGCGCAGTCTAGTTTCTAGGCTGCGCATTTTGTTTGGATTGACCGAGGAGGGGTTAGCGCTTAATGCTGCCCATCGGCGCAAACTCTGCCACGGAAAGTGGGGAGTGTTGTTCGATGTATTCCACTAATACATCCGCATCTACGTAGCCGGAGTTCACGTAGTTTGGGTGATCAGTAACTTTCGGGTAACCGTCACCACCACTAGCAGTGAAGCTATTCATGGCGATACGGTAGTTGCCCTGTGGATTCAGCGCGTTTCCGTTGATACGCACATTGGTGGCTTTGCCCTCTTTCAGGGTCAAGCTGACCCCAGCGAATTGGGCGAAAGCACCAGAGCCTGCCTCTTTTGCAGCAACCACGGCAAGGTAGTCGGCAAGCTCAGTCCCACTCATATCCACATAAGAGATCATGTTGGCGAATGGCTGCACTTGCAGTACAGATTTGTAGGTGATTACACCCGCTGGGATATCATCGCGAATACCGCCCGAGTTCATCACGGCCACATCGGCGTTTACCTTGTCTTTCATGGCGGTGGCGATTAGGTTGCCAAGGTTGGTTTCATTAGCACGAACCACGGCTCGCTCGCCCACTAGGCGTCCGTCCACTTGACCGATGGTGATGTTGAGTCGCTCCTGGCCTATCTCTTGGTAGGGGGTTAGCATGGCCAGCATGCTAGGGTCTTGGGCAATTTCCTGCTCGATATAGACCCGCTCACTGGTGCCATCGTCTTTGGTGATTTTCTTTTTCAGATTCACTGGAATCAAACGGTATTCGGAATCAACGATCTGACCATTATTAATGGTCAAGTCCAAACGTCCGACGTATTTCCCCCATTCATGGGCTTGCAGAATCAGGGTGCCGCTTTGTTCATCTGGCTCGAATAATGGGTTCTGGGAGTGGCCACCGACGATCACATCGATCCCCGGTACCGTGCGCGCTAAGGTCACGTCCCCCGGTGCATTGCCACCGTGGTTACCATCGTCATAGTGACCCATGTGGGTCACGGCGACTACTAGGTCTGCTTGCTCTCGCAATTGTGGGATCAAGGTCTGCGCTACTTCAATCGGGGACTTAATGGTAATCCCCTCTAGGTATTCAGGATTGCCGATTTTGACCGTGTCATCAGTGGTGAAACCTACAACTGCCACTTTTAGGTCATCCACTTGGAAGATTTTGTAGGCTTCAAACAAGGGTTTGCCAGTGGCGCTATCGAGCACGTTGGCGGATAGGAATGGGAAACCTGCCCATTCACGCTGTTGGCGCAGCACTTCCACTGGATTATCGAATTCATGGTTACCAATCGCCATGGCGTCATATTGCAGCATGGCCATACCTTTGAAATCTGGTTCGGCATCTTGCAGGTCTGATTCTGGCACACCGGTATTGATATCACCGCCGGAAAGCAGCAGGGTAGCACCATCCTCTAGCATGACTTCTTCACGGATATTGTCGATCAAGGTTTTACGGGCGGCCATACCGTATTCGCCATTGCTGTTTTGCCAGAAGCGACCGTGATGGTCATTGGTATGCAAAATGGTGAGGTGGTAGTCCGTATTAGCCTGCCACGCTGGCGTATAAGGATCAGTAGCGAGGCTACTACAGCCCGCTAGCAGGACGATGGAGCCGGTCAGGGCCCCCAGTTGTAGAAAACGATGAGTATTCATTTTGGTTCCTTGTAGATGATTTAAGAAAGTCGCTCTCTTGTTCTTGTGTTGGAGCGTTACCAAAACTTAATACATTTTTATGACAATATCGAAAAATTTGACCAAAAAGGCAGAAATAAAAAAGCCAGCCCGAAGGCTGGCAAAAGTCAGTAAGGTTACTGGAATGGATTACAGGTCGATACGTTGACCGGTGGCTTCGTCAAAGGCCACGGCTTTTGAGGTATCAAACATCAATTCGATCACTTTACCCGGTGCTGCTGGGTAAGCGGGGTTACAGCGACAGTTCACTTCCGCATCTTGGATACGGGTGATGACCATGGTGTCGGCACCCATTGGTTCGGTCACTTCCACTTCCACATTGGCGGTAGTGACGAACTCTGCCCCTTCTTTATGGGGTTGTGGCTCGGTGATCATCTCTGGACGTAGACCCAAGAGAATCGATTTACCCACATAGGCGGCCAATTTTTCGGCTTTCGGGAATGGCACAACCGTTGGTGCCGCCGCTTGCAGTTCAAGCGCGTAAGAACCGTTTTGCTCTACCACTTTCGCCGGTACGAAGTTCATCGCCGGTGACCCCATGAAGCCTGCAACGAAGAGGTTGGCTGGGTTGTCGTAGATTTCCTGTGGTGTGCCCAGTTGCTGTACTTCACCGTCTTTCATTACCGCAATACGATCAGCCAAGGTCATGGCTTCGATCTGGTCGTGGGTTACATAGACGATGGTGGTTCCCAGTTTCTGGTGCAACTTCTTGATTTCTGTACGCATTTCTACCCGTAGCTTGGCGTCAAGGTTGGATAGGGGCTCATCGAACAAGTACATTTTTGGGCGGCGAGCTAGGGCGCGCCCCATGGCCACACGTTGACGTTGACCACCAGACAGTTGCGCGGGTTTACGTTTTAGTAGGTGACCGATTTGCAACATGTCGGCCACCCGTTGCACTTCTGCTTCACGCTCTTCTTTGGGCACTTTACGCATTTCCAAACCGAAAGAGATGTTTTCGGCCACGGTCATGTTTGGGTACAGAGCGTAAGACTGGAACACCATGGCGATATCCCGGTCTTTCGGGCTTGCGAAGGTCACGTCTTTATCACCGATAAGGATTCGACCTTCAGAGACGTCTTCTAGACCGGCGATGGAATTCATCAGGGTGGACTTACCGCAACCGGAAGGCCCCACTAGGATAAGGAACTCACCCGCCGCGATGGAAATATTAATGCCTTTGAGGATTTCAGTTTGGCCGTAGCGTTTTTTTACATTATCAATCGTTAAACTTGCCATGATCTTTCTCCAAATTCTGTAGCACGGCCCGCCGGTGTTGTGGCGGGCTCGAGGATTAACCTTTAACGGAGCCCGCAGTTAGACCGCGAACGAAGTATTTACCTGCCAATACGTAAACCACCAAGGTTGGTAGAGCGGCGATGATGGCGGCTGCCATATCCACGTTGTACTGCTTACCGCCGAAGCTGGTGTTGACTAGGTTGTTAAGGGCTACCGTCACGGGTTGGGTGTCGAAGCCAGAGAACGCCACGCCAAATAGGAAGTCATTCCAAATTTGGGTGAACTGCCAAATGACGGTTACTACGATGATGGGTGTAGAAACCGGCAAAATAATGCGCCAGAAGATGGTGAAGAACCCAGCCCCATCCAAACGGGCGGCTTTTACTAACTCACCAGGGATCGACTGGTAGAAGTTACGGAAGAATAGGGTGGTGAATGCCACACCGTAAACCACGTGAACGAACACCAGACCGGTAGTGGTGTTAGCGATACCTAACCAACCCAAGGTACGCGCCATAGGTAGCAAGATCACTTGGAATGGAATGAAACAGCCTACCAGTAGCGCCGCGAAGAAAAGGTCACTGCCCTTAAATTTCCAATGGGAAATGACATAACCGTTTAGCGCCCCCAGCAAGGTTGAAATAGCAACCGCTGGCAACACGATTTGGAACGAGTTCATAAAGTAAGGGCCAATCCCCTCACACTGACCACCGGTACAGGCGCTGGACCAAGCTTTGCTCCAAGCATCTAGGTTTAGGCTGCCGGGTAAAGAAAGCAAAGTACCGGTACGAATCTCTTCCACATCCTTTAAGGACGTAAGCAACATTACCAAGAATGGCGCTAGGTAAATAAAGGCAACCGATAATAGCGTGGCATACAGGGCAACACGCAACACTTTGTCGAGTGTTGAGGTTTGGCGTTTTGCAACATTACTCATGACGCTCACCTCGCAATTCAGAGTACAAGTAAGGAACCAAGATGGCTAACACACAGCCCAACATCACCATGGCAGACGCTGCACCTAAGCCGATTTGGCTACGAGTAAAGGCGTGGGCGTACATGAAGTTCGCCGGTAGATCAGAAGAGTATCCGGGGCCACCGTTGGTCAAGGCTGCCACTAGGTCGAAGCTCTTGATGGCAATGTGAGACAAGATCACCAAAGCGCTGAAAAACACCGGTTTTAGGGATGGCAAAATAATGCGGCGGTAAGTAGTGAAGATGCTCGCGCCGTCCAGTTGCGCGGCTTTGATCATCTCACCATCGACACCACGAAGGCCGGCTAGGAACAGCGCCATAACGAAGCCAGATGCCTGCCAAACAGCGGCGATAACCAAACAGTACACCACCATGTCAGGGTCGGTGAGCCAGTCAAATTTGAAGTCTTCGAAGCCCAACTCGATCATCATTTTTTCGATACCGTTAGTTGGGTTCAAAAGCCACTTCCATGCGGTACCAGTAACGATGAAAGAAATCGCCATCGGGTAAAGGTAAATAGTGCGGATCGCGCCTTCGACACGAATTTTCTGATCCAAAAAGATGGCTAACATAACGCCAAGGAACAAACAGATCAGAATAAACAGACCACCGAACACGCCCAAGTTAGATAGGGCAACCATCCAGCGATCATTGTTAAACAGTTTTTCGTACTGATCGAAACCAACAAATTTATAAGTTGGCAGCATACGAGAGTTAGTAAACGACAGTACGGCGGTCCATATCATATAGCCGTAGATACACACGATTGTCGTCACGACAGTCGGTGCCATTACTAATTTGGGCATCCAGTCAGCCAAACTCAGGCGTGCAGGACGACCAGCCGGAGTCGCTGCGGACTCAGCTTTGGCAGCGTTATTGTTCATAATGGGTGCTCTACTAAAAGTCGGGGAGAGGTGAGGCCAGCATGGCTGGCCTCGGTATTAACAAGGATTACATGCTGGCTTTAACAGCGCGAGCTAGCTTATCAACCGCCTGTTCAGCTGTCATAGCGTCATCGTTGAAGTAGTTAGTGACTACGTCATAGATAGCGCCTTGAACCATTGAGTTCACTGCCATGCCGTGAGCCATACTTGGTACTAGGCCACCGGTAGTGGAGCTAGCCAAGAACGCGTCCATAGACGAGTGCGCACAAGAGTCAAACTTGTCGCGCGGCATGTTTAGACGAGCAGGGATAGAACCTTTGTTCAGGTTGAATGTTTCTTGGAACTCAGGCTCTAGAATCAAGCGAGCAAGGTCTTGCTGAGCTTTTTGGGCATCAGCGCCATCAACTTGGAACATCGCCAAAGAGTCGATGTTGAAGGTGAAAGATTCGCTGGTGCCTGGTGCTGGGTAACAAACGTAATCAACACCGGCTTTTTTACCTGCGGCGGTGAATTCACCTTTCGCCCAGTCACCCATGATTTGCATTGCTGCATCACCATTGATAACCATCGAAGTCGCCACGTTCCAGTCACGGCCAGAGAAGCCAGCGTCTACGTAGTCACGCATTTTCTTGAAAGTAGAGAACACATCAACCATGTCGGCACTGCGTAGGGTTTGCTCGTCTAGACCAACAAACGCCGCACTGTAGAATTGTGGGCCTTTTGCCAATGCGATGGCTTCAAATAGGGTAGCGTCTTGCCAAGCCTGACCACCGTGAGCAAGTGGTGTAAAACCAGCCGCTTTGATTTTTGGTGCTACTTCAAGGAATTGTTCCCAAGTCGTTGGGATGCCAACGCCAGCTTTTTTGAATACTTCTGGGTTAGCCCACATCCAGTTCACACGGTGAACGTTTACTGGAGCTGCTACATAGTGACCGTCGTACTTCATCACGTCGCTAACCACTTGTGGTAGTACAACGTCCCAGTCGCCTTGTTTAGCAACAGCGTCAAGATTGGTTAGGAAGCCTAGATCGCCCCACTCTTGGATGGTTGGGCCTTTGATTTGAGCACTGGCAGGAGGGTTGCCAGCAATAGCGCGGGATTTCAGAACAGTCATGGCAGACTCACCGCCACCACCTGCAACAGCAAAGTCTTTCCAAGTGTGACCTTCTTCTTCCATCAAGCCTTTTAGTACGTTGATAGAAGCGGCTTCACCACCAGATGTCCACCAGTGTAGTACTTCTACTTCACCAGCGTGGGCAGTGGCTGCAGCTACAGAGATCGCAAGTGTGGATAAACCGAATGCAATTTTTTTCATGATAGTAACCCTTGTTATTGTTATTTCGTCTAGGAAAACGCTTCGAGCTTTTGCTCATTTCAGTCACATTTAAGACCATCAAAATCTAGCAAAGACCTAACAACAAGGGGGTAAAGTAGAGCAACCTATTGTAACGAAGTCTTGCAGAACGTGCTTTTGTCGTCCTGCGTTAGTAGTTTAATAAAGCTAACTAGATGATTTTGAATAACTTTATACAACGGGATTGGGTGGTGAAAGTTAAGGCTTTGTTGCAAAAATAGGCCGGAGTTGAGAGCAAACAGGTTTGATAAAACGCAAGTTGGGCTAGTGTTGCCTCGATAAAACAGGAAAGATGCTCTACATTGTTCATCAATTACGAAAAATAACTAAACATCTGATCAGAGTTTGCTCGAAGTCAATTAGGGTAGTCGCTTCTGTAAGACAATAGCCGATCCCATGGGTTTTAGAGCATGTTGGGTTGGTCATGACTTGTGGCTTTGATAGATCAGCACGTATTTATGGTTGTGTCCCTAGAGCGATGTGGCTTTGGTTGGCACGTTTCGGAGAACACCGATGGAAAAGCATTTGATCTCCCTCTTAGTAGTGGAGAGTGATCGGCAAGGTAGCCTAGAACTTCCTAGTATTTTAGAGCAAGCCCGCCACACCCAGTTCAACCTTACTTACGTCAGTCAATTTGATGGGGCTGTCCGTCATCTTTTATCTAACCGTTACGATGCGGTGTTGCTGGATTATCAATTAGGTACTTACTCTGGCACAGATTTTCTCAAACATGCTCAGATGGTGGGTAGTGATGCTCCGATTATTCTTGTCGCTACGGGCGACGCTACTTTGCTTAGTGAGAATGATCTTTCCTTAGCAGCGGCCTTGCGCCAGCTCGGGGCAGCGGACGTGATTTTTAGGCAAGAACTGACACCAGCGTTACTAGAGCGCAGTATCCGCCACGCTCTTGAACAGCGCCAATCTCAACGTCAAATCGCTCACTTGCTCAAACGGGATGCCCTAACTGGCCTCGGCAATCGCTTGATCTTTGAAGAACATGCCCAGTTGGCAATCGAGCGCGCCCGCCGCAACGGCACCAACTTGGCGGTGATGTTTGTCGATCTCGATCGTTTTAAGAATATCAACGATACCTTAGGCCACCATATTGGCGACCTGCTACTGACCTTGTTGGGTAAACGGCTAGAAAGTGCTCTGCGCAAAAGTGATGTAATCGCTCGTATTGGGGGTGATGAATTTACCATTTTGCTTGATAACATTGATGTGGAAGCAATCGATATTCTGGCCCACAAAGTGTTGCATATCGTGTCCCGTCCGGCGGAGTTAGAGACACATACCTTGGAAATGGTAGCCAGTGTCGGCATTGCAATTTATCCGCAACATGGTAGTTCCGTCATGGAGTTGATGCAAAAAGCGGATATGGCATTGCATGAGTGTAAATCCCAGCAAAATTGCTCCTATCAAGTGTTTACGGATGAACTAGAGCGTCAACTACAGCACAGTTTGTCACTGGAACAAGCGATTCTGCGCGGACTAGAACAGCACGAGTTCGCTTTGCATTATCAGCCACAGATTCATATGCCTACTGGCAAGCTTATAGGCGTGGAAGCCTTGATTCGTTGGCCCCAAGCCGATGGTTCCATGTTGATGCCGGGGGATTTTATTCCTGATGCAGTACGCAATGGTTTGATCGTTCCGATTAGTTTATGGGTGTTACAGGAAGCCTGCCGACAGCAAACGTCCTGGGCTCGGCAAGGGCTGGATATTTGCGTTTCGGTCAATATCTCGCCAAAACATTTGCGCCACCCAGACTTCGAGCAGCAAGTCATTGAAGTACTTAATGATTACGATGTGCAGCCGGGTGGATTAGAGTTAGAGCTGACGGAAGAAGCTTTTGTCGAAGCGGGCATGACCACCAGTTTTGCCTTGCAGTCTTTGCGCCAGCGCGGAGTTCGTATTGCCATCGATGACTTTGGTACCGGCTATTCTTCCATGCGTTATCTCAAAGTCTTGCCCATTGACCGTATCAAGATCGACCGCGGCTTTATTTCTGGACAGCGGGGCAACCCATGCATATCTGACCCAACTATTACTCAAGCGGTGATCTTTTTAGCCACGGGGTTGGGCATGGAAATCATGGCAGAAGGTATCGAAACCACACAGCAGGCGGATGAGCTAGTAGCGCAGGGGTGTGAGTTGGGGCAGGGTTACTTCTATGCCAAACCTATGAATAGCGACCAACTACGGGAATTGCTGGTGGAACACTTAGTGGCGTGGTAGCCACAAACGAGCTTCTAAACCACCCTCTGGACGATTCAACAGACTTACCTCGCCACCGTGTGCTCGGGCGATATTACGGGCGATACTCAATCCTAATCCCATACCACTACGGTGAGGGGAGCGTTCAGGATCGAGTCGAGTGTAGGGCTGGAATACCTTGTCCAGCTTTTCCACCGGGATGCCGGGGCCGTGATCACATACGCGAATTAATAATTCGTTCTCGTTGTCTTCGATAAACAGATCCACCCGTTGACCGTAATAGAGTCCATTATCGATCAGGTTGCCAAGGCAACGTTTCAACGCCAGAGGCTTGCCGACAAACGGGCTTTGCATCTCTCCGAAGACTCGTACCCGGTAACCGGTTAGATTAGCGCCATGCTGCATATCTTTAATCATGCGCATCGCGTCTACTTCGACACGATTTTCGTGGATATCGGTCTCTTTCACACTCTGCAATGCCCCTTTCACCAGCATGTCTAGATCTTCTAGATCCCGTACCATGGCATCGCGCATGTCGTCATCATCCAACATCTCGGCCCGTAGTCGCAGGCGTGTAATAGGCGTCTTCAAATCATGTGAAATCGAAGCAAATAGCCGTTCCCGATCATTTAAATAGCGCTGGATACGGGACTGCATATCGTTAAAGGCATGGGCCGTGTGACGTACTTCTAAGGCACCATCTTCCGGCAGGGGTTTCCAACCCCCTTGGCCAAAGCGTTCAGCGGCTTTTGCCAGTAGTCCTAGTGGGCGGGTTACTCGACGTAATACCAATAGCGTCAGTAGTAGCACTGTTACAATTGAGATCACCATGGTGAACACGCGATCTTGGCTGAGTACCGAATTCCCCTCCAAGAAATAAGGGTCTGGCATGAGGCTAGCGAGGTAAAGCCAATCGGTGCTATTGATCGGGATTTGAATGACAACGATTGGCGGGGTCAGTGGTTTCACCAATAGGCTATGGTGGCCCCAACGCTCCGGTAAATCCACTAACCGGGTATGGTTGTTGATAACATGCAAATCGTCCGGGCTGGAAAAGGCAATCAGGCCATTGGTAATGCCCAACTGGCGTGCGAGGGTAGCGTGGATTTCCTCTTTGACAATGTCTTGCAGTGGCGAGGGCTCGATGGGGTTAATGCGAATTTCTTCTTTGTTTAGAGTGACAAAGAAGCGGGTGCCCCCCATATCTTGTAGCTGATCAATGACGATATGACGGTAGCTTTGTGGCAAAGAAGAGAAATAGCTTACCGTTGCGGCAATGCGAAACGCCATATGCTTGGACACCTCACGCACGGTTTCTTCGGTGTCGGATTCAAGCTGTCGTAGCCAGATGCTAGCACTGATCAGTTGGGCGCTGGCGACACCAAAGGTCATGATCAATAGGATCTGACCGGTTAGAGAACTGGCCCAGCGCCGTATCCGCTTACCCAGCGGCATAATCCGTGCTTTCCACTGAGGCGGTGAAAATATAACCCTTGCCCCGTACTGTCTTGATCAACTGGGGGTGTTTGGCATCTTCCCGCAGTCGCTGGCGTAGGCGACTCACATGCACGTCGATAAAGCGATCTAGGGGAGTGCTGTCGCGCCCACGGGTATTTTCAGCAATATATTCCCGGGACAGTATTTCCCCTGGTGACGTAACGAATAGCATCAGAAGGGCGTAGTCCGCACCTGAAAGGGGCTCTTTTTCGGCGCCATTGATGAGTAACTCTCGGGTCAGTGTATCCACTACAAATTCGTTGAAGCGCAGATAGCGTGCTTGGCTACTTGGTTCACTTGCAGGAGCAGCGGGTTCGGTGTGTTCCATACGGCGATGGATGGCTTTTATTCTGGCAAGCAACTCCCGCGGGTTAAAAGGCTTCGCCAAGTAATCATCAGCACCGATTTCTAAGCCGATAATACGGTCCATCTCATCAGAATTAGCGGTCAGCATAATGACTGGCACCTGTGATATGGCACGAATCGAGCGGCATACAGAAAAGCCGTCATCCCCTGGCAGCATAATGTCGAGAATCACCAGATCCACATCATCCTGAGTGGGGAAGTCCCGCATAAACTCCTCGCCAGAGGCGGCGGCACGAACAAGATAATTGTGTTTCTCTAGGTATGACTTGAGCAGGGTGCGAATTTCATCGTCATCATCGACTACGTAAATGCACTTGTTTTTCGTCATCAATCATTCTCAGTTTGGAAAGCCATAAGCTAATGTTAACGGAGTCTATCAATATTAACGGCTTTAACCAATTTATGGATGATAGCGAAAGGTAATTCCTGACCCTTTAATTAAATAAATTGAGTTGATTTATTTCTTGGTGTCTGCATACTTTTTGCCCAGCTCTAATAACAGTAACAACGAGAAAGCATTATGACAGCGAAAGTGATGGCCTTTGGCGAGGCCTTAATCGATTTTTTATCTAACGGTGCCGTCGCCCCAGGTGAAACCGAAACCTTTACCAAATTCCCTGGTGGGGCTCCTGCCAATGTTGCCGTTGCGGTAGCCCGTTTAGGGGGTGACAGCCATTTCGCTGGCCAAGTAGGAGATGATGCCTTCGGCCACTTCCTCAAGTCCTCTCTAGAGGGCTACGGTGTTAAGACCGATAGCATGTTACTTACTAAAGCGGCGAAAACGGCTCTGGCTTTTGTCAGCCTCGATCAAACCGGCGAGCGCAGCTTCGAGTTCTACCGTAACCCGTCTGCCGATATGTTGTTTCGTCGGGAAGATTTTCAGTCTGAATGGTTCTATGCCCCACAGGGCGTGTTTCACACCTGTTCTAATACGCTGACCGATGAGCACATCGCTGGGGCGACCCAAATGGGGATTGCTATGGCGAAACAGGCCAGCTGGATCGTCAGTGTGGATGTGAATTTGCGCATTAATTTGTGGCCGGATCATAAAGTTAATGTCGAGCGCGTAATTGACTGGATGCAGTCAGCGGATGTGGTCAAAGCCAGCCTAGAAGAGCTGTCGGTATTAAGTGCGGATCCGTTGGCATTGATACAGGAGTCTTTGGCGGAGGGGGTATCCTTATTTATCCTGACCGATGGAGGTAATCCGGTGCGCTTCTTTACTACGGCTGGCGAAGGCCAAGTGGTTGCACCTAAGGTCGAAGTAAAAGACACCACCGCTGCTGGTGATGCCTTTGTCGGTGGTTTGCTGTACCAATTGGCAGAGCAAGGGGGTACCCGAGCTGCCCTAGAGCAGTTTGAGCAACACGAGCTGGAGCAGATTATTCGCTTTGCCGTGGCCTGTGGCGCTGACTCGGTGACTAAGCTGGGTGCCTACCCTTCATTGCCCACGCTAGAAGATGCCCAGCGACGCCTAGCTAGCTTTAGTTGAGTTGCTCCTTAGTACTTGAAGCACTATTCAATTAAGTCATAAGAAACGCCATTCTTAAAACGATTAAGAATGGCGTTTTCTTTTCTTCTTAAGCTGATTGCAATTTTTACAGATGACTCATGAGCTGCTAGCGCTTTTTCGACAAATTCCTGAATTGTGCAAATTTTGACTAAATGCTGTCTATTTTTGCTCTATTCTTATACCTAACTCCCTGAAATTACGATCAAAAATTATCTTCATCGTTATTTTCCCTGCAATTCTCTTATTAGTAGTACGAAATTTGTACTAGAATATTTTTTAAATTAAGAAAAATTTAAGGGCTAGACATCCTTGATTAGGTCTAATTGTTTGACAATAATTTAATTCCTTCTTAATCCTTAAAGAAGAAAATTTAACCAGTTTTAATTCCTGACTGATAATAACAATAACGGGCGATCGATACGAAAGCCGGTAAGGAGTAATCATGAAAAAGTCTCTTCTGTCAGCCGCAATCGCACTGACCCTTTCTGCTAACTATGCAGTAGCTGATAACCATGGTGGCTTGATGTTTGAGCCGGGCAAAGATGCCCGTTTCCACTGGGCCAGCTACGAAGCTCTCAAATCTTCTAATCTAAAAGGCCAGACGATTTCAGTATTCGGTCCTTGGATGGGTTCAGAGAAAGAACACTTCGAAAACGTGATCAAGTACTTCGAGAAAGCAACTGGCGCGAAAGTAGAATACGCAGGTTCTGATTCCTTCGAGCAGCAGATCGTGATCGATGCTCAGGCCGGTAGTGCCCCCAACATTGCTATTTTCCCACAGCCTGGTTTGGCTGCTGACTTAGCGTCTAAAGGCTTCTTGGCGCCGCTAGACGACAAAGTAGAAGCCGCGATCAAAAGTGACTATGCCGCAGGCCAGTCATGGGTAGATTTGGCGACTTTCGATAACCAAAACGGTCAAAAAGACTTATACGGTGTGTTTTATCGCGCTGACCTTAAGTCCCTCGTTTGGTATTCGCCAGAAAACTTTGAAGACGCTGGCTACGAAGTGCCACAAACCATGGAGCAGCTCAAGGCACTAACCCAACAGATCGTTGCTGACGGTGGTACACCCTGGTGTATCGGTTTAGGTTCTGGGGCGGCGACAGGTTGGCCAGCGACGGATTGGGTTGAGGACATGATGCTGCGTCTATACCCAGCTTCAGTCTACGATCAGTGGGTATCCAACGAGGTGAAGTTTAATGACCCTAAAGTGGTTGCTGCCATCGAAGAGTTTGGTTGGTTCTCACGTAATGATGCATACGTAGATGGTGGTGCAGCAGCGGTTGCTGCGACGGACTTCCGTGACAGTCCAAAAGGATTGTTTGCGTCTCCACCAAAATGTTACATGCACCGTCAGGCTTCCTTCATCCCTGCCTTCTTCCCAGATGGTGTGGAAGTGGGTCTAGATGCGGATTTCTTCTACTTCCCATCTTACGAGTCGAAAGACTTGGGTAACCCAGTATTGGGTGCAGGTACATTGGCAACCATTACTAATGACTCGAAAGGTGCTCGTGCCTTCATCGACTTCTTGCGTTCACCGATTGCCCACGAGTTGTGGATGGCGCAAACCGGTTTCTTGTCTGCTCACGCACAAGTGAACCCAGAGCTTTACGTCACTGAAACAGCGCGTAAACAAGGTGAAATCCTACGTTACGCGACTACCTTCCGCTTCGATGGCTCGGACCTAATGCCAGGTAAGATCGGTGCAGGTTCATTCTGGACTGGCATGGTGGATTACTCCGGTGGTAAGTCAGCTCAGGAAGTGGGTGATAGCATTCAGAAAACTTGGGATGCATTGAAATAACCCCCGTTGTGATCGGGCAGTCGAGCCTGACTGCCCTTAGCTATCTGTGTTTACCCGCCGTTCGCGGCGGGCTCTCCTTGATGGTACTTAGTACTGCAAATAACTTTTTATAGGTGGAAAGACGATGGGACAGCTCGCTTCAGCGTTAGTCACCATGATCCTTGGCGTGTTAGCCTGTGCAGCCTACTTCTATGGCTCCAATGCTTTGTTGGATTGGCTATTTCCAGGTAAGAATCGCCCTGCGGAGCAAATCGCCCGTAACCTACGTATCGCCAATCGTATTCGCCCCTGGCTGTTTGTTGGGCCGGCGGTATTGGTGTTGACCTTCTATTTATTTTACCCGGTGATCGACTCTTTCATCTTGTCGTTCCATGGTCGTACCGGTGAAGAATTCGTTGGCCTAGCCAACTACCAGTGGCTATTTGGGAGCGACGAGTTTTATGAGTCCTTCCGCAACAACATGTTGTGGTTAATTGTGGTGCCAACCGCAGCGACTTTCTTTGGCTTAGTGATCGCTTCCATGACCGACCGTATTTGGTGGGGCAATATCGCCAAGAGTCTCATCTTTATGCCGATGGCCATCTCTTTTATCGGTGCGTCGGTTATCTGGAAGTTTATCTATGACTACCGTAGTGGTGATGATCCACAAATTGGTTTGCTAAATGCGCTGGTGGTGTTCTTCGGCGGTGAGCCACAGGCGTGGATCACGATTCCTTTTTGGAACAACTTCTTCTTGATGGTTATTTTGGTTTGGATTCAAACTGGCTTCGCCATGGTGATTCTATCCGCTGCGTTGCGTGGTATCCCAGATGAAACCATCGAAGCCGCTGTGCTAGATGGTGCCAATGGCGTGCAAATCTTCTTCAAAATTATGGTGCCGCAGATTTGGGGTACGATTGCGGTGGTATGGACCACGATTACCATCTTGGTACTCAAGGTATTCGATATCGTGTTAGCCATGACCAATGGCCAATGGGGTACGCAAGTACTTGCTAATCAAATGTTTGACTGGATGTTCCGCGGCGGCGGTGACTTTGGCCGCGGTGCAGTAATCGCCATCGTGATCATGGTGTTGGTCGTGCCGATCATGGTGTGGAACATCAAACGCGCTAATGCAGAAATGGAGGGTCGCTAATCATGGTGACATCAAAGAAAGGCTCAGCATTAACGCTGGTGATGCACGCCTCGGTGCTGTTTTTAGTGATTCTATGGACGATTCCGACAGCAGGTTTGTTTATCTCTTCGATTCGCGACAAAGACCAGTTGTCGGTCTCAGGTTGGTGGACGGCACTGGCGACCTCTGAACAACGTTTGGTAGAGCGGGCGTTGGACCCAACTCACCAGCAATTCGAGGATGGTCGCTGGGTGATTAAGGGAAATTTACTCCCTGAGAGCGATGGTGAAATTGTGCGCTTTGGGGTGAGCTCGCTGGAGCCAGAAGCCTATGCTGTGGGTGAGCTAGTAGATCGCAAAGACAAACAAATTCAAGTGTTTGCCAACGGTGACTACACCATCAGTTCTGACCAGGAAATGAGCGGTCGTCGCGGTGATCGTATCTTCTTTACGGCCGAGATTCCGCCGCGTTTTACGCTAGATAACTATCGGGAAGTATTAAGTTCTGAGGGATTAGGGCAGTCCTTCATCAACTCGCTAACGGTGACCATTCCGGCGACCATTATTCCGATCTTGATTGCTGCCTTTGCCGCCTATGCTTTGGCATGGATGAAGTTCCCTGGTCGAGCACTTTTGATCGCTGGCGTAGTAGGCTTGTTGGTTGTGCCTCTACAAATGTCGTTGATCCCGCTATTGAAAACCTACAACTTGGTGGGTGAGTTCTTCGGGGTGGGATCAAAAACCTATGTGGGGATTTGGTTGGCTCACACGGGCTTTGGTTTGCCATTGGCGGTGTATTTACTGCGTAACTATATCGCCGGTTTACCGGGGGAAATTATCGAGTCTGCCCGTGTGGATGGTGCTTCGGATTTCGATATTTTCCGCAAAATTATTCTGCCATTGTCGTTCCCAGCGTTGGCTTCCTTTGCCATCTTCCAATTCTTGTGGGTGTGGAATGACTTATTGGTGGCCATGGTGTTCTTGGGTAATAACGAGGAACACCTAGTACTGACCGGGCGCTTGCGGGAATTGCTAGGCTCGCGGGGTGGCAACTGGGAAATCCTAACCGCATCGGCGTTTATTACCATCATAGTGCCCTTGTGTGTGTTCTTTGGCTTGCAGCGTTACTTGGTGCGTGGCTTGTTAGCCGGTTCCGTGAAATAACCTTCAGCAGCATAACAATAGGGGAGCAAGGTATGCTCCCCAGAGAAAAGATTGAGGCGACAACATGGCAGATTTAAAGCTAACGAATGTAAAAAAAGTCTACGCAAACCAAGTAGAGGTAATGCGAGACATTAACTTGGATATTAAAAAGGGCGAATTTATCGTCTTCGTCGGGCCGTCTGGCTGTGGTAAATCCACTTTGCTGCGTATGATTTCTGGTCTAGAAGAAATCTCTGGCGGTACTTTGGAAATTGATGGGCAAGTGGTGAATGACATCCCACCTTCCCTACGTGGCATTGCCATGGTGTTCCAAAGCTATGCCCTGTACCCGCATATGACGGTGTACGACAACATGGCATTTAGCTTGCAGATTGCCAAAGTAGAAAAAGGGGAAATCGATAAGCAAGTGCGCCGTGCGGCAGAAATGCTGCAATTGACTCCTTATCTAGATCGTTTGCCGAAGGCCCTATCCGGTGGTCAGCGTCAGCGGGTAGCCATTGGTCGCGCCATTGTACGTCGTCCGAAAGTGTTTCTGTTCGACGAGCCATTATCGAACTTGGATGCGGCGTTGCGGGTGGCAACTCGTATGGAGATCGCCAACCTAAAAGAAAGTATGCCGGATTCCACTATGATCTATGTAACCCACGATCAGGTGGAAGCCATGACCTTGGCAGACCGAATTGTATTGCTGTCTGCCGGTAACATTGAACAAGTAGGCTCGCCATTAGAATTATACGAACGTCCGCAAAATGTCTTTGTGGCGAAATTTATCGGCTCACCGGCTATGAATATTCTGCCTTGTACCATTTTGGCACCGGGAGCGCAGACACGCATTGCTCTTGCCAATGGACATCAGGTCAGTGTCCCTATTGATGTGCCAGCGGCAGATCAGGGCAAAGCTGGCTTCTTTGGGGTACGTCCAGAGCATTTGTTATTGGCTCAGGCAGAGGATGAAGTCCTATTGGAAGGCGAAGTGTCTTTTGTGGAATCCCTAGGAGAAGCAACCTTGCTGTATGTGCAAGTTCCAGGCGTTGAGGACATGGTGATCGCCAAACAAACCGGCACCTTGGCTATTCACAAAGGGGAGCATGTACGCCTTTGTGCCCAGCCAGAAAAATTACATCTATTTAATGAACAAGAGCACGCTTACCGTCAGTAAGGTGCGCCCCATTATTTACCTACTGGTCTACCGGTAGGCGTTGAGAGAACTTTGGAGAATGGTGATGAGTACCAATCTAAACTGGTGGAAGGGTGGCATTATTTATCAAATCTACCCACGCAGCTTCATGGATGCGAATGGTGATGGCATTGGTGATCTAGCTGGTATCACCAGCAAATTGGATTATGTGGCTTCCCTTGGAGTCGATGCGATCTGGTTATCGCCTATCTTTACGTCACCTATGAAAGACTTCGGCTACGATGTGTCGGATTACTGTGATGTCGATCCTATGTTCGGCACCTTAGCAGACTTTAAAGCCCTGACCGACCGTGCCCATGAATTAGGCTTAAAGGTGATGATTGATCAGGTGATCAGCCATACTTCTGATCAGCATCCTTGGTTTGAAGAAAGCCGTCAGGATAAAACCAACCCGAAAGCCGATTGGTACGTGTGGGCGGATCCGAAACCAGACGGTTCACCACCAAACAACTGGTTGTCGATTTTCGGCGGTAGTGCTTGGAAATGGGATAGTCGCCGTTTGCAGTACTATTTGCACAACTTCTTGGAGTCTCAGCCGGATTTAAACTTCCACAATGCAGAAGTGCGTCAAGCCAATTTGGATAACATGCGTTTCTGGCTCGACCTTGGTGTGGATGGTTTCCGTTTGGATACGGTGAACTTCTATTTCCATAGCCAAGGCTTGGAAGACAACCCACCGGTACCACCTGGTGAGCCGAAGACCATGGGCGCACCCCATGATAACCCCTACACTTATCAGCGCCATGTGTACGATTTAAGCCGTCCTGAAAACTTAGACTTCCTCAAAGATTTGCGTAAGTTGATGGATGAGTACCCAGGTACGACCACCGTGGGCGAAATCGGCGATGACTTCCCCTTACAGCGTATGGCGGAGTACACCTCCGGTGGTGATAAGCTGCATATGGCTTATACCTTCGACTTACTCAATAAGCCCCATTCACCAGAGTACATTCGTAATGTATTACAGAATATGAATGATATCGTCGGTGATGGCTGGCCTTGCTGGGCGTTGTCGAACCACGACGTAGTGCGTTCTCGCACCCGTTGGGGCGAAGGGGAAGACCCAATTGCTTACCCGTTAATCGCGACGGCACTGATTTTGTCATTGCGTGGTAGCGTGTGTTTGTATCAAGGGGAAGAGCTAGGCTTGCCGGAAGCGGATGTACCATTCGAGCGTATTCAAGACCCTTACGGTATTCCCCTTTGGCCAGTATTTAAAGGTCGCGATGGCTGCCGTACCCCCATGGTGTGGCACAACGGCGAGCAAGGGGGTTTTTCTGCCATTGAGCCTTGGCTACCAGTAGATAGTCGTCATTTGGCGCTAAGTGTGGCGGAACAAGAAGCCAACCCAGAAGCGCTATTGCATAAAATGCGTCGCCTGATTGGCTGGCGTCAGCAGCAGCCAACCTTGGTAAACGGAGACCTATCCTTAGTCGATGTGGGTAACGCAGAATTAGTTGCCTATGTGCGGGAGTATCAGGGTGAGCGTATCCTGGTGGTATTGAATATGACCGGCACTGAGTTACAAGGTCAGGTATCTTTGCCTGTGGCAGAAGTACTTGAAGGCCACGGATTTAGCTGTACATTAGCGGATTCCGTACTCACCTTACCGGCGTATCAGGCGTGTTTTGCTAAATTGGCTTAAACACCATAGATAGCGCTAGTTGAGTCATATTCGCGGGCAGTGCTTCGGCGGGATGCTGAAGGGCTGCCATGCTTTTGTAGAAGAAGATTGCGTATGACCAAACAGATCAAAAAACTCACTTTAAAAGATGTGGCAGAACGGTTGCAGGTGTCCACGGCGACTATTTCCAATGCCTTTAACCGCCCCGACCAGCTTTCTGCCACCTTGCGTGAGAACATTCTCAAGGAATGTGAGGCCATTGGTTACTACGGTCCGAATGCCGCTGCCCGTAGTTTACGTACCGGGCGTACCGGCATCGTTGGCATTGTCTTGTCGGATGAGCTCAGCTATTCCCTGAGTGATCCGGTGGCCAACCAATTTCTTAAAGGCATGGCAGAAGTGTTGGAGCAAAATGACTATAACATGCTGCTCCTTTCCCCCCATGATGCCGACCAAAACGTGCAAGTACGTATGCAGTCCTCCATGGTGGATGGCTTTATCGTTTACGGTCATAAACCCCAACAATGTCGTAACCGTAATGCCCCTTGGTTAGATCCACATCGCAATGTCATCATTGTCGATAGTGCGATTTCTGGCGCGCCAGCAGTTAACGTGGAAAACCGCAAAGGGGCTTATATTATCGCTAAGCACGCGCTAGCCCATCAGCCAGAAAGCGTGGCGATTCTTGGCCTAGCGCTGCTGGAAACCGATCGAGTATGTCGTATTCGTGATGATGAGCTGTTTGATGCGGCGGCCTCAATTTCCATTCAGCGTTTAGAAGGCTATCGACAGGCTCTGGAGGAATCCAATATGAGCGTACCGCCGGAGCGTATTTGGAATATTCCCCACAACAACCATAAGCTTGCCTATCAAGCGGCACGGGAAGCGTTGACTATGGCGGAACGCCCCCAATTGCTGCTGTGCATGAGTGATCGTATCGCTATTGCTGCGGCACAGGCCGCCTTACATATGGGCATCGCCGTACCCGAAGAATTGCAAGTAGTGGGCTTTGATGGTATTCCTGAAAGTGAAACCTTTCATCCGTCCATCACCACTATTTACCAGCAAACGGTCGCCAAAGGTCGTGTCGCAGCACAGATGTTTCTGGGGCTACGTACCCCAGAAGATGTGGAATTGGAAACGGAGCTGGTGATTCGTGAAAGCTGTCCTATAGCCAATAATCGCTAATGGGTGCTTGCGGATCTAAATGGTAGGCCACCTGAGCTTGGAATAACTCCGCGCAAGCAATCGCATCCATTAGGGCATGGTGGGCGCGGTAGCGTGGCAAACTGTAGCGCAAACGACTGGCTTCTAACCGCACCGAGGTACGCCGTCCAAACCGTTGCCACCAAGGTCGATAAAACTTTTGTTGCTCGATATCCATGGTGTCAATCATGGGGAAGTAAGTCGGAGAGCCAAATACTCGCTCACTGGCTCTGGCGAGAAACAGCCGCTCGATATGGTGAAAATGGGCGACCACGACTTTGCCTGCTAACAAGGGCAAAAGCTCGTCCATTACTGTATGTAGTGGTGGCGCTTTAGCCAAATCAGAGTGGGTGATCTCGTGAATCGCAACGGATTCCGACGAGAGATGACTTTTCGGCTTGGTTAACCAGTAGCGACTACTATTCAGTTGAATCCCCGATAGCGTGAAATCTACCAGCCCAACACTGACAATATCGTCGTTATCAAAATCGAGCCCGGTGGTCTCTATATCAAGCGCTACCAAAGGGCACTCAGCTAGCGGTGTATCCGCCGCTGGGCCTTCCGTCGGTAACCAAGGCTTTGGTTGCTCGCTACGATTAAGATACTGAAACTTCTCTGTATTACTAAACCAAGCCATCAATTACCCTTACCTGGGTAGCGGTATTTAAGGAAGTCCTGTTGCCGCGCCACGATGACAAAGGCATCACGTAAATGTCGCCGTTCGAACTCCGACAAGCTCTCCGGATCAACCTTGTTGTCTGGCTCTTCGCCCGCCGCCAATTGCTCCGCCTGATGGCGGATGCGCACCATGCCGATCATCTCTAAGGCGAGAATCAGATCACGGGCCCGACCTTTCGGCAGAATCTCAGCGGCTTCAATATCCGCCAAGCGTTCAAAGGAATTCAATTTGCTAGAACCCAATCCTAAAGAATGCACTCGCACCAGATCGATAATGGGGGCGATCCCTCGGCTTTTTAGGTTGAAGGTGCGCATTTGCTTACCTTCGCCATCGAGCACGAATTGGCGGAAGAAACCCAAAGGAGGGGTGCGTTTATTGGCATTTCGAGCTAAAGCAGATAGGAAGCCCTTTTGCTGCTGGGCCTGGCGACAAATATAGCCGTGTAGCTGCTTCGCTAACGTTAGGTCCCCGTAAATGCCGCGGATATCGAAGAAAATCGATACATGTAGCAGGGCTTCGGCGCGGGGTTCATTCATCCATTGATTGAAGAGGGCTTGCCACTCTTTTAGGGTTAAACGCCATTTTGGCGTCATTGCCATAAATTCGCCGGTACAAAGTGGGTAGCCACACTCGTCTAGGCCTTTGCAAACAAACTCCGACAATTTGGCGAAATACTCACCATGCTTGGCCTTGTCATAGCTATTGTGCAGGATGAGGGCGTTATCTTGGTCAGTATTAATGGTTTGTTCTTCCCGGGCTTGGGAGCCAAGTGCCAGAAAGCAATAGGGGATGGGTGCTGGCCCCAATTCCTGTTCTGCTAATTCCAGCAGGCGTCGAGTAAAGGCCACACCAATATGGGACATGGCATTGCCGATCATTTGCGTATTGGCATCAGCGCTCACTAGTTGGACGAAGGCTTGGGGTACCCGCTTGCTGATACGCTGCAACCCCGCCACATCATATTGCTTGTGGATATCACTGATCAGGAACACCGAGCTATTGCTTTCCCGTTGTACCAAATCGCCAGTACTGAGTACCCCTGCCACTTGCCCGTCACGTAGTACCGGTAGGTGGTGAATATTGGCCGACATCATTTTCAGCACTGCTTCGGAGGCATAATCTCCTGCATCAATGGTGATAGGATCAGGTGTCATAATGGTATGAACCGGATGGTGATAATCCAGCCCTTTCGCTACTACACGGTTGCGTAAATCCCGATCGGTCAACACGCCGACTAACTTGTCATCAGCGGTAATGAGCAAAGAAGAAACTCGCTCCTGGGACATAATATTGGCGGCAGTAAGAATATCTACATGCTGTTCTGCCGTAATCGGAGGGCGACGTAATAAGGTGTGAATCGGACAAGTCATCAGTGACAAATCCGATGCTTGGCTAGCCATGGCCGCTTTCAGGCGCGCTTCTCGGGATAGTTCAAAGAAGTCGGAAAAGGCATCCACTTCATTGTAGTAATGCAAGAACCAGCGGGACGGTATGCAATACACCAAGGTGTCTTCCACCGCCATCATGGACAAGGTAGAGCGCCCACCCCGTAGCAGTGAGGAGTAGCCGAACACTTCCCCTTCCTGCATCCGATGGGACAATTTACCATCCTTATTGCGGGATTCTACCGCGCCACTACGAATGAAGAATAGAGCGGTGTTGCGCTCATCCGGCGCAATCACCACCTGCCCCTTGCGCAGATACTGAATCTCAATATCGCGCACCATATCATTGAGTTGGGAGTCTTCCTGTAAATAGGAAAACGGCTCATATTCACATAAGGTATCGCGTATTTCGATCAGTTCCGTGTCCATAATGATGACCTCTAAAAACTAGGAAAGACGATGGCGGCTATCCCTAACAATACAAATAAAATACAGGCAGCAAGACGAGTTTTGTCAGGGTTAATGCGTTCCATCAGCCATTGTCCGGCATAAACGACGGGAACATTGGCCAGCAGCATACCGATGGTGGAGCCCAAGGTCACCGCAGTGATCGCTTGATACTTCGCCCCCAAGATCACAGTCGCGATTTGGGTTTTGTCACCGATTTCTGCCATAAAGAATAGGATAAAGGTAGCAATGAATGCGCCGGATTTCATTACGCTATTGTCATCGCTATCGTCTTTATCCGGGATAAGAATCCATAAACCGACGGCAATAAAACTTGCTCCAATCAGCCAATGAATCCAAGTAGGGGGGAGCCAATCGGCCACCCAGGCACCGAGCCAAGCAGAGGCTAAATGGTTGGCGATAGTGGCAAGTAAAATACCGAGCACGATTTGGCCTTTGGCGGCGAAACGAGCCGCAAGAAACAAGGCCAACAACTGGGTTTTATCGCCCATTTCGGCAAGTGCAACAGTGGAGATTGACGTTAAGATGGCTTCCATCAGCAGTTCCTTCGGTGGGCGATCAACAAAAGACAACATGCCCGTGCCCACCAGAGACAGGATGTTGTCTTAAGTCTCATCAATCCCAGCGCGGTGCGCGTGGACTCCTCTACCATGGGCATGGGGCCCAATTATGTTGACAGAGGATCACCAAGATAGGGCTTACGCCACAAGGTGAAGATTACTCCCTTAAGAGTGGGTGTGATGGTAATACACAACGGGTCACGCGACAACAAAAGCAGCCGCAAATGGCCACTTTTGTGTCGCGTTTACCGGATTAGCGGACGAATTTCAGATCCGACTGCAAGCCTTTCCAGAGACTGATACACATGACCAGCATCAGCAGAGTGAACGGCAAGCCGATGGTAATCGCAGCGGCTTGAATCGCGGTTAAGGCTTCAGCGCCCCCACCGATGAGCAAGGCCACGGCAATAATACCTTCTAACACGGCCCAAAATACCCGTTGCGCCATTGGCGCGTCGGTTTTGCCACCGGCGGTAATGCCATCGATGACCAAGGAGCCAGAGTCAGACGAGGTGACAAAGAACACTAATACCAACACAATGCCAACAAATGAAATTAACGAGGTCAGCGGTAACTGCTCAAACATCTGGAACATCGCCAAAGAAGCGTCGCTGATACCATTTGCTAAGGCACCCACACCGTTTTCAACCTGCTCGATTGCAGAGCCACCGAAGATCGCCATCCATACCAAGGATACGAGAGTTGGCACCAATAGCACCGCGATAATAAATTCACGCACTGTACGACCACGGGAGACGCGGGCGATAAACATACCGACAAATGGCGACCAAGAAATCCACCAAGCCCAGTAGAATACCGTCCAGCCATGGTAGAAGGTTTGGTCTTCTCGACCGACCCAATTACTTAGAGGAATAATGTTTTCCACATAGCCGAGGAAGAAGGTTCCAATGGCACCAAAGATAGCGCCCGTGTGACCGACAACGAGAATAAAGACCGCAAGCAACGCCGCTATCAACATATTGATATTGGAAAGCAGTTTCACCCCACCATCTAAGCCTCGCGCTACTGAAAAAATAGCGACACCAGTAACTACCGCAATGACGATAATTTGAGTCATTAAGGTATTGGGAATCCCAAACAGAAAATGCAGGCCGGAAGTGGCTTGCTGGGCACCAAAGCCGAGGGACGTTGCCAGACCGAAAATGGTCGCAATCACAGCGAGAATATCGACAAAATGACCTAAGACGCCCCATACGCGCTCACCGAATAGAGGGTAAAACGCCGAGCGTATGGTCAATGGCAGCCCTTTGTTGTAAGCGAAGAAGGCCAAAGCTAGGGCCACGACACCGTAAATCGCCCAAGGATGTAAGCCCCAGTGGAACATGGTAGCGCCCATGGCGAGTTTCTCCGCCGCTGGGGTGTTGGCCTCCACATTGAGTGGCGTGCCGTACCAGCCCGTGTAGTAAGCAACCGGCTCTGCCACACTCCAGAACATCAAGCCGATACCCATACCGGCAGCAAACAACATGGCGAACCAAGTGATGGTGGAGTGTTCTGGCTTAGCTTCGGTGCCGCCAAGGCGAATCTTACCCATTGGCAAAAAGATCAGTGCCAGACAAAACAACACGAAGAAGTTACCGGCAATCATAAAGAACCAGTCGAAGTTGTTGATTGACCAGCCTCGGGCAGACATCAACAGGTCTTTGGCATCACCAGGGAAAGCGATGGAACCGATAACAAAAGCGAAGATAATTGCCGCGCTAATACCGAATACAAGGTTGTGTACATCTAGACCAAGAAACTGGACATTGTCTTGCCCAGCTTGATAGGAGGTGCTGTATTCGTCACGGCCCTTGTGCGGGGTGTTTGCACTCATTTGCGTTCTCCATAAACAATCGAAGTGACGCAATTGGAATAAATACAGGAGTGCAGCAAGCGGCACTGTCGGCGTATTGTGATTTATTCCAATTGCAGTTGAAATAGGGTGACTTATGGTCACCAATCAAAATACGTAACAGCGCCCGCAGCGCCATCTAAATGGCGGTAGAAATTCGCGAGATGAAACGAAAACTAACTCTGAGTTAACGCCAGAGTCCGTAAAATATTGACAGAAATAGGGTTTCAGGTCAAAAAAAGTTTCAAGTCTAACTAATTTTCTGGCAGGAACAGTTCCAATAACTCGTTTAAAAACAGTTTGCCTTTAGGGGTAGTTTGCACAATGTGTTGTTGCCAAGCGTCCAGCTCTAACCAACCTTGTGCCAGTGCTTGTTCGCAGCCGGCGAGTAAGACCGGAGCGTATTGAGGCTCGGCATAGCGCAAGTATTCCTGTAGTGGAAAAGCTTCGAACAGGCGCAGGCGATTCATCATAAATTCCAACGGTAGATCTTCAGTAGCAATCGCTTCGGTCGTTGCCAAAGATGCTGGGATGGCATTCAGATAATGGTTCGGATGGCGGGTCTTACGGGTACGTAGAATACGACCATCGCCAAGGGTTACTTTTCCATGTGCTCCGGCACCGATGCCCAAATAGTCACCAAAGCGCCAGTAATTGAGATTATGTTGGGCCTGATAGCCAACTTTGGCGTTGGCAGAAATTTCATATTGGTGATAACCGTTTGCTTCCAGCAGGGCAAGGCCTTCATCCTGAATATCCCACAGGGTATTGTCTTCCGGTAAGGTCGGCGGGCGGCGGTAGAACTCGGTATTGGGCTCAATGGTTAACTGATACCAAGACAAATGTTCCGGTGCTAAATCAATGGCTTGCTGCAAATCTGCCAATGCCATAGCCAAGCTTTGTCCCGGTAGTCCATGCATCAAATCAATATTGATATTATCGAAACCAGCTAAGCGAGACTTTTCCACAGCCCCAATGGCTTCTGCCGGGTTGTGGATTCTTCCTAGGGTTTTCAACAGGTTAGCCTGATAACTTTGGGTGCCGATGGAAAGGCGATTGATGCCCGCTTGACGAAAGTGGCGAAACTTCTCTTGTTCAAAGGTACCAGGGTTCGCTTCCATGGTGATTTCAGCGTTATCGACCCAGGTGAGTTTTTCTCTTAACGCATCCATCAGGCGATAGTAAAAGTCAGCGCTCATCAGACTGGGGGTGCCGCCACCGATAAAAGCGGTTTGAATTGCTCGACCTTGTACATATGGCAGGTCACAGTCTAAATCCGCGAAAAGTTGCGTGAGATAAGCATCTTCTGGCAGCTCGCCGGCTTCATGAAAACGGTCTGCTTGGTGGGAGTTGAAGTCACAATAGGGACACTTACGTACACACCAAGGCAGATGAATATAAAGACTTAGGGGAGGGAGGGCAGCACTCATGGAATGATATGCTGCTCACGGAAAAGTGCGATTAACTGCTGTAACGCCTTGGCCCGGTGGCTGAGTTGGTTTTTAATTTCTTTTGGCAAACTGGCTGCGCTGCAATCGGTTTCTGGCACATAGAAAATCGGGTCATAGCCAAAACCTTCGTTACCGGCTGCATCCTCTAAGATACGACCTTCCCACACGCCGTGGGCTATGATGGGTGTTGGATCGCTGGCATGACGCACATAAGCCAACACGCAATGGAAACGAGCAGTACGCTCATGGCTGGGTACTCCAGCGAGCTTTTCAAGCAGTAGGGCATTGTTAGCCCCGTTATTGCCATGTTCCCCAGCAAAGCGGGCCGAGTAAATTCCCGGCGCGCCATTGAGATAATCCACTGCGATACCGGAATCATCGGCGATAGCGGGCAAATCAGTATGGCTACTGGCGTGGCGCGCTTTGAGAATGGCGTTTTCAATAAAGCTCAGGCCAGTTTCGTCGGCGTCGCTTACCTGCCAATCCCCTTGGGGTTTGATAACCAAACCGTAGTCGGCAAATAGTTGGTTAAACTCGTTAATTTTGCCGGCATTATTGCTGGCAAGCACAATTGTTTGGCTCATAAGTCTGGCTTAGTCTGTGTATACGTGACGTTGAAATTCTACTTGCATGGGGGTGGCATCAGCATTGAGCTTGGCGGAGACCGAGAATTTTAGAATTTCATCGTTAGTTTTGGTGAACGGGGCAATGTAGTAAATCGCGTTCCCTTCTTCGATAGTGGTAAATTCCAGTTTTACCCGTTGCCCAATCAGATTGGTCACTGTCGCCGTGACGATAGCTGCTTGGGGCGCCGGTGTTTCACCTGCTACGTCTTTGGTAACCGCAACGTTCAATAACCCAGTACCTTTGCTGCGTACAAAACCATATTGGCTAGCTATGTTGGGCTGAAGAAAGGTCGACTCAAAGGTATTGTAATGGAGTTGATACTGACCAAAACGAGTGACTTGCTCACTGGCTTGGGTTACGCCAGCCAAAAGACTCACAACAATAAGAAAAAGACGCATCATAAACACCTCGCAAATTATCGGGTAACGTGAAATACGGCGGTTTCACTCAGCAAATTCGGCATAAGGCGAGTCCACCAGTGATCCTGCAATTTACCATCCACTGCCGCCCACTTAACGATTTTAATACCTTTAGCATGACATAAATCGCGGAAGTCATCGAAGGTACAAAAGTGAATATTGGGGGTGTCGTACCAGTTATACGGTAGGAACTCAGAAACAGGCATACGCCCATGTAAACCAAGATGCATACGGTTACGCCAATGGCCGAAGTTCGGGAAAGTAATAATGGCTTCTTTGCCTACCCGTAACATTTCATCCAGTAGCAGGTCAGGCCGGCGGAATTGCTGTAACGCATGGGCCATAACTACCAGATCAAAGCTTTGATCATCAAAATTATGTAGACCTTGGTCCAAGTCTTGTTCAAGTACCGGAACGCCTTTCTCCACGCAGCCCTGAATGCCTGCGGCATCAATTTCTAAACCGTAGCCAGTCACTTGTTTGTGGCGCATCAAATGATCTAACAAGGCTCCATCACCACAGCCTAAATCCAATACTTTAATATTGGCTTGAATCCAGCGATTGATAAATTCCAAGTCACTACGCATGGCTATTCTCCTGAGTTACTGGGCTCACCCGTTGTAAGAAACCACGTAGCGCATCCATGTATCTTGGGATGGGGAAAAGAAAGGCATCATGTCCTTCCACCGCTTCAATTTTGGCGTAAGACACCCGTTTCCCTGCTTTAACTAGCGCATTGACGATTTCTTCACTACGTTGAGGAGAAAAACGCCAGTCGGTGGTAAAGGAAACCAGTAAGAAATCACATTGGGCCGGAGCCAGCGCCTTGGCCAAATCATGGTCATGGTCAGCCGCTGGATCGAAGTAGTCTAGGGCTTTGGTCATCAACATATAAGTATTGGCATCGAAGCGTTTGGTGAAGGCTTCCCCTTGATAGCGCAGGTAACTTTCTACTTCAAATTCAATATCATAGTGGTACTGAAATTGGTCATGGCGCATCTGGCGACCAAATTTATTGCCCATGGAGTCGTCGGACAAGTAGGTAATATGCCCAAGCATGCGTGCCAAGCCCAAGCCATTGGTCGGGATGGTGTCATGATCCATATAATCCCCGTCGAAGAAATCTGGGTCACGGCGAATGGACTGACGTGCGACTTCATTAAAGGCGATATTTTGGGTCGATAGTTTGGGAGCAGAGGCAATAATTGCCGCAGCCCGTAACCGTTGTGGGTAACGAATACTCCAAGACAATACCTGCATACCGCCTAAACTGCCGCCGATAATAGCGGCGAACTGCTGTACACCGAGGCGGTCCGCTAGGCGCGCTTGACTTTCAACCCAATCTTCCACCGTAACCATGGGGAATTTCGCCCCCCATACTTTGCCCGTTGCTGGGTTGATACTGGTTGGACCGGTACTGCCGCAACAACCACCTAAGTTATTTAAACTAATAACAAAAAAGTGATTGGTGTCGATCGGTTTACCGGGGCCAATCGCGCTATCCCACCAACCCGGTTTACGGTCAGCCATGGTGTGGTAGCCAGCGGCATGATGATCGCCACTCAACGCATGACAGATGAGAACAGCGTTACTGGCGTCCCGATTGAGCTGCCCGTAGGTCTCGTAAACCAGTTGGTAATTTGCCAGTGTTTGGCCGCAGGCGAGCGCGAGAGGCTCGTTAAATTCAGCAACCTGTGGGGTAACAAGACCCACGGAATCAACAGGTATGGTGTCCGGCATAGTGAAACTGTGTCCTAAGAAATCAGGTGACCCCAAGTGTGCGGGAAGGCCGTTTAAGGTGCTTATCAAAATGAAACGACAGTCTAGCGCCTGACCGCATGGGCTTCAAGTAAGCAAACGCCCTTTCACCTAGCGGTGAAAGGGCGTATTCGGTGTCTTGAAAGCGCTGACTTTATAGACGGAAAATGCGGGTTTTATCCGCTAAGCTATCGGTCATATTGTGAATGGACTGGGCTTTATCCACGATCACTTCAATGGAGTGAGTATCTTCACTCAACTGGTGGGCAATACGTTCCATTTCCGTGCTCATTTGTACCGCAGTGGCTGCCACATCCTGAATGGCTCCTGCCATGGAGTTGGCGGCGCTGGAACTGGTTTGCGCATTATGTTCTATGGTGCGCATGGCTTCTTCCGCTTGACCACCATTTTCTTCAATCAGATGCAAACGCTGCTGACCCTGCTGCATCGTTGCTATGGCATTCTGGGTGGAATTTTGAATGGTGCTGACAATCTCCGTAATGCGGGAAGTGGCATCCACGGTTTTTTCGGCTAAGGAGCGCACTTCATCGGCGACCACGGAGAAGCCACGACCTGCTTCACCGGCACGGGCGGCTTCGATGGCGGCGTTCAGAGCCAATAGATTGGTTTGATTGGCCAAATCGTTGATCATGCCGATTACATTGTCGATGTCGGCAGAAAGGGTACCAAGCTCGTCTAGCTGTTGGCTGGTGCGATTCACGGCTTCGACTGTGCCACTGAGGTTCTCTAATACCGCGCGAATCGTGCCGGCACCGGCCTTAGCAGAGTTGTAGGTTTCGCTAGAATGTTGCTGTAATTCTGCCGTAGTGGCAGACAAGGTCGTGATGCGGCTGGAAATATCATCGGTGGCAACCGCCAACGAATTGGTACGGGAACTCACCGAGCGGTTGTTAGTGGCAATACTACCAATTGCACCGTTAAGTTCATCCACCATAGTGGAGACATGGGTGGAAGTTGATACCACATCGTGTAATACCCCATGTAAGCCGCTGGTCATGGCGTTAAGGGATTTGCCCAAGGCGTCGAACTCGTCATTACGTCGTTCATTTACATGGGCTTTGGCGGTCATATCCCCATCTTTAACTTTCGTTAAATCGGCGATAACTTGGGAAAGAGTATGACGTGCACTGCGTCCGACACTGATCATCAAGATCGCCGCAATGACAGTCACCGCAATGCTCACGATAATAAGTGAAGCGTAAGCCTGTTGGGTTTGCTGTTCCGCGGCAGCTTGGGCGGCCAGAATATCTTGCTCAAGCAGATTGCTCAGTTGTGTCTGTTGTTCATCAAAGCTCGCCTTGGCGACACCATATTGTTGCTCGGCCAGTTCCAGTAGGGCAAAGGCTTCAGGGTAAGCTTGGATTTTTTCTAGGTATGCCGTAGCTGACTGACCAATGGTGTCATTGAAACCAAAGTTGTCGACTCGCACCATAAAACGTTCATAGCTGGCCATCAGTGGCGCTAAGTTTTCTTCCGTGGGCTGTTGTAGATAATTCGCCTCTTCTTTGCGCACATTGACAAATTCCCGGCGTAATAAGGTCAGGGTTTCTACCGCAGCGCTCAGTTCATTCCCGAGCCGGGTGATATCCCCTTGTAGACCAAATTCGCTGGTGAAGCCAACGGTATGGCGCTGTTCGGTGAGAAAAATCAGCGCACCGATATATTCAGCCAGAGCGGTGCTCACATGCTCCACGGCCGCTTGTAGATTTGCCTGTGGAATGCTGGCTCCGTTTTCATCTAAGCGACTAATAAAACGGTCACGATCTTGGGCTAATTGGGTTAAATAGGCGGTAAAACCCTCTTCATTAAGATTACGTAGGGTATCGGCGTATTCCAGCACACCGATGCTGACCTGCTCGGTAGTCGATTGCAGATTGGCATAGTTACGTAGTAACCGGGAGGCGTCCTGTTGCGCATTCATACTATTGATGGCAACCACGGTGACTAGAGCAAAACCGAAAATAGCGCAAAGTAGTAAACTCATGAGCTTTGCGCGAAAGGTGAAATTCCCCAGCATAAAAACCTCGAATAAAAGGACAAAAAAGGGTGTATCCAAAATCCACACTAGATGAACACAGTCTGCAATTAGCGCGCCAGCTAAATAATTGTAAAAGCACCATATTTGTGACCTAAGTGGTCATAAGTTGAACTGATATGGTGCTCGTGGTGGTGTTTTTGCCCTTTTCTGGGGCGCTTATGGCTGGCGTTGGTAGAGGCTATAAGTCAATTGTCCTGCCCGCTTTTCTTTGCGGCACAGCCAACTTGCTGGCAGTGGGGGTAATTCCGCTTCACTTTCACGTTCAAGATAGATATAAGCATTATCGTTTAGCCAAGCGTCGTTAAGCAGAGGCAAGACCTGATTCAGCCAGTCATGACGAAACGGCGGGTCCAAGAACACGACATCGAACTTGGATGCTGGCGCAGATTGTAAAAAGGTGACCGCGCTGGTGTGATGGACCTCGGCATGGTTCGCACCTAACGTGGTTAAGTTGGCTTTAATTTGTTTTGCCACTATGGGGCTGGCATCAACAAAACTGCACCAAGCCGCTTCCCTTGATAAGGCTTCAAGACCGAGCGCTCCTGAGCCACAGAACAGGTCAAGACAGCGAGCGCCGGGAATTTCAAAATTCAACCAGTTAAATAGGGTTTCCCTGACTCGATCTGGAGTCGGGCGTAACCCTTCCAACAAAGGTACGGGCAACTGTCGTGAGCGCCATTGTCCGCCAATGATACGTAACTTTGAGGCCCCTGAGGCAGACTTGGTATTGCCCGTTTTAGCAGAACGTTTTGTCATTGAAAAACCTGTACCTGTTGCAGTGAGTCTAAAGTTACCAATTGAGTAATATGCCGCTGATAAGTTGCTTGATCCAATGAGGTTAGGGCACTCACTAATTCATTGGCAATTGCCTCGTAACCCGTCAGACGACTTAATTCTAACATGCTTGTTCCCCACCATGCGGGGTCTTGACTATGTTGCTCTAGGCTCAATTGCAGTTGTTCTTTGAGACGGTTAAACGCATCCCTATCCGTGAGGCTGGGTAATTTATCCTTATCGATCCAACGTTGATATAGGGTTGGATCATATTCTTGTCCGGCAGGAATCAAGACCCGCCATTGAATAGTAGGAGCTACCGGCGCTAACACGAGTTGCCAAGTGGCAATGTCGGCTTGCAGCGTTAGTTTCTGCTGTTGCAGAGCGTCTGCTATCCAGATTTGCAATGCTAACCATTGTTCAGGTGTGGTCAGTGGCGGCAGCATAATGGCGCCGAGGGACTGCTGCCAGTGTCCTGTACCGAGTTCCACCGTACTTGCAGACAGCGGCGATTTGGATTGTGTCGTTGTTTCTAATATGGGGGCGACAACAAAAGCTTGGACGAGTGCTTGGGCGATCTGCTCCTTTCGCTCTGCCGGAACCGCACCGGCAATGACTATTCGTTCGAGGCTATGACACAGCTGTGATAGTGCTTGTTGCAAGTCGTCCACGGAAATAACTGGAATAGATGGGGAGGAGCCTAGCAAGAGTTCTAATTGTTGGGCGGCAGTATCTTGTGGTCGCTGTTGTTGCCATTGGCTTAGGGAGCGAGGTTTGATTTGTGCCTGTTGCCACCAAGTGGTCAGAGTTTTCATGGCGCCATTAAAGTAGTCCTCACGGCTACTAACCGTAATGGTAAACCGTTGCCGTTCATTATTGTGTTGGCTAGTCACCTTGGTGGCGACAGCGGTGAGGCGCTGGTTGAGGGTGGCGGTACTCAATGGCAAGCTATCTTTTAACAACAGAGCTAATAGAGCTTCAGTGACTAAACCTTGGTCTGGCGCGTTAAATTCAAGGCTGATGACCATTTTGTCGCCTTCTTGCCAATCGGCATGTTCTAGCCAAATCAGGTTGACGCCTGACTCGGTTTGCCAGCGCGACAGCTCAGGAATCAGCAGCCGAGGTGTCGGTGCCGTCATATTTAAGAGCCAAATTGCCAAGGTAGAAGCGACCATGATCACCGCCAATACGGGGCGGCTAAAAAGGGGGCGGTCTGTTTTTAACATAGTAAGTCCTGACTAAGTGGGCGTAGTCGCAGAATTTTTCGGCAATATCGGGGCTTCTTGCCCCTTAGAATGATGCTAAAATCATCACCTTTGACACGTCTGCGTGCTCTAATACATGGTGTTTTGGGCACATCTGTCCCCGTTTTCGTATAACCAAGAGACATTTTGATGGAACTTGTAAATCAGTTTATTACTTATCTAACACCGTATTTCGGTGATTATGCGCGTTTCGCTCCGATTGCCATCGGTGTCATTCTAGCAATCCTTGCTTTTGCGATTAAGCGTAAAGTGATCAAAAGCATGGATAATGATATCCGTAATGGCAAACCAACGTCTGCACCCAAGGTGGCGGAGGCTCCTACAGCCTCAGACGAGCAAACTGATGCAGAAACTCGGGTTGAGCCGTCTGCTGTTGCTAAGGTCAATTCGTCTGCAGAGACTCAAACTGTCGCTGCCGTACCATCGGAGCCAGTGGAAGAAAGCAAGCCGCAAGCTCAGCCTACCGCGGAAAGTCCATCCCCAGCACAAACGGTTCAAGAATCACCACGCCAAGAACCAGTCGCACCAGCGAAACCGACGTTATCTTGGTCACAGCGAATTAAAGCTGGCTTGTCCCGCACTCGCAGTGGTCTAGGCGATGGTTTGTCCAGTTTGTTACTGGGTAGTAAAAAAGTCGATGATGATCTGTTGGAAGAACTAGAAACCCAGCTGTTAATGGCCGATGTAGGGATGGATGCGACCCAGGCTTTGGTTACAGGCATTACCGATAAGCTGGGGCGTAAGGAGCTAAAAGACAGCAATGCGGTAATGGCTTCTCTTAAAGCGGATATGCGCGCTATTTTAGTAGATTCAGAACAACCACTATCCCTTGAGAAATCCGACGGCCCATTCGTAATCCTTATGGTGGGTGTCAATGGTGTGGGTAAAACCACCACCATTGGTAAGTTAGCGAAAAAATACCAAGCGGAAGGCAAAAGCGTCTTGTTAGCGGCAGGAGATACCTTCCGAGCAGCCGCAGTTGAACAGCTTCAGGTTTGGGGTGAACGCAATCAGGTGCCAGTGATTGCGCAACACACAGGGGCGGATTCGGCGTCCGTTATCTATGATGCGATCGAGTCGGCCAAGGCACGTGGCATTGATGTCGTTATCGCGGATACCGCTGGACGCTTGCAGAATAAAACCAATCTTATGAATGAGTTGGAAAAAGTCGTGCGAGTAATGAAAAAGCTCGATGTGACTGCCCCCCATGAGGTGATGTTGGTGTTGGATGCCGGTACTGGGCAGAACGCTTTATCTCAGGCTAAGCTGTTTACCGAAGCGGTTGGTGTCAGTGGTATCACCCTAACCAAACTGGATGGTACGGCCAAAGGCGGGATCATTTTTGCCATCGCAAAACAGTTTGGTTTGCCGATTCGTTATATCGGTGTAGGGGAGCAAGCGGAAGACTTACGTCCCTTCAATGCACAGGAATTTGTTGACGCCTTGTTCGATAGTGAGTAACAGTTGATATCAGCGTCGGCACGCTTAGGAGCGTCAGGTGGAAATCGAGTTTCAACAGGTCGGTAAAAAATACGAAAGTGGTCAAGAAGCCTTGTCGCAGGTGAGTTTTCATTTGCAGCAGGGGGAAATGGCTTTTTTAACTGGCCACTCAGGTGCAGGTAAGAGCACCCTAATGAAACTCATCATGATGATCGAGCGTCAAAGCTACGGCAAAATTCTGATTGATGGCGTGGATTTACGCACTCTCGGTGCGGGCTCCATTCCCTACCATCGCCGGCGAGTTGGTGTAGTGTTCCAAAATCACCAGTTATTGTTTGATCGCAGCGTCTTTCACAATGTGGCGTTGCCATTGATGATCAGCGGCGCTGAGCCTGAGCAAATTGCCAAGCGTGTGCGTGCCGCCCTGGATAAAGTGGGACTACTCGGCAAAGAGAAATTTAACCCGCAAGCCTTGTCTGGCGGGGAACAGCAGCGGGTAGGCATTGCCCGGGCGGTTGTTAACCGTCCTCAACTGCTATTAGCAGACGAGCCCACCGGCAACCTAGACCCGAAACTCTCTGCCGAGATTATGAATCTGTTTCAAGAGTTTCATCGTCTTGGTACGACCGTGATGGTGGCCACCCACGATTTGGCCTTAGTGGCACGGATGCGTCACCGGGTGCTGACTCTGAATAAAGGTCGTATTGTGAATGATGGAGGATTTGGCTGATGTCCAAACTCTCCCCCCGTGGTGCAACCCGTCAATCGATGGTGCAGAGCAAAAATAAATTAAAGGATAGCCAGCCATTCTCTTTGGCTCAGCATCTGCGCCACCACCAGTCGGTATTAATGGAGAGTTTTGCTCGCCTTACCTTATACCCCTTGGCTACGGTAATGACGGTGCTCGTGATCGCCATCGCATTGTCACTGCCAGGCGCTTTGTTTGTGCTGTTAAAAAATGTGGAATCCATAACGGATCGCTGGGAGCAGCAATCGGTGATTGGTTTGTATTTGTTTTCCAGCCTCGAAGATACGGAAGCCTTGGCTCTGTCCCATCAGCTATCTAGTCGCGCCGATGTGGAACGTGTCGATTACATCTCCAAAGAAGAAGGTTTGCGTTATTTCGAGCAATCCAGTGGTTATGAAGACATCCTTTCGGCGTTACCAGAAAATCCGCTACCCATTGTATTGCAGGTGATTCCGAAAGCAGTGGTGTCATTGGAAACGCTGCCAGGGTTGGAAACCCTTCGAGCCGATTTAGAGGCGCTACCTCAAGTGGAGTACGCCCAGTTAGATGCCCAATGGTTGCAGCGGCTTGCTTCCATATTGGCATTTGGACAGCGCTTCATTTACGGTGTTTCGGCGCTTTTGCTCGTCGCAGTGTTCCTTATCGTGGGTAATACCATTCGTACTGCCGTGGAAAGTCGTCGGGATGAAGTGATGGTACTCAAGCTGGTTGGTGCCACCAATGCTTACATTCGTCGCCCATTTTTATACATGGGGCTTTGGTTTGGGGTGCTGGGTGGATTGTGTGCCTCGGTTGGTATCGTGCTCTTTTCTTGGTGGATTAGCCAACCTGCGGAGCGTTTGATCGCCTTGTATCAAGCAGATTTCGAGCTACTCGGTTTCAATCTTAATAACATCTTGGTGTGTATCTTTATTAGTGCCATTGCTGGCGTGATTGGTGCTTGGATTTCCGTTGGCAAGCATATAAGAGATATGGAATTGCAATAAAATATGGCTAAAATAATGTCGCGAGGTTGACACAAACGGGAAAACTCTCCACATTTGTGTCACACATAGGTTACGCAAACTTGCTAGTATTTTTGCCATACTTTCCAAGAACAGTTAGAGGTACGATAGAGATGGGTAAAGCTCTCCAACCAATTGACATGATGATCCCAGGTCAGAACCTGGAATCTTATGTGCAGGCGGTGAGTACAATTCCAATTTTGTCCGCCGAAGAAGAGCAGGCGCTGGCAGAACGTCTTTATTACCAAGGAGACCTAGAGGCCGCTCGGGCTCTTGTCATGTCTCACTTACGCTTTGTTGTCCATATAGCGAAAAGCTACTCCGGCTACGGTTTGAACCAAGGGGACCTGATTCAAGAAGGTAACGTCGGTTTGATGAAGGCGGTAAAACGCTTCAATCCTGAAGTCGGTGTGCGTCTCGTTTCTTTCGCTGTTCACTGGATCAAAGCGGAAATTCACGAATTTATTCTGAAGAACTGGCGTATCGTTAAAGTCGCCACGACCAAAGCGCAGCGTAAGATGTTCTTTAATTTGCGCAGTGCTAAAAAGAGCCTGTCTTGGTTAAGCAACTCCGAAGTCGAGTCGGTTGCTAGTGATCTTGGTGTTTCTCCTGAAGTCGTGCGTCAGATGGAAGGGCGTATGAGCTCCACTGATATGGCATTCGACGCAGGCGCGGACGATGACGATGACAGCGCTTTTCAGGCGCCAGCTAACTACCTAGAAGATAATCGCTATGATCCAGCTATGTTGTTGGAGAATGGTAACTGGGAGGCTGACTCTAACCGCCGCCTTGAAGAAGCGATGCTAGCGTTAGATGAGCGCAGTCGTGATATTCTGGTGAAACGTTGGTTGAACGAGCCAAAAGCTACCTTGCACGATCTAGCGGCGGAATACGGCGTATCCGCAGAGCGTATTCGTCAGTTAGAAAAGAATGCGATGAAAAAGATACGTGTTGCTATGGGTGAAGAGCAGTTCCAGTAATATCTGTCTTTGATACTAGAAAGGCGTGCTGTTTCCAGTACGCCTTTTTTATTTGCTGCGCAGTTGGTCCCCCGGCACAAATTGCCAAGTACGGATAATTTCCAAACGATCCACTTCTTTCTTTAGCTCGTTAGGAAAAGCATCAAACGGCTCGGCTAGGCGTACGATGCGCATGGCGGCATCATCTAAAATACGCACACCAGAGCTTTGTAGCACTTCGATATCTTCCACATAGCCGTTGGGGCGAATCAATACGGCTAGGCGAAGCTGCCCATAAATATGATTGCGTTTGGCTTCTGCCGGGTAGTGAATATTACCAATCCGTTCAATGCGTCGTCGCCAATCATCTAAATACTGAGCGTCCAGTGCTGATTTTGCCGACACAGAGGTTAAGCGACGGATACGTGGGCGTTTGGCATAAGCTTGGCGCTGTTGATCCAGTAAGGCTTCTAGGGAAGCAATATCCGTAGTGAGCTGGCTCGGTATTTGTGTTTCGCCAAGAAACTGCTCTTCTAATGTCTTAGGTTGTTGATTGGTCTCGTCTAAGACGCGAAAGACTGGGTCATCACGGCGGCTTTTCAGTACATCTGGTTCTAGTACTGGTTGGCTGGAGGCCAATTGTGGTTGCACCGGGGGAGTGATTTCCTGTATCTCATCGGCCAGAAATTGAGCGGTTTCGGTGGTGGTGAGCTTCTGTTTACGCAGTTCACTGCCACTACCCATCTGATCTGCTTGAGCCAGAAAATCCGCTTCTTTTGGCGCTTCGGTTTTATGCTGCACTAAGGTGATTTCTAGAGTGCGCTGGGTGGCTGGGGTACTAAGAGAAAAATCAAAGCTGACCAAAAGCACCGCCATCAGATGCAAGCTGATGGCGATGAATAAAGCGATAGAAAAACGATCAGCTAAGCGCATGTGTTAACGTTGTGACAGTTTCTCTTCAATGGCGTGCATGAGATCCATGGCGATATTTAAACCAAATTGCTGGTCTAGCTCACGTACACACGTTGGGCTGGTGACGTTAATTTCCGTGAGGTAATCACCAATCACATCTAGGCCAACAAACATCAGCTGTTTTTCCATTAGAGTCGGAATGACTTGCTCACAGATCCAGAGCTCTCGCTCCGTAAGAGGTCGGCCCTCGCCACGACCTCCGGCGGCTAAGTTGCCGCGAGTCTCGCCAGAAGAAGGAATGCGAGATAAACCGTAAGGTACAGGCTTGCCATTGACGATCAAAATGCGTTTATCACCGTCCACTATCTCGGGAATAAACTTTTGCGCCATGATTTGCTGGGTGCCTAATCCGGTCAGGGTTTCGATAATCACACTAACGTTGGGATCATCCTGTTTAACGCGGAAAATACCCGTACCACCCATACCATCAAGGGGCTTAAAAATGACATCGCCATGGGTTTGGTGAAATTCCCGCAGCAAGTCTGGGCGGCGCGTAACCAACACTGGGGGGCAACACTGTGGGAACTGGGTAGCAAATAGCTTCTCGTTACAGTCCCGCAAGGCTTGGGGGTTGTTTACAACTAAGGCTCCATCTTTTTGTGCCTGCTCAAGGATCATGGTGCTGTAATAAAATTCGCTGTCGAATGGGGGGTCTTTACGCATCAAGATCGCGTCTAATTCCCCAAGCGCCATTTTGCTGCTGTCGCCGAGTTCGAAAAAATGCTCTGGGTCGCGAAATACTTGCAAAGGAGTAACGACACCATAGGCTTTACCACCATTTAGATAAAGGTCCTTCTGCTCCATGTAGTAGAGTTCCCATCCCTTGTCGGCTGCAGCCCAAAGCATGGCAAGTGACGTGTCTTTTTTGAACGTAATGGAGGCAATCGGATCCATTACAATCCCGAGCTTAATGGTCATGGTCGGTTCCCGTTCACAACAAAATGATCCGTCATTCTAGCGCGTGATGCGTCATAACATAAGCGCTATTGGGGGAAATTTAGCGTAATCCCTTATGATTGGAAATGGCGCTTCTGGGGGGCAAGCATTTTGCTTGTCCCCCAGAAGGAAGTTGTTACCAAGCTCCGCCTTCTTCCGTAGCATCGAGGAAGAGTACTTCATCCGCTGGGTTTGGTGTTGCAGCGGGCGCAGGGGGAGTGGCCGTTGCTTGAGGCTTAGTTGCGCTAGGTGTGGGCGCTGGAGCCACAACCGGGGTTTCCGCTGCTTTCAGCTCTTCGATGGGAGATTGCCCAATTGGTGCCGGCATATCTTCTTCGAACTCGTCAGCAAAGCCTAATACGGGTGGGCGATAAATACGGAACGCGCGCATTAGCTCGCCTTTGGCGTTAAACAAACGAAACTCAGAGAACAGCTCATCATAGTCCGCATTCACGTAATCTTGGCGTGCTTGGAATAACTCATTTTCACTATCAAGCACGTCCAGTAGGGTGCGTCGTCCAAGGCGAAATTGGTTTTCATAGGCAATTTGGGATTCTTTGGTAGCGATTACGTATTCACGCAAATACTCCTTAGATGCCAAAGTAGCTTCATAGGCTGCCCATGCTAGGCGTACTGTGAGTTCCGTTTCACGAGTTGTATTGCGTTGGATTTCCGAAGCTTGGATATTCTGCTGTACTGCAACTTCGTAGCGGCGTTTGTCAGTATTACCTTTGTAGATATTGTAGTTTAAGCGCACCATGGCGATCAGATCTTCAGATGGCCCTTCACTACCATCTAGGTTGTTATTGAAGGTTTTTTCAAGCACAAAGTTAACTGACGGGTATTTGTTCGATTCTGTGGCTAATTTGAAACTCTCGGTCGCTTTTGTATCCCACTTGGCACCTTCAATAGCTGGGTTTTTTTCCATCGCGCTAACAATGGCTTCATCCAGCGTTTTAGGTAATAAATCTCTATCTGGCACAGGATAAATCATATCTGGAGGCGGTAACTCGCCAACCAGCTTCTTGTATACCGATTCGGCATCCCGTAGGTTGTTCACTGCAGACAGGCGATTTGCCTGTGCTTTCGCGACCCGCGCGGTGATTTGGCTAAGGTCCGATTGGCGTCCGACACCAGCATTACTTTTCAGTTTGATTTGTTCGTAAATACGCTGGTGGGTATCTAGGTTGATATTGGCTAGGTCTACCAATTCCCGGTGGCGTAGCACGTTAGCATAGGCCTCTGCCACTTCAAGAGCGGTGTTTTCAACAGCGATCAGTGCTTCCCAACGGTCGGCTTCGTTTTCTTCTCGCAAGCGCCGCGTATCATATTTGGACATGAAGCCATCGAATAGCGGTTGCTCTAAGCTCAGAGAAAGCTCGCGCCGTACTAGGCTGACATCTTCCCCAGTCTGGTTGTAGTCAAATGTAGTTTCATGGCCTAGACCGGCACTCAAATCAATTTTGGGATAAAGGCCGCTACGGTAAGAGATTTCCGCATTCTCAATGCCTTCACGATACTTGGCTAGCGCTTGGCGTACGTTCGGACTGTTTTCGATCGCCATGTAAGTGGCTTCTTCTAGCGTAATGCCATGGGCAATACCAGAGGCGATGGCAATGCCAATACACATACTTAGCTTTAGCTTGCGTAGTGGTTTTATCACAACGAAATTCCCTCGATTCTGTTTCTAAGTTCCATGGTACGAAAAGGATGCCAAATTACTGTAGCGACATTGTTACCAACTCTGTCATTTGAGCACCATGACCGATCAAATGACGTTGCTAGTGCTACGCTGGCTGTAAATCTCCCCACATTAAGTTAACGGCCGTTAGTATGACAACTGGAGCTGTTTCAGTGCGTAATACTCTAGGACCAAGAGTAAGAGGCAAAAATCCGTGAGATTTTGCTATTTCCACCTCATTTTCCGTTAATCCACCCTCTGGACCGATTAATGCGGCGATAGTGTGATCGGTTGGTGTTTGTATTTGTTGTAGTGGCACTGCGCAGTGATGGTGCATTACAAACTTTAACGACTGATTACATTTTGTTACCCAATCGCTTAGTAATTGTGGTTCTAGTATCTGCGGTACGATGCCGCGACCACATTGTTCAGCAGCACTAATGGCGACTTGTTGCCAGTGCTGCAGGCGTTTATCGAGGCGAGCTTCCGATAATTTCACTTCACAACGTTCGCTGAAAAGAGGTTGGATGGCAAATACGCCAGTTTCTACCGCCTTTTGAATAGCATAGTCCATGCGCTCGCCACGGGAGAGACTTTGACCGATGGTCACTCGCAATGGAGACTCGTTTTCTAGGTGTCGAAAAGCGCCGATACGTACTTGTGCTTTGCGTTTTTCCACGTTGACTAATTCCGCTTCAAACTCACCGCCTTGGCCGTTGAAAAGAATTAGAGGGTGCTGATCTTTTAAGCGCAGCACTTTGCAGCAGTGTTGAAAGGCACTGTCGGGTAGGTCGATGGTGTGGTCGGTTGCCAGATCGCAAGCCACATAAATTCTCGGTATACGCATACAAAAAAGGCTCTCATTAATTGAGAGCCTTTATAGCGGAAAGTGACCGAATTATAAACCAGCGGCTTTGCGTAGCGCTTCAGCTTTGTCGGTTTTTTCCCAAGTGAAGTTATCTTCTTCACGACCGAAGTGGCCATAAGCTGCAGTCGGTAGGTAGATTGGACGTTTTAGATCAAGCATTTTTACTAAGCCTGCTGGGCGAAGTTCAAAGTGCTCACGTACTAGCTGTACAATAACGGCATCACTTACTTTACCAGTACCAAAGGTGTTGATACTGATGGAAGTCGGCTCAGCCACACCGATCGCGTAAGACACTTGGATCTCACATTTGTCAGCCAGCCCTGCAGCAACGATGTTTTTCGCCACATAGCGACCTGCATAGGCCGCAGAACGGTCTACCTTAGATGGATCCTTACCAGAGAAAGCGCCACCGCCATGACGGGCCATACCGCCGTAGGTATCCACGATGATTTTACGACCAGTTAGACCGCAATCACCTACCGGGCCACCGATGATAAATTGGCCGGTCGGGTTGATGAAGTATTTGGTTTCTTTAGATAGCCACTCAGCTGGCAATACCGGCTTGATGATTTCTTCCATGACGGCTTCGCGTAGATCGGCTTGCTTCACCGCAGCACTGTGCTGAGTAGATAGGACGACTGCGTCGATAGCGCATGGCTTGCCGTTTTCGTCATAACGGAAGGTGACCTGACTTTTCGCGTCTGGACGCAGGAAGTCTAAAGTACCGTTTTTACGCACTTCTGCTTGGCGTTGAACCAGGCGGTGTGCATAAGTAATCGGTGCAGGCATCAGTACATCGGTTTCATTGGTGGCAAAGCCAAACATGAGACCTTGGTCACCGGCACCTTGTTCTTTCTCATCGGCTTCGTCAACACCAACAGCGATATCGGCAGACTGCTTACCAATTGCGTTGAGGACCGCGCAAGATTCCCAATCAAAGCCCATCTCGGAGCTGTTATAACCGATTTCACGAACAACACTGCGAGCGATTTCTTCAATGTCGACCCAAGCATTGGTGCGCACTTCACCAGCTACCAATACCATGCCGGTTTTAACTAGGGTTTCACAAGCAACACGGGCTTCGGAATCTTCTGCCAAAATGGCGTCAAGGATCGCATCAGACACTTGGTCAGCGATTTTATCTGGGTGGCCTTCAGAAACGGATTCTGAGGTAAATAAAGAGTATTCGGACATGTTTGTGCCTCTATCAAATTCTCATGATTCTGGGCCAAACAGGCATAAAAAAAACCCGCTTAGCATGATGGTTTGGCTAAACAGGCTCTCTGTGCTTCTGTTTAGCTGCTTTTATATAGCGTCCGCAAGCCGAAACAAATCGACGCTGTTGGCGCAAATGATGGACTACATACGTACGAATTTCAAGCAAGATCACTTTATTTAGGGGGTGTTGTTGATGCTTTTTTGCTAAACTTGCGTCCATCTTTGTGCAATTTCATTTTCTTTGCCCAATTTTGCGTCGCTAGACCTGCGTAAGCGTTGCAAGGCTTGGTGGGAGCATGGAAAATGAAGGTCTATCTCGACAGTAACCAGGAGCGAACAAACAATGCCATCTCGTAAAGATCTCGCGAATGCCATCCGCGTGTTAAGTATGGATGCCGTGCAAAAAGCCAACTCGGGTCACCCAGGTGCCCCAATGGGTATGGCGGATATTGCAGAGGTGTTATGGAATGACTTTCTAAAACATAACCCTGCGGATTCCAAATGGGCGGATCGTGACCGTTTTATTCTGTCTAACGGCCATGGCTCCATGTTGATCTATTCCTTGTTACATCTATCCGGTTACAACCTACCCATCGAAGAACTAAAACAGTTCCGTCAGCTACACTCAAAAACTCCTGGTCACCCTGAGTATGGTTATACCGATGGCGTAGAAACCACCACAGGTCCACTAGGTGCTGGTATCAGTAATGCGGTGGGCATGGCGGTGGCAGAAAAGACCCTAGCCGCACAATTCAACCGCGAAGGTCATAACGTAGTTGATCACTTCACTTACTGCTTTATGGGCGATGGCTGCTTGATGGAAGGTATTTCCCACGAAGCTTGCTCCCTAGCTGGTACCCTTGGGTTAGGTAAACTGATTGCCTTCTGGGATGACAACGGCATTTCCATTGATGGTCACGTAGAAGGCTGGTTCACTGACGATACACCAAAACGTTTTGAATCCTACGGCTGGCATGTCATTGCTGATGTCGATGGCCATGACCCTGTTGCTATTAAAGCTGCTATCGAAGCAGCGCAAGCAGAAACATCTAAGCCAACGCTGATTTGCTGCAAAACCGTGATCGGCTTTGGTTCTCCTAACAAGTCAGGTTCTCATGACTGTCATGGTGCGCCACTAGGTGATGCAGAAATCGCCGCAGCCCGTGAATTCCTGGGCTGGTCTCATGGGCCATTTGAAATTCCTGAAGACGTTTACGCGGGTTGGAATGCCAAAGATAAAGGTGCAGCCGCACAAGCCGCTTGGGAAGAAAAATTAGCCGCGTACAAAGCCGCTTACCCAGAATTGGCTGCAGAATTTGAACGCCGTGTATTGAAAGGTGAATTGCCAGCTGACTTTGCAGAAAAAGCGGCAGCCTACGTGAAAGAGTGTCAAGAAAAAGGCGAAAGTATCGCCAGCCGTAAAGCGTCGCAAAATACCATTGCTACCTTTGGTGCTTTGTTGCCAGAACTGCTAGGTGGCTCAGCTGACCTTGCCGGCTCTAACTTGACCATGTGGTCTGGTTCGAAAGGTATCCAAGACGACGCAGCCGGTAACTACATCCATTATGGTGTACGTGAGTTCGGTATGGCGGGCATGATGAATGGTATCGCCTTGCACGGTGGTTTTGTTAACTACGGTGCAACCTTCTTGATGTTCATGGAATACGCTCGTAATGCAGTACGTATGGCGGCTCTGATGAAACAACAGAGCATTTACGTATTCACCCATGATTCTATCGGTCAAGGTGAAGATGGTCCGACGCACCAGCCTATCGAGCAGATTGCAAACTTGCGCATGACGCCAAATCTATCTGTCTGGCGTCCTGCTGATGCCACTGAAACAGCAGTTGCTTGGAAAGCCGCTGTTGAACGCCGCGATGGCCCTACAGCCATGGTCTTCAGTCGTCAAAATTTGCCTGCGTTAGCACGTACCGAGCAACAAGTCGCCGATATTGAAAAAGGTGCCTATGTGCTAGTTGATTGTGATGGCACTCCTGAGCTGATCCTGATCGCAACGGGTTCTGAAGTGGCGCTAGCGCGAGACGCAGCTGCGGCCCTGGCTGAGAAAGGCACTAAGGTGCGTGTGGTGTCTATGCCATCTACGGATGCTTTTGATGCTCAAGATGCAGCGTACAAAGAAGCGGTATTACCAGGTGCGGTGACTAAACGTGTTGCCATCGAAGCGGCTCATGCTGACTACTGGTACAAGTACGTTGGCTTTGGTGGCGATGTTGTGGGTATGCGTACCTTCGGTGAATCGGCCCCAGGTGGCGCTCTGATGAAGCACTTCGGCTTCACTGTCGACAATGTGGTTGCGACAGCAGAGAAACTATTGCAGGCTTAAGCCCGAACTTAAAAGAGGAGCGTTAAGCTCCTCTTTTTCTTCCTGATTCAGGCCCCAAAGATTGTTTGAGGTAGTTATCACGTCACTATGCTGCGCATTGCCATAAATGGATACGGACGTATCGGCCGCTCGGTACTCAGAGCCTTGTATGAAGGCGATTATCGCGACCAGATTAAAGTGGTTGCTATCAATGAGCCGTCGGACATCGATACCATGGCTTATCTTACCCGCTACGACACGACCCACGGGCGTTTTCCTCGTCCAGTGTCCGTTAGCGAACAACACTTGCAGATCGGCGAAGATCTGATTCCTTGTTTTCACGCCCATCATGCGAATGATGTTGATTGGAGCGCCTTAAATCTCGATATGTTGCTCGAATGCTCCGGTAGCTTCAGCGAGCGAGCTGGGGCGGAGGACTTTATTGCAGCGGGTGTGCCTAGAGTGTTGATGTCACAACCGGCTTCTGCCGATGTGGACGCAACCATTGTTTATGGTTATAACCAAAGTCAGATCGAGCAGCAGCATACGGTGGTTTCATCTGCGTCTTGTACAACCAATTGCGTTATTCCGGTATTGGATGTGATGCAAGCCCTATGTGGTGTAGAGCATGGCACCACGCAAACAGTGCATTCGGCGATGAATGACCAGCCGGTGATTGATGCCTATCACACCAAAGATCTACGTCTAACTCGGGCAGCGCTGAGTTCGGTGATTCCCGTGGATACCGGTTTAGATCGAGGCATCACTCGGTTGATGCCAGAGCTTTCTGGCAAGATTGGCTGTAGTGCCATGCGTGTGCCAACGCTGAATGTGTCGGTGATCGATATGGTGTTACGCACTTCAAGACCTGTCACGGTCGATGAGGTAAACACGGCGTTACAAGATGCAGCAGCCGACAAATATGCCGGTTTAATGGGCTTTACTCAAGAAGCCCATGCCTCGGTGGACTTTAATCATGACCCCCGTTCCGTCATTATTGATGGCACCCAAACCCAAGTAATTGATGGGCGTTTGGTGAAGTTGTTGTGCTGGTTTGACAATGAATGGGGCTATGCCAACCGTATGTTAGATGTTGCCAAACACTGGCAGCGGGTACTGAATACTTGAAAAGCGAATTTCAATTTAATCAACGACGAGGAACTCGTGCATGACCGTAATTAAAATGACCGATTTGGATCTGAGCAACAAGCGTGTGCTGATCCGTGAAGACCTAAACGTGCCGGTAAAAGATGGTAAAGTCACCAGTGATGCGCGTATTCGTGCGGCACTGCCGACTTTGAAATTGGCCCTAGAAGCGGGTGCTAAGGTTATCGTGATGTCCCACCTTGGTCGTCCAACGGAAGGGGAATACGCGGAAGAGTTTTCTATGCTGCCGGTTGCCAACCACCTTTCCCAATTGCTTGGTCAGGAAGTACCACTAGTGAAAGATTGGCTCGATGGCGTGGAGGTCGAGTCAGGTCAATTAGTGCTAGTTGAAAACGTGCGTTTCAACAAAGGTGAGAAGAAAGACGACGAAGCCTTGTCGCAAAAAATGGCGGCTCTTTGCGACATCTATGTGATGGATGCCTTCGGTACTGCGCACCGCGCCCAAGCTTCAACCCATGGTGTTGGTAAATTTGCCCCAGTAGCCTGTGCTGGTCCCTTGTTAGCAGCGGAGCTTGAGGCATTGGAAAAAGCCCTAGCGAAACCTGCACGCCCAATGGCCGCGATCGTGGGTGGTTCAAAAGTATCTACCAAACTTACCGTTCTAGAGTCCTTGTCTGATACAGTGGATCAGCTAATTGTCGGTGGTGGTATTGCCAATACCTTCCTCGCCGCAGCGGGTTTCCCAGTAGGTAAATCTCTTTACGAAGCTGATTTGATTCCGCAAGCGAAAGCCTTGATGGAGAAAGTGTCGATTCCGCTACCGGAAGATGTTGTTGTCGCTACCGAGTTTGCCGCTGATGCGGTTGCTACGATAAAAGATGCGAAAGACGTTGCTGCGGATGACATGATTCTGGACATTGGCCCGAAAGCGGCGGCACAGCTTGCTACTTTGCTAGAAAGTGCACAAACCATCATTTGGAATGGCCCAGTAGGTGTGTTCGAATTTGACCAGTTTGGTGAAGGTACAAAAGCCCTGTCCATGGCGATTGCCAAGAGCTCAGGTTTCTCCATCGCTGGCGGTGGTGATACGTTAGCTGCCGTAGATAAGTATGAAATTGCCGATCAGGTGTCTTACATTTCTACTGGCGGCGGTGCTTTCCTAGAATTCGTCGAAGGAAAAGTGCTGCCTGCGGTTGCTATGTTGGAATCACGAGCGCAAAATTAGTACGATAAAACGACAAAAGATCGTTAATTATTATAAAGGCGTAAAGCCGTATGCTGGGTGTTGTCTTGCAGCACCCAGACGATTACCAGAGAGTGACCGGTCTGTCATAGACAGCATATGACAATAAAAGACGGCTAAAGCCGCTTGTACATACATGCTTAAAATTAGTGAAACCAGAGAGTTACCGATTAACACTCCAGTCTTTTATGCAACCCATAAAAGTACACATTGTCAGAGGAAACCTTTATGCCTTTAATTAGTATGCGTCAGCTACTAGACCACGCCGCTGAGCACAGCTATGGTCTACCGGCTTTTAACGTCAATAACATGGAACAGGTGAAAGCCATCATGGAAGCGGCGGACGAGATTAACTCGCCGGTTATCATGCAGGCGTCTGCTGGTGCACGTAAATATGCAGGCTCTCACTTTTTGCGTCACTTGATTGCGGCAGCGATCGAAGATTACCCACATATCCCAGTAGTCATGCACCAGGATCACGGTACTTCTCCTGCAATCTGTCAACGCTCTATCCAGCTAGGCTTCTCATCTGTCATGATGGACGGCTCTTTGATGGCCGATGGTAAAACCCCAGCAAGCTACGAGTACAATGTTGATGTTACCCGTCGCACAGTAGAATTTGCCCACGCTTGTGGTGTGTCTGTAGAAGGCGAGCTAGGTTGCCTAGGTTCACTCGAAACAGGTCAAGCAGGCGAAGAAGATGGTGTTGGCGCGGAAGGCATTCTAGATCACTCGCAAATGTTGACTGACCCAGACGAAGCGAAAGAATTCGTAGAGGCCACTGGTATTGACGCCTTGGCGGTAGCCATCGGTACTAGTCATGGCGCGTACAAATTCACCCGTCCACCAACCGGTGACATTCTAGATATCGAGCGTATTGGCCGTATTGCTGAGAAATTACCAAACACTCATATCGTGTTGCACGGATCTTCTTCTGTTCCTCAGGATTGGCTACAAATCATCAATGAATTTGGTGGTGAAATTCCAGAAACCTACGGCGTACCAGTAGAAGAGATTGTGAAAGCGATTCGTTACGGTGTGCGTAAGGTAAACATTGATACTGATTTGCGTTTGGCGGCCACTGGTGCAATTCGCCGCAGCCTAGCCGAGCACAAAGGCAACTTCGACCCACGTAAATACTTGACCGAAAGCATCAAGGCTATGAAAGCGGTTTGTCTTGATCGTTATGAAGCATTTGGCTGTGCTGGCCAAGCTTCTCGCATCAAAACCATGGATCTTGAAGAAATGGCAGTGCGCTACGAGCATGGCGAATATGCCAATGGTCGTTTATTCTAAGTTTGCATAGTTAAAGAATAGCGAGCAGATAAATATTTTTTAAAAAAAGACAGAAAAACTGTTGACGTTAAAAATGAGTTACCTATAATGCTCGCCATTCCAAGCGGGAGTGGTGGAATTGGTAGACACGCTGGATTTAGGTTCCAGTGCTTCACGGCGTGAGAGTTCGAGTCTCTCCTTCCGCACCAAATACGAAAAAGCCGACTTTATGTCGGCTTTTTTTCGTTCTAAGCTCATCTAAGTATTCTTTCCATATTTCAGTCGTTACAATAACCCATCGTTACAAACTCTGGTTAGCGCATGGGACACCTTATCTTTTCAGGCATTCTCTTACTGTTTACTTTGCTAAGTACATCAGCAGGTGCTTACACCTTTGCGCAACCACGCTTTGCTTTGGAGCGCTATCTTGAGGCTAATCCTTCCCAGCAAGCATTAATGGATCAGTTTGCGGTAAGAGTGCATAACCAGCCTAATACCATGGGGGGAGTACGAACCCGTGCTGTCCGTATTGGGATGCTATTTACTCGACCACTGTCTGACGTGGTTTCGCAGCGCTCTTTAGTGGCTTTTAAACGTCGTCTACAAGAGATAGGTGTGGATTTTAGACTTGACCTATTCGAGTTGGATCAAGATCCGATAAAATTACAGCGCCAACTAGTCCGAGTGTCGACGTCAGGGTTTGATTATCTTTTGCTGGATGACGTTACCCCAAACTTGGTGCCCCAGATACAACGCTGGCTGCTCAAGCGACAACCGAAGCTGTTGTTAGGGGGGCTAAGCGCACCGCTAGACGCATGGCGCCATACGCCGCCGCTCATTTATCTTGGGGTGCATGAGTCTAGAACAATGAATCAGTTAGCCAGTTTGGTGGCTAGAGAGTTCGAAAATCGTACTATTGATGCGATGGTATTACCTGCTGGCAAAATTGCAGAACAACGGTGTGCGGCATTTCTCAATGGGCTCGCGCTAGCGGGAAGTGCGGTCCGTCATAATTATGCTGTATCGGATTCAGAACAAGCCTCTTATGTGGCAGCGAAGTCTTTGTTACAACAGAATACCCCCCCGAGTTTTCTATTTTCTTGTACTCAAACCCAGCAAAAAGGAGTAGTGCAAGCCATACAAGAACTTGGTTTAGCGCAGCAAGTAAAAACCAATAATTGGGGTGAGCAGAGTTGGGTGGAGCTTGTTGAAGATCGGGTATTCGGTCGGTTTACATTGCTCTATCCAATAGATGACTTGGCCATCGCCGCGGCAGAAGCATTACGAGCTGACCTAGAAAATCGTTTGTTGCCACAGGTTTACCTGGAGTCGGTACAAATAGCGACAGCAGCGATGGACTTGGAGAGTTTGGAACTCATGTATGGTCAGTCCAACCGTTATGGAGGCGATGTGTGGCGCCCATAAGCTTAAGTCAGGTATTTTTCCGCAAACTGTCTGTCCCTTTCCTACTGATTGCTCTGCTACTGGTGCTGCTGACAGCGGCCTTGGATGCCTATTTACGCAATCAAAAATTGGCCGAGGATCTGGCGCAACGGGTTGTTCAGCTAAATGATGTCATGGCTTCCTACCTCGAACGCTCTGAATTCGAAGCGCGTTTTATCGCCCAGCAGATTGTTGCTGGAACCCCAAGAACAGGCACTGAGCTGGAAACTATTTTCGAGAATCACGATGTGTTGCTGTTTGGCGGGCTAGATTTCTTTGTGGTGCAGATGAGTGATGGTAGAGAGTTAATTGACCCGAGAGCACGTTTGTATACCGATGATGATTTAGCATTGCAGCTAGAGTCCGCCCGTTACGGTTATTGGGTTCGAGTGTCCAGTTCACAGGGAGTTGATATGTTAGTGTACAAACAACCCTTGCCTAATCAGTCCTCTGTAAGCGCACAACCTCGAGGTATTTTGTTCGGTTTTATCGTGCTGAGCCAAAATCTTACCTTGGCCAGCGAACTGCTTGATGCCGCTGCCGTAGACCGAATCCGTCTGTTAGATCAGGCTGATGAGGTACTGATGGAGACAACTGGTAGCGCATTTGACCCAGCGGAGTCGAGCATCGAAGTTTTGCGCCCACTGATCGTAGGGAATTTAGATGAAGCAATGCAGATTGAATTTGCCCTACATCGGCCGGTCGCTGAGGCGTTTACTGAATTCGCATGGTGGCGGTTCATTACCATCTTTGTAACGCTATTGATTCTCTTCGGAATCACAATAAAAGTCGTACAACGCTACGTATTCACGGAAGTAAATAAGCTGCTTACTCAAGTTGGAGGACATGAAAATGCCTACCAAGAGTTCAAGCCGCTGCTATCGCAGCTACATCAGTATCAACTCAGAATGCGCTCACAAGAGCAGCTGTTTGAACTCCTCATGAATTCATTACAGGTAGCCGTTGTGTTTTGTGATGAGGGAGCCAGAATCACGCGGGTAAATAAACAAGCGGAAGCCGTGCTACGGCCTTTGACACCAGGAGCAAAAATCTTTGATGTGACGCCAATTGACTGCCACCGCTTTTACCGTAAGGCAATGCATGGTGAATCAGGCGTCAGTGTCGAGCTACAAATGCCAGGGGTAGAGCGAGTAGTGCGCTGGTACTTTATTAGCTTTGTTAATGAGTATGCATTCCGTAATGTCGTCATGCTTGGCTATGATGTCACCGAAGCAAACCGTTTGCAGTGGCAGTTAGAGCAGATGTACCCAGCGAAATCTTTGGTACGTCCCTACCCAAATGTCGATGTGCTGATGTCAGAGTTTCATAGTGTCGCCTATGACCCCAGCTACACAGTGACACGTAATAGCGTTGCTTGGTTTTCTACCTTGGCGGAGCTGATTGATGAATTAGCGCGAGTCCCGGAATCAGAACCTCGACATCGACCTTTAGGCCAGCTTCTTACCGAGGCCTATCATAAAGTAGATAGATTGCTGCCTCTCGGGGAGCCGAGCACCCAATTCGACTATCAATTTAGTTTGGAGGATGCGTGTACCAAGGTGAGTTGGCAGAAGGATCATCTTAATTTAATTGCATTGGCAATTATGGCGTCATTGGCCAGTAATTTATCTGGCCGAGGGGTCGAGATATCTCTGGTTGCGGGACGATTGCAGGTGCTGGTGGTTGGGGTCGATGCGCACCGTCCCTTGTTGTTATGGTTACTGGAAGCATTATGTCGAGTGTTGACGGGGTCCTATGCTATCGGAAACGATGGTCACATAGAGTTGGGGGTGACTTTAGAGAAAGATGGGCAGGAGACGTTAGCAGCCTTGGACGGTAAACAAGTGGTGTTTATAAGCAATGATTACAAGTATACCGATACTTGTGTACGGTCTTTGTCCCAACTGGGCGTTATGGTACATACTTATACCTCTTTTACACAGTTTGCGAAAAGTCATTTGAATTTAGGTCAGCATTATCATGGCCTGCTGATTGGTACGGATTCTAACTTAGCATTTTTAGACGTAGTGAAGCAGTTAGAAGCGTTAGATCCAGCCTTACAGGGTAAGGCGATTTGCTTGGGTGGTGATAGTGAACTCGATGGCTACCTGCATATCAAACACTATCCATCGGCTTACGTTTTGGGTAGTCAGTTGGCGGGATTGTCAGAAGAACATTGGTTGAATCTTGAGCATTTACAAGATGCTACGCTTGGTCAGTGGTTTATTATTGGCGGCGGCGATGTGTTACAGGCAATTTGGCAGGCAGAACTGGGTCGTTTTGAGGTGTCTAGTCGCATCGGGATTTCCGCCCATGATTTGGAGGCTTTACTGAATACCGGCGTTGCGCGCAAAGTGTTGGTATTGAGTGATGAGGTTTATGATTTATTGGGTGAGTTAATTCATAACACAAAGGATAATGTTACCTGGGTACTCGTGTCGGAGCGTCAACCAGTGACTGGTATGCGAGTAATAAACAATGTCACGTTCCCCTTATCGCGGGAAACATTCACGCTATTTTTAGAAAAGACTTAGGGGGTCATATGGCATTAATTGGTTTGGTTGGGGCGATGGATGAAGAAGTCGCAGTGATAAAGTCTTGGTTAACGGATGTCCAAGAGAGTGAGCAGGCAGGTTGCGAGTTTTATACTGGCAAGCTAGATGATACGCCAGTTGTGTTGTTAAAGTCTGGAATAGGTAAAGTCAATGCCGCTACTTCTACGACGTTATTGTTATCTCGTTTTGCGCCAGATGCGGTTATCAATATTGGCTCTGCCGGTGGCTTTGACCCCGAATTAAACGTCGGTGACGTTATTATTTCCTCGGAAGTGGTGCATCATGATGTGGATGTGACGGCGTTTGGTTACCCATTAGGGCAAGTGCCGAGTATGCCTGCGACATACTTAGCAGACCCGGCATGGGTAGAAAAAGCAGAGCGTGCGGTGATGAATATTGGGCGTGTCAAAGCCAAGCGTGGCTTAATAGGTACTGGGGATAGTTTTATGTGTGATCCAGAGCGAGTTGCTCTAGTACTTAGCCAATTTCCCCAAATGATGGCGGTCGAGATGGAAGCCGCTGCGGTGGCGCAAGTGTGTCACAAATTTGGTACGCCGTTTGTGGTGGTGCGTTCGTTGTCCGATGTGGCAGATAAAGAATCACCGGCCTCATTCGAAGAATATTTACAAGTTGCTGCGCAGAACTCATCACTGATGATACGCGCCATGTTGGCGGAGTAATCAATGACTATTTACAAGGACGTTACGCTCGTTGCTGGCTGGTCGTTGTTGCTCTGTACATTTTGTTATGCAGATGACAGCGACACACTCTGGCTCGATCAAACTCATCAAGAAGTTTCCTCTATCGTTGGCTCCTGGAGCAACGGCCTTGATGCTTATTTATCGGGTCGCCAACCAGCTGAAACGAATTTAAGCTATATCAGTGTGCGCTTCGGCCCCATCATTGGCGAGGAGTCAACGACTGGCTTTTTCGACTTTAATACCCGCATCCGTTTACCAAATACCCAAAACCGCTTGAACTTCGTCATTGAGTCAGATGCGAAGCAATTGACTGAAGAAACTCAAATCGGACCACGTGGTAGTGACGAAAGTATTGCTGAGTCGGCCCGTAATATTGAGCTTGCGGCAGCGATTCGTTATGTAGAGCAGGCATTAAATGCAACGGTAGATGCCGGTGTGTTATTGGCTCTTCCCCTTGATCCATACCTAAAAATTCAATTTACCCAAAGCGGCGATCTGGGTCAGTGGCGTTGGCAGCAGTCAGAGCAGGTTTTCTCATACTATTCCTTAGGTAAGGGGGGGCGCTATGGCTTTGGTTTGCAACGTCCTTTAAACGATCGCTTTGAGTTTGGTGTTGATCTGGGGATTTCCCATCTTGAACAAGAAGGCACCACCGCATGGCGGGAAAATGCATTCGTTAATCATGCTTTCGATGAAGATAATAAACTGCGCTACCAGTTTAGTGTTCTCCAAGAAGGTTGGCCGCGAGCGAGCCAAGAAGCATTTTTATACTTTGTGCAGTGGCAACATCGTTTGTATGGCAAGTGGTTGATTGGTCAGGTTCAACCCCAGATAACCCACCAGCGCAGCGATGATTATGCCGCCTCAGCCTCTTTAACCTTGTCCTTAGAGCTATTATTTGGCGAAGACTACCTCTAGCTTCCCTGGCGCAGTCGCAAACAACTTGCATTGGTCGTATAATTCGCCGCCAATTTGTCATTGTTCAGAGGCTTTTCTATGCGACCAGACGAAATCAACCCGGAGTTATACGAGGCACAGCTGACGCAAAAGCAGCAAGCGTTGCAGGAGCTAATGGCTGATCTTGCTATGCCGACTTTGGAAGTCTTCGCCAGCGAGCCTGAACACTATCGTATGCGCGCCGAGTTTCGCATATGGCATGAAGGCGATGATTTATACTATGCCATGTTTGACTCAGCCAATCCCCGTCAACCGATACGAACGGATCAATTTTTACCAGCCTCCACGCTGATCAACGAATTGATGCCTGCACTACTCGCGGCTATCAAAGAGGTGGATGTGCTGCGTCATAAACTATTTCAAGTGGACTTTTTGACAACGACTACCGGCGAAGCGCTGATTAGCTTGTTGTATCACAAGCCAATTGACGAGCAGTGGCGCCAAGCAGCAAATACCTTAAATGATGCCTTTCCGGCTTGCCATTTTATCGGTCGAAGTCGGAAGAAGAAGATGATTCTGACACGGGACTTCGTGATGGAAACACTGACAGTAAACGGGCGTAAATACCACTATCAACAAGTCGAAAATAGCTTCACACAACCTAATGCTGGCATTAATGAGAAGATGCTGAGTTGGGCGCTGGATGTAACCTCAGATTGTGCTGGGGATTTGTTGGAGATGTACTGCGGGAATGGTAATTTTTCGATTCCACTGGCTCGCCACTTCGACCGGGTGATAGGAACAGAAATCGCTAAAGTGTCGGTGCAATCTGCGCAACTTAATATTGCTATGAATGGTGTTGATAATGTTTCTGTGGTGAAAATGGCCAGTGAAGATGTATCGGCGGCATTAAACGGCGAAACTGAGTTACCAAAAACCCTTAAACAGGCTGGTATGGATACACTTGCACCAAGTGTGGTGCTGGTTGACCCGCCTCGTGCTGGGCTCGATCAAGCTACGGTAGAGCTAGTACGTAAGGTTGATCGAATACTGTATATTTCCTGTAATCCAGAAACCTTGAAAGACAACTTAATGGCCCTAAGCGACACTCATCATGTGGCGCGTTTTGCCATGTTCGATCAGTTTCCCTATACCCATCATGTGGAGACAGGCGTTTTGTTAACGCGCCGATAGAGGTTATCCCTCCTAGGTTTTTATCGGATTCTTGAGTTTTGTTCCGCTTTGGATGAAAGACATTTGTGTGTCAGCTCTGTGAGGGCTGACGCAGTGTGGTAATATAGCCATACCCATACCACCCAATTGAGAAGTCATAAATCCATGAGTAACACCTCTCTAGACAAAGATAGAATCAAAATCCTATTGCTTGAAGGCGTGCACCAATCTGCAGTGGATGCACTCAACGCAGCAGGTTACACCAATATTGAATACCATAAAGTCGCTCTGTCAGAAGAAGAGCTGATCGAGAAGATCGGTGAAGTGCATTTTATTGGCATTCGCTCCCGTACACAGCTAAATGCCAAAGTGCTAGAGCAAGCTAACAAATTAGTTGCGATTGGCTGTTTCTGCATTGGTACTAACCAAGTTGATTTGGAAGCCGCCTCATCCAAAGGTATTGTGGTCTTCAATGCCCCTTACTCCAATACTCGCAGTGTGGCGGAATTGGTATTAGGCGAGCTAATTCTGTTATTGCGTGGCATCCCAGAAAAAAATGCGGTTTGTCATCGCGGTGGCTGGATGAAGTCTGCCGTGGGCTCGTTTGAAACCCGTGGCAAACGTTTAGGTATTATCGGTTATGGCAGCATCGGTACCCAGCTAAGTGTATTGGCAGAGTCCTTAGGCATGGATGTATGCTTTTACGATATCGTCACCAAGCTGCCGTTGGGTAATGCGCGTCAGGTGAAGTCCTTAGAAGAGCTATTGGCAACTAGCGATGTAATCAGCTTGCATGTGCCAGAGACAGCAAGCACCAAAATGATGATTGGTCCAGAGCAGGTCGCTCAGATGAAGAAGGGAGCTATCTTTATTAACGCATCCCGTGGCACCGTTGCGAATCTAGAGTCCGTCGCTGAGGCGCTTAAAACGGGTGCACTAGCAGGCGCGGCGGTCGATGTGTTTCCAGTAGAGCCTAAAGGTAATAACGAAGAGTTTGTATCGCCATTGCGCGGTCTAGATAACGTTATTTTGACGCCCCATGTTGGTGGATCTACCATGGAAGCGCAAGCTAACATTGGTGTGGAAGTTGCCGAAAAGCTTATTCAGTACTCTGATATCGGTACCACGACGGCAGCGGTCAACTTCCCAGAAGTGGCTCTGCCCGCTCAGGCTGGTCAGCACCGTATTCTTCATATCCACGAAAACCGTCCAGGCGTATTGTCGAAGATTAACGCTATTTTCTCCGACAATAACATCAATATTTCTGGTCAGTACCTACGTACCACAGAGAAATTAGGCTACATGGTTATGGATGTAGCGGCCGATGCTGGCGAGTTAGCCTTAGAGAAGATTCGCGAAGTGGAAGGCACTATCAAAGCGCGGGTATTGTTTTAGTAGCCATTGCTAGTGATAGAAAGCCCAGCAGCTCAACCGTTGCTGGGCTTTTTTGTTTTAGCTAATACCAAGTGTGGTGGTGATGTCATCAATCTTGCGAGAGATCTGCATCTTCATGTCGTTGAGGAAGGTTTCGGTTTCATCAGCTTGCTCCCGCACTTTGGCGATAGTGCTGTTTAGTTGGCTTACCGTGCGTTTTTGTTCGGCGGCGTAGCCAGTTGCCTTTTGCGATAAACGAGAGGACTGCTCGGACTTTTCTTTTACTTCCTGTGCTGACTCCCCTAGATCGGCGGTTAGGGTGCGTTGCTCAGAAGTAGCAGCTTCAATCAATTCGAGGTTTTTTCTTAAATCGGCAGTGGAGGTAGTGAGGCTGTCGAAAATAGAAGTGATTTCCCCAAGCGATTGCTGTGTGCGACCAGATAAGGTTCTGACTTCATCTGCTACCACCGCAAAGCCACGGCCCTGCTCGCCCGCTCGTGCCGCTTCGATCGCGGCATTTAATGCCAGCAGATTAGTTTGCTCAGCAATATCTCGTATACCTCCAACGATGGAGTTGGCACTCAACACGGAGGTCTCTAAGTTCTCAAGAGCACCTTTGCTGTTTTGTAGGCGAGTAACCGTAGTCTCATTGGCAGAGCTCAGGGTTTGTACCTTGGTTAAGCTAAGGTTCATCGCTTTACTGGTTTCGTGGGCGTAGGACTCCACTTCTTTGGCTCTCACTTCTGCCTTGCTGGCCAATACATCGACTTGTGTGGCTTGCTCTACAGTGCCCTCTAGGGCTGACTTTGAATTCAGACTGATTTGGTGAACCTGATCAAAGGCGCTAAGCATGTCATTTAACGACACTGAAATGTTTTTCAATTCAGTATCTCGTTGTTGTCTTTGTACGGCGATTTGTTCCAGGTAGCGGTTCATGTAGCGTGCGACCTCAGATAACTCGTTTTTACGCTGACTGACGTTAATGGTTTGAATATCGTTATTTTCAACTAGTGCTTTGACGGCGCTATTTAGTTCGCGGGCACTACTGACAACGACCTTGCTCTGGAACAGATGTGTAATTGCTGTTGTAACAAGCATCACAATCACAAAGGCTGAAAAAGCAATTAGCGTATTGCGCTCAGTGTGGGCGGTGGATTGTTGTATAACTGCGGTACCGTTTTCTAATCTTGTTGCTAATTCCGCAATCAGTTCACGTACACGTTGTTTGGTTTTTTCCGATAGATCGATAGTGGCAAAGCTATTGTCTACGTCTTTCAGATAGCGTGCTGACCAAGTATGTAACTCATTCTTAGTTTCTTCCAGCAAATCTGTTGCGTCAGCTTCTTCGGTTGTATCCCCCCATCCCATTAAAGACGACAAATCATCTGCTGCCGAGTTTGTGCTACTACCGCTATCGGTTAATGCAGGCAGTGCAGCGAGTACGTCTACTTTTTCGATTAGCAGATCGCTCACTCGTTCCAGCACGACCCTATTATCTCTTGATGGCGTGTTGAGGTAATCGCTACGAGCTTGGGTCAACGCTGCAAGAGCAGCGTAAATATCTCCCTGAACTTTAAGGTATGCACGCACACTTGTTGCATCCAAATTGTCATTTTTTAGGGTGGTGTTAAGGTAATCGAGGGACAGTAGCATTTGGCGTTCGTTATTCTCGATAAGTGCGTACTGATTGCCGGATAGCTTGCCTGCGGCCCTCACTTCATTTTGTAAATAATCGCTTAACGCTGCGAGACTAGGTGATATGGAGTCAGATAAATCTTGGGGTAAAGTGGCAAGCAATGGGTCGATAGTCTCACCGATGAAGTTTTCAGCAGCCTGTAATGAAGAAGCTTCTCCGGAGCTTAAGTAGGCTTCTACTAATTGCTTTAGGTCGATAGCGCTTGCTTCCCAGACCTTTGAGAAAGCCTGGCTTTGATCAAATGCCTGCCGGTATTTATTCATGCTCCATAGCAAGAGCGCTACTAGGGCAACACCTATTGCTAAATAGCTTAATGTGGAAATGCGGGTAACATAAGAAATCTTCAAGGTTTTATCTCTCAACCAGTTGGCTACTGCGACACTGTATGAGGGAAATGTTGCAGTAATATTGCAACTGTGAACTAACGTTCATCTGCTGTGTGTTTTTTGTCCTATTGTAATTATGTGTAAACTCGGGGTGTTGAAGGAATAAGAAGCAGTAGTGGCTCATCTTGAGTGTCTGATTTCTATTGGTAGGTATGACGACCTATAAAGCTCAATAAAATGAAAATAATTGAAAAAAGTGCTTGCGTTAAAAAATCGCGACGGTAATATACGCACCCACTGACACGGCAGGCCATCACGGGCTGCAAAACACTAGCTAAAACAGCTGATGTTTGAAGTGTCACCGCTCTTTAAAATAGATAATCAGATAATTTGTGTGGGCGCTCGCTGGAGACTTCTCAAAAAACTTGAAGTCTTATACGAGTGACCA
>NZ_VFRR01000079.1 GCF_006385675.1 Maribrevibacterium harenarium | reverse complement strand
AAACCGCCAAAGCTAATGGCCTAGAACCATCGAGTTACATCCAATACGTACTCGACCACATTGCCGACGCGGATACTTTAGAAAAACTCGAAGCGCTATTGCCTTGGAACAGGGCGAAAGCAGGCTAGATTAGCAGGGCAAGACAAACCATTTTAGAGGGCTAATATAAGATCGCTTACCATACTGCTATAAATTGAGCAGTACACATGGAATTTCAATTACGGAGAATTGTTTGTGAAAAAAGTTGTTTTCATTGCTGCTATTTTGGCGGTCGGTCAGGCAAATGCCTTTGTAAGCCCAAACCTAAATGTTGCCTTCCTAGAGACTGTGAAAGTCAGATGTGACGCTTTTCCTTTTCACCTCTTATCCAATATTCACAGTGATGATGGGAGAATCACTGTGGTAGTGAGTTGTGGTACTAGTAGTGAACTGAGAACGATCATCTGCAATAAAATAAAGGGTGGCGATGGTGAAACCTACTACAGCTGTGACTGATGGCGAGCGCTGTTTTCGTTGAATAAGGATTGACTATGTAGTTTGTTCACCGAGTTTTGGCTTGTTTGTGTACCTTGGTCGTACTGTTGCATATAGAGCAATGATCTCTCGTCGCTCGTTGATATAGAGGTTGTGTAACTATCAACGCCTTTTTAACACCACCCCTGTCTGCTGCCTCCATCATAAGGGCGCGCTAAGCCTGACAGAAGTAGGGCGTCGGTAAGAGAGTTGCCATCAACGTACACATCCGCCAGTAAGCGGAAGTATTTTCCTCGTTGGATATTTCTCAGTTCGATTACTTGTCCGTTAGCTAGGAATTGACGAGTAAAGTCGCGGGCTTGCCGTGCGAGTTGTTTTTCGCCCTCGCATTTGCCGCGAATTTCTGCTGCATCGACACCGTTTACTCGCACTGACATGTTTTTGCCGACGATGTCGGGCCAGCCAGCAATGTCAACGCGAAAGGTATCGGCGTCGTATACCGAGATGACTTTTTCGACACGCACATCTTCAGCGGTTGCGTAAAGTGAAAAAGTCAGAAGGAAAGCCATGACTGGGATAGAAAAGCGCATTCGTACAACCTACTCGAATCCGCACATCCCGTGCTGAAAAGAAGTCCCTTATGTTTATTCTACGAATTGGAGGGAAGTGCATCAACATCTATCGGGAATAGGCGTGACATTACAATCATCCGTAGCGTAGATTAAGCAAATATCCCGTGATGTACCTTCCACATCAAATCTATAACATCGGTTTTTCCCTCTGGTGTCTTGGCAAATTCCATGGGGGTGGCACCGCCTAGTGCAAGCGCTGGTCTCGTTAGCCAAGCCTCGGCCTTTTGCTTATTCGCAAAGACATGATAGGCCACCTCAAGGAGGTCGTTTTCAGACAGAGATGAAGACTCTTCGAAAGGTGTATACACGACATCACTCATATCTACTCCTGAATTATTGGCTGGTTGAGTGTTGGTATCATTACAAGTGGTGTTGTTCATCTATCACTCCATAGTGATTTGGAGTTTAGCAAGCCACTTGATCTAATCATCAAGGCTGATTCAGGTACCGATTGCCACACTGTTTGATTGGTGAGTTGTTAACTAATGACCTCTGCAGCCATACATAGTCAAGTACAAGTGAGCAGCGGCATTGCGCGAGTAAAGAGCCGTCACTTTTGTCGATACTTATCGAATCCCAGACTGCGGCATTCTCAGTACCTCTCAACCATAAGTGATGCACTCATTCTCTGTGAGCACGAAGTACTTAACGTCAAAGTGAGGTCGATCGCAAGGTATAGCGTCACGCTAGAACACCTGGTAATGAGGGTCTCGGCACCACTTTATTCTGTTGCCTTGTAGCTCAAAGAAGTCACGAATAGTCGTTTTACAGTCATGATTGAAGAGTGATTTATCCATATATACCACAGATGTTCTGACTCTCTGGTTGTATAGGACTCTCCCCCTTGGTACGGACTGATATTCCAAGTGCCTTAGCTCATGCGGCAGTTGTATGCTATCGGGCTGCAGCTCCCACAAGGCTAAATGACTATCCGGTGAGTCCCAAATACCTAGTAGGCCGCATTCACCTTCCAGAAAAGGTCGACTTCGACCAATGACGTTACCATTGAAATACCAAAATATTCCGATATTAGGCATAAAAATTCTCTTTGCGACTGACTGGGTGCTGGGTTGTCCGTAAGTCCCTATAGCTCCTGCAACAACCCTTATGTTATCAACTCTATTTTCAGAAGGATTAATTAACTCGTCTTTCGAGACATGATAATCAGCCACTTAGTAAAATTAGCCGTATCGATACCCTACGTAGTCGACAACACGTGTCCCAATTCTTATGCAAATTGAATAGTGGCCGCTCGGTACCTCATGGGGGAAACAGGGCTAATGGGCCAACTTTAACACCGCTACACCGGCGATAATTAAAAGTATTCCCACATAACGTAATAAAGAGGATGTATCGCCAAAAACTAAAATACCGACAAGGAAGGTGCCTGCAGCGCCAATCCCTGTCCACACAGCATACGCAGTACCGATCGGAATATGCTTTTGTGCCATCCAAAGCAACACGCCACTAACCACCATAAAAACAACAGCCATCATAATTCCGGGCCATTTAGTCGATGAGGTTTGTGCGATTTTCATACCTAAAGGCCAACCGATTTCCGTTAGTCCTGCCAGTATCAAGTAGATCCAAGCCATGCTGTTTCTCCCGTTATATTGTTATATTTGACGCCGATAATATCTGTAATTACGATACAAAAAAGTTAGTTATCATCGATTATTTTCATACATGCAAAACATAGAACAGATCCGAATGTTGGTATTATCGGCGGAGCTTGGCTCATTCTCTGCTTGTGCGAGGCGGCTTGGTAAAGTGCAGTCAGCGGTTAGCCATGGTATCAATAGCCTTGAAATCGACTTGGACGTGGTGCTGTTTGATCGCAGTTCTCGCAAACCGAAACTGACGCCTGCTGGGGAGCGTTTATATCGAAGTGCTAAAGCGCTTTTAGCTCAATCTGCCGAGTTTGAGCTGATCGCGCAGTCGATTAATCGTGCGGAGGAGGATTGTTTGCGCATCGGACTAGATGATGGTTTGCTGACGCCAGCGGTGCAGCAGATATTGGCCGACTTTGCCTGCCAGTTCCCGTACACACAATTAGACTTAGTGACTTTGCCATCGTCAGATATTGTACCAGCCCTGCAACAAGGACAGTTGTCCCTAGGGCTGATGTTGACGGAAGTGGCTTCGTTTAAAGAGGTAGATTTCAGTTATATCGGCCAAGTCCATATGATACCTATGTGCCATATAGATCACCCACTGGCCAAAAAAATGGCGATAGCAGAAACTGATCTGTACCCTCACCGGCAAATCTCACAGCGTAGTTTTAAGAAAGTTGAACCGGCTCTGATGCTATCTATGTCACCCTCAGTTTGGTGGTGTTCCAGTACACTGGCAGCTATTTCACTGATTGAACAAAATATCGGTTGGGGGTATGTCCCTAAGCATCTCGCCGAGCTGAGTATGAGAAACGGCTCATTGGTAAAAATCAACACCCGCTTTGATCAGAAAACATGGGCTGTTCCGGTTGATTTAGTGTGGATGCGGGGCACAGCAATTGGCCCCGGGATGCAGTGGTTACAAAATGCGTTTAAAAGCGCGTTTTCGAGTAAATGACATCTTTCTTTTTACCTCTCATTTTGCCGTTGATCATGGGGCAATACCGTTCTGTAATGCATCTGTTCGAAAACGTCGTCTATGGAAATCCTTCAGCACTAAGTTCACTGTTCAAAATCACTTGCACGTTTCCACTATGATTCAAATTTCTTGAACACTATTACTATCGCGGACGGCACATGCCATTTCGCTTTTTTCCAACCTGCAATTGTAGATCATCAATAGTTCGATAATCATGTGCTTGTGCTACTTGAAGTAACTGAGTCATGAAGTTGCGCCACCAAGCGCTAATGCGGGTGTATTTAGCCAGAGTTCCGCTTTTCGCTTGTTCGCAAATATCTGATTAGCCAATTCGAGCAGCTCATCTTCGGAGTTAATTGGATCATCTATGCTTTCGATAGGGGAAGAGTCGTCTTTACTATGACTCATATCTGTCTCCAGTTTACGGATTGCTGGATGCTTGTGTCACCGATATGAAGAGGTGAATGCCATTCTAGCCGACGGCAATTACGCCCAGTACCCAACTGTCTATTAACGCGATGGATGTCATTAGTGATTGAATCCCTCGATAACTGCAAATATACTGTATATATAAACAGTATATTTGGGTGCCGCTATGAAAGTCACGTATCTTGGTTCAGCTGAAGTACTAATGTTGTTGCAAAATCGCGTTTGCATTCCCCTATATTCCGACAAAGTATCCGCTGGCTTTCCGTCGCCGGCACTTTTCCCATATTGCTCTTTCTGTCAATGTGCTGAAATCTATTAATAAATGACGTAAAAACAATAAGATAGTAAGATAAATCTCGTTTATACCTACTTTTACGGCGTTGACAACTATCACCCGGTCGAGTTTTTTCACTGATCCGCGCTGGGATCGCCTAATTGGTTGCCTTAGCGCTCATCCGAGCAAAGTTGAGTTAGGCTAGTTAACTAAATGATATAGATGGCCTTGTCCGACTCAGGCGAGACGGAATAACTTCGGTGGCCTCGATAGACGCTGGCCCACTCCGAACCGTGAGAGTTTTTAAACAAACTGGTAAAGCAGACGCAATTCTCTTTAACTCGAAGCTGCTTTAAACCGCCGGTACCGACCCTTACTGGACTATTAGTAATATCTAATATGCCGCTAAAGCGGACGTGATTTCTCGTCGATTTTGACCTGTTTCAACCCCCGGTGCCGGCAATAGCAGATGTTCATGACTGAGTTTTTTGATCAGAATTTAGCTAACTAAGACATCAATCAATTTGAGGGATAGTTGATTGCCACTAGCTAGTAAATCAAAGCTTTTATCACTCAATCCCCATCGTACCGCCTGCCCCTGTATTAAAGATGTTAAATATTTGGCTATGTCAGGCGCTGTAATCTCGGACTGGTCGCGACCAATGAGT
>NZ_VFRR01000078.1 GCF_006385675.1 Maribrevibacterium harenarium | reverse complement strand
GTTCAAACGCGGCAATGCGAACATCAACTCAGGGAATGACAGATTCGGGAAGTCTAATCCCAAATCTGGGTAGGCTAAGTTCAAATCCGCTAGAGATAAGTAAGGCCAGTTCAAATCCACATTGGGGAAGCTGATATTGATGTCTGGCAAACCTAATGATGGCAACGCAAAACCAAGCTCTGGCAAAGACAAATCCGGCAGTTCGATATTTGGCAATATGGCTGCCAAATCTAGATCTGGTAGGTTCAAGCTTGGTAGGCCAAGATCCCCCAAATCCACGTACGGGAAGGATGCCAAAGTCAAATCGATTTCAGGCAAGGTCAAGGATAAGTTGAGGTTTGGATCCAGATCAAACAGGTTGAAATCGAACGGTAAGTTCAACGGCAACATGCTCAGACCCGCTACCAATGGGGTAACACCATCTGCCTCGGTCAATGCGATTGAACCAATTGTGAGAGAGCCAACCGCACCAAATTCGCCATTGATATTGGAAATTAAACCCGCACCTTGTAGACCGGATAGCCGCACCATTGCCCCACCTGGGGCGTCGCCTACTTTCAAGTAGGTGTCGCCCTGAGTCAGCGACATTAACAGAATGTCTTGCGCCCCTTCGCCGCTGACGATTTCCATTTGAGTTTTGGTGAAACCAAATTGACCCGCTAAGTTGTAGGTCACAGGGCCAACGGTTAAGCCAAGGTCTAAGTTGGCATTAATGGCAAAGAAATCGTGGAATTTGTCTTCACTAAAATCAAAGTAAGTGGCACCGATGGTTTCTTCCACCGCTTCGCCCATGGTGTTAAAGCCAACACTCACACCACCAACTTTATTGATGTTGATGCCAGGAAGGTCTGAGCCATCAAGCTGTTTTAGTGTGATATCGCCGGCGTTCATGACCCCCGCAATACCGCGACTGTCGATTAAGATCGCACCATGAATATCCGATACGTTGAGCGCTAACCCTGTCGCGCCGGAGCCTGCCGCTAGGGCAATCGAACCATTTTCAATATCCGCACGAATTTCATCTCGGGTCACCGGATTCATAGACAAGCCCAGATCCGCAGCCAAGGTTTGACCTGAGATATCTAGCTCAGCACGACCGGAAATATCAAAGTACGCTTCCGTGTCGCTATTTGCTTGAGTGAAACCTGCGATTTCGATTGGATTTAGACTTAGGTTTAGGAGTTCAGCATTTTCACCATGCAGAGCCTGACCGTAATGCAGTTTGACTTTAGACAGGTCTAGGCTCGCCACATCACCGGCGGCACTTGAAATCGTGTCGGCACTGCCATCAGCAAACAACCAACTACGGGTATCACCCGCTTTTTGGCTTTCAAGGTAGCTGATACCCAAGTCCAAGCCAGCCACGCTAAGATCAAATACATCGGCGATTTTTAGTGATGCAGATGCATCGGTTAGACCGAATTTCACGACTGAGAAGTCTTGTAATGTGTCGTCAGTATCAAGCAATGACACTTTTGGCTGGTATGCCATTTCGATGCCAGAAGCGACGCTAATACCTGCAAAGCCAAGTTCCGCCGTTGCATTCAAGCCGTAGTATTCGCCCAAATCACCATCGTTATTTAGGGAAACCTCTATGCCGGGCAATACTTCGACATTGACCGCGTTATCGCCAGAGAAATCCAATACTGAGCCATCACTCGCCGTGCGGTTGACGCTCACATTGATTTCGCTACCACTCAAGGTAACACCATCGATACCTTCTAGGCTCAAAGAACCCGCGGAAGCCTGTAGTGATGTCCACTGGCGGGCATCTTGTACATCACGCTCAGAGTATAGACCCAATACAAAATCGGTAGCAGCTAGCTTCACGCCAACTTGGTCATCGGTGCCGCCATTCATACCGGCGAAGGCATCTACCCCCGCTCCGGCAATAACTAACTGATCGACTTCTATGGCATTACCATCCGCATCCTTCACCGTGCTGACGGCTTTATCCATGTAGAAGCCGCCGGAAACTTGAACAAAACCAAAAACGTCCAGAGTAAGGTCAGCGGCGATAGTGGTCATGGCACCACGAGCACCATCCATATCCAATGTGAAAGTGCTGCCAATAGCATTCGTCACTGCTAAATTGGTCACCGCAAAATCCACCACTAGATTCGGATTTACATCCGCAATCAGGTCAGCTTGCTCAACCACGGCGCCTTTTTGCTTAACACTCAAGGAAGTCGTCACATCGGTGTAGGCATAATTCACATCCATCAACGCGATATCTACACCTTTGAGTGTGCCTCCGAAGGTCACCGTCCAGACGCCCTCACCTTGACCAAGCACATCAATAGTCGCACCACTAATACCTGACAGGGCAGTTTCTAAGGCGGCTTCAATGTCCCGAGAGCTCGCCGTTAATGCTAACGCTGAGGTCGTGTAGGTATTACCGCTATGATCTACGCTTAATGTGAACGTGCCTTTGGCAGCGGATTTAACTGTAACTTGCTGAACTTCTGCCACGGCTGCGGTAGTGGAGGTGGTAGTCTCAGTACGTACTAGACCCGCTTGCGTCATTTCAAGGGTCACATCGCCATTGAGTGGTGCGACTTTGGTAGCAATCGTACCAATATCTTTACCCGCTAACGCTCCGCCAAATGTAATCTGCCATTTGCCAGTCGAAGCACTCACGGTAATGTCAGCACCGGCAAAATCACCGCCAAGCGCATTGGTCAAAGCAGTATCGATCTGCTCTGCGGTTGCCGCAAAACTGAGCGCACTGGTGGTGTATGTTTTGCCATCTACAGCATAGGAAAGAGTAAGCGATCCTTTTGCATCACTAGCAAACGTGACGTTTTGAACTTCAGCAACGGTACTGGTAATGGCTGTTTTAGTGACCGCAGAACCTTCTTTTTCTGTGCCAACACTTACGCTCACGCCATTGGTGGAAGTCACTTTAATCGTGGCTATATCTTGGTAGGCGTACTTGCCACCAAAGGTGACAAAGTAAGCGGGATCTTTCGCAGTCGAATTTTGATCGAACTTAACGCGAACAGCGCCAGTGCCCAGCACAGAATCAAAAGCGTCTTGTAGCTTGGTGGCATTGTTGCCAGGGTTACTTGGTGTAAAGATCAAGGAGCCAAGAGATTTGCCTGCAACCTCTAGCGTGTAAGTTCTAAAACTGCCAGTAGCGCCAGAGAATTGAATTTTCTGCACTTCACGAACATTGGTTCCGGTCGTGTTGTAACCCGTCGTTGTTTGACTTCCGGTAACCGCGGTTTGTGTACTCGTGGTGTAGCTTGGTAGAACCAAGCTTGCGCTCAAATTATGGACGGATTTACCCTGTAATGCACCGATAAACTCAATATCAAAGCCTGCTGCACGGGTACCCGTCACTTTCACATTGTTAGCGCCAATTCCATCAAGTGCGGAGATTTTGCTGGTTAATGCGGTGATAAGGTCAGAATCTGTTTGCGTTGCAGTTAATGCAATAGTCTCACTGTCAGCACCGTAATTAAGAGTTAGCGTGCCTTCGTTAGCATTGACTACTAAGTGGTAAATCGCGTTTTGATTGACCGGTGTAAAGGTTTTATTGATGTAGGCCGGTACACCTTCTGTGACTTCCGCTACGTTCGTTGTCACTGACGGTAATTTATGGCTAACCAATAAACCTGAATAGTCAACTCCAGACAGATCGCCACCAAAGGTAATAGTAAAGCCGGTTTCTTTTTCGCCAGTCACTAAAATGTTACCAGCAACCTTGCTCACGCCTGCAGCAGTGAGCAAATCTTCCAACTTGTTTTTGATATCATTGCGAATCACGCTAGATGAACGGCTAGCCGCTACCGCAACAAGAGCTTGCTGGGATAAATACTCAAATACCAACTCCCCTTCGGCAAGGTCGGTATTCAATGTCAAAATGGTATCAAGTACGAGATCAGGCTGAGCAACCGCTTCGCCCTTAGTGCTCAAGTTACGGTTAATGGCGACATTGAGGCTTTCAGCTTGTACCGTCAGCCCATCGACACCCACAAATGCCGCGCTCGTCACACTGGACTGCAACGCCATCCACTGACGCTCGCTGTTACTGCTGTCAGTCATCAGAGCCAACGCCATATCAGCGCCGGTAAGGTCAAAACCAAGCTTGTCTGCCGTACCACCGTTTACACCGACAAACGCGGTAACGTTTTTGGTGCCTAACGTCAGCAAGTCCACGTCTACTTCTTGTCCATCCGACAAGGTAACCTTAGAGGTGGTGCTTTCGATGGCAAAGCCACCCGTAACTGAGAAGAAATTTGCGACGCTAACATTCAGATTGCTTGAACGTAGCGATGTAAAGTTTGCCGTGGTGCCGTAATCAATTTCCCCGATTGTGCCACCAAAATCGATGGTTTGCAGACCTGTGCGATTGTAATAAAGCTGGAAAGTACCGCTTAAGGTCACATCGGTAACACCCACGATTGCCGCATCACCGAGGGCATAAATCGCGTAAGTGGTGCTAGTCGCATTAACTTCAAATATCGCCATGGCTAGATCAGCATTCGATACTTTAGCGTTAATGTCGTCGGTACCTAAGTAAGCGGTGACATTAGAACCTGTCATCATCATGACTTGGGTACTATCAATCTTTTGACGAGCAAAACTAAAGTCACCTGATAACCCGACTGCACCATCTATTTGGGCGCGGAAACCGTAAACATTCAACGCCATGTATGGGGAACCGGTCGCTCCTGCCGCCATGGTCAAATCTTTACTCAAACTACCCACTGTAAGAGTACGTTTATTATCGCCGCTGTAGTCTACTGTGCTGGTGTTGTATTGGAAGCGTGCACGATCTGCCCAGATAGTGTCGGTAATGAAACCGGCACCTTCTAGAACTAGATCGCCTGCCACATCCAGTGCAACAGTCGAATCTTTCTTAATCAATAGCGCTAAATCACCATCGGTGACGCCCGCTTTGAAATCACCCACTCCAAATAGCGCGAGCACTTCCTCACCGAGAATGACAATCTCATCATTTAGCTTGGAGAAGCCCATTTCCCCGCTAAATTCGAACATATCGGCGATACTAAAACCCACTTCACCGAAGATAGAGAAACCTAAGTTACTTAGGTCAAGATCTAAATCAAACGAGCCAAAATCGATATCAGGGAACGCAAAATCTGGCAAGTTGATATCAAACAGACTGATATCGAAGTTAGGTAAATCTAATTTCGGCAATGCCAACACAAATTCTGGCAATGACAAATTCGCCCAATCGATATTCAAATCTGGGAATTTCGCTGATAAGCCAGACAAGGAAACATCTGGCCAATCTAGGCCCAATTTAGGCAGATCAAAGTCAACACTGAAGCCTTTAAGATCGAGTTTTGGCAAAGCAAACATCAAATCTGGCAAAGACACATTCGGCCAGTCGATGTTGAGTTCAGGGAATTTAACGTCTAGCTCACCTAGCTTCACATTCGGCCAA
>NZ_VFRR01000077.1 GCF_006385675.1 Maribrevibacterium harenarium | reverse complement strand
GCTACTCTCGAAGCGAAAGCAATCTAGGTCTGTAGCGCAATCAGAAGGCGCAGAATCTAAGATGGTGTCCCATACCTCGGGGGTAAGTGCCCGGCTGTAAGCTTGGAGCGCTCACAGCCGGGAACACTGTTCGCCCGGCGATATGGAATATTTTTCCATACAACTAGGAACGGTGGTGAGTACGTACGTCTTTGGGGACTAAAACCTCGATATATTGGCTTTCCAGTTCCCCCTCTGTGTAACCAAACATGTCTCGAGCGGCGCCATTGGTCATGACAATGCGGGCTTCGCGATTGACTACAACAATACCAGTAGAAAGGGAGGAGAAAATATTACGAAAACGCTCTTCTTCAAATCGATGCCGGTTACGACGCTGCCGTCGGGTAAGCTCATAGGTTCCCCCACCGAGGATAAGAATCGTGGCTAACATCCAAGCGAACGCCCAAGAAAAATAATTTTTCCGTAAAGCCCAAACTGTCTCTTCTGGAACTTCTACCAGGATAGTGGCGAAGTTATAAGCACCATATACACCAAACACTCCCATTTCTGGATGCGTGATAATGAGGCGTTGCCAGTACCAATAATCACCGCGGTCTAGGTACTCTCCCATATCATTGTTTTGCACCAGACGAAACATTTCTGGATGAGAGCTAGCCAAACCTTCTTGATGCTGTAATTGACTTGCCCATGCTTGTTCAGGATGTTCACTGTAAGACCAATCGCCAACATTATTCGCCAAATATAGCTCTATCGGCATGGCGGCAAAGCCTAGCTTTACCATTTTGAGCACTTCTTCAGCTTCTACGTTGACAATGAGATAGACTTTTTCACCGTGATACATCAGAGGCAATCGAGTGGCTAAACGAAAAGTTGGACGTAACGGCTGCTCGACTTGTCCACGTTCTATATTGAGATCAATGGTACTGAGATAGACTTGACCATCATTGAGGCGACGCATCTCATCCATGTAAGGACGATAATTTACATTAATCAGATCAACCGCCGCCGTTTCAATAATTTCTCCAGTGCTGCGGTGCTTATCAATACGAGATATTTCTTGGCCACCTTCACTAATCAGGCGTAATTGATAGACGTGCCAGTTGCGGGTCAAAACACTGCGAAATACATGGTGATGGGCCCATTGATGGGGAGAAAATTCCGATAATTCAGTGTGTGATAAGTACTGAACTTCCGAACGTAAGCTCATCAAAATATTAATATCTTGAGCGATCTGATCGCGTAAATTTTCGGCCTTTAACTCCATAATATGGCGCGCATCACTGCCGATCTGATCAACCCGATTGCCCACCAAAAAATGCGCAATAAGAGCCGATGCCATGACCAGGAAAGAAAGAAAAACGCCCCCTAGACTTATATAAGCTAAAGTTCGCCTACGACTCCTCTGCTGGGGCACATCCATCTTAGCCCCTACCATTCCAACAGGGCTCGTACTTGGCTGCCGTTACCAAGATATTCTACCTTAGTGAAACTAAAGCCATTCGCCGTGGCAATGCCACGACCGTGCAGATCGAAGGCTCGCTCTGGATCAAATGTCATATATTTTTGCCAGTTAAAACCCGCACCTTGATCGGTTACTTCCAAAATCCAGCTACGCTCACCACGAATTAAACAGCCATGGGCGACACGGTCTTGATATTCTGGTGAGGCGAGGCGGCGCTCGATCTCCCCAGCCCATTCGCCGCTCTCCATCAAGGCACTTTTTTCCGCGTAGCTGATGCCAAGATTGCCATGCTCTACAGCGTTTAGCAGGAGTTCCCAAATGCCGGTACTGACTTTGGCAGGATCGGGGTAAAACGAACTCAAGTAAGCAGACAATGCTTTTACATCCTCTACGGTTCTGAAAGCGAACTCCAATCGCGTAGTGAGTGCCATACATGAAAGCGCATTGTCACGCTGCTGCTCTAACTGGGTTAGCATGCGTGCGTGTTTTACCGCTTCTTCCACGATGGAAATCAGCACCTTACGCTGTACCGGTTTGGTCAAATAGTAGTAAGCGCCTAGATCGATGCCTTTTTGGATACTAGCAGGAGAGGTATCACCGGTTTGAATAATCACAGGTAAAGATTGAAAGGTGTCGATAGCTTTGATTTTTTCCAGAAATTCGTAGCCACTCATGCCAGGAAGGTTTAAATCCAGCAGTACCGCATCGACCACCACTTCGCCAGAAGTAATAGCCTCTCATGCCGATTCAGCTGTAGCAAAACTAGATAGCTGATAATCACTCAAAGCTATCTGCATAAATTGCACGCTAATCGGTTCGTCTTCTACCAGTAAAATATGTTTCATTCGTCCCTCAATTCAGCAACAGTCTCAACCGATCAAATCTAATTCACTTGGTGTAGATAGTCGGCGGATATACACACTATAGTTTAATTTTTACTAATTATTCACTTAGATAGACAAAAGAATATGGGCATTGTGCTGTGTTTCTGTAAGTAACTATTGCTGTTTTTGACCATCTGTTTACATTTCGACAGATTTGTCTCCCTATGATCGGCAGAATGACGCTTTTCCAGTATCATGCAGCCAAATTTGCAATGGGGTGAAGTAATGAAACAAGTTGTCGTGGTAGGTGCTGGGCCAGCAGGTCTCATGGCGGCCGAGGTCATCCAAAACGCTGGATACCAAGTGACAGTGTACGATGCCATGCCAAGCGCTTGTCGCAAGTTTTTGCTTGCTGGAGTTGGGGGTATGAATATTACCCACTCCGAAGATTTCGATCCTTTTTTAAGCCGATACTACGATAAAGCCGAATGGCTCAGACCCAGTTTAACGGCCCTGCCAAATACCGCCCTGTGTGATTGGATTCACGGCCTTGGGATTGATACCTTTGTTGGCACCTCTGGACGTATTTTCCCTACGGATATGAAAGCAGCCCCCCTATTACGTAACTGGCTAAAACGCTTAAAAGAGAGCGGAGTGACCTTTCAGATGCGTCATAAATTGATCAAGATGGATGCCGATCAAACCCTATATTTTCAACATTATGAAGAGACCATTAGCGTTAAAGCAGATGCCGTTGTACTGGCATTAGGTGGTGCCAGTTGGCCCAAGCTCGGCGCTGATGGCAGTTGGCAATCATGGCTACCAAGTCTCAATGTGGACGTAGCTCCATTAGTCAGTACCAACTGTGGTTTTATTGGGAATTGGAGTGAGTATTTACAAACTAAGTTTGAAGGGGCGCCACTAAAAGACGTTAGCTTCTCTGTTATGCTGCCCGACGGGGAAAAGATCACCAAAAAAGGGGAAGCCATTGTCACCAAAACCGGTATCGAAGGTAGCTTGGTTTACGCTTTTTCCAAATATTTACGTGACCAAATTATAGCCTCCGGCACTGCTCATTTAATTGTGGATTTGATTCCAAGTTTAACGCCAGCACAAGCGCTTGACCGGCTTAGTAAGCAAAAGCCTAAAGAGTCCTTCGCCAAATACCTCAAGCGTACCTTGAAAATTGACGGGGTGAAGTTAGCCCTACTCCACGAAAGTTACGTTAAAACAGACTTTCAAACCGCTGCGCAATTGGTCAGCTGCCTAAAAAACATCAAACTCACACTTACCGCTACCAAACCTATCGATGAGGTTATCTCTAGTGCCGGCGGAGTCTGTGAAAACGCTGTGAACGAAGATTTTATGCTAACCGCATTGCCTGGCGTATTCTGTGCTGGGGAAATGCTAGACTGGGAAGCCCCTACTGGGGGTTACTTGCTGACTGGGTGTTTTGCGACCGGCAAGCACGCCGGTGAAGGTGTAGTCACTTATTTACAGGAGCAAAGCGAATGAGCTGGATCTGTACCGATATTAATGTGAACGAAATTGAAGAAACCGGGCGGGGCTTTTATCTCAATGATACTGAGTATGTTTGTATCCCCGTCGCGGGGGAATATCATGTTTATATCAACGCCTGCCCCCATTTCGGCAGTCGTTTAGAGTGGATGCCAAACTACTTTTTAGATGGCAAACGCCAATACATTCAATGCTCCCGCCACGAGGCTTTATTCGAAAAGCATACTGGTCTTTGCATACAAGGCCCCTGTGAAAAGGAGTCGTTGAGTAAAGTTGCTGCTGAGGTACGTGCCGGCGTTTTGTGGATCAAGCTGGACGACTGACTGATTTTGTTGTCACTGCTGTTGCTGTGCTGATTGCCGCATCACCGCCTGACCCAATGCCGCAAAGTAAAGGTGAAAGGCTTCATTGATCTTTTGGCGCTGGCTACCACTCGGGTATAAGCCTGCTTTGGCCTCGTCGGAGTATAAGGTTCCCTTCACTAAAAAACGACTGTGTGGGCAGGCATCTTCAATAAAGGCTTCAAAAGCTCGGGCGCAAAGCTCTTCCGGTTTTGCGTAGTACAGCACTCCAAGACGCCGATCCGTCAGTTTCGAATGGGAAAAAAGCGTACTAGGCGAGCTGCCATCTTCATCCAATATAATGGCAGCGAAACATTGGGCTAATCTCTGGTTTAGGGCATGCTCTATGATCGGTTTGTCGTGCAGCCACAGTTTAGAAGCAAAACTATGGTCACCTGCCTCCTGAAACATTTTGCTACCCATATAGTGGTCGAAAGCATGAAACCATTCATGGGCCAAACTGCCCGCCCCAGCATTTTTGGCCAACGCCAACTTTCGCTCTAGCGGAGAGTAATGGGCACTGACACCAAGCCGCCCACCTTTGCCAAACTGCAACCCGAGCTGACCACGCAGAGAGATAACCTCCTCCGGCACCGCTAACGCCATCATAAGATCTTGCAGGGCACCGTGAAATTGCGCTGCGGCTTTATCCCGCTCGGCATCGCTCACCCAACGCCCCATTTCGATACTGCGAAAATGGTATTGGCGACGAACGTGGACAAAGCTGATGGGCGGCATTGGTAACATGGGCTGTGTTTAGCTGATTGAAGGAAGTTTCTTTGCCCCAAGAATCATCAATAACATGGGACTAGAAGACATAAATACCGCGTTTGACCTGATAAAGAATAGCGAAAATGAAGCTACTAGCCTAACGCCCTCATCACTGCTTGAGGCTCTTTCGCAACAACATTAAGCAGTGCCAAGGCCGGACCGTGGGGCTTTCGATCACCACGTTCCCAATGTCGAAGTGTCGAGACGCTGATGCAAAATTTTGATGCAAACTCCATCTGCGTCAAGCCTAGCTGATGACGTATTTTCGCCACATCAACTTCTGGTGAACGGTGTGTTTTTGCGGCGACGGCTTTTCCATTATTCAAATCTATCGCTTCCTGGAGTCCCTGAGCGATGCTATCGAATGCACTAGTCATATTGCTTCTCCAATGCTGTTTTAACCAAAATTGAGACTAACTGAGAAAGCGCATTACGGTCAGATTTTGACAAGTTAGCCCTTTCATTTTTACCAAACATTGTTAGCAGATAAAGTGGTATACGTTCATCGTGGTAGTAGTAAATAACCCGAACACCACCGCTTTTCCCCTTACTCCCTCGACTCCAGCGAAGCTTTCTAATCCCTCCTGTACCGTTCCTAGTTGTATGGAAAAATATTCCATATCGCCGGGCGAACAGTGTTCCCGGCTGTGAGTGCTCCAAGCTTACGCTCGGGCACTTACCCCCGAGGTATGGGACACCATCTTAGATTCTGCGCCTTCTGATTGCGCTACAGACCTAGATTGCTCTCGCTTCGAGAGTAGC
>NZ_VFRR01000076.1 GCF_006385675.1 Maribrevibacterium harenarium | reverse complement strand
CTCCAAGCTGAAAGTAAACCACCTCCGCAGCCATTTATTGGTGTGGTCTACAGAGGATTATGTCTTTTTAGAGGGGAAAATCCCTAGAACCCCTTCTTGTTTGAGAAGTAAAGAATAGCGACCTATTGATTTAAAAGAGAAAAAGGAAGGGTTTCGGGCATTCCGATCACGTTTTTCGCTATTCCGATCGCCGATTCCGGGGTGGGGCTAAAAGTGATCGTATAATCGCGGAACCGGTGATCGGATTAAACCGAAATGGGCGATCGGATAATCCCGAAATGGCTGGTCGGAATGCTCCGAAATATGCAGCTAATGATCATGATCTAAACCAACTGCCAGAGCTCCTTCATGGTAATGAATCCTTTGTATCGGCGGACTCCGGCTACCGTGGCGTAGAAAAGCGCTCTGAAAATAAGGATCGGAAAGTCGATTGGTTAGTGGCTGAGATGCCTAGCAAGATACGCGCTTGGAAAAAGCACCCTCGTAAAAATAAGCAGCAGATCAGAAGAGAATACTTAAAGGCGAGCATCAGGGCGAAAGTCGAACACCCGTTTAGGATTTTGAAATGTCAGTTTGGTTTTCGCAAGGCCGTCTATAAGGGCCTGACTAAAAATGACAACAAGCTTGCCGTTATGTTTGCACTTGGAAATATGCTACGAGTAGACCAAATGATACGGTCTGCACAGGGTTAGTCCGTCCAAATGACGGGTTTAAGGTGCTTGAAGCACCATAGAAGGGAGAAACTGTGGCTCATTAACTCTTTTGAAGCGTTACAAGCGTGTGAATCAAGTCAGACCAAAATTCTCTGACTTGTTCGCATGTTCCCTAACCACGCAAAAAACTCTTTGAGGTCAACTGCGTGACTCTTAATTGTTAGAGGAGCATAACCACGATGATCACGATTCCTAAGAAAGCCGTTGATTACATCATGAGGTAATCCATCTGATTGATAGACTCGATATGAAACTGATTGATCAGCTTTAGAGATTTTTTAACTTTCACAAATAGGTCTAACGTCATACAAACGCGGCGCATCATAGTGTATTAGGTATTAATAAGCTAACGTGATACACATAAAACACTACTTTTTATTATTTCCGATAATAAATTTTACCGGAAATAATAAATGCCCAACTAGCTGCTAGTGCCGATAAATACTTTTATAAAAATTGCGTTAGGTCAAAGACAACTCTTTATCCTTAAATAACAAGTTTAAAAAGAATAATTATACCACCCCCGCACCATATATATTGAAATTCTCAAAAACTCCCTCTTCCCTATTCCTCCCTATGTCAGCCAAAAATTCACTATTAACATCACTTAGGCCGCGAAGCGGTCCTTTCTGAAGGGTAAATCAGGTAGGCGAAGGAGTGATAAGGAAGAAAATCCTTGAAATTAGTAAGGTAAATATAATTTGAATAGAAGAGTGAGTTAAGTAAATAGGTTGGTTATCGATGCGGGGGTGGTATAATTTCATATCGAATATTTATCCTATATCATTTATAATATTCATTAGATATGATTTAATTTTTATCAATCAGAAAATACTGAGTAGCCTATGTACTTTATGGAAGCTTTATTGCATCTCAAAGACGCCACAAAAAAACTTCATCAACATGCTGGGAAAGTACACCAGGCAATATTAGAAGACTCATTATTTAGTGTCATACTTCCTATTGAAAAGGATGATTCTCCTATTGATCTTGAGGAATATCGATCTGATCATCATAGAAAAGCTGTAGCTGATTCAATTACACTACTCGTTTATCAAAGTGATAATGATTTATTGGATACTGATATTAATATAAAATGCGGTGTAGTCACGTTGACAGATCAAAGTATTGCACTCATTAACCAGTTCAATGCTGTCAAGAATGACTTCAAAAATGCCACTGTTCAGTTACGTAGACTAATCAAGGCGAACAATGCGAGAAAACTTTCAGATGCGCTGGAATTTTTCCAAGAAAATCAGTTACGATCCCTGCGAAAGGATATCGAGGCTGAAAAAATAGTCCCAGTCATAGAATCTGAATGGCGACTAATAAATCGTTTGTTTAAGTCTATGAACTTTGAGGCTATAGACCTGAATCGAGCCTACACGAATATTCACACCTTTAGTCAACAAATTGGGGCAGTTTCATTGTCATGGGCTCGAAACCATAACTCATTTAAGAGATTGAAAGATGTAGAAGCCCAACGTGAGTTCGCTGAGCAACACCTTCAGAGTAAGGCTTTAAATGTTGCTCTAGATCTAATCGAGAAAAATGATGGCGCACCTCTGGCCATCGTTCAAACTAAACCGCCTAAAATGATTGCTAATTTGACCTTTTTCCAACCTACTTCAGAGGGAAAAGTGCGTCAAGTAATAAAAGTATCAGGAATTATCGCTGTCGTGCCCCCCATGCCAAAGGTTATTTATCGTCGCATAGATGAAATGAGAACAAGTAGCAAACCGAGATGTGATAGCAAACTCGAATCATCACCGTATATCGTGTCCTTGTCGGCTTACCGCTACAAAGCCAAAGTCGATCACAAAGAGTAGAGGTGTTATATCTATTAAGAAGAGAGCATATTAATAAATAAAGGAAACAAAATGTCTGATTTTCACAACAAAATTCGGTGCTTTGGCTCGAAGGGCGTCTTTCAAATTGAACATATTTTTGACTTTGAGGCTATCAATCATTCGCAGCCTGACAATACCTCTGCTTACAATGGTAGCGCCACGAAACTCACAGGTGATAAGGTAAAACGGCCAACCCTTGGCATCGAGGTATCTCCCGTTTCGAATCAGACTGCTTTATACGAACGGAAGACATCACTGGAATTATCGATGTACGAAATTATGCGAATGGCGAGTGTGCTGTTAGGGTATGCCCCAGGAGCCGAATTCCGGCGACCAGGCAAAACGATAGCATTTCAACGACAGCACCAACGCATATACATATCGGCGAGCGGAACAAAGGGACACGCAGCACTACCGATGGATATGGAACACACAGCGCTAGTCAGCATATTTGTGTTAAGGCACCTATCTACTACATTACAAGCTGACACAGATGCGATTATTTCAGCAATTCGTGGTGCTTACGCACTAATACAAACCTCAAACACGGCCTAAAAGCGTTAGCGCCGGTATTAGCAATCGCACAAGCGGCATTGATCTGGGAAGCTGGATGCAAGTGCGTCAAGTTAAACAGTCCCAACGAGCCACTTTGTTACCACTACCAATCGCGTGAATGTCACTAACTACCGCTCTAGGTAAGCTAACAGGTTTTGCTGCGAGTTTCGTTGGTATATCAACCCATTCTCAGTAAGCGTCATTAAATCAGCCTCTAGTTTTCGCACCTAACCCCGACCACACTGTGCTTCGTCCCAATCACCCACGGAGCACACAATATGAATGAAAACATAGCATTAAACCAAACTTGGGCTGATCATATCGAAAAGTGGCGAGCCTCTGGCGTGTCCATCAAAGCCTTCTGTGAACAAGAGGGTTTGGTGTACCATCAGTTTAGCTATTGGCGGCAGAAGTTTTCGCCTGCCGCTGACTCGACAACTGCATCGAAATTAGTACCGGTAGCACTGGCAACGTCTTCTCCGCATACGAGCGATCTAGAAATCCTGCTTCCCAATGGGGTGATCATTCGTGGTATTGATGTGACTAATGTCTCGTTGGTGCCCCTTCTGGTAGCGACTTTATGAAACTTCGTTATCTGCGCCCCTCGCTAAATTTACCCCAGATCTTTTTGTATCGAGACTCGGTGGATTTTAGAAAGCAGGCCCATGGACTGGCAGTGCTGATTGTGCCCTAGCTCTTGCTCAATCCTTTTTCCGGAGCCTTATACGCGTTCACTAATCGGCATCGCAATAAGATCAAGTGCGTGATCTGGGAAGACAATGGCTTCGTGCTCCATTACAAAGGTTTAGCAGAAGAAAAGTTTAAGTGGCCCAAAGCCTCGGATGAGTTGGTATCCCTCACCGGTGAACAGATTAATTGGCTGCTGGATGGCTACGATCTCAGCTTAATGAAAGGCCATAAAACCTTGTATTATGAGGCACTTTGCTGAGGATTTTGGCAGTGATTTTTGCTAACATATTGCCATGAAAATCGCTCCCAAATCTCACTCCAAAAAGCCGGATTACAGTCAGCTATCACAAGCTGAACTAGTGTCTTTGCTGTTGCAAAAAGACTCGGTCTTAGCTCAGCGTGATACTGAAATCAAACAGCGTGATGCCTATATCGAGCGTCTTGAAGAAATCATCCGTCTGCAAAAAGTACAACGCTTCGCCGCCAAGAGTGAGAAACAGCCGTTTCAGATCAACCTGTTTGATGAGGTAGAACTGGAAAACGCGATTGATGATCTGATTGATGAGATTCCAGAAGACTCATTGAGCCCAGAGCTAGCACAAACCAAGCAGAGTCGTCAGCGTCAACGTGGCTTCTCGGCCTCATTGAACCGAATCCGTCGTGAGATCTGCCTAAGCGATGACGAAAAAGCCGGTGCAACCAAAACCTTCTTCACTAAAGTGAAAGAGGAACTGGAGTTTATCCCCGCTCAGCTTAACGTGATCGAGATCTGGCAAGAAAAAGCGGTGTTCGAATCCTTTACTGGCGAGCAAATCATCCGCTGGGTAAATGCGTTGCCACCACCTCCTTGTTGGCATACATCATCACATCAAAATATACCGATGGGTTACCTCTGTATCGCTTAGATGGCATGTTAGCGCGTCTTGGTCACGAAATCGGTCGCAATAATATGGCGAATTGGATCATCCGATTGGATGATGTCTTTAAGCCTCTGATTAACTTAATGCGGGAACAACAAAACCTCGGTCGTTATATCCAGAGCTCTACCATCATGGATCTCCGATAAAAACAGTGGCTATCCGTCAAATTCAGCGACAATAAAGTTTGATATTTTTTTCCAACGAACTCCCCCGATCTATGGAGTTTTATTGTCAAAGAGTCACGCGGAATAACTGTAAATTATCAAACTTTAATGTGAAATATCAGGCTTCTTTAATATAAATGATATACATTAATGTCGGTGTATAACAGGGATGTTTTATATTTTATTTATTTTGTTCTTGTTTATTACATGTTTTAGGTGGCGACAAGCTTTTGATAAATAACGCTATTTTCTTACGCTTTACCAGCAAAGCGGAAAGCATTACCAGTAAAGTGGAAAGCATTACCAGTAAAGTGGAAAACCGGTGTGGAATCATCCTAAATTCGCCTCTTTTACCAGTTAACCGGAAAATTTCACCAGTAATACGGAACCAAATCCCCCTCACCCGAGCACATCTTTACCAGTAATGCGGAATGAAATCCCAAAATATTGACGTTTTTACCAGTTAACCGGAAAATTTCACCGGCAATACGGAACCAAATCCCCCTCACCCGAGCACATCTTTACCAGTAATGCGGAATGAAATCCCAAAATATTGACGTTTTTACAAATTAACCGGACAATTTCACCGGCAATACGGAACCAAATCCCCTCACCCGAGCACATCTTTACCAGTAATGCGGAACCAAATCCCCTCACCCGAGCACATCTTTACCAGTAATGCGGAATGAAATCCCCAAAAATTGGCGTCCTTTACCAGTTGACCGGAAAACAATTACTAGGGAACATGCGATTAAGTCGGCAACATGAGACAATCTTGCCGACTTAAATTAACTGTGACTCCTACCCGCAATGAACCAGCTTTCCTTCGCCGA
>NZ_VFRR01000075.1 GCF_006385675.1 Maribrevibacterium harenarium | reverse complement strand
ATCACTTAGAGTAAAAATAAGACGAGAGAAAAACGGCAGGATCAGCTGATCGGAATAGACCGAAACGAGCGATCGCAATCACCGGAATACGCATCTCGGGTTTTGACTCGATAGAAATACTTTAAGTCGATCTCTGCGGACATTAGGTAGTCGTTAATACATTCATGGAGCGTTAAACGATAGCGATAGATATGCTCTACTGGGACTCTGCTAATCGTCCTCGACAAATTCACTTGGTCTAGTTGGCCGGATTCGAAATAGTCGCGGGAGAAGTCTAAATGCAGCTGGTTAATTGAGTTCACAAGTTGCTTAACTTGATTCACTTTGTCCACTTGTATCTCCGGCTGTTGTTGATTTAGATTGGGATAGTGTAAGTAGCTAGCCATAAAATCACAATCAGACATTGCCTCATCAGGCACTGGGAGACTTTTCAACTACTGCAGCTGGGCAGATGGCAACAGGCATCCTTTTCTAGCTCCACGCGCAAGCGCGTAAGGTCGCTGCGAGGCTTTTAACTAAGGCAGTTGGGCAGTTGGGCAGTTGGGCAGTTGGGCAGTTGGCAACAGGTATCCTTTTCTGGCTCCACGCGCAAGCGCGTAAGGTCGCTGCGAAAAGGTACCTGTGCCACCTGCTGAAGTCCGAAGTCCGAAGTCCGAAGTCCGAAGTCCGCAATACGCTATTAGATTTGATAGTCCTGACGACATTCTTTGAGTTCGAATGCCATTTGGACATCTTCAGCGATGGGTCTGGTACGTTTGTTTATTTGGTTAAGGATCTTGGGAAAGGTATTGGTGCCAGTCTCCAATAGCCAGGTAACTCGATCATGTTCGATATCCAGCTTGTGGGTACGGCAGAGTTTTTGCTTTTCGCAGTGATGGATGGCGCCCGTGACTCGGGTGCGATTGTTGTAGTTTTGTTGAGGTGTTAATGAAAAACTTAATTGGTATACAAAGCCGTAATTAGGGCGTTGTTCGAGGGTCGGTGTTTCCATGTCATACTCCTGTAGACGCTGTTCCTGAGTTGCTGTTTCCTTTTAGCCGGCTAGAAGAACTTTTTCCTTATACCAAACTCTTTTTCCATTTTAAAAGGCTAGTTTGATCATTTGTTAACCTATGTCAATTTTTTACCAGCTTATGACCTACCCCCTGACATCAGGATATGCAAGATGTGTTGGATATATTGATGTATCTGGTAATACTTTTGCTCTTTTAAAACGTCCTCAATAACTTCCCAATCCAGATTTAGGTAATCGTGGATAATTGCATTGCGCATTCCTATTGCACCACGCATAACCCTGATAGGAGGATTGGTTATCCCCAACAACTCGTAGGTTCGCTCAATATTCGCTCTGGCTTCTGAAGGTACTGGTTTGCCCTTTGACTTCAGTAGGTGCTTAGAACAACCAATAGCCGCTTCTACTATGACCTGTAGACTGCGTTCGGTGGCGCTGCGCTCATTAAATGACAATGGGCGCTGTTTAAAGATAGTACTGAGTTCATCAAGACCACACAGATGCTGCTCAACCTGCTCAGTGATTGCCATTACATATGGCTCATAATCAATTACGGACTTTGGCGTATTCATATCGATAATATTCCCATAAAGACCAGATTCGAGATTGCTCGGAGTGAAGGCGTAGAGAGTTTTGGCACACCATGACCACGCCTTCATTAATAATGTTGTAGGCTAACGGTACAGGTATGTGATTGATATTCACAATAGAAATTGATTCCTGTGTCACTTGTGACCACTGATAAGCTAGATCTTCACAGTCGCAGGAAGCCCCCCGCTTAAAAGCAACCGCTAAGTCATAGTCGCTAAAAACGTCTGCTGTATTCTTGGCACGGGAGCCATATAACCATACAACTTCTAGTCCTTTGCTGTTCTCCGCAAGTTGCTGCAGTTTATTTAGTACTTCGTCGTGATTCATGTAGTACCTTCAACAAGCAATTGTTACCACTAGGATAACGGTTTTACGGGCCATCACAAAGGATTAGAGAAGAAGGATCATCTAAGAGAAAAACCCCCGTTGCTGAGTAGCCGAGCAACGGGGGGTGACAGAGGATATTAGCGGGCGTTGTCCGCTAAGTCGTTTAGCAGAGCACGCTGGGCGCTGCGGTAGTCGTCTTTACGTGGTTTAGAAAGCGCGTAGGAGCCGTCAGTTTGCAGTACCCAACTTTGGGTATTGTCGTTGAGGTAATACTCCAACTCTTTCTTCACCCGACGTGCCAGTTTGTAGTCTTGAATAGGGAAGGCTACTTCCACTCGGTTGTTCAAGTTACGATCCATGCCGTCGGCGCTGGATAGGTAAACCAATGGGTTACGGTTGTTGAAGAAGTAGTACACCCGGGTGTGCTCAAGGAAACGCCCGATGATACTGCGTACACGGATGTTCTGAGAAACCCCTTTAATACCTGGACGCAAAGTACAGATACCGCGCACTATTAGGTCGATTTTCACTCCGGCTTGAGATGCCTTATACAAGGCTTGCACTAAGCGTTGCTCAGTCAATGAGTTCACCTTGATGATGATTCGCGCAGGTTCACCGGCTAGAGCGTTTTTCGCTTCTTGATCAATCATCTCGAGCAAGCGGTCACGCAATGTAAACGGTGCGTGTAGCAGTTTTTTAATCTTGAGCTCTTTACTCATGCCCGTCAGTTGCTGGAACACCCGATGTACGTCATCACCAATATCTTTATCACAGGTCATGAAGGAGTAGTCGGTGTACAAACGAGCATTACCCGCGTGGTAGTTTCCTGTACCCAAGTGCACATAGCGAGTCAGTTCGTTGCCCTCGCGACGCACGATTAGGATCATCTTGGCGTGGGTTTTGTGGCGCACTACCCCGTATACTACGATAGCGCCGGCATCCTGCAAGCGGCTGGCTAGAGCCAAGTTTTCCGCTTCATCAAATCGAGCACGTAGTTCGATAACGACCGTCACTTCTTTGCCATTTCGAGCGGCCTCTACTAGGGCATTGGCAATCGGTGATCTGGCACCGGTACGGTACAAAGTTTGACGAATGGCGACCACGTTCGGGTCTTTGGCCGCTTCGTTCAGCATATCAATAACCGGCGAGAAGCTTTCGAACGGATGCATCATCAGGTAATCGCGCTGACGCACTGCTTCGAAAATCCCGCCAGATTTAGCCAATTTATTGGGCACGCCAGGTGAGAATGGCGGGTACATAAGATCAGGGCGATCTACCAAGTCCAATACTGCCATGAGTCGGCTCAAGTTTACCGGGCCGTCAATACGGTATAAGTCGCTTTCGCCAAGATCAAACTGCGCTAATAGGGAATCCACGATATGGTTTGGGCAGTTGTCGGCGATTTCCAAGCGGACCGAACTACCGTAGTGACGGCTTTGCAACTCAGTACGCAGCGCCCCCGCTAGGTCGAGACCGATATCGTCCGAGTCTACTTCCAAATCCGCATTTCGAGTCAGGCGGAACTGGAAACAGCCTTTTACCGTCATCCCCGGGAATAACTGATCTGCATGGGCGTGAATAATGGAAGACAGGAATACCATATTATTCCCGCCTTCACATACGTCATCTGGTAATTTGACCAAACGCGGTAGTGAACTCGGTGCAGGCACGATAGCCAAGCCATTCTCACGGCCAAAGGCGTCGCGCCCTTCTAGTTCCACAACGAAGTTAAAGGTTTTGTTCGCTAAGCGAGGAAATGGGTGAGCGGGGTCCAACCCCACCGGACTAATGATAGGCAAGACATTGTCTTTAAAGTATTTTTTTACCCAGGCTGCTTGTTTTTCGGTCCACACAGAACGGCGGATAAAATGGATATTTTCTTTGGCTAGGCGCGGAAAAATAATGTCGTTCAAAATGCGGTATTGGCGGCGAACTAGCTTGTGAGCCTGTTCACTGATCAGCTGTAACACTTTGCGCGGGTGCATACCATCCGGGCCGTTTTTCTCCCGGTTGTAATCTACTTGGCTCTTCAGGCCTGCAACACGGATTTCGAAGAATTCGTCCATGTTAGAGCTAAAAATACACAAGAACATCAAGCGGTTCAGAATCGGGTGATTCTCGTCCATGGCCTGTTCTAGCACACGGGCATTAAATTGCAGGTGACTCAGTTCCCGGTTGAAATATAACTCAGGATCATTTAAGTCGATTTCCTCCGGAGCACGGTATTCTATAGCGACTTTGCTGCTGTCCGCGGGGGCTTCTGGGATGGGCTCAAGCACGATCTCATCGGGCTCGGCTACCTGAGCGTGAGTCTCTTCCTTTTGTTCAATTTTCTCTTCAATTACGTTTTGCTCAGACATATTCCTGCTCAATCTTTCATTTCAACTAATTCAAGGGTAGCTGGTGAGATTCACCAACTACCCAAAATGTCATGCTAACCTTGCACAGGAAGTATGCCCTATGCTGGTCAGCCTTTTAATAGGCGCGCTGCGTCTTTGGCAAAATAAGTCAGGATGCCGTCGGCACCTGCACGTTTAAACGCCAATAGTGATTCCATCATCACTTGGTCTTTATCTAACCAACCATTTTGAAACGCGGCCATTTGCATGGCGTATTCGCCGCTAACTTGATAAGCATAGGTTGGTACACCTAACTCTGACTTGACCCGGCGCACAATATCTAAATACGGCATACCTGGTTTTACCATAACCATATCGGCGCCCTCTTCGATATCGAGCAACACTTCACGAATGGCTTCGTCGCTGTTTGCTGGGTCCATCTGGTAAGTGAATTTATTGCCTTTACCCAAGTTGCCGGCAGAACCGACTGCATCACGGAATGGGCCGTAGTAAGCGGAGGCATACTTGGCGGAGTACGCCATAATGCGAGTGTTGACGTAGCCTTCCAGTTCTAGGGCTTCACGAATAGCACCGATACGGCCATCCATCATATCCGACGGTGCCACAACTTGAGCCCCTGCCTCGGCATGAGACAACGCCTGCTTCACCAGAGTTTCCGTGGTAATGTCATTTAGCACATAACCTTCGTCATCAATGATGCCGTCTTGGCCGTGAGTGGTGAACGGGTCTAGGGCCACGTCGGTCATTACGCCAAGCTCGGGAAAGTGCTTACGTAATAAGCGTACGGCCCGTTGCGCTAAACCGTCTGGGTTGTAAGCCTCTTCCGCGTCTAAGGATTTCTTCTCAGCGGATACCACCGGGAACAAGGCTACCATGGGGATGCCTAATTCAACGATTTCTTTAGCTTCTTCCAACAGGATGTCTAAGGTAACCCGCTCAACACCCGGCATAGATGGCACAGCTTCACGGGTGTTTTCCCCTTCAATGACAAACATCGGGTAAATCAAGTCATCGGCACTTAAACGATGCTCACGCATCAGACGGCGGGAAAAATCATCGCGGCGCATACGGCGCATACGGGTGAAGGGAAAAGTCATCAAACGACTCCTTAGTAACTGGAAAGGTAAACTATAAAGAAATTATGACAAACATGTGACAAGCATCGACCATAGCCAACAAATGCGCCAAATCTCTACACTTGACGCCATGGTAGCCTATTTTGTGCAGCAGAACCTTGATGCTATTCAGGATATTTATAGAAAACTGGAAAGTTACTGGGTGTAGATTTTTACACCGACTCGCTCAATATGATCAATTAACGCTCGATTACGCAGGTGGGCAAGGCATAAAACATCAACCGCGTGAGGCAAATCGCTTTCATCAAGATCTAACGCAATAGCCGACAAGGTGTGCCGGTCTATCTCCCCAAGCAAAGCAAGATCAATATCACTGCGCGAGGTAAAATTCCCTTTCGCCCGAGAGCCATACAGTCGTGCCGTTCCTAGTTGTATGGAAAAATATTCCATATCGCCGGGCGAACAGTGTTACCGGCTGTGAGCGCTCCAAGCTTACGCTCGGGCACTTACCCCCGAGGTATGGGATACCATCTTAGATTCTGCGCCTTCTGATTGCGCTACAGACCTAGATTGCTTTCGCTTCGAGAGCAGC
>NZ_VFRR01000074.1 GCF_006385675.1 Maribrevibacterium harenarium | reverse complement strand
GCATTCATATTGTGTGCTCCGTGGATGAATAGACGAAACACAGTTTGGGCGGGGTTAAGCGCGAAAACTAGAGGCTGATTTAGTGACGCTTACATTTCGGTTATTGGGGTTCTTTGAAAATGATGATTTAGTAATTTTGACACATGGCTTCCAAAAGAAGTCTCAGAAAACCCCCAAACGAGAGATAGCGTTAGCCCAAGCTCGCAGGAGTGATTATTTGAGGCGTATGAATCATGAGTGATCTTAAAAAATATATTGCTAGCAGAAAAAAAACTGACCTTGAATTCGCCGCAACCTTCGATGAAGGTTATCAAGCCTTTTGTATCGGTGTGGTATTAAAAGAGGCGCGCAAGGCAGCAGGTCTGACACAAGAGGATTTAGCCGCAAGGTTGTGTACTCAAAAGAGTGCCATCTCAAGAATAGAGAACCATTCAGACGATGTGAAACTTTCGACCCTTGAAAAGTTTGCGGCAGCGTTAGGGAAAAAGTTAGAGGTCAGACTAGTCTAAGCGTGGGCTTGTTGCGCTCTTGTTGACTGTAGCAGCAGGCACACGCCGATCAAGCCCATGCCAATCCAGCCCAACTGGCTAATACTTTCACCGACCACAGTAACGGCCAGTACGGCAGCAACCACGGGCTCGAACAGCGTCAATAAGGTTGCCGTGCTGGCGGCGACGGTGCGTAGCCCATAAGCAAAGGCCACGTAGCCGATAAACATAGGAACAAACGCCATGTAAAGAGCGACGCTGGCGTGGGTCGAGTTGTCGAACAGATTGCCTCCGGTGAACACTAGGGTGGGAAGAAGGACAACCGAACTCATCAGAAACATGCTACCGACCACCGCATTACCATGCACTCCGTCATCCATAATGCGTTTACCTATCCACGTATAGAGAGCGTAAGTTGATGCGGCGACCACGCCAAGGGCGATACCGAGCCAGCGTTCAAATTGATCATGATCGACCCCATCTGCATGCCCCTTTGCCCCGGCGAGTAACATAATCCCCAGCGCACCGAGGCTAGCACTCAGTATCCACGTTCTGGTAATAGGATTGGTGCGTCCAAAAAAACGCTCTAATAAAGCGGCGGCAAATGGTGCAACGCCGATAGAAACCACATTGCCAATCGCAACCCCTGCCAGAGCCATTGAGGAATAGAAGGCAAGTGGATAGAGAATGATACCGATTGTACCTATGATAAGCGCATTGCGGTGTCGGAGTAATTGTCGGTATTCCCGGCGAATCTGATGGCGACAGCGTAACGCTTGTAAAATACCACCAACGCCCATGGCAAAGGCTCCGATCGCCAGCGGGCTTACAGCGGGGGCAAAGTGTGCCGCAGTCCCCGTTGTTCCCCACAATAGCGCCGCCAGCAAGATCGCGAAAGTACCGAACATATTCTGTAGATTGGCGGGGGGGCGCATTGGCGTCTCACTAGTTAGATCAGTTTCAAAGTCGTAAGATGGTACACCATTGAGAGCATGAAGATGGAGCCCAAGGAACAATTTTATAGATTGAGTGAATAGCGCCTATAGCCTGTCTTGGTTGTATTATTTCTCATTAACAGAAAAAATACCTTTTCCTTCGGTGCTTTGTTTAGGAGTCGACACCATAGATACCTTTTTCTCCCCATTGTTACCAGCAGCGTTGTCTCCATTTGATTTCTGGCTGTTGGTGGTTTCAAGTCTATTTACCTCTGCGATTACGGCGGCTTTTGGTGTTGGTGGTGGTGCGACCCTATTGGCCCTGATGGCGAATATATTACCGGCAAGTGCCGTCATTCCGGTGCATGGGGTGGTACAGCTAGGTTCAAACACCGGGCGTATTATTACCATGAGAAAATACATCCACTGGCGTATGGCTGGTTGGTTTATTGGTGGTTGTGTCATCGGCAGTGCGGTGGGCGGACAGATCGCGATTTCTCTACCAACAGACTGGTTACAAATAATACTAGGAGGCTTCATCCTAGTAATGTGCTGGGAGCCATTCAAAATCAAGGCCATCCGAGACGGTTCTAGTTTGTTGTTGGGGAGTGTAACGTCTTTTATTTCGATGTTTGTAGGCGTGACTGGGATCTTCGTTATTTCCACGCTAAAACATGTTATTGAAGATCGCCGGGAAGTGATCGGAACGCTTTCAGCGATGATGGGTTTTCAGCACCTGATGAAATGTATCGTATTCCTTGCGCTTGGATTCGCCTTTCATGAGTGGGTATGGCTGATGGTGCTCATGGTTGGCTTTGGCTTTGTAGGTACCTTAATTGGTCGAACGATTTTGAACAAAATGTCGAATAAAGGATTCGGCATTACGGTAAAAATCGTTATCACAGCGTTGGCATTGCGCTTGTTGTATAAAGGCTTTAGCGGGGTGCTCGCTAGTTAACTGATTCCTGAGTTACCTGACGAAAGCCTGTAGTGCGTGTTTTACTAAAACCATCAAAAATTAAAATTCTTTTTAAAAAAACAGTTGTGTTCACGATTTATTTATCTATAATGCGCTCCATCTTTTGACGACGTAGCTTAAGCGTTACGAAATCATCGATGTGGAGCGGTAGTTCAGTTGGTTAGAATACCTGCCTGTCACGCAGGGGGTCGCGGGTTCGAGTCCCGTCCGTTCCGCCACTTTCTTATCCTTTGAAAGTGAGCCATCTCTAAGATGGGTGTGTAGCTCAGTTGGGAGAGCGTCGCCCTTACAAGGCGAATGTCGGGAGTTCGAACCTCTCCACACCCACCATATTTTTGTCAGTGTTTCCTCAGATTTAGAAATCCCTCAAAGCCAGTTATACCAAGCCTTTCAGCGTTTTGCGAACTTTTTTGTTATTCCCTTTTTCTCTTCTATAAAAGTCAACCCCCCAGCCCTTGATACGCCCGTTTTGGCCTTTGTGACCCCCATGTGACACCCCAAATGCTACTCGAATAGAAGGCGGTATGGGTGAGCAATGGCAGCCTGGACTTGTCCAAGAGAAAATACTCTAGAAAACTCGGCAAACAATTTCCCTTCAAGCCATATTTGCACGACGGGTAGTGAAAAAACACGTTCTTGTGCGCATGTCCCTGCCGCTCTTCCGTGGCAATCAATGTAGTAACCACTGACTAGCGGAAACTCGGTGGATAGCATGTCTTGAAGCTTCGGTTTTAAAGCGTGGCAGACGCCACACTGCTCGCCTCCAAAAAGTATGAGGGAAGCCCCATTCCTAGCATCTGATAGAGCTTGTGCGGATTCAATTTTAAGCATTGTTTGTGACCGAAATAGTTTTGACGTAATCGTTAGCTGCCCACTGACTAACGGCATCGACTCGGAAAGTTTGGTGTTCGGCAGTGAGTCCCAATGTCACCAATCATGTTACCAAAATTTAGTATTCCTTAATTAAATAATGTTATTTGTTTTTGCTAAAACTGTTGTATTTATAAACAATGTTTACCATAATCAATTGAAATAGGTTGTAAGAGGTGACATATGATCAAGGCCCCTGAGCTAAAACACTTTGCTACTCTCGAAGTAGAGGTGGATCGTCCATTGGAAATTGGTGCGTCAATAAATGGGCATCGGCGGATTATTTCCATCACCGGGGGGAGGGTGTATGGCGACGGTTGGCAGGGTAAAGTGTTGCCAGGCGGAGCGGATTTTCAGGTGATCGTCACGCCGCGCCTTACTCTACTCGATGCTCGCTATGCCATCGAAACCGATGAAGGTGAGAGAATCTACATTCACAACGATGCAATTCGCGTCGCCTCTGAAGAGGTTACCCAGCAGATCAAAGATGGTGTGTTGGTCGATCCTGATCTGATCTATTTCCGCTGTCGACCTAAATTTGAAACCGAAGCCAAACGGTTTCAATGGATAACTGAACGTTTGTTCATAGGAGTCGGTGTGCGTAAGCCCGACGTTGTAGAGCTACAGCTATTCGAGGTGCTGTAGTGATTTGTTAAATCGGTTAGTAAACGTCTCTATCAGAACTATAAATATAACTAAAAGTTAGGATGTGTCATGTTGGCGAAAAATTGGATTAATAAACATTATCCCGAGCCAGGATTGTTTCGTTGGGTGGGGTTCTCATTAGAAATGATCAGCGCTGCTGTCTTGTTTCTGTTGATGGTATTGACCTGTGTAGACGTAGCGGGCCGATATTTGTTCAACGACGCCGTAGATGGCGCGGTGGAAATGACTCAAATTGGACTTGCTATATTAGTCTTCGCGCAAATGCCGTTGACTACATGGCGCAGCGGGCATGTTGTAGTTGACCTGCTAGACAACATACTTGGCCACCGAGTGGTTAAAGTGCTCGGTATGATCTCCGTGCTGATTATCTCGACTTCCTTCTACTATCTAGCTACTCGTATTTTCCAACTAGCAGAGCGTTCTTTACGTCGCGGCGAGCTGACGGAGTATCTCGGTTTCTCCTTTGGTTATATCACTGCCTATATTGCAGTTATGAGCTGGGTTACAGCCGCCTGTATGCTGACTTACGGCGCCTACCGGGTTTACCGTGGTGCTCCTCAATCCAGCTCGGTAGGAGAGTAAAATGTCTGTCGTTATCATAGGTTTTGTCGTTCTCCTATTTATTATTCTTGTATTGCGGATGCCAATTGCCTTTGCCATGGGGGTTGTAGGGTTCTTTGGTTTTGCCATTTTGCAGGGTCTTACATGGGACAATCTGTTTTCATTTCGCTGGACAGCTGCGTTGACAATGGCATCCAGTCGCGTCACCGAGACGGTACAAGAATATAGCTTATCGGTCATTCCACTCTTTATTCTTATGGGGAATTTTGTCACTCGAACAGGATTGTCCCAAGAGCTATACAACGCCTCCTATGCATTTTTAGGTCATCGTCGCGGTGGTTTAGCCATGTCTACCGTGTTAGCTTGTGGTGGCTTTTCTGCTATATGTGGATCGAGTTTAGCCACGTCTGCAACCATGGCGAAAGTGGCCATGCCTCCTATGCGTAAGTTTGGCTACTCAGACAGCTTAGCAACAGCGTCGATTGCCGCTGGCGGCACGCTGGGCATTCTAATACCACCGAGCGTTATTCTCGTGATTTACGGATTGCTCACGGAAACAAGTATTCGTGAGTTGTTCGCGGCAGGTTTTATCCCCGGGTTCCTTGGCATCTTGCTATATATGGCTGCGGTGCGTTATGTAGTGTGGCGTAACCCTTCTGCTGGCCCAGCGGGCGAGCGAATGACCTTTAAAGAGCGTGTCCAAGCGCTAAAAGGAATTTGGGGAGTATTGCTGCTGTTTGTCATTGTAATGGGCGGGATTTACCTTGGTATCTTTACCCCTACGGAAGCCGCTGGTATCGGTGCGGGCGGAGCCTTCATCATCGGTTTGGCACGGCGCAGCTTAAGTTTCTCCGCCATTATTGAAACCTTAGTTGATACCACTAGAACCTCTGCCATGTTGTTCAGTGTGGTGATAGGTGCGCTTATCTTCTCTGATTTTATTAATCGCGCCGGTTTACCTGATGCGTTGTTAGGCTTCGTCACGGGGTTGGATGTGGCGCCAATCGTCGTGATCATCGCCATCCTTGGCATCTACATTTTGCTGGGCATGGTGTTTGAAAGTCTATCCATGTTGCTGCTAACCGTTCCCGTATTTTTCCCATTGGTGCAAAGCTTGGGCTTCGATTTAGTCTGGTTCGGCATCGTCGTAGTGGTGGTTACCGAAATCAGTTTGATTACGCCTCCTGTTGGGATGAATGTATTTGTTCTTAGTGCGGTACTGCGGGATGTCAATGCGGGAACCATCTTCCGTGGTGTGACGCCGTTCTGGTGTGCGGATATCGTCAGGCTGTTGATTATTGTTTTTGTGGCTCAGGTGTCGCTGTTTTTACCTGAGTTGCTGTATCGATAGTGCAATCCATAGGGAGGGTGCTATCCAGTCGTTTTATTTGGGCTATGGGTTGGTCATAGTGTAAATAATCTTCGTTGAATGTTTGATCTCTGAAAATAGGAATAATAAAAATGAGCACATTTAAGAAAAATCTTCTTGCTGCCGCTGTAGGTACTATTGTTGCGACTTCGACTATTGCTGCTGAAACAACGCTGCGCGTGGCAACTTGGCTACCGCCAACTAACCCTCAAAATGAAACGGTATGGCCTACTTGGGAAAAGTGGGTAGAGTGTAGTGGCATAGTGAATTTGGCCACCTGAATAGAGGTGTTAAAATGCACCTCTCAACTAAACAGGTGACACTATGGCAAATCGTACAAGACG
>NZ_VFRR01000073.1 GCF_006385675.1 Maribrevibacterium harenarium | reverse complement strand
CGGAACCGATTTCAGAGACAGTAGCGGATACAGCAATTCCTTGAGCATTTGCGAAGCTCAGACAGCGGGCGATTTGACCATCTAAATCCTTTTCCTGATCGGAGCTGGAGACGCGAGTATAAATAACCGCTTTAGACTCTCTAACAACCTCATCAACAATGATCGTGCCAGTAGGCAGCTGCCTTGCAGGCACAGGAAGCTTGCCGCTACGAAACTGGTTCCATGCGGTACGATAGCTTATTCCTTGTTTTCTTGCCCAATCTGAAAGCTTCATTTACACCAATATATTACTATGTATATAAATACAGTAACATAAAATCAGCAACAGTTGCAAACCCCTGTCACATCTTTATAGCGCGACAAAACACTTGCAATCATCTCTAGTTGAGCTTGGGTAAGACCTGTCACGATAAAATATACTCGTCCATTAAGTCATCGTACCAATCACTTAACATCGGCAAGTACTCTTGCCGAATGCTTTCAATGACCGCCTCAAATTTGGTGAAATCATAGGTATGGCTCATTAGATTGCGATCACCAATCATACGTAGCCAGACTTCCGCATCGGCTATGTACTTAGCTGCATAAGCTTGGCGTACTACCGCTTTAGGGGAGATCTGATTCAGTTCCAGACCGTCCCACTCCATTTTGTCTTTCAACACTTTCCAAGCCAGCTCAAAGCTATATTCAAAGCGCTGAATGATGCCTTCTTTCTCCAACTGTGATAACTGCTCATGGGGGATTTCCATCGCCTCTTGCAATAGCAAATACGCCCTCTGAAAGTTACGAAAGCGCAGTTTCCAGCGAACATCTTGTTCCATTTTATCCTCCCCTTGCTTGATGACAGTACCTAATAGTTTAGCTCAATTCCGCTTCGGCTTGTTCCAGCGCCTCTTGGGCTTCGAACCAAGCTTCTTCCGCTTGCTCTAGGGCTTTCTTCCATTTAGCTTCGTCGGCCAACAAGGCTTGCAGCTTGTCTTTGTTGGCAATGTCATAAAGACTGGAGTCGGACATGGCTTCAGTCACCACATCCAGCTGTTCTTGGGCCTTGTGCATGTCTTTTTCATGTTTTTCGATTTGCTTACGTAGCGGGCGTAGCTTTTCCCGCAGTTCTGCGGCACGGCGGCGTTCTTCTTTTTTATCAACCTTTTCAACCTTGGCTTCAGTTGATGAAGCACCAGCCACCGCGCTTTTCTGTGCTTGCTGTTGACGAGCTTGTAACCAAGCGTAGTAAGCAGGTAAATCCCCATCAAATGGGGCCACTTGGTTATCAGCTACCAAGAAGAACTCGTCCACGGTACTGTTGATCAAATGACGGTCGTGGGAAACCACCAAAATCGCTCCGTCAAATTCCTGCAGCGCTTCAGTGAGGGCTTGGCGCATTTCGATATCCAAGTGGTTGGTTGGCTCGTCGAGAATCAATAAATTGGGCTTTTGCCAAGCGATCAAAGACAGGGCTAGGCGTGCCTTTTCTCCACCGGAGAAACCTTTCACCGCCCGCAGGGCATCGTCTCCGGTAAAGCCAAAGCCACCGAGGTACTTGCGCACATCCGCTTCTAGTGCCGTCGGGGTCAAACGTTGAATATGCAGCACCGGCGAGGCTTCCAAATCTAATGCGCTTAGCTGATGCTGGGAGAAATAGCCGATTTTGGTATTTTCCCCATACACCCGCTCGCCACCGAGCAACGGCAGTTCTTTCACCAAAGACTTAATCAAGGTGGACTTACCGGCACCATTGGGGCCAAGCAAGCCAATCCGCTGGCCATCGCGTATGGAAAAGTTACAGTTGCCAAGCTGCACTTTATGACCGCCATCTTCTAGGGTGTAACCCAGATCCGCCTGAATCAGGCTAACCAACTGATCGGAAGTTTTATCCGCCATGGGGATGGTAAATTCGAACTGGGAGTCGATATGAGCCGGGCCAATCAGCTCCATCTTTTCCAGCATTTTCAAACGGCTTTGGGCTTGTTTTGCCTTAGTGGCTTTATAACGGAAGCGATCCACGTATTGTTGTAAATGGGCGCGCTTGCGCTGTTGCTGTTCAAAGGTGGCCTGCTGTTGGGCTAAATGCTCCGCACGTTGGCGCTCGTAGTCGGAATAATTGCCTTTATAGACATTCAATTTTTTCTGGTACAAATGCACGATGTGGGTACAAATACCGTCAAGGAAATCCCGGTCGTGGGAGATCAAGATAAGCGTCCCAGGATAATTGCGCAGCCAGTTTTCCAGCCACATGACCGCATCCAAATCCAAGTGGTTAGTAGGCTCGTCCAGTAGCAATACATCCGAAGGGCACATTAGGGCTCGGGCAAGGTTCAAACGAATGCGCCAACCACCGGAAAAATCCGCCACTTTCTTTTCCATATCGGCCATTTTAAAGCCAAGCCCCTGCAGTAAGGTTTCCCCTCGGGAACGGGCAGTGTAACCATGGGCGTTTTCATACTCACTCAGCCAGTGGGCATGAGCGTGATCGTCCCCCGCGGCTTGGGCGTGCTCGATCTTGGCTTCGATCTGGCGCAGGTGATCGTCCCCATCGAGGCAGTATTCCAAAGCGGTGCGATCCACGTCTTCCACTTCTTGAGCCATAAAGGCAATACGCTTTTGCCCCGGCAGGAAAATTTCCCCCGTATCCGCATGCAGTTCCCCTCGCACCATAGCAAAGAGTGAGGACTTACCCGCGCCATTGGCCCCAATTAGACCGACTTTTTGACCTTCAAAAATGGTCATGTCCGCCTGTTCAAGCAAGAATTGAGTACCGCGTTGCAGACTAACCTGGGAAAACTGAATCATGAAAATGGGCTCACATAGAAAAGCAAAGAATCTCAAACTGGCGCACATTTTAGAGCAAGGCCCACCTTGCAATCTACCGGCAAGCATTGGATTCACATACTTTGCCCCCACTTAAGGTGCAAACACTGCCATGGCGTTCTAAAATACGCCCATTGACTTAATTATGGTGACATTCCGTGGTGCAAAACATTAACGAAATCCAGCGCTTTTCCTTCGACAATACCAACGTACGCGGCGAGCGCGTGTTATTGAACGAGGCTTACCAACAAATCATCCGCCGTAAAGACTACCCCAAAGCCCTAGAAAACCTACTTGGGGAATTCGTCTCTGCCATCGCGTTGTTACGCGACATTGTCAAAATTGACGGTGTGCTGTCATTACAGTGCAAAGGCAATGGGCCGTTGAAAACCCTTATGACCGAGTGCGACGAAAAACAAAACCTGCGGGGTATCGCCCAATGGGATGAAGAGCAGAGCTTCCCTGAAAGCATTTCTTTGAAAGAGCTGCTGGATGGCGGCTACCTAGTAATTACCATCACACCACGCAATGGCCGCCGTTACCAAGGTATCGTCGAAATCGTCGGTGACACCCTCGCCGAGTGCCTTGAGCAGTACTTCTACCAATCGGAACAACTGCCGAGCCGGGTATGGCTGGCCGCTAACGGTGCCCAAGCGGGGGGCTTATTCCTCCAGCGACTACCGGCAGAACAAGCCAAAGAGGGAGATGAAGATGCTTGGGATCGTTTTACTCACCTAGCCTCCACCGTCAAACAAGAGGAGCTGCTTGGCCTCGAAACCAACGAGCTACTGCACCGCCTCTACCACGAAGAACAAGTGCGTATGTACGACCCGAAAGCCATGCAGTTTGCGTGCTCTTGCTCGCGCCAACGCACCCTCGATGCCGTAGGCTCCATGGGCGCCATCGAAATCCGCGAAATCCTCGCCGAGCAAGGCACCATCCAAGTGGATTGCCAATTCTGCGCCGAACACTACGAATTCAACGCCCAAGACCTTGCCGCCTGGCTTGGCGACGAAGGCCAACTACACTAACCCAATAAAGGGGTCAGACCCTCCCCTCATGGGGTCAGACCCCTTTATGAGAGGGTCTGACCCCCATACTAGGAGTACACCATGGCGAACACCGTATTTTGTAAAAAATTTCAGAAAGAACTCGAAGGTTTGGAACGTGCCCCACTGCCGGGCGCGAAGGGGCAGGACATCCTTGCTAATGTGTCCAAACAAGCTTGGATGGAATGGCAGAACCTACAAACCATGATCATCAACGAAAAGCACCTGAACTTGATGCAACCGGATGCCCGCAAATACCTGATGGAACAAATGGATAAGTTCTTCAATAACGAAGAAGTCGATCGCCTGCAGGGGTATGTGTCCCCAGATGATATTCAGGAATTATGATTATCTGGCTCGACCCGAAATAAATTGATCGGCCATGGAATGGCCTCGTACGAGCTCAATCCTTTGAGCGACATAACTCATTTTATCGGCCATGGAATGGCCTCGTACGAGCCCAATCTTTGGGCGAAATAACTCATTTTATCGGTCATGGATGGCCTCGTCCGAGCTCAATCCTTTGAGCGACGTAACTCATTTTATCAGCCATGGAATGGCCTCCTACGAGCTCAATCCTCTGAGCGACATAACTCATTTTATCGGCCATGGAATGGCCTCGTACGAGCCCAATCTTTGGGCGAAATAACTCATTTTATCGGTCATGGATGGCCTCGTCCGAGCTCAATCCTTTGAGCGACGTAACTCATTTTATCAGCCATGGAATGGCCTCCTACGAGCTCAATCCTCTGAGCGACATAACTCATTTTATCGGCCATGGAATGGCCTCGTACGAGCCCAATCTTTGGGCGAAATAACTCATTTTATCGGTCATGGATGGCCTCGTCCGAGCTCAATCCTTTGAGCGACGTAACTCATTTTATCGGCCATGGAATGGCCTCCTACGAGCTCAATCCTTTGGACGATTCTGCCAAGCAGCGAAATCCGATGGACGCAATCCGTACCGGGCCAACACTCCCTCATGGATACGCCGCAATTCTTCTACCACCAACGCTTGCACTTCCTCCTGCTCCGCTGGTGGTATTCGTTCCTTTACAGCCTGCTGAATCACGCTAAAAGGCGATTGCTCTGGCTGGGTCACGACACGGTGAATCGTCTGTTTGATAAAGTCGCGCCACGCTAAACGCAACGGATCAGGCTCGACCAAACTCTGCTTTATCGCTAGATACTCTTGGGTAGAGCGCTCGTAAGCCCATACATACAAGTCCCGCAGCAATTCTACCCGAGTCATCTCATATACCCCCAAAATGGCGCGGCTATAGGCTTGCTCTGGCACATCTAAAAACGTCAATGGACACAAATTGGCGCGAAACAATGGCAAATTCGCCGCCAATCGTGAAGTGCGCTTATTGATATCCGCAAAGGGCTGCAGGTAGGGCAGATGCACCATCATAAAAAATGACTGTTCAAATACATCCGTGATCTGGTTGGCCTTCGCCAGCAACCTATCCAGCAACTCCCCTAGTTGTACCGATGCCGACAATGGGCGGTAGACACTTTTTCCGATATCCACCCCATGTTGACGAATACGCCCTTCATCCGCCGGATTTGGCAGCAGGTTTTCCGATAGGGCACTGTGAAGATTCATTAGCGTAAAGCGATTGAATTGGGCGGATTCAATATTTTCAACCAGTAACTCAATGGCAGACTTGTGATTCAATATCATCTGCGTTTCAAGCGCGTTTTTCCCCTGTGCTTGGCGGCCATATTCAATCAGATCACGAGTATCTAAGCGACTATAGGTATTTCCTTCCAAATGACTGGAAGCCCACGACAAATCTATCAACAGCCGGTTCAAAATGGCCCTAGAATAAGTTCCCGCTGGCTGGCTATGCTCATGGGTCTGCCCCATTTTGTGAAGCTGAGAACGCAACGCCGCGGGCAAATACCATGTTTTATTCGGCTGGTAGGAATCCAAAAAATCCCACTGATAACCAACTGGATGGCGCAGTTCTAGCGGCTGATTAATGTACTGCAGTATATCCTGACTGTCTGCGGACACTGGGATAAAGACAGGAAAGCCATCCACTGGTTGTTCTTGGACTGCAGTTGTAGCAATCGGGGCAATGGCGAAATAGCGCCGAGCGCGCCCTTTCCCTCTGGCCTCGATTTGCCCTGCAGCAATCATATCCGCGATCTGGCGCTGAGCCGTTCGCCGTGCGATTTGTGGATGATCACTCAATAGCTTATTGAGACTGATTCCTTCAGAAGCATATTGAATACTAGAAAGTAGAACCTTGGCTGAATCTTGCATAAAAATGGCGCTGTTTATTGATCCGTTGGCGCAATTATGGCGCAGTTCGAAAAAACGCGCCATAATTAAAAGCTAGTAGCATACATCAGCCATGGAATGACGGGGCCCCAGGGGTCAGACCCTCCTGCATGGAGGGTCTGACCCCGAACGGCCGATTCAACATGTTCACCCGCACAGCGGGTTTATATGGACCCGCCCGACTGTTGCAAGCTATTTCGATAACACAGAATAAAGTTGCACGCTTATATTCGGCCTACTTTTTTGAGCATATCTGC
>NZ_VFRR01000072.1 GCF_006385675.1 Maribrevibacterium harenarium | reverse complement strand
TCGACGAGATTGTGCGGTTCTTCGAGGCGCGGGTTTCCGCCTTGCGACGGAGCGGGGTCGCTGCCGACCGGCTCATCCTCGATCCGGGGATGGACCGGCGATTGGTCCATGGCGAAACGGCCGACCTTGCGCCGACCGGCTTCGGGCAACAGGTCCGCGAAGCCATGGACCAGCGCCGCGAGCATCATATCGAACAGCGCGACGCCACGCGCAACAGGGACGGCCGAATCTTCTACCGGCGCAATCTTCTCGCCACCCTGCGCGAGCGGGAAGTTGCGCGCGCCGGTGCGGAGATGGCCGAGGGCAAGGCGCTGCCGTTCCGCGCCGCCAAGGATGGTGAGAGTGTCAGCGGCAAGTTCACCGGGACTGTCCAGCTAACGAGCGGCAAGTTCGCCATCGTGGAAAAGAGCCACGAGTTCACCCTTGTCCCGTGGCGGCCGATCATCGACCGCCAGCTCGGCCGCGAGGTCGCGGGTATCATGCAGGGCGGTTCGGTGTCGTGGCAGTTAGGGCGGCAGCGGGGGTTGGGGCTATAGGAGCCAACGATACCGCATTGCAACGCAACAACTAATTCGATAAGATCTGCTATTCAATTTCGTAATCGTGGAGCCATCAGCATGGGAAATTCCAAGTCAGCAGACAAGTAAGCCGCAACATCAGAATTGTTGTTGCGGCGCTCTGTAAGACCAATCCCATCTGATTGCTGACGAGCAGACGCTGCCCGGTATCCTTAATCGAGAGGTTGATTCGTCATGACCACCACACGCCCCGCGTGGGCCTATACGCTGCCGGCAGCCTTGCTGCTTATGGCTCCCTTCGACATCCTCGCCTCGCTGGCGATGGATATTTATCTTCCAGTCGTTCCGGCGATGCCGGGCGTCCTGAACACGACTCCATCCATAATCCAACTCACGTTGAGCCTCTACATGGTGATGCTCGGTGTGGGCCAAGTGATCTTTGGGCCACTCTCCGATCGCGTCGGGCGACGGCCGATCCTGCTTGTAGGCGCAACGGCTTTCGTTGCTGCGTCTCTGGGAGCGGCTTGTTCTTCAACTGCATTAGCCTTTGTTGCGTTTCGTCTGGTTCAGGCTGTTGGAGCATCGGCCATGCTGGTGGCCACCTTCGCGACCGTGCGCGACGTATATGCCAATCGTCCCGAAGGTGCCGTCATCTACGGCCTTTTCAGTTCGATGCTGGCGTTCGTGCCTGCGCTCGGCCCTATAGCCGGTGCGCTGATCGGCGAGTTTTGGGGATGGCAGGCGATCTTCATCACACTGGCTGCACTGGCTTCGCTCGCACTCTTAAACGCCAGTTTCAGGTGGCATGAAACCCGACCGTTGGATCAGGCCAGAACGCAACGATCTGTTTTGCCGATCTTCGCGAGTCCGGCCTTTTGGGTTTACACGGTCGGATTTAGTGCCGGCATGGGCACATTCTTCGTTTTCTTCTCGACAGCCCCCCGTGTTCTCATAGGCCAAGCCGGCTATTCCGAGATCGGATTTAGCTTGGCCTTCGCGACTGTCGCGCTGGTCATGGTCACGACAACCCGCTTCGCAAAGTCCTTCGTTGCCAAATGGGGTATCGCGGGATGCGTAGCGCGCGGGATGGCGTTGCTCGTTTCCGGCGCGATCCTGTTGGGGATCGGCCAACTTTTCGGATCGCCGTCATTTTTCAGCTTCATCCTGCCGATGTGGGTTGTCGCGGTCGGCATTGTCTTCACGGTGTCCGTTACCGCCAACGGCGCACTTGCGCAGTTCGACGACATCGCTGGATCAGCGGTTGCGTTCTACTTCTGCATCCAAAGCCTGATAGTCAGTATCGTCGGGACATTGGCGGTGACGCTGTTAAACGGCGATACAGCGTGGCCCGTGATTTGTTACGCCACGGCAATGGCAGTGCTGGTGTCGTTGGGGCTGGCGCTCCTTCGATCCCGTGATGCTGCCACCGAGAAGTCGCCAGTCGTCTAGCCGACGACTGGAAGCAAGCCCGCTCCGATGCGGCGCAATAATCTTCGAAACCTCGTGAATGGCGGTATCCTGTCTGGCAAGATACCGCTCATTTCCCTTGTCCCGTGGCGGCCGGTCATCGACCGCCAGCTCGGCCGTGAGGTCATGGGCATCGTGCAAAGCGGATCGGTGTCGTGGCAGTTGGGGCGGCAAAGGGGCATAAGCCTCTAATCTGTTGTAGATGAACGCAGCCGCTCGAAACCAGCGATGAGGCTGTCGAGTCCGAAGTTGAACGCAGCATCCATGCCGTCTGTTTCCAACTCGTGAAACAGATCGTGCAGGAAGGACGACGGTGCTTGCTCGGACACATCTGGCCTGTCCGGAACTCTCTCATCGGCATCAGATGCCTGCTGCTCGAGAACGGAACCGACCACATAGTGACTGACCGCCCGGAGCGCCCAAACGGCGCGCTTCGGACAAAAGCCCTCCGCGCAGAGAAAGCGTATTTGCGTCTCGGCGGTGCCAAAATTCGGTTCTGTCGGTCGAGTGCCGGCATGGATACGCGCGCCGTCCCGATAAGAGAGCAACGCCGTTCTGAAGCTCAGGGCATTCTCTTTCAGGAACACCCGCCAGTCCTCATTCTCTTCGGGTAGCGAGCGGGTATGGCGTTCCGCCAGCATCGCCTCGGCGAGCGCATCAAGCAGCGCTCGCTTGTTCTGGAAATGCCAGTAAAGCGCAGGCTGCTGAACCTTGAGGCGTTCAGCGAGCTTCCGCGTCGTCAGGCTGTCCATGCCAACCTCGTTCAACAGCTCTAGCGCCGCCGCGATCACGGTGCCCTTGTCCAGTTTGGTCATTCACGTTCCTTCGCCAGTGCTTGACAATTTATCACCGATAAGTTATATGTCCATCTCCTTATCGTTGATAAAGTCGCTCCATTGAGCGGCGCTGGAGTTTCAGGTGCGCAGCTCTGCCATCATTGCCCTGCTGATCGTGGGTCTTGACGCCATGGGTCTCGGCCTCATCATGCCCGTCCTTCCGACGCTTCTGCGTGAGCTTGTGCCAGCAGAGCAGGTCGCTGGACACTATGGTGCCTTGCTGTCGCTCTATGCATTGATGCAGGTCGTCTTCGCGCCCATGCTTGGACAGCTTTCGGATTCTTACGGTCGGCGTCCGGTACTTCTGGCTTCTCTTGCAGGAGCCGCAGTCGATTACACGATTATGGCATCAGCGCCGGTCTTATGGGTGCTCTATATCGGCCGACTCGTGTCCGGCGTCACGGGCGCAACCGGAGCTGTAGCAGCCTCAACCATTGCCGATTCGACGGGGGAAGGTTCTCGCGCACGCTGGTTCGGCTACATGGGGGCCTGTTATGGGGCGGGCATGATTGCCGGGCCAGCACTTGGTGGCATGCTCGGTGGTATCTCTGCTCATGCCCCGTTTATCGCCGCCGCCCTTCTCAACGGGTTCGCGTTCCTGCTTGCCTGCATTTTCCTCAAGGAGACTCATCACAGCCATGGCGGGACCGGAAAGCCGGTTCGCATCAAACCATTCGTTCTGTTACGGCTGGATGATGCATTGCGCGGGCTAGGTGCGCTTTTCGCAGTTTTCTTCATTATTCAACTGATCGGCCAAGTGCCTGCAGCCCTATGGGTCATATATGGCGAGGACCGTTTTCAGTGGAACACCGCGACCGTTGGTTTGTCGCTCGCGGCGTTTGGGGCAACACATGCGATCTTCCAAGCGTTTGTTACCGGCCCGCTTTCAAGCCGGCTTGGAGAGCGGCGCACGCTGCTGTTTGGCATGGCTGCGGATGCGACTGGCTTCGTTCTTCTGGCTTTTGCCACGCAGGGATGGATGGTGTTCCCGATTCTGTTGCTGCTTGCCGCCGGGGGTGTTGGCATGCCGGCCTTGCAGGCAATGCTCTCAAACAATGTCAGCAGTAACAAGCAAGGGGCTTTGCAAGGAACGCTAACGAGCCTCACCAATCTAAGCTCTATCGCAGGACCGCTTGGCTTCACAGCACTCTATTCTGCCACCGCCGGGGCATGGAACGGTTGGGTTTGGATTGTCGGCGCGATCCTCTATTTAATATGTCTGCCAATACTACGCAGACCATTCGCAACTTCATTGTGATTTAGTCATGGCGATTTGGCATGCGTAGACTTAGGAGAAATGACGGATTAAATCTGTTGAGCAATCATCTCCTTTCGGGGCGAGTGCCAATGATGACCTTAGTTCACACTCTCGCTGTCGCCGAATATCTCAACTTCCGTCACGCCGCCAACGCGCTCGGCGTTGCACAGTCCAGCGTCAGCGCCCGCGTGAAGGCACTGGAAGAAGACCTCGGCATCCTCTTGTTCGAGCGTCATGCGCGCGGCGTTCGGCTGACCGAGGCCGGACGCCATTTCGTCGAGCGGATAGCCGTAGGTATTGACCAACTCGACCATGCGGTGAAAACCGCTGGCATGGCGGCAGCCGGAGAAAGCGGCCGGCTTCGTATCGGTATCCATGCCCTGATTCCGCATAGCTTCCTCGCAAAGCTGATCGGCCAATACCGCAAGGATTACCCCGATGTTGAAGTCGAGATCGCCGAAGGCCCGGCCCGTGAAGCGGTGGTGCAGCTTCGCGCCGGCAGGTTGGACGTGGCGTTCGTCGCGGGCACGCCCCAACCACCCGACTGCCATTCCCGTCGCACATGGACCGAACCGCTCTTGGCGGTGCTACCGGAACGGCATCCGCTCGCCAAGCGGTCAGCCGTCACATGGCCCGATTTGGCAGGCGAGACGTTCCTTGCGTATAGGAAGTTCAAACGCCCTTTTCGGGCAGTCTGCTGGGTAGGCGGCGGTCGCGCAAGCCCCGTTTTGGGCACGGATCGGACGTCTGTGAGTGGGATTTCGGCATCGCGGGGCCACGCAGCGGCGTTGTCAGCAGCCATGCTTCGCTGATTCCCGACAGCGGGCCGAGCGCCGCCCTGCGGATCGTGGCCGCATCGGCTCGGATTCCGGTTTCGCCGTCGGCTGTGCAGCCGGCAGATCGTCACGCGGCTTGCACTGGCGGCGCGCGCGCTGCGGGCCTGTAGTGCGCTTCTTCCCGCGCGCCGTGCTTCTCGAAGTGGGCGAGGATGGCGCGGATGGCGGTGGGTTCCTCGATGCTGGCGACGATCCGCACGGTGCCACCGCAGTGGACGCAGGCGGTGACGTCGATGGAAAAGACCCGCTTGAGCCGTTGCGCCCAGCTCATCGCACGGCGCTTCTCCTCGGGGCTGCGCGGCGCGTCGTGGGCGCTGACGTCCACTGGCGCCGCATCGCCCGCAGGCCGCTTGCCGCGCCCCGAGGGCGTCAGCTGCGCACGCAGGTTTGCATTCGGGGCGAATACGCCGTGGAAGCGGGTGAGATGCGCGCGAGGTGGCGGGACCAGCGCCGCCAGCTTGGCGATGAAATCCACCGGATCCCATTCCACATGCGTGGTGCCATTGCGCCACGGGGTCTTGAGCTGGTAACGCACCCTGCCCTGGAGCGCTATCGACAGCCGCTTCTCGCTGATCGCCGGGCGCGTGATGTAGCGGCACAGCTTTTCCAGCTTGTGGCTTTCGTGTGCTTCGGCCGCCACGCCGGCATGCAGTGAGAAGCCGCCGACCTTGCCGGCTTCGCCCTCCAGCGAACCGGCGTCACCGGGCAGCGTTTGCAGCGTGACGACCTTGCAGCCAGCGTCGCGGCCGGTGGCGATGCGGTAGGTGATCGAACTCATCCGCAGCCCATCCATGCTGTCGTCGCCTGCAGCGCTGTCTGCCAGGAAGGCCGATTCGCCCTCCCCTTCGAGCCAGCCTTTGCGCGTCAGGTGCCGACACACCCGGTGCGCGATGGTAGCTGCCAGCTGGGTCAACTGCGCGGTGGTGGGCGCACGGGCGCGGTGCAGGCGCAGTTCGCGCCGCGGCAGCTCGGTGGCTTCCACGTACACGCCGTCGAGCCACAGCATGTGGAAGTGGATGTTCAGGTTCAGCGCGCTGCCGAAACGCTGGATCAGCGTCACCGCGCCGCACTGGGCGCTGGCGCGGTCGATGCCGGCTTGATCGGCCAACCAGCCGGCGATCACGCGCTGCACGATGCCCAGCACCGGGCCAATGGCTTCTGGCTTGCTGGCGAACAGGAAACGCAAGGGGTACGGAAAGCTCAGCACCCATTGCCGCACAGGCCGCGGGCCGAACACCTCCTCGACCAGGTGCCGCGCACTCTCGGCCATGCGTCGCGCGCCGCAACTCGGGCAGAACCCGCGCTTCTTGCAGGAGAAGGCCACCAGCCTCTCTGCACGGCAGTGCTCGCACACCACCCGCAGGAAGCCGTGCTCGAGTACGCCGCAACGCAGGTAGGCATCGAACGCCTCGCGGACATACCCGGGCAGCGAGCGGCCCTCCGCTTCGATCCGTGCAATGAAGTCCGGGTAGTGCGCCTCTACCAACGCGTACAGCAGCGTGCGCTCGGGCGCGTGGCGCGCGTACCGCGAACCGGTGTGGGCGGACGGCAGTGGCGCGCATCCCGCGGCTTGCCGCCGGGATGTGGCGAGGCGCGGCACGCAGCGCTCCGGTGCGGGGACGGCTGCTCAGTGTTGCGCCTGTGTTCGCACGTTCGTATCGGTGCGTTCTGATCTTCGCGTCAGACATTGCCGCGGCGCGGGCACAACAAAAAGCCCGGCATCGCTGCCGGGCTCCGGCCCCGTCCTTGGGGCCTTGATGTCGGGTCGTTGCCGGGATCGGACCGCGCTGGCGCGGTCCGGTTCCCTGACGACCGGGCCAACCGGATCAGAAATCCATGCCGCCCATGCCGCCCATACCGCCAGCACCCGGCATGGCCGGCTCTTCCTTCTTCGGCACTTCGGCCACGACCACTTCGGTCGTGATCGCAAGGCCGGCGACGGAAGCGGCGTGCTGCAGGGCCGAGCGGGTCACCTTGGTCGGGTCCAGGATGCCCATGGCGATCATGTCGCCGAACTCGCCGGTGGCGGCGTTGTAGCCGTAGCTGCCTTCGCCGGCCTTGACGTTGGCCACGATCACGCTCGGTTCTTCACCGGCGTTGGCCACGATGGCGCGCAGCGGGGCTTCCAGCGCACGGCGGGTGATGGCGATGCCCAGGTTCTGGTCTTCGTTGATGCCCTGCCAGGGCAGATCCGTGCACAGCACCTTGCCGTAGAAGAACAGCAAGGCCGCCAATGCCTGACGATGCGTGGAGACCGAAACCTTGCGCTCGT
>NZ_VFRR01000071.1 GCF_006385675.1 Maribrevibacterium harenarium | reverse complement strand
CGGAGACACTTATATTCGAACGCTTCTGATCCACGGAGCTCGTGCCGTGATCCGATTTTTAGAGCGACGTGACGACGCGAAGAGTCGATGGGTGAAGTCCCTGATAGAGCGCAGGGGTGTGAATAAAGCAGCGGTAGCATTAGCGGCAAAACATGCAAGAATCATTTGGTCAATGATATCGAAAGGAACCAACTATCAATTGGCAGTTTCCCACACACTGAAACCTGCTTGCAATGCAATCAAGCCGAAGAAAATGGCGACGCCCAATAGGGTAAGACATCTTTCAAGCCTTGCTGCCAAGGGGAATCCCATGTTGGTGTGCGAGTCATAGTGTCTTCTGCTTCAGGTAGGTGATGATCAGTACTAGGAGGGATATCGAAAAAACAGCTTTAAGGCCGATTGACGGTCGAACAGCCCAATAAATTGGTTTTCGGCTCGACTTCATAAGGATTTGCAGGTCAGTAACTTCAGTAGTCATGGGACTATAATACGCGTGCCGAACACGGTGAGTCGCCGCCAATGACTCAAAACGCCGTAAGCCCGGATCGTTTGCAGTATACCTACCGAGTCAGGTAATAGCATGTGGCCATCATGGTCATCGCAAAGTCGGCCCGCGCTTGGCCCCTACCGTACGGATCAACTTACCACTTATCTGATCAACACAGGCGAACACATGTTCGGGTTTTGGCAATCGCCTATTATGTCGCTGTTTGCACTCCGACAAGGGTTGGTTGTGACGCCGAAAAAAGATCTCGCCGCAACAGTATTGGTAATATGGCGAGTCAAGCCAATGCTCCAATACCACTTTGTCAGACAAGTGATGCAAGTGCTGCAACCTCCAATAGACGTGTTGGCAACGTGGCTGTACCAACTTTCGAGAAGTGTGCCCCCCAATTCGTTACCCAGCCGTTTCGAATCTATGATTTTAGCCAGTCAAACTAAAGGATGACTATGGTGCGTATTCCGGTGATTGCGATCGCTCGTTTCGGTCTATTCCGATCAGCTGATCCTGCCGTTTTTCTCTCGTCTTATTTTTACTCTAAGTGATCGGATTGCGCCAGTTTTCTCATTGACTCTCCGCCCAGTTCTATTCGATGACTATTGTGCATATGGTTAATGATATCCACGAGTTGGGTTGGAATAAATCTATTTGCGGTACGATCTCTATCTGACGAGGCTTCATAAAACTCACTAGTTCTACAACTTTTTGGGCTTTATGGCGTATTTGTAGCGAGATTTAGGCATTAAATATTTTTTAAAAAGAAAGTTAATTCAGTAGGTTAAGAGTTTCAAGGATGACGAATTATGATGTTGATCGTCTTGAGCATCAGAACTATGATAAGTCTCATCTAAGTCAAACCCTATTGGGTTGTAAAGCAGACTTCTCAAACTGCTTTGCACATGAAGCCGCTCAAGCAGCGGTTTTTTGTAGCGCGAAAAATTATCAGCCTTCGCGCCGTAACCTTGCATACATACTATTCTGCTCATCAATTTGGAGTGAGTCTAAAAGTGATTGGATAATCGCGGAATGAGTGGTCGAAATGCTCCGAAGAAGCTAATTGCTACAAGCCACCGTCATAACTCATGCTCTTCCTCTGCTTCGCGTAGTGCTCTATGGTTGCCTCTGTTTGCCCGGTTATTTCGCTGATCTTACGCTTATCCATACCAATTTCATACAAGTACACCACAGCACCAACACGAAGACTGTGCCCTTTTAAATGTTCTATTGTGCTATCTGGCAAATTTGCACTGATAGCATAATGAATGAGCCAATCAGATAGCTTACGAGGTGATACCGCTGAAAAAGATGGATGCGGTTCACCATTACGATTTAGCCGGATAAAGAAGGGGGTTTCTTCATTTACTCCATTATGCGCCATCAATTCATCATAGTATTGTTTGATTAGCTGATATGCGCTGGTCTTTGAAGAGTTTGGCGGCACACGCCCCTTAAAGGTTTTTTGACGAGAGTTAAATCCCTTTTTCAATACAATTCGTTTATAGGCCATCCCATTCTTATCAAAGGAAATATCCCCCACCACAACCCCCTTGCGGCCTAGAAGCTCAGATTTCCTCGCCCCTGTTACTAAGAAAAAAGCGAGCAACGCCTGATCTCTTAACCGTTTGAATCGGGCGGCGCTTTGCATCGCAGGACATCGTATCATTTCACCTACATGTGCTGGCATGAGCGGAGTGGCTGCACCACGCTTACGCAACGGCTCACCAGCTTCCACAAGTTTGCAGCTTGCCAGTATGTCAGCGATTCGAGCCGACTCATCCTTGGAAAACTCAATGCCAGCTTTCCCTAGTATGGAGAGAATCGCAGCTCTGCGCCTAGATAGTGTCGAGTGAGCAACACAGCCGCCATCTTCAAGGATACCCTTAGTCCGATTAAAACTACTCAGAATGCCTTCGGACTGGTCCGCTATGAAATTGCATAGATCATCCGCTGTAGGAGCACCGCTTCTTTTGTTTTGGATGCGCCACTGCTGAAACACTCTAAAGTCAGACTGATAGCCTTTATAGGTATCGGTATCTGTATAGAGGCTTTTTAGTCTTGCTTTAGCTCGTTCCGATAGCCCCAAATCATCTTGATTACGATGAACAACCGGGGCATTTGATTCTTGATGAATACTAATAATCATGAACTACCTCGCTGTTTTTCGAAGGGAATTGCTTTTAAGAGGTGGTACTCGCTATTTGCAGCTAACTTGAGTAGCAAAGGCATTACATCTGTTCAATGATCTGAATCAGGATTGCATAGTCTCGCTTGGTTGCCTCTTGCCCCACTCACTCTCCCAAACGCAATGAAAGAAACCTATGAATGACGAGAATTAAATCTCTATTCAGCCTTACCACAATAGTATCATACTACAAATTTTGTATTAATTCCTGAAATATATGTTTCTGGAACTAATACAAAATCTATAAATTCAAATAAATGTATATAAATCAGTAACATAAATTAATTTAAGTAACTCTCTTGCTTGTCATAGTTTTCATATAGGTACGGAAAGTAAGATTCTTTGACAATGTTGATTCTGTTTAAGCGTCTTAAGAGTGAAATTTTGAATTAAGCTGGTACTACATGTTTGTTTTTACAACTTTGGGCATGTATGATTCAAATAAATAGTACGGTCGTACTATCAATCGAGTGAAATTTAGAATTATCTAATTAATGGTGCTTAGTAGGCCACCCAAATACAGGCTACTTAGAGGCAAGGTATGACAATGTATAAATTTATCGAGCTGGCCGAGAGTAACGGGAAGGTGGCTTCCTACATATCCGCCGCGATTAATGCCGAGATAATAGGAGCAGGGGGATTCGCTACGACTGAATCACTCAATGCCATTGAAGCAGTGGTGGAACTAAAGAATGAGCTTGAAGAAGAAAATGCCCCAAGCACAAAGCCATCATACAAGCAGATTTACCAGAGACTCCAAGAAAATGGTGAGGCTGTCACACCCAGTAAGTCCACTATAAAACGCGCTATCGACATAGTATTTTTGCGCCAGCCAAAAAACGATAATGAAGGAAATTACCCAAACACCGTCGATATAGACACATTCTTGCTAAAAAATGAGCTATCAAATCCAATTACTGAATTGATTGCCGGCAAGCGATCTAGCCTAGAGATAATCGAACAGCGGGTGATTGAGTACCTTATACCATTGGTAGAAGCAAAGATTGATGGGTTCAGTTTTGCCAAGGCTACACGAACTTTGGCGCTTGCTATAAAGTTTCGATTAGTGGAGCCCGAAATCAGTACAGTGAGATTGCAGCGCTATGTAATGGGGAAAACTGGGAGGCCGTTATCGTTCGGGCAGGCACACACTGCCACAAAATTCTCCAGAGATTACGCTAATGGCACAGCCCTAACGGAAATTCAAATCCAGAAGATCATTCGCCATATCGAAAGCTATGTTCGCATCCAGCGGCGATCACAGACAAGAATCCCCCTGCCATACGAGGTTATCGAGCAAATGTCTTATCACTTCATCTTGGGTCTTTACCAGCATGCTGTTAAAGTCGGGAGCTACATTCATTTGGACGATATTGATGATTTCCAACTAATGGATGAATAACAAAACGCTCTCAAACTATGCTCCGTTAAGCTTTTGAGGTTTGTATTAGTGAGTAAGCACCACGAATTGCTTAAATAATCGCATCCGTGTCAGCTTGTAATGTAGTAGATAGGTGCCTTAACACAAATATGCTGACTAGCGCTGTGTGTTCCATATCCATCGGTAGTGCTGCGTGTCCCTTTGCTCCGCTCGCCGATATGTATATGCGTTGGTGCTGTCGTTTTACCTGGTCGCCGCAATTCGGCTCCTAGGGCATACCCTAACAGCACACTCGCCATTCGCATAATTTCGTAAATCGATAGTCTTCCGTTCGTATAAAGCAGTCTGATTCGAAACGGGAGAGACCTCTATACCAAGAGTTTGCCGTTTTGACTTATCACCTGCGAGTTCCGTGACGCTGGCATTGTAAGCATAGGAATTGCCAAGCTGCGGATGATCGATAGCCTCAAAGTCAAAAATATGTTCGATTTGAAAGACGCCCTTCGACCGGCGCCCCAAAGTAGCGAATTATGTTCTGAAAATAAATCTCCACAAAGAACCAAGGAATCCTCCTTAATATAAATCGAGGCTCCAGTCAATGCAGTTATCCTATGTGGACTCGGTTAGATAGATTGAAGAATTGGATGCCTTGCTAGGGTGCCACTTGTTGTTACGCATTATCAGTAAAGGTATAGCTTTCATTCTGGCAGCCTTACAGGCTTCCCCTAATTCATCTAGTTTATCTAAACCCGCTTTTTCACACTCTGGGTGTTAAAATTCATCACCGTGCAAACTAACCAATTCCTTTTAACCCCCCTAAAAAGTCAAGTTGACAATTTTGACACTATTTAGTGTCAAAATTGTACACTTGCACTCCAAAAAGACTAAGTCTACAATTATGACATGTTTAAGTGTCATCCTTGATAACTAGAGGCGTATTGTGAAAAAGGCTGAGGCAATTAAAAAGCTCTTAGAATATGACAAGCGTGGTCGCTGTGTTTTTACTAATTCAGATCTGGCGAAAATCTTTCATCAAGATAATGAACGAGCATTGCGTGCGGGAATTAAACGTTTACAAGACGATGGCTTACTTACCCGAATCATTAATGGTGTGTATTTATACAATTTAGCGCAGTCAAAAGGCAGCGATACGTTGGAGCAAATTGCTAAAACTATTCGACGTGGAGAATATAACTACATTAGCCTGGAGTCTGCACTTTCTGATTTCGGTATTATTTCGCAAATTCCAGTAGATCGCTTAACGGTTATGACAACGGGGCGTTCCGGTGAATTCAAAACACCTTTGGGTACAATTGAATTTACGCACACGAAACGAGATCCAATCGATATTATAGAAAACACCAGTTTAGTCGGCAGACCACTTAGGTTAGCAACGAAAAAAACTGCATACAGAGACTTAAAACGAGTAGGCCGAAATACACATTTAGTAAGCGAGGATGGGCTATATGAAAATTGATCAAGAAAATTTCGCGCTATTGGTGAATAAAGCAATGCAGGTTGAAAATGTATCTAATATGCGTTCAGTGATAGAGAAAGAGCTCTTACACTACGATATTTTATTTGCGCTAGAGAAAGGTGGACTTCTAGACAAACTAACTTTTCAAGGTGGCACGTCGTTACGACTTTGTTATGGAGGCAATCGTTTCAGCGAAGATCTGGATTTTGCTGGCGGGAAGGATTTCAGCTCAGCAATGTTGGCAGACATGAAACATTGTATAGAAAAGTACATTGGCGAACGATACGGGCTTGAAGTAACAGTAAAAGAACCAAAGGATCTAAAGCAAGATCCTAAATATTCTGAATTGAGCATTGATAAATGGCAAATAGCGGTAGTGACTTCTCCTGAGAGAAAAGATCTGCCAAAACAAAAAATCAAAGTAGAAGTGGCAAACATTCCTGCCTATACAAGAGAGCCGCAACCTCTTCAAATAAACTACGATTTTTTGCCTGATGGATATAGTGATACGCTAATTCTGACAGAAAGCTTGGATGAGGTTATGGCGGATAAAATCATTTCTTTACCTGCCACTACAAGGTATGTCCGCCACCGAGATATATGGGATTTAGCTTGGTTACAGCAACAAGGAGCGACACTCAATATGGACTTAGTTAAAAACAAGGTGTCAGATTATAAACTTGAGCACTTCAACAAAATTTTGGAAAACTTTCTCGAACGACTTCCTGATATTGTGTCTAGTGAAGCGCTCATTGCAGAAATGAAACGATTCTTACCAACAGATGTATTTGATAGAACCCTAGCTCAGGATAAGTTTCAAGTTTACCTGCAAAATACTTTGGCGAAGCTATTTAAAACTGTGAGTAACGAGTTACTAGGCAACGTTACTAATAATGAATTTAGAATGTAAAAATTGGGTCCACAAAGCAGTGACTTTTTAGACCCAAACCTTTTAAAGGTCTCTATAAAGTTTATCAGGTTCAGCCGTAAGAAGTCGGGTAAAAAGAAATGGATACTACGAACAAGTCAGACAATTCCGGTCTGACTTGCTCCGCTCGACGTCAATTGTGCTAATTAGGCGCAGTTTTCCGCCACTACGCTGCTCGGGGCAGCTAAAAAACCGTTATCTAGACGGATTAACCCCGTGCAAAACGTATCATCTGATCTACTCGTAACAAGTTCCCAAGCGCAAACAGCACTGCAAGCTTGGTGTCATTTTTAGACAGTCCTTTGTAGACGACTTTGCGAAACCCAAACTGACATTTCAATATTCTAAACGGATGCTCGACTTTCGCTCTGATACTTGCCTTTAAGTATTCCGTTCGGATCAGCTGCTTGTTGAGGCGAGGGTGCTTTTTCCAAGCACGTATCTTGCTAGGCATCTCTGCGACTAACCAATCGACATTCTTATCTTTTGTTTCTGTGCGCTTTTCTACACCACGGTAGCCCGAGTCCGCCAAGACAAATGATTCATTTCCATAAACGAGCTCTGGCAACTGGTTCAGGTCGTGATCATTGGCCGATGTGGTGGTGAAGCTGTGTATTAAGCCACGTTTTGCATCCACACCGATATGAGCCTTTAAGCCAAAGAACCATTGCTTTCCTTTTTGCGTTTGGTGCATTTCGGGATCGCGTGCATTGGATTTATTTTTGGTGGAGCTTGCAGCCTCAATGATCGTTGCATCCACGATAGTCCCTTCTTTAAAGTAGATACCGGAGTCA
>NZ_VFRR01000070.1 GCF_006385675.1 Maribrevibacterium harenarium | reverse complement strand
TCCGGTATCTACTTTAAAGAAGGGACGATCGTGGATGCGACGATCATTGAGGCAGCAAGTTCCACTAAAAATAAATCTAACGCCCGTGATCCTAAGATGCGCCAAACACAAAAGGGGAAGCAGTGGTACCACTACACCCCAAGGGAACGGTTAATCAACTATTCAAAGATTCTCTCGAAATACGAAGTTATTGATAGTACCTAATGATCCAAAGTTTTGACTATAAACTTACTAAGTGTAAAATTATTTGAAAAACTAGGGATGGTGGCAGACTGCTGCCGACAGAGGTAAGTAATGACGCAAGAGTATTTGTTAACGTTTCTTGAACATGGAGTTATTGATCTCAATGGAGACGATTCCAGACTCGAAAAACTCCGATCCACCGCTACAGATTTATCGTCAGTCCTTCAGGACTCGCCATCGAGAACTATACGATACACATTGGTTGCAGCTGCCCCCAATATACTCAGCACTGACCCAACCATAGAAGAAGCTATGCAGGCACTGCGTGCTCATTGGACAACTGTTGCCAATGCATACAAGGGAGGGGTTCCAGTGGCTTTACTGCGGGCAATACTGCTTGAAGCACTGGTTCAGTCAGCTCGCAAAGAAGACTCGATTGCCGTAGCCTTCGTCAATACAGCTCGAAATGCTCTTGCTTATTCTGAAAGCTCTTCCGAGAGCCAGGTCTGGAAGACTGCTGTTAGCGAAATCGAAACCAAAGTTGATGCTCGGGCTGAGTCGGAATGGGCGACGCCGGAAATGATTACTGTCTCTCCATTACGTTATAAAGCCTCAGCTTCAAAAGCGCAGGAGCTTGAAGCTCCAGTTGTAGACCGTGATGAACTTAAGCAAAAAATCCGCTCTGCTGCAGGGCCGGGTGGAAGTACACCCAGCAATCAATATAACCCCAACAGCCCCCCGCACTGGGCTAACGAATTTTCACCTATGATGGGAGACGCTATTGCTAATTCTATTGATGAAATCGCAGCAAAGCTAACTTCAAATCCTATAGATATTTCTGGTCCACTGTCTGCATTGGCAAAAGCTGTCGCAGGCCACGTTGATAAAGCGCTAACCAGTTTTAGTGGAGCAACTGCTGGCTTGCAACGTCGAACCAATCTGCTTTGGTGGAAAGAAGCTCTCTATTCTCCCAGTGTCCACGAAAGTTATCTTGACCTACCTGCGTTCGAAGCTGCAGCTCTTATGGCTCTGGACCTGCATCAACAGGTGCCAAGCTATTCACCAGCAAGCGTCTCAGCCTTTTTGAAAGAAGCGATTCGTAGCTTACAAGCAAATGATGAAGAACAAGAGTTTTCAAAGTTGCTTCATGCGGCAAGAACGACTGAGTTCATGCAGCCATTCCGGACGTTGGCAGCAGAATACGCACCTTCTCCAACTGGGCGAGGTCCTCTGTTATCGCTGATCGGTTACCCGCAGTCTGCGAATATTGAAGACACTGCGGCCTTATTAGCGTTTTCAGGTATTGATCCCCAACATAAGTTAGACCCAGCTGCTTGGGGAGCATATCTCTTCCGCGAGCTCCAGAGCGCACGGGCAACCCAAAGCGAACAATTCCAGCAAACTGAAAAGAGCTAAGGCAGCTATGGAAAAGTGCTTTAACCCCAACTGTTTTGCGGATGATAATACTTCTTGTGCTGACGGTTATATGACTCTGCAGCAATGTCCTGCGTGGAACAAAGATCACGAGGACGACAATCAGGCCCAAAAGGATCAGGCGATGTCTGAGCATATGATGCTGCCATGGAATGGTCTAGCAATGGGTGGGACTGACCTTAACTTTATTACAGGCAAGGGCAAACCCATCACTGTCGGTATTGTTGGGCCGGAAAGTGCGGGGAAGACTACTATTCTAGCCGCCTTATATTTGTTGCTAAGCCGGGGAGCCTACAAGTCTGAGAAGCACAGATTCAGTAACTCATACACGCTCTCAGGTTGGGAAGCTGTAGCCAACAGCTTACGTTGGCAGCCTGGTCAGCCCCCCAATTTTCCAGCACATACCCCGAGCGGGTTATCAAGATCTCCAGGAATGCTTCATCTGGCCTTTCGTCAGAACCATGAATTATGTGATTTCCTGTTTGCTGATGCTCCCGGGGAGTGGTTTCAGAAGTGGTCCGTCAACCAGCAATCCGAGGATGCTGAAGGTGCCCGCTGGATTAGTGAACACGCAGATGTAATTTTGCTCATTGCAGATAGAGAAGCTCTGGCAGGACCTGGAAGAGGACGAGCACGAAATGACTTTCAGCTACTTGCACAACGAGTAATCTCAGAAATGGATGGGCGGCCGATGGCCCTTGTCTGGACAAAAGGAGATATTGAAGTAGTACCAGCCATGGAGGAGGCGATAAGAAAAGCTGTGTCTTCTTATTCGTCTGATCTTCCTGAGTTCACTCTCAGCATAAGAGATACTAATGCTCCCTCGGCGCAATGCTTCCATGAGCTATTTGATTGGGTCTTTTCTTTTAAGCGTTCTGGTGTGGTTTTACCAGAAACAGCCCCAGTCAATCACGATCCTCTGTTTCGATTTGGTAGGAAATAAACGATGACAGTTGAACGAAGCATTCTTTTAATTGGCGAATCGAATGTAGGGAAAACTCACTATGGAGCTCAATTCCTGAAGCGTCTGATGGTCAGGGAGTGTTCACTCCAAATGTCTGGGGCCCCTACAAATGTTGAAGCTTTCACCAATGCCTTGGCGTGTTTAACTGAAGGAAAAGCGACAGCTCATACACCTTCGGAAGCTTACTTGGAAAGCGTATGGCCGGTTACTAGCTATGAAGGTGGCAAGGCAGAACTTGTCTGGCCAGATTATGGGGGCGAGCAAGTTAGTAGTCTAGTCGCTCAGCGTCAAATACCCGTCAAATGGAAAGAACGTGTGGTGGGGGCAACCGATTGGGTTCTAATGCTCAGACTGCAATCCATACGCATCGAAGAAGATCAACTCTCTCGTCCTTTTCATACGCTGTTTGAATGCAAAAAAGAGAACGATCAGGTCAAGGCTAGCGACCAACATGCTGATGGTGAACAATCTGACGCGTTTGAAATATCAGATCAGGCAAGAGCAATTGAGCTTCTTCAGATACTACTCTACTTTTCCAAAGCTAATTTGGATCAACCACTTAAACAGCCGCGACTGACGATTTTATTAAGCTGTTGGGATGAGTTGGAAGCAACCGAGCTACCAGAGCAGCTACTCGCTTCGAGACTTCCAATGCTATGGTCATTTTTGTCAAGCAACTGGAAATCTCCAGAAATCTATGGTCTTTCTGCTCTTGGCCGCCCACTCAGTATAGATTCACCAGATGAAGAGTATGAGATACAAGGGCCTGAAGAGTTTGGCTATGTAATATTGCCTGATGGCTCTCAAAATAAGGACATTACTCTACCGATACAACGCTTGATGGCTAAAGAGACCTGAGAATATGCGCATCGAACAAGCTGTCTATGGAGAGGTATCTGGCAGAGGACACGGCTTAAGAACTTCTAGTATGAAGAATTCTGAGTTAGCCAAGAGTCTCGCTTCTCACCTAGATCTACCAGATAGCATTCCTCTGGGAATATCTAATTGGTCGCCATTTGTACGTGGTTTTCCTATTGATGATCAATATGTGATAGCTCGAACATTTCTGGATCCAAGCGCATCTCGAAGTGGCATGGTATTAACCCATGCTCTGATCATTCGTATTGAGGAAATAGCTCATATTGAAGACTTCGCCTTTCTGTTTGAATGTTTGTTTTCAAGTGCAGATGAATTTCCTGACAATCTATCACCACTGATGCTCGTCCCTTCTCTTTGTAAATCGTCTCCAGATACAGAACTAATAGCAGCGGCCAATGCACTATCAGATCCAGCAGGGCGAACAGCAATTTGGCTCGGGGTAACAGGGTTTGAAGAGCTGGTTTGCTCTCTATGGAAAAACCTTTGGCCAGATCTAAGGCGAACATTCTCTTTTCGTTTAAGTTTTAGTCCAAAAGACATTGTTGATGACCCAAAGCCATCGATTGTTTGTAGTCCAGAGAAACTACAATCTCTTTGGATAAACCAGAATCTAATCAATCAAAACTCTGCTTTACCAATGTCCGAAATCGCACGGATTCTTTGTGGTCATGCTGATGTCACCCCAATCCTGAAACTGGCTAATAGTCTGGAAATAAAACTAGATTCATTGACAATGTTAGCTAGGTTAGAGCGTTTGAATGCTCTGCTTTCAGATAATTTCGATGTTGATTGTTTACTTGGTGCGCTACGTTTGACCGAAGGTCTCTCTAAGAACCCAGAACTTGGTAAAAAGCTTAAAACCAGCCTGATCAGTAAGATTAGTGCCTTAATATCCAAAGCAACTCTCAAGCAGCTTCTAGTAATGAGAAACCTGACATTAGTTGGGTTTAACGATACCAAGGAGATGTGGAATGCCGTCGAAAACAGAGTCTGCAATCTCGACTTTGGTGAGGTGAACGATGATGACTTGAGCAGCCTGTTCATATACTCAGTCAATCCGGATCTTGCGATATATGATTGGCGCGAGAGCATTCAGGCAGCGTTAAAAACAGTAGCCCATAAAAAGCCTTCGTCATTGTTTAGAGGTATATGGCGCTGCGTTCCGCTTGCTAATGATGCGTTTTCAGCTGCTATTTCTATCTTGCCAAAAACTGATGATATTGAGTCAGAGCTCGTGTTAGCGATCCCAAACAAACTATCTCCACCCAAAACTTCAGCTTTGCTTACCCCGCTACTAAAGAAGCAGTGGATAGTTGCACATGGGGCCGTACTGGGATCTGTATTATCACCGTTGGAAGCAGTTGAGCAGCAGATCCAGATAGATACTGATTCATCTAAGGATTCTGGTATTAGAGCCGCACTTAGATTCGCTACTCCAGCTCAGGTATTGGCATATGCAGTAAAATTCAAAGATTCGCGCTTAATTGAATGGGCTTCAGAATTAGCTGTTAACCATCCAGAAATTTTGCACGATATCCTGTGCAAAGATATTATCGAACAACAGGTTTGGAGACTCTCTATAGAGAAGAAACCTACACGGTGGAACTCTCCAAGTGACCCGATAAATGCCCGAGATACACTGCTAGTAATGCTGGAAAACGGAAGTCCCATTGATAATAGACTGCTCGAAGTACTGGCAAATACTCCTTTAGCCAATCTATATGAAGCACCAGATAGAGAGAACTTATGGAAACTCCTTCCAGCCAGGACTTGTGATCGTTATCTACAGGCCACTGTTTTTGGCTGGGTAGAAAGTGCAGAGCAATCCACTTCAGAAGAACAATTAGAAGCTGAACTTGAGCAGGCCATTGTAAGCAGTACTGCACTAGCTCAGGCACTTGCAAAGCCAACCATATCTATTACTACTCGTGTTTCAATGATCAGCAGCCTCCCATCTTTTAAAGAAGAGAATTTCATCTCATGGGCTGGTGACCTTCTAAACACTGTGAGACCAATCCAACACTCCGAAGCGGAACAACTGGGAAGGCTAATGTTTTCGAGACGCTGGAAGGCTGCTGTAAGGCATCTGGCAAGTCACCATGCTCCGTACAGGACTGACTTAAAACCGTGCTTAACGATTTGTAACGAGTTCCTCGATTGGTACACGGCTTGGAGGCTTGGCATATCAAAACCGAGTGCTTCAGATAAGTGGAGCGCTTTAGAAAGGTTAGTATGTGACTTATACCCTAATGGGCCTGATACCGATGAGCTGTGGTCCCGAGCAGGAGGGAATAATTGGGATCTTCTGAATCAGAGCCAGAGTGGGTTAACACGCTGGCATTCAGCTCTAAACAAGATTCGGTCTGGAGGTAGTCTAAAATCCAAGAAACTTATGGAAACTATGCTTGATGACTTTCCTGAAAATGAAGAACTAAAGTTTTTTTCCAATGATTCTGACATCCTAGGAATAAGCAGAAGTAAATTACCGTGGTGAATAAATGACCTCTATAGGATATCCGCAAGGCCATGCCTTGCTTATCGGTGTGGCTAATTATCAGAATGTTTCTAGTCTGCCAGATGCCGTACTAAACGATGCGAACGATGTTGCCACGACACTCGTATCACCAAGTTATTGTGGCTATTCCAATAACAATGTCACAGTGCTATTGGATGCAGACGCTACTAGAACATCTGTATTGGATGGCTTGGCTGAATTGGCTAAAAGAGTGAATCCAGATGACTCTGTCTGCATATTCTTCTCGGGTCATGGAGGAAGATTCATCGGTGACCAGGGAAATGAAGATAGTGTGTTAGCTACAGTGGATACCGATTTGAATGACATTAAAAATACATCTATAAGTTCTGACGAGCTAGCTCATGCATTTTCGCAGATCAAATCAAAACAGCTTCTTGTATTGATTGATGCCTGCCACGCAGGTGGAGCTGCAATTGGAAAAGCTCTCTCGGATGATAAAGGTAACGTACTCAAATCTGGTTTTAGTCAAAATACTTTCGAAAAATTAGCCGCAGGCACTGGTCGTGTACTTATAGCATCATGCCGTGAAGATGAAGTTTCGAATGTTTTTACGAATGCTAGGAATAGTGTGTTTACAACCACTTTATTGTCTGGATTACGTGGAGCAGCAGACAAGGATGCAAGCGGTTTGATTAAAGTGTTCGATCTATTCAATTACATATCTAATGAAGTGCCTAAGCTAATACCAGATACGCAGCATCCAATTTTTAAAGCTGATAATTTAGAAAACAACTTTGCGATTGCGCTTAATCAGGGCGGTAATAAGTCTCTGAATACTTCGACACAGAGGGTACCATCTGTTAATCCTAAAATTCAGCCGGAATGGGGAGAGCTGGAAAAGCTTTTAATCGAATTATACCCAATGGGCCCAGAAGACGAGGAAATTTGGAGCCGTGCTGGGGGAGATTTATCCCGTCTGCAAACCAGACGTAGCGGCCAAGCGGCTTGGCACGCGGCTATACGTACATTGAAACAAGGTGGAGGTGGACGGAATATCAATTTCAAAAGCTTGGTCGAATCTGCTATTGAAGATTTCCCTAACCACCCGGATTTAGGGAAATTTGAAGTATTGTAGCTTTACATATCTCTGTGAGACTGATGACATTTTATGTCGGAGAAAAGGTTTGGGACCCATATTTTAGCAAACATGCGATTAAGTCGGCAATGTGAGACAATCTAGCCGACTTGATCTGACTACGCCTCCTGCCAACCATGAACCAGCTCTCCTTTGCCGACACCGAATTCACCAGTAAACGCAGCAAAACCCGTAAAGAGCTATTT
>NZ_VFRR01000007.1 GCF_006385675.1 Maribrevibacterium harenarium | reverse complement strand
GCCTTACGGCGTATTTATAGCAAGATTTCGGTATTAACTATCGTATAAAAACACGTTGTATTCAATGGGTTGAGAGTTTTTCAGGGGCGACTAGCTATTTGAGAATTGAAAACTTGCTGCGCCCAGAGTGACTACTATCACTCTGGTGTGTCTTTGGAGCAGCTCAAATGAAAGCTGAACTTGCAACGTCACTCAAACGTTAGGCAACTAAGATCCTCACCCCCATTAGAAATTTATTTCTTTTGCAGTTCTGAAAGCACCTCTTTGATTTCTCTTAGTTCCTGTTGGAGTTCGCTCAACGATGGTTCTTTTTGTGCTCTTGCTGCTCTATGCTCTTCCTCCATTACCCCGACAACGATACCTATCACCATATTTAAGAAGGCGAATGCGGTTAGGAAGATAAATGACATGTAGTACACCCAACTCATTGGATAGACTTCCATCGTCTCATATTGGATATCCGTCCAATCTTCAAACGTCATGATTCTGAATAGGGTTAGCATCGAAATGGCGATATCACCCCAAAGCTCAGGGTTAATATCATTAAAGATGAAGCTCCCTATCGCTGCGTAGATATAGAAGATGATAAACATCAGCAGCACCACGTAACCAAGCTGCGGTAGGGCTTTGATGAGTGAGTTAATCAATACACGCAACTCTGGAACGACGGAAACCATCCGCAACACCCGGAACACACGAACTAGACGTGCGAGTAGTGCCATCTCCGAGTCATCTACCGGTATAAGGCTGACGACAACGACGAGTGTATCGAAAACATTCCAGCCTTTTTTAAAGAAAGACCGCTTATCGTCATCTGCTATGAATCGAATGGCGAGCTCGAATAGAAAGAATACCGTGATAAAGACATCTAAGACCGTCGTGATCGAGACCGCTGAGTCGGGGAGCTCAAAGGTTTTAGCTCCTATCTCCAGTGCCGAAATGATGATGACAGCCACCACAAGTAATTCAAAGAACTTGTTATTTTTCAGATTAGACAGATTGGTTCGTAGAGAGTCGTACATGGATGTTGTGCCAGTAAAAGGATCAGAATTGTGCCTTTGATAATGGAAGAGGTCGCATAGTTCAATGGTTTGTTACAGATAATTTTGCAGCGAAGCATGTTTAAAAAAATTGGGGGAATACAGGTCAGTCTGGCGATCACCACCAAGCCTTGGTGGCGCAAATCGCCCAGTTGCAAGAACAAGTGCAACGCCTGAGTGAGCAGCTGGACGAGAGGAAATGATCAGGTCGACTTGACGTGCCGCAACCGATTACCGAAGGTGTTCAGCAGTAAGCCAAATAGCACCAAGGCAATCCCAGCCCACTGCATCACGCTGATGGATTCATCCAAGATCAGCCATGCACTGGTAAGCCCCACGACCGGTACGCCGAGGCTAAGGGGAGCGATGGTGCCGGCGGAGTAGCGCCCCATCAGGTAGCTCCACAACCCATAGCCTGCTAAGGTCGCGACGATGGATAGGTAGAGTAGGGTGCCAATGGCTTTCCAGCCGATATGGGTGATGTTGTCTAGCATGACATCGCCCCCATCTACCCAGTAAGACATCAAGTAGAAGGGGATCGGTGGAATCCAGCAAGCCCAGACGATCAATTTGATATTCGCTTCGTAGCCTTTTTGAATAATCATCTTGGTAACGATATTGCCCAGTGCCCAACTGGAAGCACCGGCGAGCGTCAGGCCAAAGCCAATGGCGGTCATGGCGGTATTCTCATGGGCGCTACCAATCGCCGTGAGTCCAAGGCAAGCAATGGCAATGGCGATCAGCTGATACGCTCGCACTTGTTCCTTGAGTAGTAACACTGCGAACAATAGAGTGAAAATAGCTTGGGACTGTAAGACCAACGAGGCAAGCCCCGCAGGCATACCGAAGGTCATTGCGGTAAAGAGAAAAGCGAACTGGCCGAAGTTGAGCGACAAGGCATAGGCGATACACCATCCCAACGGGGTTTTGGGGCGGGCGAAGAAGAATGAACCCACGACCGCGATCACCAAAAAGCGGGAACCACCGAGCATCATTGGCGTCATCTCATCCAGCCCCCAGCGGATGACGACAAAGTTAAAGCCCCAGGCGAAAATTATCACCAGAGCGAAGAGAAGATCCCGCGGTGTCATAGTTACTGCTCCCCATATCGGAACGAATGACTCTACTCCCAACCCGTTAGGAATAGAAGGGTTCCCCCCTAAGCGAATGGTCTTACTCGCTTATTTCCACTATGTCGCAGCGTAAGGAGCCGTCATGCAAACGCACCGTGATTTGATCTTGAGCCTGCACATCATGGCGCGAGCGAATCACATGCTGATCTTTATCGGTAGCAATGGCATAGCCACGGGACAAAATCCCCAAGGGGCTTACCAAATCGAGCTTTTCAATCAAGGAACCAAAGCGTCGTTGACGCGCCTGCAAGTAATTGTTCATGGCGCGATCAAGCTGTTGCCGTTGCTGTGCCAGTGTTTGTTGCTGTTGGGCAATACGTTTCGCCACAGAAGCGCGTTCTAGCCGCTGAGCTAAATGCTGTACCACCATTTGCTGGCTACCCAGGCGCCGTTGCCAAGCCTGCTGCAAGCGTTGCTGTAAGGCGTTGAGACGCTGTTGCTGTGCCGTTAAGCGCTCCCGTGGATGACGCAAGCGCTGTGTAAGATACAGCAAGCGCTGCTGTTGCTGCTGGAGTCGTTGTTGCAGGCGTTGCTCCAGCCGCAGGGTAATGTGATCCACCTGCTGCTGTAGGTGACGGCTGTCGGGGCTTAAAATTTCAGCGGCAGCGGTGGGCGTCGCGGCTCTCGCGTCGGCGACAAAATCGGTAATGGCAAAATCTACTTCGTGCCCAACTGCCGACACAATCGGTGTTTGGCAGGCAAAGATGGCACGGGCGAGGGCTTCATCATTAAAACTCCACAAGTCTTCCAGTGAGCCGCCGCCGCGACCAATAATAATGGCATCAAAATGACCACTGCTATCGGCGCGTTCGAGTTGTCGGCGTAGATTCAATGCCGCCCCTTCACCCTGTACCAAGCTAGGTAAAATGGTTAGCTCGGTGAGGGGGAAACGCCTCCGAAAGGCGATGATAATATCTCGTACCGCTGCCCCTGCCGCCGAGGTGATGATCGCCACCCGTTCCGGTTTTATCGGCAACGGCTTTTTATGGCGCGCATCGAACAAACCCTCTGCTTGCAGTTGTCCTTTGAGGCGCTCGTAAGCGGCCTGTAGAGCCCCTTCGCCACCGGCTTCCATGGTTTCAATGGTAAGCTGGCAGTCTCCCCGGGGGCCATAAAAAGTCACCCGCGCCCGAACCCGCACCAAATCCCCGTCTTTAGGGCGAAAGCGTACCGCAATATTTTTGCCTTTAAACATGGCACAACGAATCTGGGCTCGGTCATCTTTCAGGGAAAAATACCAATGACCAGAGGCGGCTCGGGTCAGGTTAGAGATTTCCCCCTCCACCAAAATCCACGGCAAGCTAGCTTCCAGCAGTTGCTGAATTTGCCGGTTTAATTCCGAGACCGAAAAGGTCGGCTCAGAACTATGCAAAGTTGTAAATTTTTTCATCAATGCTCCGTGGATTTGATTTACCGATTCACAATGTTGGAGTAGAATTACTTGCCATCTTAAAACCAAGTTGGCATTGGAAAACCCCCACTATGTTACGAATTGTGCAAGAAGCTCTAACGTTTGACGACGTATTGCTCATCCCCGGCTATTCCGAGGTTCTACCGAAGGACGTTAGCCTAAAAACTCGCATCACTAAAGATATCGAGTTAAACATTCCGCTGGTTTCCGCTGCCATGGACACGGTAACTGAACACCGCATGGCGATTGCCCTAGCACAAGAAGGCGGCATCGGCATTATCCACAAAAACCTAACCATCGAACAGCAAGCGGCAGAAGTTCGTCGCGTGAAAAAGTTCGAAAGCGGTATCGTTACTGACCCAGTAACCATCGGCCCAAATGCTACCGTGCGTGAGCTAATGGCGCTAACCGCAGCACACAACATCTCTGGTGTACCTGTAGTTGAAGGTAAAGACCTAGTTGGTATCGTAACCAGCCGTGATGTGCGTTTCATTAAAGATTTCGATAAAACCGTAGCAGATATCATGACGCCAAAAGAGCGTTTGGTAACGGTTCTTGAAGGCGCTTCCAGCGGTTCTATCCGCAAGCTACTACACGAACACCGCATCGAAAAAGTTCTTGTTGTGAACGAAGACTTCGAACTACGCGGCATGGTTACCGTTACCGATATCAACAAAGCCCAGTCTTTCCCAAATGCGTGTAAAGACTCCCAAGGTCGCCTACGTGTTGGCGCGGCAGTAGGTACGGGTGCAGATACCGGTGATCGCGTAAAAGCCCTAGTAGAAGCAGGCGTCGATGTGATCGTCGTAGATACGGCCCATGGTCATTCCAAAGGCGTGATCGACCGCGTACGTTGGGTGAAAGAAAACTTCCCACAAGTACAAGTGATCGGCGGCAACATCGCCACGGCGGAAGCGGCCATTGCCCTAGCTGATGCTGGCGCAGATGGCGTGAAAGTGGGTATCGGCCCAGGTTCTATTTGTACCACTCGTATTATCGCCGGTGTTGGTGTGCCACAAATCAGTGCAGTAGCCAACGTAGCGGCAGTGATGAACGAGCGCGGCATCCCAGTGATTGCCGACGGTGGCGTACGCTTCTCTGGCGATATCGCCAAAGCGATTGCTGCTGGTGCTAGCGTCATCATGGTTGGTGGCTTGCTAGCGGGTACTGACGAAGCTCCAGGCGAAGTAGTACTGTTCCAAGGCCGTTCATTCAAAGCCTACCGTGGTATGGGTTCGTTGGGCGCTATGTCCCAGTCCCAAGGTTCTTCTGACCGTTACTTCCAAGATGCCAGCAGTGGTGTCGAGAAGCTAGTTCCAGAAGGTATCGAAGGTCGTGTACCATCAAAAGGCCCAATGGCAGCCGTTGTTCACCAATTGATGGGTGGGGTTCGCTCTTCAATGGGTTATACTGGCTCCGCTGATATCGAGGCTATGCGTACCAAAACGCAATTCTCGCAAATTACCGGCGCGGGTATGCGTGAGAGCCACGTCCATGACGTGACCATCACCAAAGAAGCGCCAAACTATCACGTTGGTTAAGCGCTGATAGCTGAAAAACCAAGATGGGGCGTAGATTCTGCGCCCCATCTTCTTTTTTTTTTGAATAGCTCTTACTGGGTAGGAGCGAAGGACTAGCTAACAATGTCGCAAGATATCCACGCTCATAAAATTCTTATTCTTGATTTTGGTTCTCAGTACACGCAGCTTATCGCCCGCCGTGTGCGCGAGATTGGCGTTTACTGTGAAATCCGTGCCTTTGACATGGAAGAGCAGGAGATCCAGGAGTTTAATCCAAAAGGTATCATCCTAGCAGGTGGCCCTGAGTCCGTAACCGAAGCCGGTTCACCACGTGCCCCTGAAATCGTCTTTACCCTTGGCGTACCGGTACTCGGTATCTGCTACGGCATGCAAACCATGGCCGAGCAAATGGGCGGTAAAGTTCAAGGCTCTGAATTGCGTGAGTTTGGTTACGCTCAAATCCGCACCCACGGTAACTTCTCCCTGTTGGATGGCATCGAAGACCACGTTGCTAACAACGGCGTTGCTTTGCTTGACGTATGGATGAGCCACGGCGACAAAGTAGTAGACATGCCAGAAGGCTTCGCCCTAATGGCCTCTACCGACAGCTGCCCGATCGCCGCCATGGCCCACGAAGCGAAGAAATTCTACGGCGTACAGTTCCACCCAGAAGTGACCCACACCAAACAAGGTGGCCGTATCCTATCGCGCTTTATCGTGGATATCTGTGGCTGTGACACCTTATGGACGTCTGCCAACATCGCCCAAGACGCGATCGAGCGTATGCGTGAGCAGGTAGGTAACAAGAAGGTTCTACTCGCCCTTTCTGGTGGCGTAGACTCTTCTGTTGTTGCGGCCTTGCTACACAAAGCCATCGGCACCCAGCTAACTTGTGTATTCGTCGACAATGGCTTGCTACGTCTGAACGAAGGCGACCAAGTCATGGCCATGTTCAAAGAAAACATGGGCGTCAACGTGATCCGCGTAAATGCCGAAGACCTATTCCTTGGCAAACTGGCTGGCGAGTCTGACCCAGAGAAAAAACGTAAGATCATCGGTAACACCTTCATCGAAGTATTCGACGAAGAAGCCGCCAAACTGACCGAAGTAGAATTCCTTGCCCAAGGTACTATCTACCCAGACGTGATCGAATCTGCTGCATCTAAGACCGGCAAAGCTCACGTGATCAAATCACACCACAACGTGGGTGGCCTACCAGAAGACATGAAAATGCAACTGGTTGAACCCCTACGTGAACTGTTCAAAGACGAAGTGCGCAAGCTAGGTCTAGAACTAGGCCTACCGTACGACATGGTGTACCGTCACCCATTCCCAGGGCCAGGCCTTGGTGTACGTATCCTAGGTGAAGTGAAGAAAGAATACGCCGACATCCTACGTCGCGCCGATGCTATCTTCATCGAGGAACTACGCAAAGCCGGTTGGTACGACAAAACTAGCCAAGCCTTCGCCGTATTCCTACCAGTGAAATCCGTTGGCGTAGTAGGCGATGGTCGCCGTTACGAATACGTCGTGGCCCTGCGTGCCGTAGAAACCATCGACTTCATGACTGCTCGTTGGGCACACCTACCATACGAGCTACTAGAGAAAGTGTCCGGTCGTATCATCAACGAAATCGAACACATCTCCCGCGTGACCTACGACGTATCGTCCAAGCCACCCGCCACCATCGAGTGGGAATAACTCAGCGTTAGGTAACACCTTGCACTGAACAGCAATAAACACACAAAAGCCCGCGAAAAGCGGGCTTTTTGTTGCCATGGCAAACTGAATGCTGACTTTGCTGATCTGAACACAATTCACTTCCTTGCTTGGTTATGGAAGCTCCAGTGAATGTGTATTAAGATCAATAACTAACCAATGACGCAGCCAAGATCATCACCCTAATTCTAGGGTGAAATCTTAATTACAAGTGGTACTGAGGTAGTTGTGCTTGACCGAGTACAGCTACAACTAAAATGAAGCCATCCTCTTTCGTAAAGTAAGCGGTATGCTTGCCCACAGGGAAATAGAATCCGTTTGGGTATATCTCACCACAACTGCGACCAACAGCTGGACTGTCAGCAAGCATTTGAAACCCCGTTAGTAACATATCTTTGTAGCTTCGCCACTGCATCTCGGAGAAATTGTTAACGGTATAGTTTTTGATTTTCCGTAAATGAACCTGAGCTAATTTACTCAGTTTGTATTTATTCTTTTGCATAGTGGGTTACAGGGCGTTTAAAAAGTCTTCACCATCAACCACACTGCCTTGTGCTAAGTCTTGTTTAGCTGAATTGAAACAATGTCTAAGGTAATCAGTTTTCATTGCCTCTAGTTCTTCATAGTCTTTAATAGACATTACAACTACGGCATCTTTGCCGTTTTTGCTAATCTTCACAGGCTCACGTTGGGCGCTTAGAAGTAGCTCACCAAAATTACGTTTGGCATCATTTGCTGTTAATGTGTGCATGATCAATCTCCAAATCTGGAACTACAGTAAGATTATAGTTGGTCGCATGAAATGGTCAATCTAATTAAATCGTGCGATTTGCGCGAAAGGTAAACTAACAAGGCGTTTAAGAGGGATTGAGCCTAAGTACATTTCTTGGGTGAAAGGATCGTTCAAGTTTGTGTCCTTAGAATCGATAAAGGCTTTGATCAGAGAGCTACTCAAAGGGGGCATTTTCTAAGCCTTCGAGAATGTCTAACAATCGGCTGCACAGCGACCTATTTTCCGCCGCTTCGCGGCTCCAAACCGGCGCGTTATGCGACATGTCAGGATCAGAGCAGTGGCTAGAGACTTTTCCAAATTACAGAGAGATAAGCATCCAATGCCATCCTTTGTGAAAGCGGCATTGGAAGATAATAATCTAATGGAAGATTATCTTGAACGACCTGCTTATCAGCAAAATGATTACATTGGCTGGATTAATCAGGCAAAGCAAGAAGCAACAAAGCAAAAGCGACTAAACCAGATGCTAGTCGAACTTAAACAAGGTGGTGTCTATATGAAAATGGCGCACCCAGCTTCAGTAAAAATGTAATGCCAGTGCATACAAATCAAAAATCGCATAACAAGGCACAGCAATTCGCAGCCTTTGGCTGCTGGACTCAGCACCGCGTGCTTCGCCGTTGTGCGCGGCGTTATGCTTCACCAAGGAGTACTCGCGTGGCGCTTGAATGGAAATACACCGAAAACTCGGTAGACTGGGCCGAGCTATCGGCGCTCTACAAGGCTGCACCGCTAGTCTCAAGAGCCCCAAGCTTGTCATGCTTAGAGTGATAGAATAGTATCACTTTAGTGTTTCTGTGGAGCCGCTCAAATGAAAGTAGAACTTGTGACGTCACTAAAACGTCAGGCAACTAAAATCCTTGCCGATCTTCATGATACTAAGGAGCCAGTATTGATAACTGAGCATGGAAAACCGTCAGCTTACCTTATTGATGTAGACGATTATGAATTTATGCAAAATCGTTTAGCGATCTTGGAAGGCATTGCTCGTGGTGAGCGAGCTCTAGCGGATGGCAATGTGGTCAGTCATCAAGATGCCAAGGACAAAATGTCAAAATGGCTGAAATAATTTGGACGGAGCCAGCTCTATCCGATCTAAATGATATTGCTGAATATATCGCGCTTGAAAATGTCGTGGCAGCCAAACAACTGGTGCAAACCGTTTTTACAAAAGTTGAACGTTTGGCCGATTTTCCAGAGTCTGGACGTGTACCTCTAGAACTGGAGCACCTCAATTATCGTGAAGTCATCGTAAATCCGTGTCGTGTTTTCTACAAGTATGATGATGCAAAGGTTCGTATTCTTTTTGTTATGCGTTCGGAGCGAGATTTGCGTCGGTTAATGCTTACGAAACAGTAGGCTTGCTACTCGATGGGAAATTTTTGTTTCTGATGTAACACCCGCATAATTCGAATGTCAGGGCCATCGACAAAGTAGGAGACGATCATGGATATGTCAGGGATGATAAGTAAGCGGCCTTGAATGCCATCGCGTCGAACTCCCATCAATGGCTGATCAACTAGGTTTTCAACTTTCGCTTCGATCATGTCATCGGTTTTTTCCGCGACATCGGGGTTAAAGTCATACAGAAATTCAAAGATTTTCTCTCGGTCATTGAGTGACTCTTCTTCCCAGTAAATCACGAATAACCTCGACTACGAATTTTCGCTTTGCGTGTCGCCATGTCGCTTTTTGAAGATTCATGATCGGTAAAGACAGATTGACCTGCATCGAGCTTATTAAATGCAAGATTCACTTGTTCCGTTAACCAAGTGTCGTGGGATAATACTTTACGTTGTTGTTCAGCCAGTTGTTCTGTGAGTTCCCGACAAGCATCGCTTAAAGTGCGGCCTTGGCTTTCAGTCATTAATTGGGCGAGGCGTTTTGTTTCTTCATCAACGCGAAATTGAATTCTGGTATCCATGATGGACTCCTATTTTTTGTGTGTACAAACGTTAGCATTGGCGATGGTTGAGATCAACCAACAAACATAGGCGGTATTAATTTGCGCCGCTCTAGGGGGGTTAAACCCCGAGCAATGCCTTAGCTTCTTGTCGCTTTCTTACTAATGGCCGCTTTACCTTTGGAGGAATAAATGCAGTTTCCCGAGTTAGTCGAAGGGCGCTTGTTAAAGCGTTATAAGCGCTTTTTGGCAGATATTGAATTGATCTCCGGCGAGGTGATCACCGCCCACTGCCCAAATACCGGTTCCATGCGCCGCTGCCAGCAGGACAATGCGCGGGTATGGGTGTCAAAAAGTGATAATCCGAAGCGTAAGCTGGCTTTCACTTGGGTGCTGGTGGAAGTGGATGGGCAGTATTTGGCTTGCATCAATACCGGGCTTCCTAACAAGCTAGTGGGGGAGGCCATCGCCAATGGCGTCATCCAAGAGTTAGCCGGTTATGAGCAGATGAAGGCCGAGGTGAAATACGGTGAAAACAGCCGTATTGATTGGCTACTTTCTAATGGGGATGGCGCTCGATGTTATGTGGAAGTTAAGAACGTCACCTTGCTAGAGGAGGACGGCTGCGGCTATTTTCCTGATGCGGTAACGGATCGTGGGCGCAAGCATTTGTATGAGTTAGCCGAGATGGTCGCTCAAGGCCACCGGGCAGTATTGCTGTTTTGCGTGTCCCACACCGGGATCACTAGCGTCGCTCCTGCGGCACATATTGACGCTAAGTATGCGCAAGCCTTAGGAGAAGTAGTAAACCAAGGGGTGGAGGTTGTGGCGTATCGGGCGTATATCTCGCCACAAAGTTTGGCGTTAAGTACTCGGGTTTCGGTAGTACTTGGCAGCTAGCTATTGACTGTTTTCCCGCATGTTTTTCAGCCGTTTGCTCAAGGCAGGTTGTGAAATCCCCAGCATTCTCGCCGCTAGGGACTGGTTGTCGTTGGCGCGGCGCATGGCTTCCATTACGAGTAGCTCGCTGGCTTGGCTAAGAGTTGGCAGCGGTAGCTCTGGAGAGAACAAGGGGTGATTGTTGCTAGTCGGCAGGGGCGTGGCACCAGTAGCAAGGTCCGGCAGTAGCGGGGAGAGGGTATCCCCATTACTCTGGCTAACCGCATCAAAGACTAGCGCTCGTAGTTCCCGCACGTTGCCGGGGAAGGTATAACTGAGCAAAGGTGCCATCAATTGCTCGGGGATTGCTAACATTGGCTTGTTCAGTTCGCGACAGGCCTGTTCCACAAAGTGGCGCATGAGCAAAGGTAAATCGGCGATTCGCTCCCGCAATGGTGGGATGTTGACCATATGGGTGCGTAGGCGGTAGTACAAGTCTTTGCGAAATTTGCCTTCCGCCTGACGGCTAGCTAAATCCTGATGGGTGGCCACGACGACTCGGGCTTGGCTACGTTTGGGTTTGTCGCTACCGATGGGGTAGTACTCCCCCTCTTGCAGTAGGCGCAATAGTTTCACTTGAGACGCGGGGCTTAAATCGCCAATTTCATCCAAAAATAGGGTGCCGCCAGCGGCGCTTTCCACCAGCCCAGGGCGATTGCGGTCGGCGCCGGTAAAAGCGCCTCGGGCATGACCAAATAAAGTATCGGCAAAGATATTATCATCCAGTCCTGCCACGTTGACGCTGACCATGTCCCCTTTGCGGCCACTTAGGCGATGCACCGCATTGGCAATCAGTTCCTTCCCGACGCCGCTTTCACCACTGATCAATACCGGCTGGTTGCTGCCCGCGACCGATTCCAAGTAACGGAAGATTGCAAACATATCCTCACTGCGAGAAATAAAGTCGTCGAAACACTCCGGCTTGGTTAAGGTTTTTGATAGCAGTTGGTTCCGTAGGGCTTGGTTTTCTATGGCCAGTTCTTGGGTGTTGATGGCGCGCTTAATGGCTTCGAGTATCTGGTCTTGATCAGAGGTTTTGACTACATAATCAAAGGCGCCGGCTTTTACGCAGTCGACGGCGGCTTCCACTTGGTTGAGTCCCGAGAAAATAATCACCGGAATGTTCGGGTGTTCTTCTTGGAGACGAGCGAGCAGCTCCTGCCCCGACAGCACCGGCATGGTCAGATCCAGCAAGACTAAGCCGATATCCTGTTGTTGCATTAGTTGCTCTACCTGCAGGGGCTCGTGGCAGGTCAGCAAATTGTTGAAGCCGTGGCGCTCTAGTGTCAGGGACATGCTGCGCAAAAACGGAATTTCGTCATCAACAAGCAAAATAGAAAATTGCGGATACTGGCTCATGGTTATCTCTCTTATTAGTTGCCGATGTGCATCAGTGGTAGCGCGACGGTGACTTTGGTGCCTAGTCGTGGCTCGGAAGTGAATAGTAAACGACCACCGTGAGCTTGAATAATACTCGCGGAAACCGATAGACCGAGCCCAGTACCACCTTGTTCCCGTTTAGTGGTGAAGAAGGGTTCAGTTAAGCGCACCAGATCGGCTTTAGCAATACCGACACCATCGTCTTCGATATCAATGGCGACTTCTTGTGTGTCGCTATTCAAACGGGTGCTGACGTATAACTTGCCTTGGCTCTGTGGGTTCGCCTGCAAAGCGTCGCAAGCGTTGAGAATTAGGTTGATCAGTACCTGTTCGATGCGCTGAGAATTCCCTTTGACCAATAAGGGCTGCTCGGCTAATTGCAAGCTAAACTGTTGGCTGGCGTTGCGGATAGATTTATCCACTAGGCGTACCGCCATGGCAACGGTTTCATTGATGTTGACTTGCTCGCTGATATCATCCGGCTGGGCACGGGCGAAGTCTTTTAAGTCATTGACGATATTGCGGATTTTATCTGTACTTTGTTGCATCTCATCCAGTAGGTAGGGAAGCTCGGACTTGAGCCGCTGGTAAGATAACCCCGCTAGGCGTAGTTCCCCCTGTTGCTGCTCTACTTCATCCAAATAGGGTAACGCATCCAACCACGCCTCCCGCAAGATAGGTAAATTCAGCATCAGCAGCCCGGTTGGGTTATTGATTTCATGGGCCACACCGGAGACCAATACCCCTAGCGACGCCATTTTGTCCGCTTGGATCAGCTGGGCCTGTTGCTCTTTCAGCAGTCGGGAGCGTTTTTCGACTTCTTTACGCAGCATGTTATTCCAGATCACGATGCCGCCTAGAACCACCAATAGAACCAGGGTGGTATAAAAAGCGTATTGCCCTAGCTCGCGTAATTGGAGCTTATTGTTGTCCAGGGCACCGAGCCATTTATCATAGATCGCCTGTTGGCGACCGGTATTTTTGAGGATGGCTAAGCCTTCGCTAAAGAGGGTGAGGATTTCTTCGTTGTTGATCAGTGTGCCATAGCCGAGACGTTGCCCAGCAACCGGGCGACCAATGGGCTCGATATTGCTTAGTCCCATTTCTTTACTGAGGTACAGGCTGGGTAAGTTGGCGGTTAACGCGAAGTCGTGTTTCCCCGCGGCGAGTAGTCGCAACGCATCCGAGTGGGTCGCCACTGGGATAATGATGGTGTTGGGGTGATTTTGTAGCAGGTACTCGTGCATGATGCTGGCGTTTTGTACGATCACTTCATGCTGGTCTAACTCGCTCACATCGCTGATTTTGGGGCCATCTTTGCGAGCAAACAGGGACTGATTGACGATGGAGTGGGGGGCGGAGAAACGGATTCGTTGGGCCCGTTCGTCCGAGTAGGCGATTCCTTGTAAAACGTCGTATTTGCCGCTGAGTAAACCGGAGTAAGCACTTTCCCAGTCGGTCATTACCAGTTTGATATCAAAGCCCATCACCTCGGCGATGGCATAGGTCAAATCCACGTTATACCCAGCCGGTTCGCCATTTTCATCCAGAAATTCGTACGGAGGGTAGTTGTAGTCGGCGGCGATTTTGATGGTTCTGACTAGTGGTCGTCCATCCGGCCCTAAGCGTTCTAGCGCCTCAACAGAAGAGGCCAACATGGCGTACATTAGCAGCGGGATAAGCACCAATCGGATCATATTAATGGCATTCGCAGGTTATAGGATAGCTCATATTAGCCGTTGAACAGCACCCTGAGAAGGGTCATCGAAAACCCCTCTATAACAAAAGTTATAGCTATTAAAATAGTTATGGCAAGGGGGGAGTTGCCGTAATTGCTAGCATTTGAGCCTGACCCTTCGCCTACCGGATAAAAAAGCTATAACTATAGTTATAGATTTTAATTATGTGGTTTTTCTAAAATTCTTAGAAAATCATAATAGATTCAATGGTTTAGGTTGTTTTAAATTTATTGGCACTGTCTTTGCCATAGATAACCTCGTTTTACGATTTCTATAAGAAAAAACAACGAGGAATAGCTGAATGAAAAAAATGCTTTTGAAATCTGCCCTAGTGACGGCCTTCGCCGCAGCGTCTACTTTCACCATGGCGGCTGAAACCCAGTTCGTTTCTATCGGTACGGGTGGTGTGACTGGGGTGTACTACCCAGCGGGTGGTTCTATCTGCCGTATGTTGAACAAAGACCGCAAAGAGCATGGTATCCGTTGTTCCGTTGAATCAACCGGTGGTTCTGGTTACAACGTAAATAGCATCCGCGCCGGTGAGCTAGAGTTTGGTGTGGCTCAGTCTGACGTTCAAGCCGCCGCTTTAGCCGGTAAAGGCCAATTCGAAGGTAATCCATTCCCAGAACTACGTTCGGTGTTCTCGATTCACCCAGAACCGATTCACCTAATGGCACGGGCCGACTCTGGTATTCAATCGTTTGATGACCTAAAAGGTAAGCGAGTCAATATCGGTAACCCAGGCTCTGGCAACCGTTCCATGATGGAAATGCTGATGGCCGAGAAAGGCTGGACTACCGCTGATTTCGCTTTCGCGGCGGAGCTTAAATCCTCCGAAATGTCCCAAGCCCTATGTGATGACAAATTTGATGTCACTATCTTCGTGGCGGGTTTGCCAAATGGTTCTGCCCAAGAAGCAACAACCACCTGTGACGTGCGCATGATCCCACTCAATGACGAAGCGTCTTTGAATGTCCAAGCTAAGCACAGCGAGTTCTCTCAGGCGATTATTCCTGGTGGCATGTACAACGGTAACCCAGATGATGTGGTGACCTTTGGCCCGAAAGCGACCATCGTGACTTCTGCCAATGTATCGGATGAAGTGGTCTATCAAATGACCAAGGCTGTGTTTGAAAATATCGATGCCTTCAAACGCTTGCACCCAGCCTTTGCTCGTCTTGAGCCACTTGAAATGGTTCACACCTCCTTGGTAGCACCGCTTCACCCAGGTGCAGAGAAGTACTACCGCGAGCAAGGCTACTTAAAGTAACTCCCTAACTTACTTGAGTTTATTGCTCCTCTCTTAAGCGCCGTTTTTGCGGCGCTTCTTTTCTTTGTTGTTGCTCGTATTGGAATCTTATATGTCGACCCATACCACGCAAACCTTGGATACCGATAAGCTAGATGAATTGGTAGCCGAAGCAGACACCGGTAAACGCGCCCCGGTTGGTCGTATCGCTTTGGGCTTGTTGTTCATCCTGCCGCTACTTTGGTCTTTGTTTCAGCTATGGATTGGCTCGCCGTTGCCGTCCCAATTCGGTTTTGGTTTTTTGAACGATACCCAGTCCCGGGCGCTGCACTTGGCGTTTGCGGTGAGTCTGGCGTTTTTGGCGTTCCCCGCGTTTAGCCGCAGTCCGACCCAACATATTCCTGTAATGGATTACGTTTTAGCGGCGATCGGGGCATTTTGTGCGTCCTATCTCTTTTTGTTTAACGATGAATTAGCCATGCGTCCTGGCTTGCCCACCACCATGGATGTGGTTGTCGCAGGCATTGGCTTGTTATTGACCTTAGAAGCCGCCCGTCGCTCTTTGGGGCCCCCATTGATGATCGTGGCCATTATCTTCCTGCTGTATGTGTTTTTTGGCGATGCCTCTTGGTTGCCAGAAGTGCTGCGCTGGAAAGGGGCTTCCTTTGAGAAAGCCATGACTCATATGTGGCTCACCACGGAGGGGGTGTTTGGTATCGCCCTTGGGGTGTCGTCTGGTTTTGTATTCCTCTTTGTTTTGTTCGGTGCCTTGCTGAATCAGGCTGGCGCCGGTAACTACTTTATCCAAGTTGCGTTTGCCTTGTTAGGCCATATGCGTGGCGGTCCAGCGAAAGCCGCTGTGTTGTCTTCGGCGATGACCGGGCTGATCTCTGGCTCATCCATTGCCAACGTGGTAACCACAGGTACCTTCACCATTCCATTGATGAAGAAGGTGGGCTTTAGCCCCGAAAAAGCCGGTGCGGTCGAAGTATCGTCCTCGGTGAATGGGGTGATCATGCCGCCAGTGATGGGGGCGGTGGCCTTTTTGATGGTGGAGTATGTGGGCATTCCCTATATCGAGGTGGTAAAGCACGCCTTTTTGCCGGCGACCATTTCTTATATTGCCCTGTTATACATTGTCCACCTAGAAGCGCTAAAAGCAGATATGCGTGGCTTGCCTCGCGCCACACCGGCGAAGCCGTGGCAAGTACAGCTGCTGCGCACCGGTATCATCACGTCGAGTATGCTGATCTTGGCCGGTTCCCTGTACTACTTGGTATTGGGTATTAAGTGGGTACTGGGCGACCTTTCCTATTTAGGACTGTTGGCGCTGGTGGTGTTTGGTTATGTTGGGTTGTTGTTCCTATCCGCGAAATCCAGTGATTTGGATATGGGCAACAGCGATCATGAAATCCAAAAGTTACCGGTATTTGCCGATATCTATCGTTCTGGCTTGTACTACCTAGTGCCTCTAGTGGTGTTGATTTGGTTCTTGATGGTTGAGCGCAAATCCCCCGGTCTTTCAGCCTTTTGGGCCAGCTTGTTGATGGCTTTCATCTTGGTCTCACAGAAACCGTTAAAAGCCTGGTTCCGTCGTCAGGGCAGTGTGAGTGCTGCCTTTACGGAAGGGGGTTGGGATCTATTAGAAGGTCTAGTCACTGGTGCCCGCAATATGATTGGTATCGGTGTGGCGACCGCTACCGCTGGCATTATCGTTGGCACGGTGACGTTGACTGGCGTTGGTCAGGTGATGGCAGAGTTCGTGGAGCTGATCTCCGGTGGCGTATTGATCATCATGTTACTGATGGTGGCGTTGATCTCGCTGGTGTTGGGCATGGGCTTACCGACTACTGCCAACTACATTGTGGTGTCGTCCTTAATGGCCAGTGTGGTGGTAGAGCTTGGCGCCCAGTCTGGTTTGATCGTACCGCTGATCGCGATCCATATGTTTGTGTTCTACTTTGGCATCATGGCGGATGTGACGCCGCCGGTGGGCTTGGCTTCTTTTGCAGCAGCGGCTGTGTCGGGCGGTGACCCGATCAAAACTGGCTTCACGGCATTTTACTACTCCATGCGCACCGCCTTGTTGCCGTTCCTGTTTATATTCAATACTGACTTGTTGTTGATCGACGTGACTTGGTGGCAGGCCATTGTGGTGTTCTTCGTGGCGCTCGCCGCCATGTTGATCTTTGCCGCAGGCACGCAAGGGTACTTCTTCGCCCGTAGCAAATGGTGGGAAAGCGCCTTGCTGATTTTGGTGGCATTGACCCTGTTCCGTCCGGGATTTTGGCTGGATCAAATTCAAGCCCCTTACACCCATTACCAAGGGACAGAGTTGGTGGAGTATCTGGAGTCTCATCCTGAGCAACAAACCGTACGTTTGGCGGTTGAAGGGGAGAGCCTAGATGGACGCTGGATCGAGAAAACCGTGGATTTACCCCTGTCTGACGACGAGATGGCCAATGACCGTTTGTTTAATGGGGCGGGCTTAGAGTTTCGCGTTGAAGACGACAAGGTGTACATCGATAACCTCGCCTTTGGCAGCGTAGCAGAGCAGATGAAGCTGGATTTTGATTGGGAAATCACCGGCTTTGATGTGGAAAACCAACGCCCTGCGAAGGAGTGGTTCTTCCTGCCGGCGTTCGCAATTGTATTGTGGATCATGCGTCGTCAAAAACGTCGCAACCCGAAAGTGGCATAACCCCCTGCAACTTGCAGTGTTTTACCGGGGCGTAAGCCCCGGCGTTTTACCCATAACGATTATTAAATTGACGGGAAATAAAGACGTGAACATTGTACAAAGCTTTATCTTTAATGAATCCGGCAAGCAGATAGGAGCGTTTTCCCAAGAGCAGTCTTTGCAAGGCGGGGAAGACTTTCATCATTTGCGTGCCTATACCGCCCAGCGGGCTCCCATTCAGCAATTGGCAGAGGTGAGTAAGACGTTGACTGGGGTGTTTATTACCCTAGCGGGGGGAACTTACCTAGGGTCAATTCGACGTATTCAGGCTCCCCGTAGTCTGTATATCGTGGATATTTATAAGCGCTAAAAATCAATAACCCCGCTTTGGCGGGGTTATTTTGTATTGCGTGACAGTGTTAATAAGAGAGGCACTTATCCACTTCGTTGGCGGCACCTAAGATCACTGGCACCCGTTGGTGAATACCTTCCGGTTGGATGTCTAGGATACGTTGAGTGTGGGTGAAGGCTTTGCCACCGGCGTTTTCGATCAACATGGCCATTGGGTTAGCTTCGTACATCAAACGCAATTTGCCTGCCTTGGTAGGGTCTTTTTTATCCCATGGGTAAATGAAGATACCACCACGGCACAAAATACGGTGCACATCACCCACCATCGCCGCGACCCAGCGCATGTTGTAGTTTTTACCCCGTGGGCCATCTTTGCCCAATACCAAATCAGATACGTAGGCTTGCATGGCATCAGACCAGAAGCGTTGGTTCGACATATTGATAGCAAACTCTTGGGTCTCGGCGGCCACTTTCACATTTTCGTGGGTCAGCAAGAATTCCCCTTGGTCGATGTCGAGGGTGAACATGTTAACGCCATTGCCGGTGGTGAATACCAACATGGTGGAAGGGCCATACAAGACGTAGCCCGCAGCGACTTGCTCTTTACCGGGGCGTAGGAATTCTACTTCCGTGGCTGGGTGATCGCCGGTGGTACGGTACAAAGAAAAGATGGTGCCGACCATAGAGTTGATATCAATATTGGAAGAGCCGTCCAATGGGTCGAAAGAGATCAGGTATTCGCCAGTCGTGTGGGCAGGGACGATATCGTCTTCTTCTTCCGAAGCGATAGCACGAACGCTTGGGCAAGCCAGTAGCGCGTTTTTCAGCATGTTGTTAGAGATGACATCCAGTTTCTTTTGCTCTTCCCCTTGCACGTTTTCATTGCCGGCCATACCGAGAATCCCAGCAAGGGAGCCTTTTTTCAGGGCAGCGGAAATTTCTTTGCAGGTTTCAGTAGTCACCAGCAGCACTTCTTGTAATGATGAGGAGGCAACATGGGCAGCTAAAAATTGGCTAAGGCTTTGCATTCAGGCGTTTTCCTTTCTTCGTTATCAGCGGATCAGAAAAGTATGCCACCCCTTTGCATGGGAGTCAGCCAAAGTCGCGCGATTAAGCGAAATAATTCATTTCCCAGCCTGATCGGAGAGAGAGATGGAACAGGATTTTGTACTGCATTATTTGGAGTTGGATGGGCTTGGTAGTGCCAAGCGCCACCAGCAACTGCCACAAAAATTGCCTGCCAGTGGCGGACATTGGTTGCATTTGGATTGTAATGACGAGGCCGCCCCGGCGTGGTTAGCCACCGTGCCCGACGTGCCTGAGTCCGTGGTCGATGCCCTGTTTGCCGAAGAAACGCGCCCCCGTGCGGTGAAAATGGGCAATGGTATCCTGCTTACCCTACGGGGAGTGAATTTGAACCCGGGGTCTGACCCCTCCGATATGGTGTCGTTGCGGTTGTGGATTACCCCCCATGTGATGATTTCCACCCGTCGTAGACGTCTGCTTTCGGTGGCGGATCAAGTTCAGCTTTTAGAGCAGGGGGAAGGGGCGACCACCATCGCCGAGCTGCTTACCACGCTCACACAAACGCTGACTGACCGTATGGCCAATGTGATTGCCGTGTTAGAAGAAAGTTTGAGTGACCTAGAAGAACGCATGAGCGAGCGGGTTGAGTCCCAGTTGCGCGCTACCTTAGTGGATTACCGCCTACAAACCGTACGCTTACGCCGTTTCGTGGTGCCCCAGCGGGATGCCATCATGCGTTTAGCTAGCGAGATGCAAGGCTGGCTAACCAAAGAGCAAGCCGCACAAATCGGGGAGTCCGGCAACGATATCACCCGCTATGTGGAAGCCTTGGAGTCGCTCCGGGAACGCTGCCTCTACCTACAGGAAGAATTTACCAACCATCAGGCCGAGAAAATGAATGCGTGCATGTATGTGCTATCCATTTTGTCGGGCATCTTTATGCCGCTAGGTTTTTTGACCGGATTATTTGGTATCAATGTGGGAGGCTTGCCGGGCACGGAAAATGGCGATGCCTTTTGGTGGTTTTGCGCGGTGCTAGTGGTGATGGGGATTGGGCAGTACTGGCTAATGCGAAAAAGCCGCTGGTTTTAACAGCGGCTTTTGGCTACTCGAAGCGAACTTTCTCACCTTTCAAGTTAGGCTTTCAGAGTTTTAACCCCATCTTGGGTGCCGAGTAGCAATACATTCGCAGGACGCGCGGCAAACAAACCGTTGGTAACCACACCGACGATTTCATTGATTTGGCTTTCCAATTTCACCGGGTCAAGGATCTGCATGTTGTACACATCCAGAATGTGGTTGCCGTTGTCGGTGACCACGCCTTCTCGGTAGACCGGATCGCCGCCTAGTTTGACCAATTCACGAGCAACATGGCTGCGAGCCATTGGGATTACTTCCACAGGCAATGGGAAGTCGCCCAGCACCTTCACCAATTTTGATTCGTCGGCGATACAAACGAACTCTTCACTGCACGCTGCGACGATTTTTTCACGGGTCAAGGCCGCACCACCGCCTTTGATGAGGTGAAGGTGGTCGTTACTTTCGTCGGCACCATCGACGTAAACGCGGATTGAGCTGACACCATTTAAGTCATATACCGGGATGCCATGGCTTTTTAGGCGCTCGGCAGACGCTTCAGAGCTTGCTACTGTGCCGTCAAACAGGTGCTTATGCTTGGCCAATTCGTCGATAAATTTATTGGCGGTAGAGCCAGTACCCACACCAACGATGGTGTCCTCTTCCAATAAAGGAAGGATGTAGTTCACCGCGGCTTCAGCTACTGCTTGTTTTAATTCGTCTTGTGTCATGGGAAGTCACTAACCTATGGATTGGTGATGGTGTCGTTAGGATATGGCCCGAATTGGGGCGCGTTCCCATTATAGACGGGGGGAAGGGCGATTGTTAGCCAAAAAAGCGCGAAAAATCACCGTTAACCCCAGTGGGTGCTTTGCGCCCATTGCTGTGAAAAGGTATATTTCGGACTCGCTTTTTTAGCGCAATGGTGCGCACTCATAGCCACTGACGGAGCGAACGTTACCAACCATCTTGTTAGGACCCGATAATGCCCCACACCATGATCAAAAAAATTCTACAGGCTCGTGTTTACGATGTGGCAGTAGAAACCCCAATTTCCCCCGCGACGCAACTTTCTAAGCGCCTTGGGAATGAGATTTTATTGAAGCGTGAAGACCTACAGCCGGTGTTTTCCTTCAAAATTCGTGGTGCCTACAACAAGATTTGTCAGTTGAGCCGTGAAGAGCTAGATCGCGGTGTGATTGCCGCTTCTGCCGGTAACCATGCCCAAGGAGTGGCCTTAGCCGCCCAAAAATTGGGCATTCGCGCCACCATCGTGATGCCAGCGACTACGCCTGATGTGAAGGTGAACGCGGTACGCGCCCGTGGTGCAGAAGTGATTCTCTCTGGGGATGCCTTTGATGCGGCCTTTGCCAAATCCCAAGAAATCGTTAAGCAAACGGGTCAAGTTTATGTACACCCGTTTGATGATTTAGACACCATCGCTGGTCAGGGCACTGTCGGGGTGGAGATTCTGCGCCAGATCGAAGGCAATATCGACGCCATCTTCGTGCCAGTGGGCGGCGGTGGTCTGATCGCGGGTATCGCAGCCTATGTGAAATACTTGCGCCCAGAAATCAAAGTCATCGGCGTGGAGCCTGTGGATGCCGCCTGCTTAAAAGTTGCCATGGAAGCGGGTAAGCCAACCCGTTTGGCTCAGGTTGGTATCTTCGCTGAAGGGGTTGCGGTGGCACAAATCGGTGAAAATACCTTCAATATTGCTAAAGACACGGTGGACGAAGTGATTACAGTAACCACCGACGAAATGTGTGCGGCGATCAAAGACATTTACGATGATACTCGCTCGATCACCGAGCCTGCTGGCGCTTGTGCGTTAGCCGGACTGAAAAAATACATTGAACGGGAAGGGGCTCAAGGCCAACGTCTAATCGCCATCAACAGTGGCGCCAACGTGAATTTCGACCGTTTACGCCACGTTTCCGAGCGTGCGGAGCTGGGTGAAAAACGTGAAGCCATTATCGCGGTGAAAATCCCCGAGCAACCCGGTAGCTTCAAAGACTTCTGCCAAGCGCTGGTGGGTCGTAGTATCACCGAGTTCAACTATCGCTATAACGATGCCCATGAAGCCGTTCTCTTTGTCGGTGTGGCGTTAGGGGGAAGTCCCCATAGCCGTGAAGAGCTGCTGGAAGATTTAAAAGCCTACGAGATTGTCGACCTGACCGACGATGAAACCGCTAAGGTACATGTGCGTCATATGATCGGTGGTCATTTACGGAGCGATAAAGGCGAGCTACTTTACAGCTTCGAGTTCCCAGAACGCCCTGGTGCCTTGCTGAAATTCCTCAATACCCTGGGTGGACAGTGGAATATTTCCATGTTCCATTACCGCAATCACGGGGATGCCTATGGCCGCGTGCTAGTGGGCTTGCAAGCGGTGGGTGAAGAAACCGATTTGACCCGTTATTTGAACGAGTTGGGCTACCCGTACCAAGATGAAAATGACAACCCAGCCTGCAAGCTGTTCTTTCGCTAACTGGGCGAAAATCGGTTATCATAGCGCCAATTTCCACTAACTCTGCAAACCTCTGGCAAGCTCTTGTCAGAGGTTTGGTTTATTTTGAAACGAGCTTCCTGTGAATATTCAAACACTTCTCAACCAACGTATTCAGGCGGCTATGGTCGCTGCTGGTGCAGACGCCGATGCCCCTGCTCTTGTGCGTCAATCTGCCAAAGTTCAGTTCGGTGATTATCAAGCTAACGGCATAATGGGAGCGGCGAAAAAGGCCGGCTCTAATCCCCGCGAATTTGCCACCAACGTATTGGCCCAGTTAGATCTATCCGATCTGGCGGACAAAGTTGAAATCGCTGGCCCTGGGTTTATCAATATCTTCCTGAAAAATGACTGGCTTGGTTCCCAGTTAGGCACCTTGCGTCAGTCAGAGCGTTTGGATATCTCCCCAGCTGAACCCGCACAAACCGTGGTGGTGGATTACTCCAGCCCGAACCTTGCTAAAGAGATGCACGTCGGTCACTTACGCTCCACGGTAATTGGTGATGCGGTGGTACGTACCCTAGAGTTTTTGGGTCACAAGGTCATTCGTCAAAACCACGTAGGCGATTGGGGTACGCAATTCGGCATGTTGCTGGCTTATATGGAGCGTTTAAGAGCCGCTGACGCCCAAGTTAGTATGGCCCTTTCAGACCTAGAAACTTTCTACCGGGAAGCGAAAAAGTGCTTTGATGAAGACGAGACTTTCAGCCAACGGGCCCGTGAATTAGTGGTTGAATTACAGTCTGGCGACGAGCTGTGCATCAAACTTTGGAATGAATTTATCGAAGTCTCCCTCCAGCACTGTGAAGAAACTTACCAAATGTTGGGGGTTTCATTGGCGCGTCAGGACGTAATGCCAGAAAGTGCTTATAACGATGATCTACCAAGTGTGGTATCTGACTTGGAAGCGCAGAACCTGATTACCGAAGATCAGGGGGCGAAATGTGTCTTTTTAGAAGAATTTGCTAACAAAGATGGTGAAATCACGCCAATCATTGTACAGAAAACCGGTGGTGGTTTTCTCTATGCTACCACGGATCTAGCGGCGATCCGCCACCGTCAGCGAGTACTCGGTGCTAACCGAGTGTTATATTTTGTCGATGCTCGCCAATCTTTGCATTTCCAGCAAATGTTTACATTGGCCCGTAAAGCGGGCTTTGTTGCACCGACCACCGAATTAACTCATATGCCATTTGGCACCGTGATGGGCAGTGACGGTAAACCATTCAAAACCCGTTCTGGTGGCGTAGCGAAGCTGTCGGCCTTGTTGGAAGAAGCTCAAGAGCGTGCCTTCCAACTGGTAGCAGAGAAAAACCCAGATATGCCGGAAGCCGAGCAGCGCAATATCGGCCGAGTGGTGGGTATTGCTTCGGTGAAGTATGCCGACTTGTCCAAGAACCGCACCAGCGACTACGTCTTCAACTGGGACAATATGCTGAGCTTTGAGGGCAACACTGCGCCTTACCTACTCTACGCTTACTCCCGCGTGGCGAGTATCGTACGCCGTGCGGAGGTGGATGTGGCAACCCTAACTGGCGCGATTCTGGTGGAAGCGGAGCAAGAGCGCGCCCTAGCTGTGAAACTATGCCAGTTCGCGGAAGCCATTGAGCAGGTCGCGGCGGACGGTATGCCGCACTTCCTTTGTGCCTATCTCTACGATTTGGCGGGTATTTTCATGAGCTTCTACGAAGCTTGCCCAATTCTGAATGCGGAAGCAGAGGTGAAAAATAGCCGTTTACAATTGGCGCTAACCACAGCGGCTACATTACAACAAGGCTTGTCTTTGTTAGGTATTGAGACCCTAGAACGCATGTAACCGCTACTGCGTCTAAAAAAAGCCCCCATCGGTGCCGCTGATGGGGGCTTTTTTGTGGTTACGAAAAAAGTTACATAAGAAAACAATCTTTACACTAACTGATACATAGAAGACATATATCAAGGCATAACGACACGATAACCGATAAATTATGCTTATTCGAATTAACTTTCTGGCTTTGTGAGTAGTTGTGCTGAAAGGACTGCAAATTGCACTACGGAATTTTATCCGCCACCAACCGATACTGATTTTGTCAGTGGTCGTGCTTTCGGCTGCCATGGTATTTGTGATGGATCAGGTGCTTACTAGGGGCGAGCAACGGGCTTTGGATGAGCAGTCCACTACCAACGCAGCACTCATTTATGCCATGGAAGACTCTATTTCCCGCTCGTTACAGGCCATTAGCGGTAGTCTACGCAGTATGGCGTCTGCCCCTTTGCAAAACCCGAGGGATAATCAGATTATCATCGAGCAGATGCTGATGAGTTTACCTCAGCTCCGTGAAATTAATATCTTACCTCTCTACAGTTCCCGAGAATGTTTACCGACCGATCGTCAATTGTCACCTACAGACGTTGTTATACTTCCCCCTCGCCACGGGCGCTATTGGGGTGACGATGCTCCCCTTGCAGCGACCAGTTACTGGCCAGCCTGTGTGCCATTTTTCGTCAATGAGAAAGTGGTTGGCTTTGTCGTTGGCTCCATTAATCTTAATTACTATCGTGACTTACTCCATTCTGTTGCACCGGGCGAGCGTGAAGTCTCACTCTATTTGGCGACGGGGCAAACCATTCTAGGTGTTGATGAGCAACTGCCTGACACTATTGCCAAACAGTTATCGGAACAGGTTTGGGGTAGCTATCGTGGCAGCGATGACCGCGGTAGTTTTATCGAAAGTTATCGCGCCAGCAGTATGTTGCCCTTGGTGGTAACGCTCAAGTCCTATGACAGCATTGCGCTAGCGGACTGGCTCAAGGATGCGCGCATGTTGCGCTGGATCTTTGCTTTGATGATTGGCTTAGTGTTGCTGATGGTGACCGTGTTTGCCATCCTCAAACATAAGCGAGAAGAAGTACAAGGCAGTAATCACTTGCTTAGTGAAGCAGTACGAAACTCCGCCAATGCCATTATTATTACGGATCCAAAAGGTAAGATTCAGTGGGTCAACGATGCCTTTACCCGATTGACGGGGTACAGCATTAAACAGGTTAAAGGCAAGACGCCGCGCCTTTTAAATTCCGGTCACCATGACAAGGCCTTCTTTCAAGAGCTATGGAGCACTATTTCTGTTGGTCATAATTGGCGTGGGGAACTGGTTAACCGCCATAAGCTAGGGCATCTGATTTCCGTCGAGCAAACCATCACCCCGATTCGCGACAGTCATGGGGAAATCGAATACTTTATTGCCGTGCATGAAGATATCACCGCTCGCAAAGAAGCAGAAAAGCAAGCCATGTTCCTTGCCCAGCATGATGATCTCACCGGCCTTGCCAATCGACGCTTTTTTGAAAATCAATTAAATGAGCGCTTGCGTCAGTTCTCCAGCGGTAGAATTGGCTTGATGTTTATCGACTTGGATCGTTTCAAGGAGATCAACGATACCCTCGGCCATGATGCGGGTGATGTCTTGCTCAAGCGCACGGCGAAAAAATTGGCCAAAGTGGTGCCAGATGAAGCCTATTTAGCCCGACTCGGCGGTGATGAATTTGCCTTATTCGTGCATCCCCTCAGTCACGATAGCGTCATGTCGACCTTGGCGAAAAGTGTGGTGAGTATTCTCGCCAAGCCGTTTGAGTATAAGAATACCAAGTTCTCAGTGAGCTGTAGTGTGGGCGTGGCCGTTGCCAATATGGGTGAAATTGATGCCAGTAGCCTGCTACGCCAGGCGGATATGGCTATGTATCGGGCCAAACATTCTGGGAAAAATACGTACCGTTACTTTGATGAGTCGATGGACCAGCGCATGCGTTATCGCGTCGCCTTACAGCAAGAGCTGGATGTGGCTATTCGCGAGCATAGGGGACTCAGTTTGCGTTATCAGCCTCAGGTCGACGCCTATAGTCATGCCATTATTGGGGCTGAGGCCTTGCTGCGCTGGCAAAACGACCACGGTGCTTGGGTGTCTCCGGCGGACTTTATCCCTATCGCCGAGGAAAGCGGGCAAATCATTGAGCTTGGGCGCTGGATCATTCGTCAAGTATTACTGCAACTGAAAGACTGGCGGAAAGCGGGACTGGACTTTGGTAAAGTCGCGATTAACGTATCTTCGGTGCAGCTTTCCAGTTCCTTTGTCGCCGATGACCTATTGGAAATGATGGCTGAGTTAGAGCTGCCAACCCATTGCGTGGCGGTGGAGTTTACCGAAACGGCGTTAATGGTGAACTCCAGTATTTTGGCGCACAACTTGGCGCGGCTACGGGAATCGAACATCACCATTGCTATCGACGATTTTGGCACCGGCTATTGTTCCCTTAGTTATTTGAAAGAGTTGGATGCCCACTATTTGAAAGTTGACCGCTCTTTCGTGGATGGCATCGGTATTAGTGATTCGGATGAATGTATCGTGTCAGCAACCATTGCCATGGCCAAAGGATTGGGAATGAAGGTGGTTGCCGAAGGGGTAGAAACCCAGCAACAAACCGAGTTTCTCGCTAAACAAGACTGTGATGCGATCCAAGGTTACTTCTTTGGTAAGCCAATGACTGCCGAAGAGTTTGCAGAAAAGTTATCACAGCGAGCTTTGCAAGCTACCCTGTAAGCAGTATGCTAAAACGCTGCATTAGGAAAGCTTGTTATGTCATTACTGATTCTATACACCGGTGGCACCATTGGGATGATGCCGACCGAGCAAGGTTTAGCGCCGAGTCGCGAGCTAGTACCTTTTTTACAAACCCTGTTGGCGCGCGAGCTCCCTGCCCAGCAATTCGATGTGCTGTGTTGCGAACACCTGATTGATTCCTCTAACGCTGCCCCAAGTGACTGGTGTGCCATTGCCCGCATTTTGGAGCAAAGTTGGCACCATTATACGGGTTTTGTGATTTTGCATGGCACGGATACCATGGCCTATACGGCAGCGGCCTTGCATACTTGGTTTAATCATCATCACAAGCCGATTGTGGTCACAGGTTCACAGATTCCATTTAGCCAAACCCCGTCTGATGCCCAGTCGAATCTGCTGGGGGCGATAAAAGCCGCTACCCATCCTTTTGCAGGCGTTCATTTATTCTTTGATCGGCTACTTATTAGTGGTGATCGGGCCCATAAATGCCATACCAATGACTGGCGGGCGTTTATGTCCGTCAACGAACCGGTACGGGCAGAGCTGTTAGACAATGGCTTGTGGCAGCAGACCCATTTGCCAGCGCCCAAGGCACGTTTGCCGGTAGCCATACCAGGGCATATTCGTAATGACGTGGTAACCCTATTGCCGGTATTCCCTGGAGTGACGGCGAGCCATTGGCAGGGATTACTCGGGGAGCAAGTCAAAGGTGCTATTTTACTGAGCTATGGTGCGGGCAATATCCCCGACCAAAACCAAGCCCTAGTCGACCTGATCAAAAGCGCCATTGGACGTGGGGTGGTGATGATCAACATTACCCAATGTCAAAACGGTGCGGTCAACTCCACCACCTATGCGGCGGGGGCTGAGCTGATCAAAGCCGGTGTCATCTCCGGCAAAGACATGACCTACGAGGCCGCCTTTGCCAGATTAACCCTAATGCTTGGAGCCGGGTGGAGCGCCCAAGATATCAGGGCGGAATGGTAACGAAGGTTAGTTGCCCAACTTTCTCAAACGCGCTTCAACTCGATCTAGCTGGCGGTTGAAGCGCTCTAAATCATCCACAAAGGCATCGTATTCGACTTTGCTGGGTAGTAAGCCGCTGTTGCTTTGTAGGTAGGAAACTAGGTGCAGGCGAGCGGCGGTGCTGGTTTCTTTGGCAAAGCTCCATTTAGCTCGTAATAGGCGAGCCAGTGCTGCCGCAGCGGTATCACCGATTTTGTCAGCGAGGATGGCTTCCCAATCAAATTCAAAGCTTTCCATCACCTTGTGTAAGGTCATGAGTGCTTGGGCGTTGCCTTGGATACGCAAATCACCATCAAAGAAGCCGTCGCCTTCCAGTAGCTTACGGTAGGCACTGCTTGGCCCTTTCACCATGGTGTCTAGTTTGGGATCAAGTTCGATGCCGTCCATGCTATCGAGCAAGGTGAGCAGGACACCTTCTTCCAATACATGGATTTGCAGGATCAAATTGAAGTCTTCTACTTCCAAATACAGCTGTTGCCCAGCTAGCTTGCTGAGCTGACGTTGAGACGGTGCATCTTTTGCCAGAGCAAAATTTACGGCTTTTTCGATGCTGGCCATGGCCGCGTGAGAAAGGGAAGACATGGATAAATCCTAAACCTGATGAATTTGAATGACGGAAGTGTCGCGGCTCTTGCCTTCTTTGGCAAGTCGATCGAGATACATCTGCCATAACTCATCATGGTTTTTGCCAATATTGTAAAGGTAGTCCCAAGTGTAGAGGCCGGTATCATGACCGTCATCAAAGCTGATTTTTAAAGCATAGTTACCGGCAGGCTCGATATTCATAATACCGACGTTACGTTTACCTACCTGTAGGATGGGGATTTGCATACCGTGTCCACGCACTTCCGCAGAAGGAGAATGAACCCGTAAAAACTCCGCCCCTAGGCGGTAATTAGCGCCATCGGCAAACCCGATTTCCAACTCACGGGACTGCTTGTGATAATGAATTTTAGTAGGGGTCGCCATGGCGCATTGTCCTCACTTACAGGATGTATTGGCTAAGATCTTCGTTTTGAGCAATCTCACCGAGCTGCTCATCTACATAGGCCGCGGTGATATCCACTTGCTGGCCTTCCGGCATGTCACTGGCAGAGTAAGAAACTTCCTCCAGCAAACGTTCTAACACCGTATGCAAACGACGAGCACCAATGTTTTCCGTACGCTCGTTCACTTGGTAAGCGATCTCGGCGATGCGGGTAATGCCTTCATCGGTAAAGTTTAAGGCCACATTTTCAGTTTGCGCGAGCGCAGCGTATTGCTTGATCAGAGAAGCGCTTGGCTCAACCAAAATGCGCTTGAAATCGTCCACGGTTAACGCGTTCAACTCCACCCGAATCGGCAAACGGCCTTGCAGTTCTGGAATCAGATCCGACGGCTTAGACAAGTGGAACGCACCCGATGCGATAAACAGAATATGGTCTGTTTTGATCATGCCGTATTTGGTGTTCACTGTGCAGCCTTCGATAAGCGGCAGTAGGTCACGCTGTACCCCTTCGCGGGAAACGTCGCCGCTAGAGCGTTCGCTGCTTTTCGCTACTTTGTCGATCTCATCCAAAAAGACGATGCCGTTTTGTTCCACTGCCTGAACAGCACGGGCTTTGATCTCATCTTGGTTAACCAGTTTGGCGGCCTCTTCTTCACGCAGTTGGCGTAGCGCTTCTTTGACTTTGAGCTTACGTTTTTTCTTGCGCTCAGAGCCCATATTAGAAAACAGACTTTGCAGTTGGCTGGTCATCTCTTCCATGCCAGGGGGCGTCATGATCTCGACGCCAATGGGTGCATCCGCTACTTCGATGTCGATTTCTTTATCGTCTAACTGGCCTTCACGTAACTTTTTGCGGAAGACTTGGCGCGTGCTGTTACTTGCAGAGTCTTCTTCAAAACCACGGGCAGGGGGCAGTAGCGCATCCAAAATACGTTCTTCCGCTGCATCTTCGGCCTTGTGTTTCATTGCTTCGGTAGCTTGTTCGCGGAACATCTTGATGGCACTTTCGACTAGATCGCGGATGATCGAGTCTACATCACGACCAACATAACCCACTTCGGTAAATTTCGTTGCTTCTACCTTGATGAATGGCGCATTGGCGAGCTTGGCTAAGCGGCGGGCAATTTCCGTTTTACCGACGCCGGTGGGGCCGATCATCAGAATGTTTTTAGGCGAAATCTCAGCGCGCATTTCCTCGGGTAGTTGCATACGACGCCAGCGGTTACGTAGGGCGATGGCTACCGCCCGTTTAGCTTCTTGCTGACCGACAATATGCTGGTCGAGGGCGTTAACGGTTTCGCGAGGGGTTAGATTGCTCATGGTGTTATCTCTATGAATTCGTTAGCAGGTTTGGTCTTCAAGCTTAGGGTCGATATTGATGGTTTCAATCGTCAAGCTGTGGTTTGTGAAGACACAAATATCAGCGGCAATATTAAGGCTCTTTTCAACAATATCACGGGCGCTAAGGTCGGTGTTTTCCAATAGGGCGCGGGCCGCTGCTTCGGCAAAGTTACCACCAGAACCAATTGCTAACGCACCGTGTTGTGGTTCCACAACGTCACCCGTACCAGTGATGATCAAGGTGCTGTCTTTATTCGCCACAATCAACATAGCTTCAAGACGTCGTAATGCCTTATCAGAGCGCCAATCTTTGGCGAGATCAACTGCAGCACGCACTAGATGACCTTGGTGCTTTTCTAGCTGGCCTTCAAAACGCTCAAATAGGGTAAAGGCATCGGCGGTGCCACCAGCAAAGCCAGCGATGACTTCGCCACGGTAAAGACGGCGAACTTTACGGGCGTTGCCCTTCATAACCGTATTGCCGAGGGAAACTTGGCCGTCGCCACCAACGACAACCTGATTGTCTTTGCGTACGGTGAGTATTGTAGTCATGGTTCTTCTCCAATCTGTCTTGCTAGCTAGGTGGGGGCTGGGGAAGATATTTCAACTGGGCGACGGATCTTGGTCATGGCAAATTACTGACCAAGATCCGTAGCGGGAGGGCTATTGCTCTTTTTTCACGGTGTAAGTGTAGGATTGGATATCCATCGCCACCAGTTTGTCCTGGGCGCGGTTCTTTTCTGAGCGGGAGTTAAATGGCCCAACCACCACCCGATACCAAGGGCGGCCGTCGTCGCCGGTAGTCTGGCGGATATTGGCGTCTAATCCAGCCAGAATAAGCTGTGCGCGTAAGCGATCGGCGTCTGCAGAAGAACGGAACGACGCAGCCTGAATCATATAGTAGAAGTCTTGCTCGCCACGGGGGGTGGACTGGTAGGCATCCACATGACTAGTATCGACTTCGCTATCTTGCAAGATCTGGTAAAACTCAAACTGATCCTTTTCCTTAGAGGGTGGCGTATCTGCCGGTTTGGGCTTGGCAGGTTCCGGTTTAGGTTGTGGCGCAGGCGCAGGTTTAGGCGCAACCGGAGCAGGTTTTGTCACGGGAGCTGCTGGCTCGTTTGTCGCTGACAGATTCGCTAATTGCGCCAGAAAATAAACAAAAGCCCCCACCATCGCTGGGACCAATAGCCATAGCCACCACGCTACAGCTCGTTTTGGAGCTGCTTGTGCTTTCCTGCTGTTGGTGCTTCGACTTTTCGGGGAAGCGCCGCGTTTTTGTGCCATGTGGTAGTTAGCCTTGCTGATGAAAGTTAGGTTAGAACAGAATGCTTGCCATTATGCAGTAGTACCTTAGTAGGTTTCCAGCGGATCCACATCAATAGCAAAACGAATTTTATGATTTTTGGCTTGCAGCTCAAGCCATTGGCTAGCGAATGCCAGAGCTTCATGCAAATTTGCTCTTTGTGCGGCTTTTAGGGAAAGCAAGGCGCGATGCTGACCTGCCTTGCGAACCATGATAGCGGCATAGGGACCAAGCATAGCAATCGGTGCGGTGGTGCTGAGTGATAGCCAATCCCGCAATTCGTTTAATGCTTGCATCGCGGCATATTCATCTTTGGCTTCGGCACGGATGATAGCTTGATGAAAGAAGGGCGGTAACATTAGCTGCTGACGTTCCTTTAAACCACCGAGGGCAAAAGGTTCGTAGCCTTGTTCACATAAACATTGAATCGCCGCATGCTCCGGGTGATAGGTTTGCAACAGTACCCGTCCTGGCTTGCTGGCACGTCCGGCACGGCCTGCCACTTGGATAATGAGCTGGGCGGTGCGTTCCATGGCGCGAAAATCTGCCGAAAATAAACCACCGTCGGCATCCATGATGACCACTAAGGTGACGTTGGGGAAATGGTGGCCTTTGGCCAGCATTTGGGTGCCGACCAGTATGGCTTGGTCGTGTTCGTGAATCTTTTGGGTGATCTGGGTTAACGCCGATTTGCGTTGGGTGCTGTCTCGATCGATACGCAGTACAGGCGTTTCCTTAAACACTTCGTTCAGGATGCCTTCAATTTGCTCGGTTCCTTCGCCGACGGTAAAGAGCTCATGGCTGTGGCATTCGGGGCACTGATGCAGCATGGCTTGGTGGCTATCGCAATGGTGACAGTGGAGCTTGTTGGCTTTTTTATGGACGGTTAAATTGGCATCGCAATGGTCGCAACTGGCGATCCAACCACATTGATGGCACATCAAGGTCGGCGCATAGCCACGGCGATTGAGAAATACCAAGACTTGCTCTTTACGCTGCAAACACTGACGCATGGCCTCCAATGTTTGGGGGGAAAAGCCTTTTAGCAAACTTTGTCCACGAAGATCGACCCGTTCCATGGTTGGTAAGATGGCTTGCCCCGCGCGTTGACGCAGTTTCAACCACGCAAACTTCTTACTCGCCGCATTGTGCAGGGATTCATAGGACGGCGTGGCAGAGGCCAGCAGCACCGGGATATTTTCTGCCTGTGCCCGTTTAATGGCTAGATCACGACCATGATAACGAAAGCCATCTTGCTGTTTGTAGGAAGCATCATGTTCTTCATCAATAATGATCAAGCCGAGTTTTTGGGTGGGGACAAAGACCGCTGAACGGGTGCCGATAATCACCTTGGCGTCACCTCGTTCCGCTAGCAACCAAGCGTCCAGACGTTCCCGATCACTCATATTCGAGTGCATCAGAACGATGTCCGTTTCTAAGCGAGATTCAAACCGGCGCAACGTCTGGGGGGTTAACCCAATTTCCGGCACCATCACCAGAATTTGCTTATCGTCCCGCAAAAGTTGATCCATCAGGCGCAGAAATACCTCGGTCTTGCCACTACCGGTGATGCCATCAAGTAAAGCGCAGCCAAATTGCCCACACATTTTCAGCAGACGTTGGGTGGCTTGTTCCTGCTCTGGGTTTAATGTTGGCGGCACTTGCTTTTGATGGGCATGGGTTTCTTGGGCGCGTCGGAATTCCCGCTCCTCAAAACGTACCAATCCCTTCTCCGCTAAGGCTTTTCCGGCATTGGTTTGTAAATCCAGTAGCGAACAAAGGTGTGGACTCAAACCGTGGGATTCATGTTGTCTAGCGGCGTCTAGGAAAGCGAATTGACGCTTAGCGTTTTTGAGCTTTTGCAAATCAAACTGCTTACCCGCCTCGGTAACAAACCACCAAGTTTCCTGACGAAATTCGGCATGATCGCCTTTGCGTAATAGGGTGGGTAACGCATGAAAGACTACTTCACCGATGGGATGGTGGTAGTAACGGGCCGCCCAGCTACACAGATCGAGCATCTTCTTTTCGATCACAGGGGTATGGTCAAGCAAGCCTTGCAAGGCTTTAAGTTGCTCCGGCGCGAGTTCCGTTGTCTCAGACAGTTCGACAATGACTCCCACCATATGGCGCGGGCCGAATGGAACCTTAACCCGCATGCCGGGTTCAAGCCGATGGCGATAGGCCAGCGCCTTGGGAATTTGATAATCAAACAAAGACGCCAAAGGCACATTCAAAGCGACACGGGCGTAGCGCTCTGAAGTCAGCAAAGGTTCGCTATGTGCTTGAGCAACTTCTTGATTCATAAAGTAAAACCGGCTCTGGCTGAGGTTGTTGCTATAAGTGTACGCGAGCCCACGGTTTTTGCCATCTTTTTACCGGGCGAGCATGTGGCTAAAAAAGCGCCATTATCAGCCATAAAATTGTGGAAAAGGGTTGCTCAAAGGGGGCTTGCAGCCTAAAATACCGCGCTCTTGGTACCACTGTACGAATTACGTACAACGAATCGTGCGGTGCTTGGCAACGACGCTTTTGAGCGCGAGATCAAGTGGCGGCACACCAATCCTTAAGGTAAAAACGATGAAAAAAGATATCCACCCAAATTACACTGCCGTTACTGCAACTTGTACTTGTGGTAACACTCTTAGCCTAAACTCTACTCTAGGCCAAGACCTTCACGTCGACGTTTGCTCTCAGTGCCACCCTTTCTACACTGGTCAGCAAAAAATGGTTGATACTGGTGGTCGTGTTGACCGCTTCAACAAGCGTTTCGGAGCTCGTCGTTCTACTAAGTAATTGGTGGTATGAAGTTGAGTTTTCTAAAAAAGCGTCAAGTCATCTTGGCGCTTTTTTTATATCTGTTTAGTGCTGCTGCACTGGCTGCCTTGTGTCAGGCAGAAGGTGATCTGACTTTTTCGGCTGTGCGTAAAGTGGTCGATGGTGATACATTGGAGCTAACCGATGGCCGTAAGGTGCGGTTAGTGGGAGTGAATACTCCAGAGTTGGATCACGAACAGGGTAATCATCAAGCGTTTGCAGTAGCAGCTACCAAGCGTCTGCGCCAATTAGTTCAGGATGGCGTCTACTGGCAAGCCGCCTTTGATGACGAAGATCGTTATGGCCGCAAGCTGTATTATTTATTTACGAAAGATCGTAATTCGGTTGCCAGTCAGTTACTATCTGATGGACTTGGTTATCGTATTGCCATACCTCCCAACCTAGCTTACCAAGACTGCTTTGTTCGCAGTGAAGCACTAGCTAGAGAAAAACGCGTTGGGTTATGGCAACGACCACCACAATGGCAGCCACAAGCTGGCTTCGTGGTCGCGCGACATACCGTGACTTCTATTACCCACAATCGCGGCGGCTGGTGGCTAGAAACCGATCAGGATCTAGTAATCAACATACCGCCCTACGCCCAGAATCTCTGGCGCGAGCAAGATGTGTATCTGCTAGCCAACCAACTGGTTGAAGCCCGTGGCTGGCAGTACCAACGCAAAAACCAAAACCGACGTTATAAATCTTGGGTTCTGACTGTCAGACATCCGCTGGATCTGAATCGGGCAGAAGATTGACCTTGGTATTTATATCCGCCGTTTTGGCTTTTAAGCCAGCAGTCAATCGACTATGCTGGCAATACTAAAACGATAAGGGGCAGCATCGACAGGTGACTACCCCATAGCTGCAATATTACATAAATAACACCAAAAATAGACGGAAAACAAAATGGCAGAAGATCTAAAACAAGCCGCCCTTGAGTACCATGAAAAACCTGTACCAGGCAAATTGAGCGTTACCATCACTAAGCCAACGGCAACTTCCCGTGATTTGTCTCTGGCCTACAGCCCTGGTGTGGCTGAGCCTTGCCGTGAAATTGCTAAGGACCCTGAAGCAGCATACCGTTATACTGGTAAAGGTAACCTAGTTGCGGTTATTTCTGATGGTACAGCGGTGCTTGGCCTTGGTAACATCGGCCCATTGGCGTCCAAACCCGTTATGGAAGGTAAAGGCGTATTGTTCAAGCGCTTTGCTGGGGTGAACTCAGTAGACGTAGAAGTTGAGTCTGAGAGCCCACAAGCCTTTATCGATACGGTGGCACGTATTGCTAACACCTACGGCGGTATCAACCTAGAAGATATCAAAGCCCCAGAGTGTTTTGAAATCGAGCGTCAACTGATCGAACGTTGTTCAATTCCGGTATTCCATGATGACCAACACGGTACTGCAATCGTAACCGCAGCTGGCCTGTTGAATGCGCTTGAGCTGCAAGGCAAAGCCATTGAAGATGCGAAAATCGTTTGTTTAGGTGCTGGCGCAGCGGCAACGGCTTGTATGAAGCTGATCATTGCTTGTGGCGCGAAACGGGAAAATATCTTCGTACTTGACCGTAAGGGTGTAATCCACTCTGGTCGTGATGACCTCAACCAATTCAAAGCCATGTTTGCCAACGAAACCGACGCTCGTAATTTGGACGATGCAATCGACGGTGCTGACGTGTTCATTGGTGTTTCTGGCCCAGATCTACTGTCTGTTGAGCAATTGATGAAAATGGCTCCAAACCCAGTAGTGTTTGCGTGTTCAAACCCAGACCCAGAAATCAATCCAGAAGTGGCATTGGCTGCGCGTAGTGATTTGATCATGGCGACAGGACGTTCTGACTACCCGAACCAAGTAAACAACGTGCTAGGTTTCCCGTTCATCTTCCGCGGTGCTTTGGATGTACGTGCATCTAAGATCAACGAAGAAATGAAGATCGCTGCCGTAACAGCGCTAAAAGACTTGGCGAAAGAGCCAGTACCAGCAGAAGTTGTGAAAGCCTACGGCGGTGTGGCATTTGAATTTGGTAAAGAATACATTCTACCAAAACCAATGGATTCTCGTTTGCTAACTGTGGTTTCTGCTGCTGTTGCAAAAGCTGCAGTAGACTCCGGTGTGGCGCAACTACCTTACCCAGACTTCTACCCACTAGAAAATCTGGACCGTTTCGGCGTTTAACCTAACCCAGGTTTAGCTGAATAAAAAACGGAGGTCACAAGCCTCCGTTTTTTTATGCCTAGATTTGGCAAAGCTAGGCTGCAAAAAGCACTGTCAGACCTAATACCAGTGGGGTGAGCAAAGTCATGGCAACATTTTTACCCAACTCAGGAATCCAGTTGGATGGTGCTTGATCAAGCTGGGGTTGCATTTTCTTGAACACCAACCAACCCAATGATAGGGGCAGCAGTGCTAGTAAGCTTGAAAGTGGCAAGTAATGACTGATGGCAGCAAAAATCACCGCGACGCCCATAGCAAGCACGCAGGCAAAGTAAAATTCGAGGGCGGCTTTTTTGCCATAAACAATAGGGATATGGCGACGACCGATTTTACGGTCGGCTTCAATGTCGGGCAGTTGGTTTAGTAGTAGAAGGTTATTGCCAATTAAGGTCATAACCAAAGCAAGGATCAATCCAGTTTTACTGATTTCCCCAGCGAGTGCTAATTCCGTTCCTAGCACCATCACTAGACCAAACCCAAGCCCCGGCGATAACCAACATAATAGTGGGTGGCCGTTTAATACTGGCGTGTAAGCTAGAATCAAGCCTATTCCCAATAGGCCCAACAGCAGTAACGACCAGCCCCGCAAGAAGACGAAATACAGTCCGATTAGCACACAAAGTAGTAAGGTAATACGCCCCATTAATAATACGCTGCGGGCCCCGGCTGGGTTGTCGATTAGGCCGCCACTGCCACCACTGAACGGGGTGCGTTGGGTTTGTGCATCCAGCCCAGTGGTGAAATCTTCGTATTCGTTATAGGCATTTACACTAATGTGCGCCGCCAACGCCGCAATTACCGCAAGGAAAATATGCCAGCCGGATACATCATTGCCGGTATACCAGGCTGCGCATACTCCGAGCAAAACTGGCAGCGGAGCCAATAGTAAGAAAGGTACGCGAGCGGACGATAATAAAGTCTGAGTGTGCTTCATGGATAAAACTCTAAGGCGTTAACAAATATTAACGCTAGCAGTGATTAAAGCTTATCGCTATCAGAATTTATTATGGTTTAGAGCTAGATCATGGTGTTGGCGATAACCACCCTAGAATAGGTTCTCTAGGGCGGTTTCTGCTTTGGCTTCTTCCTGTTTTAGATCTGTAGCACTTGTTCCGGTCGTGATGGGCACATTCAGAACTCGTTGTGCAGGCACATTAGCAGGACGGAACACTTCGAAAATGGCATCTTTTTGTCCCGGTAAAGCGCGTTCCCCAGTTTTAGGGTCAATACGAACGGTCACCAATGAGGATGGCTTGGCAATATAAGCAGGCTCTTGGTCGGCTAACGCATCGCGCATGTAGCTGATCCAAGTTGGCAAGGAGGCTGAACCACCCCACTCGCCACGCCCAAGCGGGGAGCTATCGTCAAAGCCAGTCCATACGGAGGTGACAATATCGCCGTTAAAGCCTGAGAACCAAGCATCTCGGCCATCATTGGTGGTACCTGTCTTGCCGGCGATATCATCTCGTTTCAGCACCAAAGCGCGGCGGCCAGTACCATAACGAATCACGTCGCGCATCATGTCATAAATGATGTAAGCAATATCGGCATCAATCACTCGTTGTGCCACCGGTAGCGTCTTGAAGCCCTGTGGCGTATCAAATAGGCCCATTTGTACATCGCCTAGCTGATCTAGTTCCAACAAGGTACAAGGATCACATACGGTTATAGGTTCCGCTTGGAATAGAATATTGCCTTCGCTATCTTCGACTCGGTCAATCAAGTACGGCTGCACCCTAAAGCCGCCATTGGAAAACACTGTATAGCCTGCTGCTATTTGTAATGGAGAAAGATTTGCGCTACCGAGTGATAGGGATAAGTTGTGCGGTAACTCAGCTGGGTCGAAACCAAAGCGCTTCAGGAATTCTAGCGTCGGGCGGATTCCCATTTCGTCTAATAAACGTACCGATACCACGTTTTGGGAACGGAATAGGGCCTGACGCAGGCGCGTAGGGCCATAAAACTTGCCGCCATCATTGGTGGGACGCCAAGCGGCGGCGAGATTATTATCTTCGAATACCACAGGAGCATCATTGATGATGCTCGCCGCAGTGTAACCTTGGTTTAACGCACTGGTATAAATGAAGGGTTTGAAGTTCGACCCTGGTTGACGCTTGGACTGAGTTACCCGATTGAATTTATTGGCAAAAAAGTTGAAACCACCCACCAAGGATTCAATCGCACCGTCCTTGCTATCGAGGGAAATTAGGGCGCTTTGTACCGCTGGTGTTTGCGCGAGACGCCAGTTGGTTTGAGAGTCAGGTCGCAGTTGAATCACATCTCCGGGAACCAATACATCCGCCACGACTTTGGGTGCCGCCCCCTGACGATCCGCGTCAATGTAAGGACGTGCCCAGCTCATTGCTGGCCAAGGTAGGGTTACGGTACTGCCGTCCTCTAGGCGAACGGTGGCATCGGTTTCCGTTGTGGCGAGAACCAAGGCCATGGTCCAGTCAACAATATTGCTATGGGCTTTCAGGGCTTTGGTTTGCTCTTCAGTGGATGCTGACACCAAATCAGGCCGGGTTTCTAGCGTACCGCGGTAACCGTGTCTCTCATCATAGGCTAAGACGCCATCGTAGACCGCCTGATTGGCTTCCAGTTGGCGTTCGGAATTGATGGTGGTGTAGACCACGAGACCATCGTTATAGAGGTCATCGCCGAACTTGTCATAGAGTTCAGCCCTTACCATTTCCGCCACATAGCTTGCTTCCACATCGGGACTAATGCCATGGTTCTGAGCGGTAATCGGAGCTTCAACGGCGGTTTGATAGTCCTCTTTATTGATCATGCCGAGGGAGAGCATACGCTGCAAAATCCAATTGCGGCGGATCAGGGCGCGGGAAGGATTGACGATTGGGTTAAAGCGGGATGGTGCTTTAGGCAAGCCTGCGATCATGGCCAACTGGGCCAAGTCCAGTTCTTGCAATGATTTGCCGTAATAAACCTGAGCAGCGGCTTCGAAACCATAAGCCCGTTTGCCAAGGTAGATCTTGTTAACATAGAGCTCCAGGATTTCGTGCTTGGTTAGCTCCTGCTCCATCTTCAGGGAAATAAAGATTTCGGTAAATTTTCGGGTAAAAGTCTGCTCAAACGATAGGAAGTAGTTCCGGGCTACCTGCATGGTGATGGTCGAACCACCCCCTTGGATTTCACCGCTAGAGACTAATTGGAAGGCAGCACGTCCAAGTCCCATGATATCTACCCCAGGGTGATGGTAGAAGTTGGTATCTTCAGCGGCGAGAATAGCATTTTCTAAATTAGCTGGAATTTCGTCGTAGCTAACCGGCGTCCGGCGCTGTTCACCGAACTCGCCGATGAGCTTGCTGTCGCGGGTGTAGATGCGTAAGGGAATTTGTAGCTTGGTATCTTTCAGCTCGGCGACGGTGGGGATACGGTCTTTCACGTTCAGATAAATACCGTAAGTGATTCCGGCGGCGGCCAGAGCGCCGATAACGCCAAGAATAAACAGAATTTTGATCGCCCTGATCATGCTACCCCGTGATTGTTTCGCTGATGATTAGTAGGTCGTCATTATACCCGAATCTATGACAGATGGGCGCTTGCCCTGATTATAATTCATGCTATCTTTGCAATTGCCTCTTTTATGGATGTAAGAGGTATGGACGCAAGATATTAACACTTGCGCCTATCTACATTGTCAGGGAGAAGACTATGTTACTAAATCGTTCCAAACACTTTTGCTGGCGTGGTGAGCAATGGCTGCCTGTTGTGTCAGCACCTCATTACGCACCAGACGACGCCAGTGTTGCGGGAAAGCTAACAGCGCTTACCGCCCTCAGCCAGTTTGATCCGCCTTTTCCTAGATTGACCCTGCATATTCCGCCAGATTGGTGCCACGGCGATAGTTATCCGCTGGATGCCACACTGCCGGTTGCCCTTTATCCTCTCTTGGCTGCTAGTCATGCTAGCCAGCTGGTGCAAACCGAAGTAGAGCAAGTCTACTTCGCCTACGCAGTGGATGTTGCGCAACAGTATATTCGGGTATACGCCCTAAATGAAAAGGAGTACCTAAGCCTCACCAAATGGCGAGATCGAGGGGTAAAGTTGCACTGTGAGGGGGTTACTGGCAGATACAGTCGCGCTCAATTCGGTTGTTATCGTCCGGCCGATCGTCTACGGCAGCGGCGCCAAGTTTGCCATTTGGCGGGGCTTGGGCTGACCCTATGTATGAATTTGCTAGGTGGTGCCGGGCTGCTCTGGCTAGAGCCCATTGCTACAGTGCCACCATCTGCTCCCCAATATTGGCAAGCGGATCAGACTGCAGATAGAAAAACCAGTGATTTGTTGGCCATTAGTGCTGGTTTACCAAAGAACATACGCCTAGATGAGTTGCTTATCGACGCAGGTAACGGTCAAGCGGAACTCAAGTTAGCTTCGACCTTGGAATCGCTGAATACGTGGTTGCAGCAAGTCGAACAGCCAGACCTTAGCGTGAGCCTGAATGAGCTTAAGGAAAAGTACTATGAAGTGGCAATGGAAATCGCCAAGCCCTGAACCGCGCCGGTTGTGGCTGGGGTTGCTGGCGTTGCAAGTGATCGTTTGGTTATGGCTGCTGGATACCGGTTTGACAAACCGTAGCGAACAGCAGGCCATGACCCGCCAGCAGCACTATCTAGCCCAGCGTAACCAGGCGCAGCATGAAGCTTTGTTGCAGCTGATGAACCAGGAGCAGCAGCCGATTAGCTACCATCTTGATCCAGATAAACAGTGGCTAGAGCTAACCGGCAGTGCTCCCATTGATATTTGGCAAAACCAACTGGAGGAGCTGCAACAGCACATACATCTCCAACCCGAGCAATTACATTGGCGTCGCCAGCAAGGGCTTTGGTGGGGGCAGCATAGGTTTGCTGTGCTGGCTCCTAAAACCAATCGTCCCTTTCAGAATTGGTTGCCGGTATCGGGAGTGGTCACACCATCCACCCTTGGTGGGCTGCGCTTGCTTGCAACGCTGCAAACACAACAAGCCAAAGCGTTGCTGTGGACACCCACGGGGGAAATTTGGGTAAAGGAACAAGATTGGTTAGCCGCACAAGGTTGGACGGTTGAGCAAATAGGGCTGGATCGGGTGGTGCTGCGTGCTCCCCACGGACGACAACAGGCCCTTATCATGGAGGATTAAATGCGCTGTCTATTTTTATGCTGTTTACTGACCCTAGCCCCACACCTTGGAGCGCTGGATTTGTTTGCCCGCAACCAACCGCTGCGGGAAGTCTTGCCTCCCATCGCCGCTGAATTGGGGCGGAGTGTGATCATCGATGAAAGTATCGACGCGAACTTAACTTTGGTACTGCGCAATGTTAATTACCAGCAAATGCTAACTGCTGTGGCTTTGCAGTTGGATTTGCTGTTGTTATGGCAGGATGACATTGCCGTTTTACGTCCCAAACCTGCCGTCATGCCGCACCATGAAGAGCAGATGTCCGCCTGCCAAGAGCGTGTCTGGCTGTTTAAACATGCCAAAGTAAAGGCGGTTGGCGCCTTGCTACAACAATTTCAGCCCGATTTGGCGATGGTGGTGGACGAGCGAACCAATGGGATTTGGTTAAGAGACTGCGCCGCTGACTCCCGCTTGCCCGAACTGATCCAGTGGCTTGATAGCCCGGTGAAGCAGATTGAAATCGCCGCCCAAATCGCACAGGTGCGTCATAGTCAAAATCAACAACAAGGTGCCCGCTGGTGGTTAGAGGGAGTGGATGACAAAGGTCGAGGTGTGCGTTTGGACAGCGATTTTGCCGGTATCGGCAGTCCTTTTAACTTAGAGGCCTTGGCGACCGTAGATGGTCGTGAGCTTACCCTTGCCTTGGATTGGTTAGAGAATAATGGTGAAGGTGAGGTGATTTCACGTCCCAAAATTGTCACTTCAGAAGGGCAAGCGGCGCGCATTGAGTCTGGCACCGAAGTGCCTTATCAAGTGAGGCAGGAGGATCGTACGGCGGTTGAGTTCCGTCAGGCGGGTCTGACGTTGGAAGTAACGCCTTATGTTAAAGATGGCGATACGCTATTGCTGGATTTGAATATCCACCAAGACGCGGTAGGGGAGTTGGTCAACGGCGTACCGAGTATCGAGACGAATCACCTGAGCACCCAAGTTCATGTAGCCGACGGCGCAACCCTAGTGCTTGGGGGCATTTACCGGGAGGAGAGTCTAACGAGCGAAAGCAAAGTGCCGCTTTTAGGGGATCTGCCATTTCTCGGACGTTGGTTCCGTTACCAACAACGCCATGAAGAAAAGGTGGAACTAGTTGTATTTATTACGCCAAAACTGCTACAAAAGACGGTAAACTAAGCGCAATGTCGCAATCCGCTTTTAAGAACAGTAGTAAGAACAATGACAAACGCCCCAAACATCATTCTAGTGGGCCCAATGGGAGCAGGTAAAACCACCATAGGTCGCTTGTTGTCACAGTCGTTAGAACGTGAGTTTTATGACTCTGACCGGGTTATTGAAGAAAACGCCGGAGCGGATATTCCGTGGATCTTTGAGAAAGAAGGCGAAGACGGCTTCCGAAAACGGGAAACCCAAGCCTTGCAAGGGATGTTGGAGGAACACGCGCAAACGCCAATCGTACTCGCTACTGGTGGTGGTATTGTGATGCGTGAGGAAAATCGCCAGATCCTAGGGGAGCAACCTTTGGTTGTGTATCTCTATGCCTCTGTAGCGCAGCAGTTGCAGCGTACCGCCAAAAGTAACCATCGTCCTTTATTGCAAACTGGCAACCCGAGGGAAACTTTGCAACGCCTGTTTGACACCCGTGATCCCTTGTACCGACAAGTCGCTTCTGTCATTGTCGAAACGGACTCGCGCCACCCCAAGAATGTGGCCAAGAAAGTACTCGATGCTATCAACAAACACTTATTGGAAAAGAGCTAACCCATGCGAACTCTGACAGTTGATTTAGGTGATCGTAGTTACCCTATTTACATAGGGAGCGGTATTCGCCAGCAAAAAGCCCTATTTGATGCCGCGATTCATGGTAAGCAGGTCATGATAGTGACCAATGATACGGTCGCGCCATTATACCTCGATGCATTGGTTACTCTGTTGGGGGATGATTATCAAGTTGCCACTTGTGTTTTGCCAGATGGAGAGAAGCACAAGACCCTCGACACTTATGGGCAAATCATGAGTTCACTACTGGCCGCTAATCACAACCGCACCACAACCATTATTGCCTTGGGTGGTGGTGTCATCGGTGATATGGCGGGATTTGCCGCTGCGACCTATCAACGTGGTGTGAACTTTATCCAAGTGCCGACTACCTTGCTGTCCCAAGTGGATTCATCGGTTGGCGGCAAAACTGGTGTCAATCATCCTTTGGGTAAAAACATGATTGGGGCGTTTTATCAGCCTCAAGCGGTAATCATTGACACGGACTCGTTGGCGACATTGCCGCCCCGGGAGTTGTCTGCCGGTATGGCGGAAGTGATCAAATACGGCTTAATCTGTGACGCCGAGTTTTTAGCTTGGCTAGAACAACACATGACCGAGTTGATGGCGCTGGATACTAGCTTGATCACAGAAGCTATTTATCGTTCCTGTGAAGCCAAGGCCAAAGTGGTGGCTATGGATGAGCGGGAAGGCGGTGTACGCGCGATTTTAAACCTTGGACACACCTTCGGGCACGCCATCGAAACCGAAATGGGCTATGGCGAGTGGTTACATGGTGAAGCTGTTGCCGCTGGTATGGTATTGGCGGTGGATTTATCTTGGCGCATGGGCAACTTAGAAGAAGCCGATGTGTCAAGGGCTGTCGCCATTATCCAGCGTGCTGACCTGCCGGTACTACCACCAGCTAAAATGACCAAAGACAGTTTTATGGCCCATATGCTGCGGGATAAGAAGGTGTTAGATGGCTCATTACGCTTGGTGTTGCTACAGGCCCTTGGTGAAGCTATTGTCACGTCTGATATTAATGTGGATGAATTTAATGCCTGTCTTGATGATGCCATCGAGGCAGCTCAGCAAGGCTAGCGGGAGCAAGGCGGGAGCAAGGCGAGAGCATGGCGGAGCCAGATTTTCAGTTCAATTTAGAGGAAGCCCTCGAACAGCCGCCCAAGGTGATGCTGCGTAACCCGTTCGCCCAGAACGTGGAAGGGGACTATTTCGCCTCTGATGAACGAAATCAACAGCTGGCTCTGCTTGAACACCTGAGTCGCTACAGTAATTTGCTTTCGGTGGTGATTGGTCCCCAAGGCAGCGGTAAAACCCGCTTTTTGCAGGAATTTGCTCGGTTACAAGACGAAAGTGCGATCGTCGTGCGACTGCAAGCCACCATGTTGATGACCGCAGGGCAGCTACTGCAAAGCATTTATGCCGCCTTTGCCGGTAAAATCACCCTGTCTGATGCCAATGTGACATCCTTTTCCCCGTTATTAGCCTACGCTAGCGAAGTCGAGGGTCGTGGGCAAAAAGCCATTATTCTGATCGACAACGCGCAAGAGCTGAATACCGATGCCGTCAGTATGTTGATGGATTTGATGTCCCTCGCGACGGAGAGCCAAGCGGTACCCCATGTGGCGCTGTTTTCGGAGCACCCACTCAATCGTAATTTGGATAATTACCAGCGTAGTCGCTATGAACAGCTGAGTCATCAGCTGGAGCTTGCTCCATTCTCGTTCGAACAGACACGGGCCTATTTATTACATCGGGTGCGAGCCATTGGTGGTGGTATTAATCTGCCATTTAATGAGCGTCAGATTAAAAAGATCCATCAATCATCTGGTGGTTTGCCAGGGGCCATCAATGCCGTTGCCGCATCGCTACTGGGCGTGGGCAACAAAGACAAAGAGGGTGCAACCAAAGGGGAGAAAACCCGCTGGCTTGGCGGTTTGACTAGCGGCTTTCCGACCGTTCACCTTGCTTTAATGTCTACCATTATGATGGGGATTTTGCTGGCGGTGATCTTCTATGAGCCAACCCCAGAAGCTCCCGCACCAAGTACCAGTGTGGCTCCCATTGCCAAAGCACCTCGTCAAGCCAGTTCCGAAACACTGGCGCGTATCGAAGCCATGCAACGTCAGATTGGGCAGCAAGGTCAGCTTGCATTACCTCCAATTCCAACCGGTGCGGCGCAACCCTCGACACCGACTCCTACCGAGCCTGTTGCGGTAACTGCCCCAGTGATTCAACCCGCCCCAGTGCGTACGGCGCCAGTTGTAACGACTCCGGCACCGACTGCGCCTGCCGTAGTTGCTACACCCACTCCAGTGACGCCTGAACCTGCCCCTTCAGCCATGGCCCGTTTCAATAAAACCGATGCTTGGTTAAAAGAGAACCCCAACCGTTATACCTTGCAGCTATTGGGTACTTATAACATTGGCACAGTTGAAGATTTTATTCGTGAACAGGGTAGTATTGACGCATTTAGTTATTTCAAAGCGCGACATAACAACCGTGAATGGTTCGTCGTGGTCTATGGCACCTACCGCAATCGTAGCGAAGCCATCGCTGCGGTAGAGCAACTCCCAGCGGATTTAAGAGCCTTGAACCCTTGGGCGCGTAGTGTTCGTGGTATTCAGGACGATATCCGCAAAGCTCAGTAAGCTTCGAATTATTCCCTTTCCATCGGCTATTTTTTGTTCTTTCGTCATATTTTTGCCTATTTGCGGCGAGAATTTTGATAAAAAAAAGAGAATTCAGATAAAAAAGCCATTTTCTTCTGAAATCTGACCATCCGCAGAGGAATTTTCTGCTCGGAAAAAAAGCCACCATAGATAATTCTATGGTTATGAGGTTTTTTCCTCAAAAAGCGAATCAAAAAAACTCAAAAATGCCGATTTGCCCATGTGCGTCATTTGAGCCGCCGACTTTCCCAGAGTAGTATGGCTCACCAATTATGCGATTCTTTGGATAAAAGTTAACCAACCTTGCCGCTGTCCTCTAGTTTTCAGGGCGGGTTCAGGCGAATCGCACTGAGTTACCTCTTAATATTTTTCGTATTTACTGTTGTGGGAGTTGGTGTATGAATGCAGGCCTTTATCGTCCTGGCGAGTTCAAAGACAACTGTGGTTTCGGCTTAATTGCCCATATGGAAGGTACCGCCAGTCATGACCTTCTAAAAACCGCGATCGAGTCTTTGACATGTATGACGCACCGTGGTGGTATCGCAGCCGACGGAAAGACCGGTGACGGCTGTGGTCTATTGATTCAAAAGCCCGACGCATTTTTGCGGGATGAGTCAATCAAGTTATTTAACCATGTTTTGTCCGATCTTTACGGTATCGGCATGGTTTTCTTGGATCAAGATGAAGCGTTAGCTCAGCAGCAACGTGATACCTTGACCAATGAGCTAGAAGTGCAAGGTCTGAAAGTGGTGGGCTGGCGTGAAGTGCCAGTCGATTCAGCCTGTTTGGGGCGTATTGCCCTAGATTGCTTGCCTCGTATCGAGCAAGTATTTGTGGATAGTAACCGGATGGACGCACGTACGTTCGGTACCCGTTTGTTCGTGGCTCGTCGTAAGACAGAAATCGCCCTAGCGCAATACGAAAACTTCTACGTATGTTCTTTGTCGGACAAAGTGTTGTCTTACAAAGGCTTGATGATGCCAGAAGATTTGCCAACGTTTTACCCAGATCTTGGCAACGACAAACTGAAAACCGCAATCTGTGTTTTCCACCAGCGTTTCTCTACTAACACCTTACCGAAATGGCCACTCGCTCAGCCGTTCCGAATGTTGGCCCACAATGGTGAAATTAACACCATCGAAGGTAACCGTAACTGGGCTATCGCACGAGGCAATAAATTACGCTCGCCTCTGATTCCTGAAATGTCTGAACTACAGCCAGTGGTGAACTTAACCGGTTCGGATTCATCTTCCATGGATAACATGCTGGAAGTGTTAGTGACTGGCGGTATGGATATCTTCCGTGCGGCACGTTTGATTATTCCACCAGCATGGCAAAACGTAGAAAACATGGATGCAGATCTGCGTGCTTTCTACGACTACAACTCCATGCACATGGAACCATGGGATGGCCCAGCAGGCTTGGTATTGACCGATGGCCGTTACGCTACTTGTATGCTTGACCGTAATGGTTTGCGTCCAGCCCGTTGGGTAATCACCAAAAATGGTTTCATTACCCTAGCGTCTGAAATCGGTACCTACTCGTACAAGCCAGAAGACGTGGTATCTAAAGGTCGTGTTGGTCCCGGCCAAATGTTGGTAGTAGATACGCAAAACGGTGAAGTGCTTCACACCAGCGATATTGATAACCGTCTCAAGTCTGCGCATCCGTACAAGAAATGGTTGAAGCAAGAAGCCATTCGTATCGAAGCGTTATTGGTCGAACACTCCATGGAGTTTGTGCCGTTTACGCCGGACGAAATGCTGACCTACCAAAAAATGTTCCAGGTATCGTTCGAAGAACGCGACCAGATCTTCCGTCCATTGGCAGAAAGCGGTCACGAAGCGGTTGGTTCAATGGGTGACGACACCCCAATGGCGGTCATGTCAAGCCAGACTCGTCCAGTGTCCGATTACTTCCGACAAAAATTTGCTCAGGTAACCAACCCACCTATCGATCCGCTACGTGAGTCCGTGGTGATGTCGTTGGAAACCTGTATCGGTGCCGAGCGCAATCTATTTGAAGAAACACCGAAGCACGCTAACCGTATCATTTTGTCGTCGCCGATTCTGTCGCCACGCAAATACAGCCGTCTGTTAGCCCTAGAAGATCACCGCTTCCGTTTGGTGCGTCTAAGCACCAACTACAATCCAGAAGAAGTGACCCTAGAACAAGCGATCCGCAACCTACAGTTGAGTGCGGAAGAAGTGGTTCGTAATGGTGCCGTGATCGTTGTACTGACCGACCGCGCTATTGAAAAAGGCTTGTTGCCAATCCCTGCGCCAATGGCCGTCGGTGCGGTACACCACCACTTGGTAGAGAGCGGCTTGCGTTGTGATTCGAACATTATCGCTGACACCGGCTTTGCCCGTGACCCGCACCAGTTTGCGGTGTTACTCGGCTTCGGTGCTACCGCGGTTTACCCGTACTTGTCTTACCGTTTGATCAACGACATGGTCGATAAAGGTGAAGTGCTTGGCGACCCAATTGCTTGCCACACCAAATATCGCAAAGGTATCAACAAAGGCCTGATGAAAATCATGTCGAAGATGGGTATTTCCACCATTGCTTCTTACCGTGGCGCCCAGTTGTTCGAGGCGGTTGGCTTAAGCAGCAAAGTTGTTGACCTATGTTTCAAAGGCGTACCAAGCCGCATCCAAGGTGCGACTTTCGAGGACTTCCAACGTGAACAAGCAGCAGTTGCCAGCAACGCTTGGAAAGCTCGTAAGCCGATCACTCAAGGTGGCTACCTCAAATACGTACACGGTAGCGAATACCACGCGTTCAACCCAGATGTGGTTCGTAACCTACAGAAATCCGTTACCAGTGGTAAATTTGAGGATTTCCAAGAATACGCTCACTTGGTAAATACGCGTCCTGCTTCTATGTTGCGTGACCTGTTTGGCTTCTCTGAAAAAGCGAAAGAGATTCCGTTGGAGCAAGTGCAAAGTGTCGAAGAGATCCTACCGCGCTTCGACTCTGCGGGTATGTCTCTTGGTGCCTTGTCACCAGAAGCACACGAAGCCCTAGCGCAAGCCATGAACGAATTAGGCTGCCGTTCTAACTCCGGTGAGGGCGGTGAAGATCCTGCCCGCCACGGCACCGAGCGTCGCTCTAAGATCAAGCAGATCGCATCGGGCCGTTTTGGTGTGACACCAGAATACCTAGTCAACGCGGAAGTGCTACAGATCAAGGTTGCCCAAGGTGCCAAGCCAGGTGAAGGCGGTCAGCTACCAGGTGGTAAAGTAAACGGTCTAATCGCTCGTCTACGTTACTCAGTGCCGGGTGTGACTCTGATTTCACCACCGCCACACCACGATATCTATTCGATTGAGGATTTGGCTCAGCTTATCTTCGACCTAAAACAAGTAAACCCAGATGCTTTGGTATCGGTGAAACTGGTGTCTGAGCCGGGTGTGGGTACGATCGCTGCGGGTGTGGCGAAAGCCTACGCTGACTTGATCACTATTTCTGGCTACGACGGTGGTACAGCGGCATCGCCAATTACCTCTATCCGCCATGCCGGTTCCCCTTGGGAGCTAGGCCTTGCTGAAGCGCAACAAGCACTACGTGCCAACGACCTACGTGGCAAGATTCGCCTACAAACCGATGGTGGTCTGAAAACCGGTCTAGACGTGGTAAAAGCGGCAATCCTTGGTGCGGAAAGCTTCGGCTTTGGTACCACGCCAATGGTGGCAATGGGCTGTAAGTTCCTACGTATCTGTCACTTGAATAACTGTGCCACCGGTGTTGCCACACAAGACGACAAGTTGCGTGAAGAGCACTTCATCGGCACGGTAGAAATGATCAAAAACTTCTTCCGCTTTATGGCAGAAGATACCCGTCGCTGGATGGCGAAATTGGGTGTGGCTAAGTTAGAAGACCTGATCGGCCGAACTGACCTATTGACCCTATTGCCGGGTGAAACCAGCAAACAAGCGAACTTGGATCTATCGCCAATCCTATTGAACGATGCCATCCCAGCGGACAAGCCACAATTCTGTCAGGTGAAGCAAAACCCACCACATGACAAAGGCTTACTAGCGGAGAAAATGTGGCAAACCGTGCGCCCTGCAGTAGAAGAGAAAGAAGGCGGCGAGTTCGAATTCCATGTGACCAACTGTGACCGTTCTATCGGTGCCCGTTTATCTGGCGAAATCGCGAAACGTTACGGCAACCAAGGGATGGTAGATGCGCCAATCACGCTAAAATTGACGGGGACAGCCGGCCAATCCTTCGGTGTGTGGAACGCTGGTGGTCTGAATATGTACCTGGAAGGGGATGCGAACGATTACGTGGGTAAAGGCATGACCGGCGGTAAACTGGTGGTACGTCCACCACGCGGTTCTGTGTTTGAGTCTCAAGAAACGGCGATTATCGGTAACACCTGTTTATACGGTGCAACGGGTGGTCAACTATTCGCCGCAGGTACAGCAGGTGAGCGTTTCGCAGTGCGTAACTCCGGTGCCCATGCGGTTATCGAAGGAGCCGGAGACCACTGTTGTGAATACATGACCGGTGGTGTGATCACAGTACTTGGGAATACTGGCTACAACTTCGGTGCTGGTATGACCGGTGGTTTTGCTTACGTACTCGACCTAGATCGTACCTTCGTAGATAAGTACAACCACGAGCTAGTAGAAATTCAGCGTGTAGGCTCAGAGTTAACGGAAGAATACCGTTCGCACCTACGCTCTGTCATCGAAGAATATGTACGTGAAACTGATAGTGAATGGGGCCATGAAATCCTGGATAACTTCTACGATTACATCGGCAAGTTCTGGCTAGTGAAACCGAAGGCCGCCAACCTCGGTAACCTACTGGCGAACACGCGTCAGCGTCCAGAGTAATAACAAACACGATTAGATTATCGACCCTAACAACGTTTGACCCATTTAGAGAAAGTGCCGCAGTTACTGCGGCCACAGGAGATAGCAGCTTATGTCTGAGCGCTTGAACAACGTATTTCAATTTGTGGAAGTGGATCGTAAAGATCCTAAGAAAAAACCACTACTGACGCGTAAATCCCAGTTTGTAGAAATCTACAAACCGTTTGAAGAAACCCAAGCCAAACACCAGGCTCACCGTTGCTTGGCGTGTGGCAACCCTTACTGTGAATGGAAATGCCCAGTTCACAACTATATTCCTAACTGGCTACAACTGGTTAGTGAAGGCAACATCATCGAGGCGGCGGAACTTAGCCACCAGACCAACTCACTTCCAGAAGTGTGTGGTCGCGTATGTCCACAAGATCGTTTGTGTGAAGGCTCTTGTACTCTAGGTGAAGGCGGTTTCGGTGCCGTGACCATCGGTTCCGTTGAAAAATACATCACCGACACGGCGTTTGCTCTAGGCTGGCGTCCAGATATGTCGAAAGTCGTGCCAGTGAACAAAACCGTTGCCATCGTTGGTGCGGGGCCTGCGGGTCTAGCTTGTGCCGACATCCTCGTTCGTAACGGTGTGAAACCAGTGGTATTTGATAAAAACCCAGAAATCGGTGGCCTGCTGACTTTCGGTATCCCAGAGTTCAAACTGGAAAAATCCGTTATGTCACGCCGTCGTGAAGTATTCGAAGAAATGGGCGTTGAGTTCGTTTTGGGTACCACAGTTGGTGAAGACGTGCCGTTTGAACACATCCTCGAAGAATACGATGCGGTATTCCTTGGCATGGGTACTTACAAGTACATGAAAGGTGGCTTCCCAGGTGAAGATCTACCGGGTGTTTACGATGCGTTGGATTTCTTAATCTCTAACGTCAACCACTGCCTAGGCTTCGAGGAAAGTGAAGAAGACTACCTCAGTATGAAAGGCAAGCAAGTGGTGGTACTTGGTGGTGGTGACACGGCCATGGACTGTAACCGTACTTCTATCCGTCAAGGGGCGAAAAGCGTGACTTGTGCTTACCGTCGTGACGAAGAAAACATGCCAGGTTCTCGCCGTGAGGTGAAAAACGCCCGTGAAGAGGGAGTGCAATTCCTATTTAACCGCCAGCCAGTAGAGATCGTTGGTGACGGTAAAGTAGAAGGTATTAAAGTTGTGGAAACACAAATGGGTGAGCCGGACGCCAATGGCCGTCGTAGCGCGGAAGTGATCGAAGGTAGCGAGCAGATCATTCCGGCGGACGCCGTTATCGTAGCGTTCGGCTTCCAGCCAAGCCCAGCACCATGGTTCGAAAAATTCGGCATCGAAACCGATAGCCGCGGCCGTGTGGTGGCGCCAAGCAATGGCAAATTTATGTTCCAAACAACCAACGAGAAAATCTTCGCCGGTGGCGACATGGTACGTGGCTCTGACCTTGTTGTAACCGCGATTGACGAAGGCCGCAAAGCCGCGGAAGGTATTCTCGATTTCCTAGACGTGTAAGCTCGCACGTACTCACCTATCGTGGTGAATTAGCATTTTGCCCCTCCTTGTGAGGGGCTTTTTTTATCTTGCTTTCAACAAGTTAACCCGTAGCTGATCTTCCTACCCCAATTGTTCAAAGTCGAGCAGTTCCACTGGCTGCTTAGCGTGTCCCTAGAACTTGGTTAGCACTGCCTAATTGGAATGCTTGCAATGCGGCTGGTGCGATGACGCCCCCCAAGGAGTAAAGCTCCCGAGCTAAATTCAATTGATAAGTGGCTGCGGATAGTTCGCTGACAATAGCAACATCATCGAGTCGAGAGGCAAGCTTGCCATGTTTTTGTGCCCAGTCGACCACTTGATATAGATGCCAAATATCAGAGCTTCCAGAATGAACCGGAGCGGGGAATGAGGGATTATTTTTTATGGCTTTTAGAACCGCCTGTCTAGAGAGCTTGAAAATCGCCGCGATACCAGTTACTCCGATTAAGTCTGGGCGGCATTCCGCAAGGTTAGCGTTCGGGATTGCATTTTTAACATCATGGATAGCCGACAATAGGGTGTTGAGTGCATTCTCCCCCGCCCGTTCAAACTCCAAAGCGATGCGTCCTGCTACTCCTGTGCCAATCATCGCATCGTCACAGCCGGCTTCGAAAAGCGCATCGAGATATGCCTCAGGATTACTTTGAGCTGCTGGTAGAGTAAAAACTAAGGTGAATTCATAACTATTCATGAGTCTGCCTCGTTAACTAGGAAGATGCATTTGTCGACATTACGCTTGATGTGTTTGGCGTGGGTGATCGGATTCCTTGGCGTACTCCAGATACTGAAAGCGCAAAATTCACCACAGCGGCACAGATCGCTATTGTGTGGACAGAGCAACTGCCCCCATGCATGGGCGCTGTTACCAGACTTTTTATAGCGCCAGCCTTGCGCTTCGGCATACTGGATAGCGCCTTCAATTTCTTTGATAGGGTGCTTTTTCCTGTTCATTTATCATCCTTGATTAAATGAAGTTTAGATAGGAAGATTAGGGTTGTCAAATGACAACCCTAATCTTAGGGGTTATATTGCAAAGTATTCTAACACGGTGGCTATCACCTAAACCTGAAACTGAGCCACGAGCTGTTGCTGACGCTCGGCAACTTGGTTCATTTTGACGCAGTTGGCTTGGGTTTGCTCGGCTTCGGCCATGGTGCCTTGGGCGCTGGTAGAGATGTTATGGATACTGTTGTTGATCTCGTGTGCCATATGGGTTTGTTGCTCGGCACTGGTGGTGATATCACGGCTTAGGGCACGGATTTCATTCATCAAGCTATGCAAGCTGGTTAGCGTTGCGCCTACTTGCTCGGCTTCATCCATACTCCGGCGGGCGCGTTCACGGCTTTGTTCCATGGTTGTGACGGTGCTACGCACACCATCTTGTAATGCTTGAATCACCGCTTGGATCTCCTCGGTCGAAGATTGGGTACGGTTGGCCAGAGTGCGAACCTCGTCTGCCACAACGGCAAAGCCACGGCCTTGTTCACCGGCGCGGGCGGCTTCGATGGCGGCGTTGAGGGCAAGTAGGTTGGTTTGCTCGGCAATTTCTTCAATCACTTGCAAGATAGAGCCAATGCTTTGGGAATGATCGTTCACCTTATTTACCACCGCAGCCGATTGTTCCAGCTGTTGCACTAATTCACCCACTTGCTGAATGTTTGCCTGCATCCGATTCACGCTATCTTGGGTGCGTTGATCCACTTGATGAACCTTGTCTAAGGTGACTTCTGCGTGATGGGCCACTTCCTGTACGGCGCTAGTCATGGCGCTCATGGCATTGGCAGCATCATTGGTTTTGCTGCTTTGCGCGGCCATTGCCGCTTGAGTACGGGTAGTGCTTTGTTCCATTTCATGGGCAGACTGCACCACATCGTTAGACGCCGCGTTAATATCACGAATAACCGCCGCGAGCTTTTCCACTAGGGTGTTAACGCTGGCTGCCAAGCGCCCGAACTCATCTTTGCTGGAGACTTTCACCCGTTGGGTAAAATCCCCTTCGGCGATTTTGTATAGCACCGATAGGATTTGCGCGAGCGGTGTACGAATGCTTTTGCTTACGGTGTAAGCCACAAGTGCCGCCACCACAACAGAGATGGCGACCACAATCATCGAGATGCGTTTGGCGTTATCCGATGCATTAAGAGCGCTGGCTTTCGCGGCATCACGCAATTCTGTGACTTGCTCCAAGAGTTGGTACTGTTGCGCTTGCATCGCCACCAGCTGCTCGGACACGGAAACCGCCACTTGCTCGGAATCGATTACCAGTTGGTTGTATTCATAGAACGCTGTTACCACCCCGTCATCGCTACGAATACTCTGTTCGATGGAACGGATGGAGGCGGCAATATCCTCATCATTCAGTTTATTCAAGACTTGCAGCACCGGTGGTAGTGCACGGTTGAGCTCCCCTTGAATTTTGCTCAACGCTGCAAGGGTAGTGGAGTCAAAATAGTCACCAATCAGCTGCTGTACAATTTCCATCTGCGTGGTCGCTAGTTTTGCGGCAAAGGCTTGCTCCTCACTATCAGCAAATTCCGCCAACATGGTCAGGTCTTCGATGGCAAACATCACTGCGTCTTTTAGATCTAATTTGCGTTCCGGTAAGCTTTGCAGTAGTTCGATATTACGGGCATGATCGGTAGCGGCTTGATCGGCTAGGCTAAAAAACGCCTCTGCACTGGTGGTGATAGTGGCAATGCTCGCCAGAATATCCGGCTGGTCGGCGACACTTTGCTCTAAGGCTTCGGCTTGCTGGGCAAATTCATCTTTGTCGCTGTTGAAACTATCTAGCGCCGAATCAAGGGCGGCATCATTTTTTGCTAACAAGTACTGCAAAATAGAGCTACTGGCTTTGGCCAAATTGTCCGCCAGGGCATTGCTCTGGTCGGCAATGCGTACCGCATCCCCCGTGACCACATCGATCCGCTGCTGGACGTTATTAAAGCCCCAAATACCAGAGCCTGCGACAACGAAAATAAGCACCAATAACAATACAAATCCAAGCAGGATGCGTTGAACTACCGATAACGTCATAAATACTCTCCAATAGCGTCCGCAACGTCTTTGCGAAGGGGTGATAGCCAGTGCAAAAATGCAGCAATAATTATGCCTTACCCCATTGTAGAGATAAGCTGGTGTGATGGCGGGTCTATTTGCGCAGATAAAACGACGAATAGAGGGAAAAACGAACTAAAAACGACGCTTCGTCTTTTCTCGCTTAGGCTAGTTTGGCAGTAGACCTTGGTAAATCACCGTGCTGCCGTGGCGAGCTTCCAGTCCGGCACGAACTTTTTGGGTCATGCCCTGCACCACAATAGCGTAGGACAGGTCAATCAGGCGTTCGATTTCACCCGCTGGGAGGCTGCCGTCCAATATCACCGAATTCCAATGCTTTTTGTTCATATGCCAAGCGGGGATCACCGCAGGGAAAATATCGCGCAGTTCAATGGCATGGTCTGGTGGGCATTTAAGATTGAGTAGGTCTTTGCCGTCGTGGCGGGTAAGCAGGGCAAACATTTTGTTTTGTACTTTATAAACCCGGGGCTCAGGGCCAAATGGATAGGTTTCTTCGGCTTCGGGTTTATTGCGTAGGTAGTCGATGAGTGCCTGCATGTTGCTGTCCTTAAAGTGAAGTTATGCACAAAGTCGTGAAACGCTCGCCTATTGTGCATAACTTGGTCGGTTTTTAACAGGATAATGGTGACTTATACCTAACTGGCTTGTGCCACAGATGCGGTACTTTCAGAAGATTGCTGGGTTTCCCAGCCCGCTTCGGTCAGTTGTGACAAAGAAGCCCCTTGCCAGCAAAACACATAGAGCCAGCGGTGGTGTACTAGCTGTTGCAAAATGGGGTGCCGCGCCACGATATCCGCAATTGCGTGTTCTGGCGCGCGTATGTATACCGACAATCTCACCGGTGTGTGCATCCATTGTCGTCCATCATGGAGCGACTGTTGTGCTAAGCCGATGCGCAAGTCTCCACCGTTGCCTTCAAACAAGCCAATATGCCCGCCGACGGCATTGTGCAGTACCTTATTGCCGCTACCAAACTTGTGGTTATCGGTAGTGGAAAAATAATACTGGGCGTTGATCCAATGGGTAACCAGCATGGGTGCGGTCATCAGCCGCTCTAAAATCGCGAAGTCGGTATCCTGCTCCCACTGATAATCGTGGAGAAAGGCTCGACCATCGAAGTTCATATTGCGGCTCATACGCCGGGGTGCGATGACAAACGCTTGGTTATTGGCTAAGCCCCACTCTGGCCGTATTTGAGACCAGTCTTGGGCGCGTTGTTGTAGGGCATGACGGCGCTCGGCAGCCGGTAATCCCGCCAATTCCGGAATGCCCCGTTGGCAACGTTCGCGCTGGGCCAAGTCCGTTGCCTGTTTTAGCCACAGTGCAATGGTCTCATGTTGGAGCGCTTGAAAGCAGCGAATTTCATCCGTAATCGTATGATGCAGAGCAGGCACAAAACGCGTTCCAGTCGGGATATAGCACCCCAATTGCGCTAAATGTTGGCGCACTTCGCTGTCATTCAGTAACTGAGCCAATACCTTGACGTTTACCTCCCCAGTTTGTCCCCCGCAGGCACCGCACTCAAGGGCGGCATTTTGCAGGTTGTTGCAGCTATGGCTGCCGTGGCCGACCAAGAGCACCGTGGGAGCAAAGTTGGTGATGCCCATGGTTTCAAGGATGCCTTTAGCTAACTGGGCTTGATCCGCACTAGACAAGACTTTGCCTTCTTGACTGAGTTGCCAAGGGCCGTCCAAAGCGGGTGGTTGGTTGGCGGTTAAGCCAAGGCTTTGTTTGAACAGCTTGAAGGCATACCACCAGCCCATGGACTCCACCATGCTAAATGTGGCTGTCGCGGTATTGCCCCAACGTTTTAAGCTGGCTTGCTGATTATCACGGCGTAGGGTGGAATTGTCATACTGGGTAGCGACGACTTTAATAGCAGGTGCGAGGAGCCCCGGTAACTGTGGGCGACGCAGCTGGGTGCCAGCCTGCTCGTATTCGATGGGCAAACCAAAAAAGCCAGCAAAACCATAGGTTTCAATATGGGGACTTTGGCTTTCTAGGGCGCGCCGATAGACTTCCGAGCGCACATCAATACAAAAAATGGCCTGCAACTCACTTTGGTGCTGGCGAGCAGGCTCCGCACCGGTTAACTGTTGCTGCAGTCTAGCTTGCTCCGATAGCTCTAACGCCCGCGCCCAGATACGTGCATGTAGCAAATCATCATCGTGGCGGCTCAGTAGATAAGCAATGCCTTGTTTTTGCTGGAAAAAACCTTGCTTCAAGGTGCCAAATTCTGCCCCATGATGACGGGCGTAATGCTGCCAAATCACCCATTCCCAAGCCAGTTTTATCGCCAATAGGGCAACGAGATCATCCTGTTGTTGTCCTTGCTTAGTTGCTTCAAAGCGCAGATAAGAGAGGTAAGAGGCCCAACCGTTAATGTCCAACAATAGGGACTGACCGTAATAGCTCAGTTGCTCCGGCGTGAGTTCCAAAGCTTCGATGACCAAGGAAAAGAGTGCTTCTTGCTGCTGTGGTAGCAATGAGAACAGATCGCTTAAACCTGGCTCATCTAAAATAATACTCAGCCCTTTATCAGAGCGAGCGACCTGCAACCAATGTTGGTAAAGGTTAGGTGCTTGAGATCGGTAAGCACGTCCTAGCATTGGCCGCTGATGTTGATAATGGGCGGCGCAAAACTGGCTGATCTGATGGGTGACTTCATCGTGCCAGGGCATTCTATCCCGGGGGCGATCCACATCGGCCCAAGCGGCTAAGTTACGCCATGGAGCGGGCATGGCTCTAGGACTGAATAAACGGCTTTCGAGACTCGCGAGCGGCAAATGGAGGTGATACTCCTGGGCCGCTTGTAGCACCTTATCGGGGGTGATTTTGCCCTCTTGATACCAGCGTTGATATTCCGTGAGGGGCAAGTAACTGCTGGCTCCACCGAGTGCTGCAACTTCCGCAGTGGCCTGTTCAAAGGGCATATCCACATATTGCCACAGGGGATTCACCGCAATCAGACGATCTAATGGCCAGTTTGGTGCAATACGGCGGGTCGCTGCGTCTATAGCTTGCTGATACTCGCTGCCAAGTGGTGAATAGGTCGGCTCGCTCATAGTTTTTCCCCCTTATAAGGCGACTGAAAAGCTTGGGCTCGGGTGTGGCTTTGGGTTCTTCCGGGTAAGGTAACCGGCCACAAACGTAGGGTGATTTTGGTAAACCATTCATCTAGGTAGAAACCCGCGAACAGGGCGATGGATAGGCGTTGTACCCAGGGGCGGTGAGCCCGATAGCGTAGTGCCAGTGCCAAGACAAAAAGAGTAACGAACAAGGAGATCACCCAAACATCTGCGCCACTTAGTGCCGCTTGCCTGAGCAAGGTTTCGCTGCCTAGTAGCTCACCAAAGGCGAGTTTACCGAGGCTGTAACCGACACCAATCAGTATTCCCATACCCAAGAGCTGCCACCAATGGGCCGGTTGTGGCGTGGTTAAGGCCTGAGCCAAGTACAGGCTTAATGCAAAAGCGAGTAATAACCAAGGTGCGATAGGCCCTTGATAGGCGCTAAGCAAGATCGCCGCGATGGTGAGCATAGTGCCGAGTACACCTGCCACTAGCCAATGCCAAGGTTTAGGGGTGTCATCTGGCGCCGCCTGCAGCAGTAAATGTTCTTGTACGGCACTGGATGATTGCAAGAAGGCGTAGGCCTTGTAGAGCGAGTGGGTGAGCAAGTGCAACACGGCAAGCTCGTATAACCCAAGGGCACATTCCACTAACATAAGCCCCATTTGAGCACTGGTTGACCAAGCTAGACGGACTTTCACGCTAACTCGGGTCGTCATAATCAAGGCGCTGATCACGGTAGTCAGACCCGCGACGATCAACAACAACCAAAGTGCTGGCGTGCTGTGTTGCAGTAATGGATAGAAGATCAGTACCAGATAACCGCCAAGGTTAATAATGCCCGCGTGCAATAAGGCGCTCACCGGTGTCGGTGCTTCCACCACTTGCATCAGCCAACCATGCACCGGTAACTGGGCACATTTCATCAGTGCGACCAGCGCGATCAATAGGGCGGCGGCCTGTTCTTGCCAAACTAGTTGGCTGTCCACTCTGGCGAGAATGGTAGCTAGGTCCCAGCTTTGATACACCTCACTCAATAACCAGAATGCTACCAACAGCAAAACCTCTGCCATGCGCGCCAGCAGGAACTTTTTGTGCGCAGCTAACACCGCTCGGTAACGTTCTGGGTAGAAGGTCAGCAGCGCATGAAGTCCCATGCTAATGCCGACCCAGCCCCCCCAAATTATCAGTAAATGGGAGCTCGATACGGTGACTAAGACGGCGCCTAGGGTGAATAACAACCAGCGATAATAATGATCTTGCCGCTCTTCAGTGCCCATGTAGTGACGGGAAAAGCGAATCAGAACCCAAGCCATCACCACCACCAGCAGCTGCATAATAGCGCTGAGGCCCGTTTGTAAGGTCAGTGGCGTCGCGGCTAGCCAAAAGGTGGTGAAGATGACGATTGGGGCCAATAGCAAGCCGATTAGGGAGACATGAGCAGCCAAGACTTGGGCTTGCCAACGCCAGCGGGGATGTGAGCTGGCGACACCAGCTCCAACAAACAATAGGGGTAACAGAAACGCGAAGGTCATACTTGCCTACCAATGAATAATTCACAATGGGATAAGTATGAAAGGGGATGAAAGTTAATAAAAATACATATATTTTAATGATTCGTTCTGTTTTATGGATCAAAAGCCATGCCGAATCGGATTAACTACCATCACCTGTACTACTTTTGGCGGGTCGCCAGTATTGGCCACTTAACTCAAGCGGCGCAAAAGTTGCACCTATCCCAATCGGCCTTGTCGGCCCAAATTAAGCAGCTGGAAGGGCAAATCGGCCAGCCCCTGTTCGATCGCGAAGGCCGTAAGTTAGTACTCAGTGACTTGGGAAACCAAGTATTTCAGTATGCTCAGGAGATTTTTTCGACCGGCGAAGAGCTGCAACGCTTTCTTGCCAGCGACCCACTAGAGCGCCATCAGCATGTGCGAATCGGGGTTGAAACCCACCTTTCGCGGAACTTTATTGAAGCCTTTGTGGAACCCCTATTGCGCAACGAGGAAGTGAGCTTCTCCCTCTATGCCAGACCGCTGACGGATCTGCTGGAAGGCATCAATAACCATGATTTGGATGTGGCGCTCACTAACCACCCGGTCACCAACGATGTTCAAGGTACTCTTTGGCAAAATCAGCTGTTGGCGCGTCAGTCCATCGCCATCGTAGGTCCGAGCCAAGAAAAGTTGCCAGATGCCTTTCCCCATGGCTACGAACAGCAGAAATGGATTTTGCCCGCACGCAATATGGGCATACGTTCAGTTTTTGAAAGTTTCTGCGCTAGTCATCAGTATCGGGCCACGATTAAAGCGGAAGTGGATGATATGGCGATGATGCGATTATTGGCGCGGGACAGCGGTTACTTGGCCGTACTGCCTCCGGTGGTAGTAAAAGACGAGATCGAGAGTGGTCGCCTCGCGGTTTATCAGCAGCTGCCCCAAGCTTTTGAGCACTTTTATGCCATCAGCTTACCACGCAAATTCATGCCGGAAATAATGCTGACCTTACTCAAACAAATGCCATTAAGTTCATAATGTAACTGAAGGTAAACCTTGGCCTATCGGTTAAGGTTTAGTAGAGTGAAGCCATTGCTTCTTTATAATTGAATTTTATGATTCCAGTTCGTCAGTCGTCGCTGGAGATGGGGGGGTTCACATGTCCAGCGGGGATTATTCTCACCTGATTCATATTCGTAGCCACGAAGAAGTGGCACTGTATGAGCTTATACCGGATGTGGTGTGGTTTTTTGACCTCGATAAGCACGGTTGGTGGTGGGGCAACAGTGCCGCCGTCAAGTTCTGGGGTCTCGATCATGTGGACGAGCTGATTAACAAGGATTTATCCGGTGATACCCAAGGGGCAAAAGATCGTACCGCCCAAACCTTTGAGTTAGCCGCCCAGACTGGTTTAACCATCGACCCTTGGACGACTTACCCGAATGGTAAACCGAAAACCCTCTACATGCGCCATCGGGCGGTGTTGCTTGGCCCGGAAAAACATCGGGGCATCATTGCCTTCATCAACGAGGAAGTGAACCTCGGGGAAACGCCAGAAAACCTGCTGATGGTAGAAGCCATGCGCTATACCAATATGCTGGTGACAAGCTTTGACCGATCTGGCAACCCGATTGTGGAAAACCCCGCCGCCACCGAAACCTACAAGCACATCCACCGGGGTGATTTAGCAGCCGACAGCAACTTTTTTGTCAGCCGATTTGTTGACCAAGAAGAAGGCCGTCAAGTGTTGGCCCAAGCAAATGCCCAGCAAGGAGGCCTGTGGACCTGCCGTGTGAATACCGCCAAAGGGGTGCGGAAACATACGCTAGATGTGCGCATTACCCGCCACCCGTTATCGGGTGATTTCCTCTTGCTGATGTCCGAATACGATGTCACCCCGCTGCATGAAGCCCTAGACAGTGCCCGCGCGGCGCAAGATAAACTGCGTAAATTAGCCCATTATGATGCAGTCACTGGCGTGCCGTCGTTGCATTACCTAATGGACAAAGAAAAGGAACTGATGCGCCAAGCCAGTCGAGGGGAACAGCCTTTCGCCGTGTTATATATCGATTTAGATGGATTCAAAGCCGTCAATGATCAGCAAGGTCACGAAGCCGGCAATCTGGTACTGACGACCATTGGTGCTAGGCTGCATGACAGCGTCAAAGAGATCGGTGGCGTTGTGCGCCTAGGGGGTGACGAGTTTTTGATTTGGTGTAGTGAGCTTGCCGACAAGGCCGCAGTACAGCAAATGGGGGAGCATATCCTGAGCCGTATTTGCGAACCAGTACTGCTAGATGATCGAGGCAGCTTAGCCAAAGTCAGTGCCAGCATTGGTGTGGCGTTTTACCATGAGCATGGTGATAACTTGGAAGATATTATCCGGGCTGCCGACAAAGCCATGTACCAAGTAAAACACGGGGGCAAATGCGGTACCTGCTTTGCTTGCTAAGATGGGTTATATGCCGATTCCCAACGTTGTTTAGTCTGCCCATAGCACTCCTGTAGGCGAGCCAGTTCCTCAGCACTTTGCTGGTTCCCTTGCTTAGGCTGTTGTTCGATTTCCCTTAGTAAGTTTGCCAATCCCTGTGCACCTATGGCATCCGCATCCCCTGCGAGTCGATGGGCAATATCCGCCACCTCGTAACCATCTTCATGTTGATAGGCATCGGCCAAGTCTTGCAGTCCCTCGTCTAGGGCATCCGTAAAACGCTGCCATAAATGTTGTAGTCGTTGCGGCCCAAGGGCGGTGATATGGGCCTGTAGCAGGCTATCGTTTAAGAGGTCATCGTTAGCGCTTTCAAACTGTGGGCTCACCGTTGGCGCTTCGCTCAGTTGCTGTGCCATGACTTGATAGAGCACATCCTGTTTGAACGGTTTAGGGATCACCACACGGATACCAACATCGTGACAGCGTTTTACATTATCCGGCTGTACATTGGCGGTCAGGGCGACAATAGGCGTGGTGGTATTGGGGCACGTACTGTTGCGTAATTGTCGCGCCACTTCCAAGCCACTTAACGTGGGCAAATGGATATCCATCAAGATCAAATCAAAGGGCTGTTGGGTGGCGATATCAAGGGCTGTCTGACCGTCTGGCGCGAGGGTGACTCTATGACCATCTAGCTCCAATAGCTCGGTAGTGACGGCTTGGTTGATCGGTGTATCTTCCACCAGTAGTACCGACATAGGGGCAAGAGCCACATTCGCTGCCGGTGTGGGTAGGACGGTAGTTGGGCTATCACTGTGGGCGCGAATCGGGACGAAAAACCAAAAGACGCTGCCATGTCCTTCTTCGCTTTCCACACCGATTTCACCCCCCAGCACATGTACCAGTTGGGCTGTAATCGCAAGCCCTAAGCCGGTGCCGCCAAAGCGTCGGGTAATGCTGTCATCGGCTTGGCTGAAGCGCTCGAAGATACGATGCAAGTAAGCGTCGGGAATACCGATACCGGTATCCTCCACCTCGAATAACAGACCTTCCGCGAGCTCCGCATTCTCATTGGAGGGCTGCACATTGATGGTCACTGTGCCACTTTGGGTGAACTTGATCGCATTGGATACCAAATTGGATAAGATTTGGCGGATCGCCCCAGCGCCACCGGTACATTGGAGCGGGATATCTGGGCTAATGGTTACTTTGAGCTCGGTGTGGCGCTCTTGGGCTTGGGCGGAAAATAACAATACCGTCGAGTTGACCAGTTCCCCAACGTGGAATGACGTCATCTCGGGGTTGTAACGCCCTTCCTCTAGGCGAGCATAATCCAGCAGGCCGTTGAGAATTTCTAATAGGGCTTCGCCGGATTGGTAAATCGCTGCCAGTTTATTGAGGTTATGTTGCGCCAGAGGCTCACGCTGGAGCAGTTCCACCATCCCGAGAATACCATTCAACGGGGTTTTGATTTCGTGGCTCATGGTAGCTAAAAACTGACTTTTCGCATGGTTGGCTTGCTCAGCGCTTTCCTTCGCATCTTGCAAGCGTTGGGTGCGCCGCCGCACCTGTTCTTGCAGTTGATCCCGGTGGTAGCGCAGTTCCGCTTCGATTTGGTCTTTTTGTTTGATGTCTTCCAAGATAGCAGCGCGCATATCATTCATGGCGTTGACCACCGCATCGATCTCATCTTCCTCTTTTCGCTTACCCTTGAAGGGCAATACCAGCTTTTGGGTAAGATTCCCTGCACCGATGGAGCGGGTGTAGCGAGCCATGTATTCCAAATGGCGGGTAATCATAAAGTGCACAATAAGCAGCAATACCAGCCCGTTAATCAATACCAATAGGCTTTGAAACAAGGCGATTTCGAAAGCAGAGCGCAACAGCTTCGACTGAATCGCCGCCATATCATGGTAGACCGTTAGCTCCCCTAATAGGCGGTCAGTGGTGTTGCCGTTTTGATCGATATAATAAATATCAAAGGTGGTGCCATAGTCCTCATCCAAACGGGAAGGCGGTGTACCGACGACGATATCCTCAGGCCAATCTTGGGAATGCAAGGTCACCGCATTCACGTTGGAAAAGTTCATGATGCCTTTGAGTTGCAACAGCAGTTGCTCGCTATCTAGATCCCATAAGCCTTTACGAATCCCTTCAATGTGGGAAGAGGTGATGTAGTCGGTTTGCTGCTGCATAGCGAGACGTTCCCGACGGTATTCGTTGTACACCTGAATGCTGGTAGAGAGAAAAGCCAACACCAAGCTTAGGGACAGCAGTTTAATAAAAATGCGATAGGCCAGCGGGCGGGACTGTTTGTAACGGATCAAGCTGGTAAACCAATGCCGTGGGGATAATGAAATCATGGTTCATCCTGTTGCTGAGCTAGCCCAAGGCTTTCTAAATAAAGTTGCTGCTGTTGCTGTAAGAGTCTGGCCGTATAGGTTGGGTCGGCCAGCAGTCCACCTAGGCGCTGATCTAACTCGGCGAAATGTTCCATTAGCGGTGAGTGCTTAGAAATCGCCACATACCAATAGTCGCTCACATCGGTGGCGGTGTAGCCGAGTTTGCCCTCCACACCGAGGCGGCGAATATCGAGCTGCCCAGATAGCTTGCCCATGGGCACCGCATCTAACCGAGCATCCACTAATTTGAGAATATTCTGATCTTGTTTCGAGACAAATTCCAAGTTGGGGTAGTGGCGCAAGGCTTCATCGGCTTCATCGCCAAAGCTATCCCCCATGAGTATGCCGACACGTAATCCGGCTAAATCCTGCCAAGATTGAAAATGGATCGGCTTATCTATCGGGTAATAGAGATAGATGTCCTCGTTAATAATCGGGGTGGATAAATAGTTTAAAAATTGTTGCCGCGGCTCTGTTTTGAATCCGGAAATAACATCCACATTGCCCAGCTCCACTTCTTTTAGACAGCGCCGCCAATTGCTATTTTGCTGATCATCGACTGTAACGCCTAGGGGCTCTAACAGGGCCTTAATCACTTGCGCATTGAGCCCAGTGACACGCCCTGACCGGTCGACCCACGACACCGGAGGGTAAGCCGGTGTACCGCAAATACGCACGGTGAGTTGTTCCAGTGGTACGGCTTGGGCCACAGGCAGCCAGCAGGCTAGGGCAACGAGGCTCAGCCAGCGTTTCATTAGACCGCTTCGCTTCCTTGACTAAATAGGTAGCCCACACCGTGAACTGTGATAATCAGAGACGGGCAATTTGGGTCTTCGCTCAATTTGCGGCGAATACGCCCGATCAACACATCAATGGTGCGGTCGGTGGCATTCCAAGTGCGGTTTTTAATGCGATCCATCAACTGGTCGCGGGTAAGGGCGCTCCCCTCGTTTTCCAATAGGGCCAACAGGAGTTGGAACTCACCTTCGGTAAGCTGGGAAGTGGAGCGGTCGGCTTTGATTAACACCCGGCGGGACGTATCCAACTGCCATGTGCCAACATCGCGCAAGCTGCTTTCCTCGCTCGGTTTGGCAAGTTCCCGTTGTTTACGCACGCGACGAATGAGGTTTTTACCCCGGGCTAGGATTTCACGGGGGTTAAAGGGTTTACACACATACTCGTCGGCGCCACATTCAAGGCCAATGATGCGATCAATCTCATCCTGCTTACCAGTCACTAGGATGATGCCGACTTCAGAGCGGGTGCGTAGTTCACGGGTCAGAGTTAAGCCATCTTTACCCGGTAAACGAATATCCAGCAGCACCAGATCGAACTCCTGTTCTTGAAGTTTCTGCTCGGCTTGCTCGGCGGTTTCCGCGCCGCATACACTGTAGCCTTCCTCGGCAAAGTAGCTTTCCAGCGTTTCTCGGGTGACGATGGAGTCATCGACCACCAGAATGTTGATGTCTGACGTTAACATAGTGGCGCACTGCAAAAGGAAAGAAGGTCGTGTTTGTTGTTATCTACTTCAAATGGCAAGCCAGCAGCTAACCTTTTCATCATCAAACTATAACAATTCAGCGGTAAAAAGATAAGCATCTTGCTGGTTTGCGGTAAATGTAAACAAATCGTTAACAGGAAAACGCTTTATAAATAGGTGGTTTATATTTCAGCCTGTTCTTACCCATGTTAATCACAAGACTTGTCACAATGTGAGGCAAAAAAGCGCCAACTCTGCCATTGCCTCATGCCAATAGGCTATTTACATCTTAGTTGCACGGTCAGCTTTTGCGACTTGTGTCCCTTTTCAGTGCGTTTTTCGGCTTATTGACCCGCTTTATTACGTCCCCTGTCATGTTCACATTGTTCATACAAAGATTTACGACCTGTTTGAGAATTACTCAATCAATGTTGTTACAACTTAGGGTACTGAGGTTATGCACAATTTGTATGTCACTTTGCCTCGGTGAAGTCCAAGGTGACATGCTCAAAATAAAGACAATCACAATAATCGAGCAGCATTATAGGAATATACTATGGCTAGCACTAAATCGACTCCGACATGGGAAACGCCAAGCCTCGGGCTGGCACTGATCCCAGTTGTTCTCACTTTGGCCCTCTTGGGCGTACAAATTTTCTACTTCGGCGACTTCACGCCGCACATCCCATTAGCAATTGGCTTAGCAATCACCGCATTGGTGGGTATTAAGCTAGGTATGCGTTGGAAAGATATCGAAGAGGGTATTTTCCATGTTATCCACGTTTCCATGCCGTCCGTATCGGTATTGATCCTAGTGGGTATGATCGTTGGTGTTTGGATCGCATCCGGTACCGTACCAACCCTGATCTACTACGGTCTGACGATTTTGTCGCCACAGATCTTCTTGGCCGCTGCCATGTTGTTGTGTTCGGTGGTTTCTCTGTCACTGGGTACTTCTTGGGGTACCGTAGGTACGGTTGGTCTAGCACTAATGGGTATCGGCGCTGGTTTTGATATCCCAATGTACTGGACTGCCGGTGCCGTTGTGTCTGGTGCGTTCTTTGGTGATAAAGTTTCTCCGCTATCTGACACTACTAACCTAGCCCCTGCAGTAACTGGTACTGACTTGTTCTCCCACATCAAGAACATGATGCCAACCACTATTCCTGCCATGTTGATCGCCTTTGTTATCTACTTGGTAGCTGGCTTCACCTTGATGGGTAGCGATGAAGCGTCATTTGATCGTATCAATGCCATCACTACTTCATTGCAAAACAACTTCGAGATCTCCGCTTGGTTGTTGCTTCCTGCATTAGTCGTCATCGTGTTGGCAGTGAAGCGTATGCCACCGATCCCTTCCTTGTTCGCTGGTGTGATCACCGGTGCCTTAGTTGCGGTCTTCACCCAAGGTGCAGGTCTACACGACGTATTGACCTACGCCAACAGCGGTTACTCTATCGAAACCAGTTCATCTGCTATCAATAGCTTGCTTAACCGTGGCGGTGTGCAATCTATGATGTGGACTATCTCTTTGATTCTGATCGCCCTAGGTTTTGGTGGCGCATTGGAAAAAACCGGCTGCCTTGAAGCTATCATTCGCGCCATTATGGCGAAAGTAAGCTCGTTCCGCGGCGTCCAAACTTCTGCCACGTTAACCTCGGTAGCAACGAACCTAGTGGCCGGCGACCCTTACCTCTCCATCGCCCTACCAGGTCGTATGTATGCGCCAGTTTACCGTGGCATGAAGTACTCTACTTTGAACCTGTCCCGTGCTATCGAAGAAGGCGGTACTTTGGTGTCTCCTTTGATTCCATGGAACGCAGGTGGTGCCTTTGTAATCGGTGCCCTTGGTCTAAGCATCGGTGACGGTAACTTCGAGAACCTACTGTACATTCCATTAGCCTTTGCATGTTGGGTGTCTCCGGTTCTAGGTCTGATCTACGCCCAGCTAGGCGTGTTCTCTCCGAAGGCGACCGCCGAGGAGCAAGCAGATTGGTCCCGTCAGGGTGAAGCCGTAGCGGATTACGCTAGCGGTGTGAAATAACCCTAAATCTCCACTAGATTAGCGCTGCCCTAACAGCGTGAAATCGGTCTTTGGCCCCCTGTCTGAAAAGATAGGGGGCCTTTTTTTGTGTTGCACAATCTCCTTTCGGTATGACGAACCGTTGTGTGTTTCTTCATCAGAGTTTCTCGGCATTTATGAAGGGTATAACTGAGCGGATATGTCACTGTTTAGAAACTGTATGAGTAAGCAAGAAATATGCGCTTTTCGTAAGACTTTTTGTGCTTAATTTAGCAATAGTGAATGAATGAAAAATAATCGACGTTATATTAAGTACTTGAAAAATATTGCCTTATTTTTATTTTGGTGACGTTTTGATCATGCTATTTCGCATGCTTTCTTGATCAATTGTACTAATCGCGGATGACTTTGGGATAGATAATGTAACCCATTTGTCAGCTATTGCGGCTTGCTTTGCCATGTTTGAAGATGACTCCCGACGTATCCAAACGGGCTGGTCGGTAACCACCACTGCCCATCATGTGTAAGAAGGAAGTCCAAAAATGAAAAAGACACTTGTAGCGATTGCCGTATCTGGCGCAGCCATTTCTTCTGTTTCTGCCTTTGCCGCAGACTCTTCTGTAGACGTATACGGTAACCTGCAGTACGCCTACAGCGATTCCGACGAAAACGGCGCACAGCTAGGCGACAATGGTTCGACAATCGGTTTGACTGGCGAAACCATGGTGACCGAAGGCACTACAGCATTCTTCAAATACGAGCTTGAAGCTGACGCTGATGAAAACAACAGCGATGTATCAATCGGCCTAGACCAAGCCTTTGTTGGTGTAAAAGGCGGTTTCGGTAAAGTACAGCTAGGTACCTTCGACAGCATCTACTCTGACGCTGTACAAGATGGCCTAGACCAAGGTGAATACGTAGGCATTGCTGGTTCTGCCACTACCGCAGAGGGCGACACCCTAGCTTACTTCTCCCCATCTTTTAACGGCCTAGAACTACAAGCATCTGTGCAAGTGAAAGGCAAAGCAGAAACTGAAACGCAAGGTAACACAGCTACCGTTAAAGACGGCACAGCGCTAACTCTAGTCGCTAAGTACTCTGTTGACGCATTGACCGTGTCTGCTGGTTACGATGACCAAGGTACTACCGTAAACGGTAACGAAACCTACGGTTTAGGTGTAGCTTACCAAGTGAGCCCAGCACTTTCTGTTAACGCAAAATACGAACAACAGTCCGATGTGGATAGCCGCATGGGTGTAGGTGCACGCTTTGCTTACGGTCTAGGTGATGTCTACGGTTCTTACCAAACCATCGACCCAGAAGCTGCAAACCAAGACAGCTACGACAACTACCTAGTGGGTGTGTCTTACAACGTAGCCTCTAACATGTACGTATACGCAGAATACGGCCAGCAAGCAGCGACCAAGGACAACGAAGACACCGTTACTGCTATCGGTACCGCACTAAGCTTCTAAACCAAAACAAACACGCCCAGAGCGTGGTTATTCTAAGGCTCCCAGCGGGAGCCTTACTGTAAACACGATCATTCAAGGTTCCATCGGTCTCACCTTCGCGGTACGTCACCCATTGGAACTTTTCCCTTGGCACCTAAGCTACTTAGGTGCCTTTTTTATTTTGCGTCGAGCAATGCCTTATTCTTACAGGTCAAAAGTCCTGAGGGAAGCGCTTGCCTCGCGGGTCAAATCGCGCTACAAAAGAGCAAATAAAGAATCAACATAGCGGCGATCAAAGACGATTTGAAGCGGCATAGTCCAAATAGACTTTGGTAGTAAGCGAATTATTTAACAGGGATGTCCCATCATGAAAAAAGCAAATCCCCTATATAGAGAACGCGGCCGTTCAATACTGGGTTACAGCCGCAGCTACGCTGCTGTATCCCCCTTAATTGTTAGGCATCAAACAAGTATCGATGGAGATAAATAATGAGTGTAGGGATATATGAGGAACCACTACCATGCGGAGGAAAACTGAAGGTAAACAAAGAATCTTGGGAGATCTCGTACTACTTCTCTGGCCCTGACTCAAGATACAATGGAACATTCGTTTCTGTCCCCGGTGAATCTGTTGAGCGATACATTTCTGCCTTTATTGACAATTGGGAAGATTATAAGAAATTGCAGGAATCTATACCTAAGGGCGGCGACTTCTCGACAGTCGGTAAAATGGGTATGTCAATTCGCCTGGGTAATTTCGCGGAGGGCGTGTGTATCCAGTCGTACCACATGCCTATAAGCTCAGAACAAGATCTTAAAAAAGTTATTTCCGGTTATCGTTATGCGTCACAGCGAGCACTACAAATTCAGCAATTCCTTGTTTCTTTATAGTTTTAAAGTATTTCCTGATAACAGTATTTGTTCTGGTAATAAATATCGTTGCTCGTTTCAAGCTTTGCTTTTTATTGACGGTGATGTAAAGAGTTGAGGTCTTAATGGGCTTCGACTTTGATTCTTTGGATGGGGCGGGAAAGATATTCCTGCTCCTTTTGGTCTGTCTTTACCGAGTGCTAGATTGAGATGTTCACTGAAGCAGATCTTAGAGTTTTGAGGCTAGCCACTAGCAATACGGTGTGATAATGGTCCGGAATTTATCTCTAGTCACCTTGTGAACTGGGAAGCTAAGAATAGAATATTATTAATTCGATCAAGTAAACCGATGCAAAATGCTTATATTGAATATTTTAACCGATCCACTCGATATGAGTGTCTTATCTTGATCAATTTAAATCAGTCAAGAACGAATAATAGCCTGCCGCACAATGGCTTTGAATATACAAAAATAAAAAGCCAAACAGTACTTTTTGTAGCATTTGAATTGACATATCTGCTACATTCCGATTATGTTTCAATAGTCGAAACCAATACTGATACTTCAGTCACTATTACCTCATGGAAGAGCAAGTTTGCCTAGTATAAATGAGGCTTATAGCGATTTCATAACTTTTAAGATAGAGCTAGATGAATTTAAAAGGACAGACTTATGAAAACACTATGCCCACACTGTGGCTCTGAGATAAAGAGCACTCTCTTTTCCAACAATCAATTGATTTCCGAGGCTCAAACTAAGCTTATTAATTATCACAATAAGACATCAGTAGATGGTTACTGCAAGTCTTGTAGCGAAGATCTTCTTCTAGAAGCAAGCGAAGCGGTCAGGCACAAATCTAAGGAGCTCAACGAGGAAATTAAAAACTTAATATCTAATATCCCTGTGCTCACTAGTCACCACCCTTACAAATGGGAATATGACTCAATTGGAATTGTGACTGGACAGTCTACTACTGGAACAGGGGTTATAACTGAGTTTACATCAGGTTTTACCGACTTCTTTGGAAGTCAATCTGGTCGAACTAATAGTAAATTAGTTCAAGGTGAGAATTTATGCCTAGATCAGATAAGAGCTAAAACACTATCTCTGGGTGGTAATGCTGTTGTTGCAGCTGACATAGATTATGCAGAAGTTGGTGGCAACAGGGGGATGCTGATGGTCTGTATGTCTGGTACCGCAGTAAAACTACACGATCTCGATGTATTGGGTGAAGGCAAGAAGAGTCAGCTTGAGAGGCTGTCTAAGCTGGTTGATGAAATTAAATCAGTGGGCTCGATATTAGACGCTTATTACGGTGATGACTAGGAAAACTAAGAACAAGTCAGATAGTCGTGCGCTGACTTGTTCGCTTTCCGGCACACCTTCAAAAGTCCCGATTAGGTGCTGTTTTCTAGGTATTTCGCCTCTTTGATCGGTCAGAATCCATCATTTAGACGGACTAACTTTGGGCAGACCGAATCATCTGGTCTACTCGTAGCAAATTTCCAAGCGCATATCTTGCTAGGCATCTCAGCCACTAACCAATCGACTTTCCGTTCCTTGGTTTCTGAGCGCTTTTCAACGTCACGGCAGCCAAAGTCAGCCGATACAAAGGATTCATTACCATAAAGGAGCTCTGGCAGTTGGTTTAGATCATGCTCATTAGTAGGATTCGTAGTGAAGATGTGCACTAGACCTCGTTTTGCATCCGCGCCTATATGGACCTTCAATATCGAGATTACCAATCTAATAAACAGTCTCTTTTAATACACGCCACAAGGGCTAGTAAGGCACTTTTTACTACATGTATTACCAAGAGATTCTTGGCGATGTCTCTGATAGTAAGGTGACGGAATGGCTTCGCGTCATGCTGCCATGGGACAATGGCAGTTAGCGTTAGCACACGGTGAGATCAGAGTATAAAAACAGATCAGGTCATAAGGTCTGAGGGAATCGCTTGCCTCGCGGGTCAAATCGCGCTACAAAAGAGCCAATAAAAAACCAACATAGCAGCGATCAGAAACGGAACATGCTAGACAATCTTTGGTCTTTAGCGAGTTATATACAGGGAAGTCCTATCATGAAGAAGCACATCCTCTATATAGACAATGCAGCCGTTCAACAGTGGGTTATAGCCGCAGCTACGCTGCTGTATAATACTTAATTGTTAGCTAAATTAAACAGGAGGGGAATGTGGTTTCTAGAATATTGTTAGCTCTCATTGTTCCATTTATTGGAGCATTGATTGGGTGCAGTACAGTAAAGCCGTTATCGGATGATAGGGCTCTCGGTGGTCACCTAGTTAAGGATATTGTTATTGTCGTGGCAGCTCCATACTCTTTTCAGCCTGGACTTGTAATGAATACGCTTCCAGCGGGTATCTACACACCAGTCTTCGAAGATGATAACGGGGTGTATTTCCAGAGTCCCAGTAAATTAATTATAGGTGATGTTTTGGGACCAACTTTAAATGATGGAGGAATTTTCTTTAAAGGTGGAGATATTTCTGATGTCTATGAGTATGTGATTGTTATGAATAGGCAAACCACTTTGAAATTGCCAGCTGATTTTAAGTTTGAAATTCGGATAAAGAAATAACTTTCTTTTTTGAATATATCAAACAAGCTAAGAAATATGCTAATAATTCAGCCATTCAATGCTTGTGGATAAATAAATTCACTCTATTTCAAAAAGAAAGATACAGTAACTTTTCTCAGAAATGGCTTATTCGTATCATTCATTGGTGATTACACCGTCCGTTGTTTAATTGCCAGTGATATTGTTCATATCTTTAGGGTTTGGTACGGCTGTTTTTTTGCGCTAGCTACCTTCTAGTGAACACGTTCCTTTAGCCGTACAATTTAAACTGTGAATACTATACTTGTTCCGTAATAAGTACATATAGGGGCTATGAGGATCGTTTCTTTTACCGAAGCTAGGAATAGTTTAAAAGCAGTCTTGGATGCCGTGGTTATGTCGTTGGATTATTACAATAGTCTAATGGAAATCGTACACTTGCTTCGCTCTCCAGCGAACGCTGAGCATCTAAACCGTTCAATTGCCCAGTTCAAAGCGGGAAAAGTTACCCAAAGAGATCTGATTGATGAGTGATCGTTTACCATCATGGCTTACAAACACCACAAAGGGAATGTCAATGCGTGGCGTTTCCAGTCCCATTTAGCCGCGGTGGTTAAGGCGGTTGTGATTGAGTTTAATGGTGATGGGTTGCCAGCCCCTTAGGCGGACGTTAGCCGACGTCTGCTACCATATTCATCAGTAAATGTATACTTAGCCGAGTTTTACTTATATTAAAGAAGATCACTATGACAGCATTAACAGATAATATTTGGAATATGAAACCCAATATCCCCTTGGCCAAACAACTTGCAAAAAGAGATGTGCCAGCTTTGGTTTATGATGCTGTTAACCTAGAGGGTGTTGCAATGACTTTACCTGAGGTGCAAACCATTCTAGATGGGATCACCGTAGGTGGTCATCGAATTAGTGATCAAAATATGGCAATTAACCAAGCTCGAGCATGGGAGTTTATTTTTGGCTTAGTTGATCAAGGTGAATTTCAATTTAATAAAGAAACCGCTTTAAAAATTCACAATATAGCAGGTAAAGAAGAAGCGTTAGAGTGGGGTAAGTTTCGCTCTGGTTACGTTTCCATTACGGGTTCAGAGTATGAGCCTCCTGCTCCAGATGAGTTGGACGATAAATGGCTTGAAATTGAGAGTCAGGTTAATAGTGAATCTGATGTTTACGATCAAGCAATTACTGCATTTTTACAAATGGCACGCGCTCAATTTTTTTGGGATGTTAATAGGCGTACCGGTCGGTTCATGATGAATGGTATTTTGTTGGCCAATGGTTTTCCTATCATTAATGTGCAAGCCAAACGTCAGCAAGAGTTTAATACGCTCATGCTCGATTTCTACTCTTCTAATGATATGGCGCAAATGAATAAGTTTTTACGAAGCTGTTTGGATGAAAAGATAATTCGTAATTTCAAGCTAGATCTGAAAATCGGCTAAAGTCGTATTCCTCAAGTTTTCCGGCTTTAGCGATGATTGCTTGTTTTACGAATTCATAGGGCAAATCGGGATTATCTTCCATCATTTCACCGATTTTAGCCCAATGCTCAATTTGTTTTGGGGTGGTGCGGTTTAGGGCTTTAGCCATGATAGCAGCTTTATCAACTAAATCTTGGTCAAGTCGAATACTTGCAGTAGACGTAACAAAATCTCCTCAGTGTGATATAGGAAGTGTAGCGAATTGCTACAATAGTGGTAATTTGAATCGATTGTCGCACTTCTGCCGTTGCTAAAACGTCAGGGACGTCGATCTCGAAGCCTTGTGTATGTTTTATCAACTAGACGTTAACTGCATTTTCGCCACCCGACGGGTCATGGTGTAGATGTGTTTGAACGCACCGACCCATTCCATTTCATGGTGAAACACGCTGAGGCGATTGGGGCTGTCGTCAGCCAAGCGTTCTGCTTGGTGGGCCAGTACCTGATTGACTAAGCCGTTTAATTCTCGACGCACCTCTAGTGCCTGTTGTGTCAGGCTGTGATCTTGTCGGCGGATGCCATTGACGCAGTTGAGTAGGGCGTCGTTGACGGTTTTCTGTAGCGCATCTAGGGTAGTGCGCATGGCGTCGCTGACTTCCAGTTGGTCTTTTACCGCACGGCTGACGATAGGCAGTAGGGAATGCACAATCAAATCGGCGATGTTTTCCAAATGATCGGTCATGCCGACTAAGGCGATTTGTCTCGCGCTGTGTTGTGCGGAAAGGGGTTCCCGGCGTAGCTTGCCCAAGTAGGACAAGATGGCGCTGTGTAGCTGATCCACTTCGTTTTCGACTTGTTCCAATTGGTGGCGCACGTCGCCAAGCTGCTGGCGCTGGTCATTGGCATCTCCAGTAGGAGCCAGCGTGGGAACCAGAGCCAACATGGTCGACACGCGACGACCCACACGGCTGATCTCTAATTGGGCTTGGTTTAGGGCGATATCAGGCGTCGCTAAAAAAGCGGGATCAATAAATTTTGTTTGTACTTGCGCGGTGCTCTCGGTGGCACTTTTGTGGGGAAACCATTTCCGTACCAGCCAGACAAAAGCACCCACAAAGGGCAGCATAATTAAGGTATTCAGTAGGTTAAATAGGGTATTGGCATTGGCTATCTGCCGGGGGATTTCCGCTGCTAAGCGTTCTGTCCCAGCAAGCTCTGGGTGTAGGGGCGAAAGTTGTATGCTGATATCCGCTAAGAGACCAATCAAAGGTAGCCAAATCAATACCCCAATCACGTTAAATAGTACGTGTACCGTCGATGCTTGTAGTGCTTCCCGGCCTTTGCCAGCGGAGGCCAAAATGGCGGTCACACAGGTGCCGATATTGGCTCCCATGGCTAAGGCGATACCGGTTTCCAGTGGAATAAACCCCTGACTTGCTAGCACGATAACAATCCCTGTGGTGGCTGAAGAGGACTGTACCAACGCTGTAAAGACCGCAGCGACCAATATTGCCAACAGCACATTGTCCATATGGGTCATTAAGTCGATAAATGGCGCAAAGGTGCGCAGCGGTGCCATGGCATCGCTCATCATATTCATGCCCAGGAAGATCATGCCCAAGCCAAACACCATGTAGCCGTATTGCTGCACTTTTTCCTTTTTAGAGGTGAAGAACATCATAAAGCCAATCGCGACCATAGCGAGGGCGGCTTTCGTCACTTTGAAGGCGATAATTTGTGCCGTAACCGTGGTGCCGATATTGGCTCCCATAATCACGCCCACCGCTTGGTTGAGTGTCATTAGACCAGCCGAGGTGAATCCAACCACGAGCACCGTGGTCACGGAAGAGGATTGAATCACGGCGGTCACGCCAGCACCTGTTAACACACCGGAAAAGCGGTTGGTGGTGAGACGCGCTAGCCAGTTTTTCATATTGGCGCCGGCGGCTTGTTTCAGCGCGTCGGACATTTTTTCCATGCCGTAGAGGAAGATGGCTAAGCCGCCAAACAATCCCAAAAGCATAGAGGTATAGGGGATATCTGCGCTGGTGTCAGCGGCCCAAAGGGCAGGGGAAAGTAGTGCGAGAACAACGAAAACACCCCCAAGTGGAGGAGAAAACCAAGTTGGCATGATGTGTGTACCGTGTCGAATGTTGGTAATGATGCGGTTTAGGTAGGTTTATGAGCAAAAATTTACAAGTGGCTACTCCATTCCAGCAGGTAACTATGGTTTCATTATAGCCATTGGTTTTAAAAGCGATATTGCGGAGTTGAAATTTCCCATGGAATTTATCTGGGTGTTGTTTGCGTTTATTTGTGGGCTAGCCGTCCGACTAGTGAATTTGCCACCTTTGATCGGCTTTTTGGGAGCCGGTTTTTTACTGAATTTTATGGGCATTAAGCCCGCTGCTATCTTGACCCATTTGGCTGATCTCGGCATTACGCTCATGCTGTTCTCGATCGGCTTAAAACTCCACGTAAAGGATTTGTTAAAACGAGAAATCTGGGCCTCTACCCTAAGTCATATGGGCATCTGGGTCATTCTGTTCGCTGGGCTTGCTATGCTGCTGGCGACCTTGGGGCTGAGTTACTTTGATGTGCTGGATGTGCGTACCGCCGCCTTGGTTGGCTTCGCTTTGAGCTTTTCTAGTACCGTTTGTATCGTCAAATTGCTGGAAGAAACCGGTGAACTGAAAACCCGCCATGGTCAGTTGTCGTTAGGTATCTTGGTTATGCAAGACATTGTGGCGGTGGTGTTCTTGGTGCTCGCCACCGGAGCCGTGCCTTCCATCTGGGCGCTGGCGCTGTTTGCTTTGATCCCTGCGCGGCCACTGCTATGTCGTTTATTAGAAAAATCCGGGCACGGGGAGCTATTGCCACTTACCGGATTGTTCTTAGCCTTGGGTGGCTATGAGCTGTTCTACTTAGTTGGTGTAAAAGGGGACTTGGGTGCCCTGATTATGGGGATATTGCTTTCCACCCATCGTAAAGGGGCGGAACTGAATAAATCCTTGATGAATTTCAAAGACTTATTCTTGATCGGCTTCTTCTTGTCCATTGGTTTCTCGGCCTTGCCGACTTGGGAAATGATTGGGCAGAGCTTGATTCTAACGGCCATCATCTTGGCGAAATTTGTGCTCTTCTTCCTGTTGTTCGTATGGCTACGTTTGCGTGGTCGTACAGCCTTCCTTGGGGCGTTGGCATTGTCGAACTATTCCGAGTTTGGCCTGATCGTGGTGGCGCTAGCGGTGGATAATCAGTGGCTCGCCAATGAGTGGTTGGTGATACTGGCATTGGCGGTATCTTTCTCGTTTGTGATTACCAGTATTCTTTACCGCCAAGCACACAAGTACTACGCCAAATACAAAGATACTATTCGTCATTATGAGCACCCAGTGCCGTTGGCAGCGGATACCTATGTACAGCCTAAAGGCATGGAAGTGCTGGTGGTTGGGCTTGGTCGAGTTGGCCGCGGCGCATTCGAGTCCTTGCACCGTATGGTCGGGGAGAAGGTGGCGGGAATGGACGCTGACCAATTTGGGGTGCAAAAAATGCGTGAAAAAGGTGCGAATGTCTTCTTTGGGGATGGTGAAGATGCAGACCTTTGGGAGCATCTAGATACCACTCATATCAAGCTGGTGCTCTTGGCGTTGCCTTCAGCAGGGGACTGCATCAATATCGTCGAGCAACTTCGTAAAGCGGGTTATAGCGGGCAAGTAGCAGCCATTGCCCGTTACCAAGATGAGCGGGATGAAATGGTTGCTGCTGGCATTGATAATGTCTTTAACTTCTACACTGAGGCGGGTACTGGCTTCGCTGAAGAAAGTTTGTCACTGATCCGCCACCCTGCTTAAGCACGCTGTCACTGACGGGCATCCAAATTGCCCGTCAGTACGTATCCCCCACACTTAGGGGGATACTCGTGAAAAACATCAAAAAGCAACATTTACCTAGCAAACTGTGCCCTGTATGCCAGCGACCTTTTGTTTGGCGCAAGAAATGGCAAGCCTGCTGGGATGACGTGAAATATTGTTCCGAGCGTTGTCGTCGCAGTAGAACGAAAACAGAAACTTCCTAGCTTTTCATAAACTCGTTCCCTTTTTCCGCTACACTAAGCGCCCTTATTAATCCATTTTATGAATGCTATGTCCTCGACTCCGGTATCCACCCTAGCGAAACAATTATTTTCCATGACCTTACCCATGCTGTTTGGCATTTTGTCACTCATGAGTTTTCAGTTAGTGGACAGTGCCTTTATCGGTCAGCTAGGGGTGCTGCCGCTGGCTGCCCAAGGTTTTACTTTGCCGATGCAAATGATCGTGATCGGTCTGCAAGTGGGTTTAGGCATTGCCACCACTTCCCTGATTTCTAAAGCGTTGGGTGCCAACCAAGAGCAGTATGGAAAGCAACTGGCTGGCTTGGTATTGCTCGTTGGTGCAGTGGGTGTCCTAGTGCTGTGTCTGTTGATCTGGCTACTGCGGGAGCCGCTTTTGGCACTGATGGGTGGCGCGGGCAGCGTGATGCCGATTATCGAGCTTTATTGGCCCTGGTGGTTGGTTAGTGCTTGGGTCGGGGCGATGACTTATTTTTTCTATAGCATTTCCCGCTCTAATGGCAACACCATGTTACCCGGTGTGATGATGATAGTAACCAGTGTTGCCAATATGGTGCTTGATCCCATCTTTATTTTTACCCTGGATATGGGCATCGTCGGAGCGGCCGTGGCGACGATTTTGTCATTTCTACTGGCATTGGTGTTGGTGGCACACAAGGTTTGGCAAAACCATTGGGTGAGCTTCGACTTTGCCAGTATTTCCGTGCCTAAGTCCCTCGCGGAGCTTGGGCATATTATGGGGCCTGCGATGGTGAGCCAGCTGCTGCCGCCGATTTCATCTATGTTGGCGACCAAACTGATCGCCGGGTTTGGTACGGCTGCCGTCGCGGCATGGGCGGTTGGCTCCCGCTTTGAGTTTTTTGTTATCGTCACCGTGCTGGCGCTGACTATGTCTCTGCCGCCTATGGTGGGGCGGTTATTTGGAGCAAAGCAATTCGATGAAATTCAGGCGCTGGTCAAAATAGCGGTGGTCTATGTGCTTGTCTTCCAAACTGCCATGGCGCTGATCACTTTCCTTTTGGCAACGCCTATCGCCAGCTTATTGTCGTCAGAACAAGATGTGGTGGATATCGTGACCCTACATCTACTTTGGGTGCCATTGAGTCTTGGCCCACTTGGGATTTGTATGCTGATGGTGTCGGTCGCTAACGCCCTAGGTAAAGCCTACCGAGGGCTGACCATCTCTGCTCTACGCCTGTTTGCTTTCTTCCTGCCATGCCTCTGGCTCGGTGGTGAACTGCTCGGCCTGACGGGTATTTTTATCGGCGCTTTTATCGCCAATGTGCTGTCTGGAGCCAATGCTTGGTGGATGTACCAGCGTACTATGGCTTTGGTGAAACGGGGCGGTGTGTGATGTATTTCGACACTCAGTTGTCACGTCATTAAGGTGACATACAAGCTCGACTTTGTTGAATTATGCTGATAATTGCCCGAGTCGCTTGCTGTGGGTCTGGCGCATGGCAGATCGCGGAAACCAGCGCGATGCCGTGTACGCCAGTAGCGGCTACGGCGGCCAGGTTGTCGGGGCGGATTCCGCCAATGGCAACGATAGGTTTGTCGTAGTCTGCCAAGGCAGCATTCAGTCCTTCTAATCCCCAGTGGTATTGGGTATCGGTTTTTGTGGCAGTAGGGTAAATGGCGCTAAGCCCGATGTAATCGATAGGCAAGTGTTTCGCTTGTTCTAGCTGCGCCCAACTCTCGATCGACAACCCCAGCAATTTGTCTGGGCCAAGTAAGCGGCGGGCATACGCTACCGGCATATCACTTTGTCCCAGATGTACCCCGTCAGCATCAACAGCGAGGGCGACATCCACTCGATCATTGATAATAAGGGGCACGTTATTGGCCCGTAAAATCGGCTGAATCGCCAACGCCCGGTAGAGAAAGTCGCGCACGTTATGGTGCTTTTCCCGTAATTGCACCATGGTCACCCCACCGGCAACCGCTTGAGTGACGACGTTTATCAAGGTATCTAGGTCCTGATTATCATCGGTAACAAGGTAGAGTTCGTAGGGTGACATGGTATTTTCCTATGCTTACAACGTGGTCAGTTTAAGTCGTGAGGTGAGGGTCGCTTCATCCAGTTGATACAAGGCATCAAGCAACGCGACCTGAAGGCTTCCGGGCCCCGTTACGTTTTCTGCCGCCAGCTCACCGGCAACGCCCATGATCGCAGCGGCAGCAGCACCGCTGGTTTCGCCGATAGCGGCAAACGCACCCGTAATGGCGCTTAAGGAGCATCCTGTACCAGTTACTTGGGTCATCATTGGGTGACCGTTGTGCAAAGCATAGGTTGCGTCGATACCGACTACGTAGTCAGTGGCACCGGAAATGACCACTTGGGCCTGATATTGTTCCACCAGTTGTTTCGCGGCGGTTAAGGCTGCATCGCTGGTGTCTAGCGCATCCACCCCTTTACTTTGGGAAGCGGCACCCGCCAAAGCAATAATTTCAGATGCATTGCCACGCACGATCAAACGCTCGGCTAAGGATGCAAAGCGGCGCGCGGTGTCAGTACGCAGCGTCGTTGCACCGCAACCAACCGGATCGAGCACGACGACCTTGCCAGCTCGATTCGCACATTCGATGGCCCACGCCATACGCTCGATCCAGACCTCATCTAAGGTACCGATATTGATAACCAGCGCACCGGCAAAGCTCATCATCTCCTGCATCTCGGCCCGGGAGTGAGCCATAATGGGGGAAGCACCGACTGCCAGTAAGGCATTAGCGGAGTTGTTCATTACCACATAGTTGGTCAGATTCACCACCAGTGGTTTTTGCTCCCGTAGGGTTTGGAGGGCACTACAGATGGTTGCTAGGTTCATGGGGTCTCCTGATTCAGGTTGGGGACGTAATCTACCGCTTTAGGCAGAGTGTCGATAATGCCGTGGTGAAACATAAACTCGGCGTATTGATCATAACGGGCCAGATCAATCGCCGCCGGACGCAAAGCGAAGCGCGTCAGCGTATCCTGCCAGGCGAGGGCATTGAGTTCGTTGTCGAGAGTGTCTGGGGAGTAGGCAATGAACTCCTCCCAAGCAGCGTCTGGGTGATTAATGATGTAAGTCGTGGCTTGTTCTAAGGCGCTATTGAAGGCTTGCAAGGCAGCGCGGTCGTGATTGTCCCGGTGGGCCACAAACACCAATTCATCGTAAGCCGGCACACCGTGTTCCTCTGGGAAAAAGGCGGTGGCTTCGTAGTTCTCTAGCTTCAATTGGTTGGTTTCGAAATTGCGCAAGCCGCCCCAAATAGCGTCCACCTTGCCAGAGGCTAACGACGCCGATAATGACCAGCCCACATTGATAATTTCTACGTCTTCCCAAGCCACACCATGATGCCTAAGCATGGTGCCGACGGTGGCTTCTTCCGTGCCCGCTACTGCGATACCGATTTTCTTACCTTGCAAATCCGCCGGCGAGGTGATCTTGCTCTCATCCATCACCATCAAGGTATTGAGTGGTGTTGCAATCAATGTCGCTGAGCGGATTAGTGGTAAACCTGCGGCCACATCGATGGTTAAGTTTGGCTGATAGGAGATCGCTAAATCTATTTTGCCTGCCGCTACCAATTTGGGAGGCATGGTGGGGTCAGCGGGCTCCTGAATCGTCACTTCGAGGCCTTGTTCAGCGAAATAGCCCTTTTCTTGGGCAATGATGATGGGGCCGTGGTTGGGGTTCACAAACCAATCCAACATCAGGCTGAGTTCCTGTTCGGCGGCAAACAGAGCCGAGCTAGCCGAGAGTCCGATAAGTGCGGTTGCACCGATGCGGTAACGTATCGTCATAGGGTCGATATCCTTATTGAGAGTGCCATGGTAGGCAACGTTTTAATAACCAATCCACGCTGAAATACAGCGCGACCGAAAACAGAGACAGAATGAACAGGGCGGCGAACATGTCAGCGATCATCATGCGGGCATTGGCTTGTAGCATCAGATAGCCCAGCCCTGCACTAGAACCAACCCACTCACCGACGACCGCCCCAATGGGGGCAATCACCACTGCGACGCGCAGGCCAGAACCTAATGCCGGTAGGGCCGCCGGGAGTTGAATATGCCAAAGGGTACGCCAACGACTTGCATTTAAGGTTCGAGCGAGGTCGAGATAGCCTTGGGGAGTACTGCGCAAGCCATCGAAGCAGCAAGTGGTGACAGGAAAGAAAATAATAATGGCGGCCATGGCTACTTTTGAGGCAATCCCATAATCCAGCCATAGCATCAGAATCGGCGCGATGGCGAACACGGGAATGGCTTGGCTTGCTATCAGGATGGGCAACAGCCAGCGTTTAACTGGCCGGAACAACAGCATCAACAGAGCGAAGAACAGCCCTGCTGCCACACCGAATACTAAGCCAAGCAAGACTTCTTGCGCCGTGACCCAAGCGTGTTTTGCCAGCACGTGCCAGCGCTGGATTAGCACATCTAACACCGCTAGGGGTGGAGGCAGAATAAATGTCGGCAGTGCCCAAATCTCGATCACCGCTTGCCATACAGCCAACAATATTAATAGGGTGACCAAGATACGTACTAGCGCTTTCGCCCGCAGGGGGCGCGTCTGGGAAGCGCGGGTAAGTAGCTCAAGCATGGTCACCTCCTAATCGTTCAAGGATATGACGTTGGGCTTGTGCGCTGGCGGCATTTATCTCTCTTGGTGGTGTGCCCGTTAGATCCAGTAACGGGCGCGCCGTAGCTGGCCGACCTTCCATAATAAAAATATGATGTCCTAAGCGCACCGCTTCTTGGGGATCATGGGTCACCAGCAAGACCGTTTTTCCCTGCAGTAAAGCAAATGCTAACCCTTGTAGTTTGTGACGTGTCACCGCGTCTAGGGCAGAAAACGGCTCATCCATTAAGACAACGGGGCGGTCTTGCATCAAAGTACGCGCCAGCGCCACCCGTTGTCGCATGCCGCCAGACAAGGCATGAGGACAACTAGTAGCTTTGTCAGCAAGTCCAACTTGTTCAAGCAGATGCATGGCTTGCTCTCGGATAGCTTGATGCAAAGGTTGTCCCTGTAGACGTTGGGTGAGGCAAACATTGTCCAGCACGGATAGCCAAGGCAGCAGCAGATCCTGTTGCGCCATATAGGCAATATTGCCCGCTAAGCGGTGAGTCGGATGCGTGCGTAGCGCTCCTTGCCACTCGGCGTTGTCGAGTAACCCCGCCAGATGCCGCAAAATCGACGTTTTACCACAGCCGCTCCGCCCGAGCAGACAGGTCCATTGCCCCGCCGCCAATGGCAAATCCAAGTCGGCTAACACGGGAGCTGCGGGCGGGTAGCGCAGTTGATCAACCCGAATATGGATACCGAAGCCAGAAACCATCACTTACCCTTTTTGTTGGTAAAAGTGATGGACAGGGCCGTGACCTTTGCCAATGTGGAGTTGATCCGCCGCGACGAGGGCTCCGGTAAGGTACTGTTTTGCCAGCGTAATTGCTGTCTCTAGGTCGTTTCCTTGCCCAAGATAAGAGGCAATCGCTGCCGACAAGGTGCAGCCGGTGCCGTGGGTATTGTGGGTATTGATCCGCGGCGCCAAAAAGGTTTGCACCCCGCTGGCGCGAACTAGCCAATCCGTACTGTCTGCTTGGTCCTGTAAATGCCCACCTTTTAGCAATACTGCTGGAGTGGCTAGCTGTTGCAGTTCTGGGATCAGCGCTTCAATTTCCTGATAGGAATGGGGAGTGGTGCAATCTAACAGCGTGGCGGCTTCCGGCAAGTTTGGCGTGATCACGGTCGCGAGGGGCAGCAGTGCCTCTTTTAATGTGGCAATGGCTTCTTGCTGTAACAGCAAATCCCCACTGGTGGCGACCATGACCGGATCGAGTACGACGTGGCGCGGTGCATAGTGGCGCAGTTTCTCGGCGACCACCTGAATAATGGCACTGTCCGCCAGCATCCCAATCTTTACTGCTTGAATGTCCAGATCGAAAAAAACCGCATCCAACTGAGCCTCAATATGGGCGATGGGAATAGGGTGAACGTCCGTAACGCCGAGCGTGTTTTGCGCGGTGGTGGCGGTGATTACCGTACAAGCGTACCCACCGGTGGCAGAAATGGCTTTGATATCCGCTTGAATACCCGCACCGCCGCCGCTATCGGAACCGGCAATGCTTAAAATGATAGGTGTAGTTGGCATAATGTTTCCCCAAGACATAGGGAAACAGGGAGACACACCAAGAGCAGGGACGTAACTCGCCAATGTGGACAGAGTTCGCGCCTAGCGTGCTCCATAGTTCCCTACGTCAGTGTTAACTGCATCAGGTTCAACGGGTCTCGCTTGCGCGATCTCAGCATCACTGCCCCCCGACTATGTGGCGAAGATGGTATCATAAGGCTTATAGGAGTGGTAGGGCGTAGATTATCTCCTGCCGTTGGATATGGAGTAGGCAATAAAATCCATTTGGACACGGTGCTATTTCCTACAAAGTTCAAAAAATCTCACTGTGGCTGCCGATTCGGGCTAGCTGCAGTGATTCCTTATGGATGCGATAAATTAAGACCAAGTCTGGCTTAATATGGCAGTCCCTAAAGCCCAACCAATTTCCAGTTAGCGCATGATCAATATTGTGTGGCGCTAAGGCATCCCCTCTTTGTAATTGAGAGATGACATTCCCAACTTCTAGGATATCGGGGATAGCCATCTTGTCTACTTTCTTAAAATCTTTTTTGAATCGGGTTGAGTATTCAAGATGATACATTGTCCGTTTTGCCATCCGTAAGCTCATGTAGCAAAGCGCTGACTGACTCGGCTTTACTGCCATTTCCATCGACTAATTCTTGTATCGCTGCTGCCGTCGTTTTATTCGGTTTCACAACCTTTACTTCAAACGGCAATCCTCCGTGATTAATCACCGCTTTTGCAAATAACTTGATGGCTTGTGAAGGGCTTAAACCGACTTGATCACAGACACTGGTAAACGCCGCTTTTGTATCAGCATCAATACGAGCACTGAGCATTTCTGATCTCATATGACCACCTTTGTACAACATTGTATTACAAAAGTGTATGTTCTGATCGCAAAATAAGCAATAGTTGAATGAATGATGTAGAGCGCACAATTTGGAAGTACTAAAACGTGCGTATTGACGTACGTTATTAGTGGCGTAAAATTTGGTGGAAAATTGATCAAAGAGGTGCGTCATTATGGGGATTACCGCAACAGAGGCCCGCAGCAACCTTTATCGCCTCATTGACGAGGCGGCAGAAACTCATCATCCCATTTCTATTTTGGGGAAAAGGAACAACGCTGTATTGGTGTCCGAGGAAGATTGGGCGGCCATTCAAGAAACGCTATATCTACTCTCTGTGCCGGGCATGCGGGAGTCTATTCGCGAGGGGATGGATACCCCAATCGAAGAATGTGAAGAGGAGTTGGACTGGTGACATGGAAGTTGGTTTATACCAAGCAAGCTCAGAAAGACGCCAAAAAACTGGCATCTAGCGGGCTCAAAGCCAAAGCTCAGAAATTGCTAGATTTGCTAGCAGAAGACCCCTACCGCAAGCCCCCGCCTTTTGAAAACCTTGTTGGCGACCTAACGGGAGCCTGCTCACGCCGAATCAATATTCAGCACCGCATCGTCTATCAGGTGCTAGATACTGAGCAGGTCGTAAAAGTTCTCCGACTTTGGAGTCATTATGAAGATTGATAAACCTAGTGATATGAAATTCGATGAGTGTCGTTCTAATAAGGAAGTGAATACAGTGCAACATGTAAGAGCCAACGGCGAACAACAGATGCCCTTGGCGCTACTAAAGTTGATTTACTTATCGGAGCACAGCTTGAGCCAAAATGGGGAAATTACGCTGGATGAGGCGTTTGATGTCTGATGGCTGATCCACGCCTAACGCTTTTCCACTCTCATTGGCTTAGCGAAGGTTGGTTTTTTACTGTAGAAGTTTTCAACTGGGCGAAATGAGACGGCATTGGCAACGGAGTAGGCATCCCATACCCAAACACGACTTTGGTCATCAATATGAGAAAAGATGCTCATGTGTTCCTTGACCCCATTCTTGTCGGTATCAAAGAAAATCCAGTCGCCACGCTCTAGCTCTGTAATCGTAAAAACATGCACCGAGTTATATTCGTACATGGTTTGTGCCGTAACGTCCTCAACCAAGCGGTCTTGCCACTTCCAGCCGAGTAATTTGGCTTTGTTGTACGCCCAGACTAATAAGCCAGAACAATCAAAGCCTTCGGATTCAGACTGACCTCCCCAGAGGTAAGGTTTACCAATCACTGTTTCGACTTGGGCAATAACGGCTGACTTTTCTGCGTCGGTGAGTTCAGTCGTCGTAAAGCCGTCGAATGACATTCCTTGAGGCTCATCTGAGTCGCTGCCACAGCCGGTAAGGGAAAAGATAATGAAACCCCCAAGAATCCATTTAGGCATTGTGTTAGTCCTAATCAAGTTTGAAATTTCTCTCTTAACCGGTTGATTCTGAGGTCAATTCACTTTGTGTGAAGAAAGCGTTAACTCAAACCCACAGGCATGTGCGTACTTTAAAAGGGTTGACCAGCTTGGGTTGGCGTTTCCCTTTTCTAAGCGACTGATGTTGCTTTTCTGAGTCTGCATGCGCTCGGCGACTTGCTCTTGTGTCAATCCGGCTTGCGTTCTCATCATCAATAGTTGATCTATGAGGCGAAACTCGCCTGCCAGCTTATCGTATTCCTGTTGAACGGCTGGATCTTGTAAAGCACGTTGTTTCAGATTTTTCAGACTCATATTAGCACCTCTAGTTATCATAAAAGATAACTTTCAAGGCATCTTTTGTCCATTATTAGGAAAACGATGTAATCGTCTCTAACTTACAACTCCCCCAAATTCTCTAAACACCACTCTGCTCGCTCCAGCACCAGCCGTTTTTGTTCTTCGTTTTGTTTGTCCCAGTTTCCGTAGATCATGCCGATGCGGGGGTTGCGGGCGAGGCGATCCCGGTGTTTGACCATAAAGTGCCAGTAGAGGCTGTTGAGTGGGCAGGCGCGGGGGCCGGTTTTTTCTTTGACTTGGTAATGGCAGCCGGTGCAGTAGTCGCTCATTTTTTGCATGTAGCCGCCGCTTGCTGCGTAGGGTTTGGAGGCGATCCAGCCGCCGTCGGCGAATTGGCTCATGCCGCGGGTATTGGGCAGTTCCACCCATTCTAGGGCGTCCACGTAGATGCCGAGATACCAAGCGTCCACTTGTTGCGGTTCGATTTCGGTCAGCAAGCAGAAATTGCCGGTGACCATTAGGCGTTGAATATGGTGGGCGTAGGCGGTGTCGAGAGACTGGCCGATGGCGTGGCGCAGGCAGTTCATCTTGGTTGCACCGGTCCAAAAATAGTCCGGTAAATCCCGCTGTGCGTCGAGAGCGTTTTGTGCCAGATAATCCGGCATATTGACCCAGTACATACCGCGCACGTATTCCCGCCAACCAAGAATCTGACGCACAAAGCCTTCCACTTGGGCGATGTCGATGTTGGGGTTGTCCCGATAGGAATTGACCGCGGCTTGAATCACCTGCATGGGGTGGAGGATTTTGGCATTTAGGGCAAAGGATAACCGGGAGTGGTATAAGCTCCATTTATGCTCTGACTTAGCGGTCATGGCATCCTGAAAGGTGCCAAAGAGTGGAAGTAACTGTTCACAAAAATACGTTAGTAAGTCTTTACTTTGCTTGCGTGTCACTGGCCAAAGCAGGTCTTCTTCCGCTTTGCCAAGGCTTTTGACCTTGTGACGTTTAAGCCTTGCAAGGATATGGCTCACATCATTCGCAAAGCACAGTGGCGCCGGTATCGCGGCTAAATCCGCTGGTTTGAGCTTGTTGCGGTTGGCGGCATCGTAGTTCCATTTTCCCCCTTCTGGCTCATTGTCGGCATTCATCAAAACCTGAAAGCGCTGGCGCATTTTGCGGTAAAAGTGCTCCATGCGTACAGCGGTTTTCGGTTTGAAATAGCGAGGAATGTCGTCGAACGGGAGTAGAAAATGCTCGGATTCAACCATGAATACTGGAACTGCACTCTGTACAGAAAAGTCGGCTATTTGCTGGGCCAGACGATATTCATCGGGGCGCTGGTACTCGATCCGATCAACGTCATATTGCTGCGCCAGTCGGGTTAACAATGCAGGTAGGTCGACATCTTGCTGTGTGTCGTCCAAGGTGAGGTGCAGCACTTGAAAACCCGCTTGGCGAAGTGCTATGGCAAAGTGTTCCATGGCAGCGAAGAAGGCGCACAGCTTTTGAATATGGTGCACCACATAGCCGGTTTCTTGGTGCAGTTCTGCGATCAGGTACAATACGCCGGAATCTTTTTGTTGGAACCAAGAGTGTCGAGCATTGAGCTGGTCACCGAGGATAAGGCGCAGAGTGTGGTAGCGAGGCAAATCGTCTGTCATGGGGATTCAGATTCCTTACGTTTGGCGGCACGACGGGCTTTTTCTCGGGCGTTAGGTGGGCGCACATGGGTGGCGAGGATGCGGTATTTTTCCTGCTGCACTTGCTCGTTTTTACGAAAGCCCCAGAGCCGATCCCGGGCTTCTTTTGCGGCCAGTTTCAAATCCACAATGGGTCTTGGGTAGTCTTTCCCGAGTTCACACTGATACAGACCTTCCTCCATGGGGGACATATCCCACGGGGTATGGATTAACGGAGCTGGCACTTCTTTTAGCTCTGGCACCCAGCGGCGAATAAAAGTGCCTTCCGGGTCTTGGTCTTCTGCTTGTTTCACCGGGTTGTAAATACGAATGGTGTTGGCACCGGTGATGCCGGCTTGCATTTGAAATTGGGGGTAGTGGATGCCCGGTTCAAAGTCGAGAAACAAACGCGCCAGATGATGCACCCCAAGACGCCAATCGATGTTCAAATGATGGGTTAAAAAGCTCACCAGCATGGCGCGCATACGAAAGTTAATATAGCCGGTGTGATACAGGGCACGCATGCAGGCATCAATCATGGGTACGCCGGTTTCCCCTTGCATCCAAGCTAGAAGGTCTGCGTCTACTCTATCATCCTGTCGGTAGGGAAAGGCTTCATAGGCGCGGTTGACGGGGCGAAACTCCATCTCGCACTCGCTTTCAAACTTCTGCATAAAGTGGCAATGCCAATGTAGGCGCGAGCTAAGTGCCACTAGGGTGCGACGCCAGCCGGGCGTCTGCCAACGGCTGAGGAGATCCTGATACACTTCCCGTAGGCTGATATTTCCCCAAGTCAGATAGGGGGAAAGCCGCGTACACGCAGAGCGGCTGGTTAATGGGCTTGAAATGGAGCGGTAATAGTCTTGCCCGCGACCGTCGTAAAAGCTGTGAAGAGTCTGCCAAGCCAAGGTTGGGCCGCCGGTTTGCATGCCTTTTTGTGGCGTTTGCCAGGCCTCGGGGAGATGAAGTTCAGGTTGTCCGATGGACAACCATGGTATTTGATCAAGCGGAATCGGGGTGATAGGAGTACGCATGGTCTTTTGCCAGCGTTTATCCCAATCCTCTCGATGGGAAAGGGCGCGAATGACGGCACCACAGGGAAACTCCCGCCAATCTATCTGGTGATCCGTACACCACGCCGCGACGGCCTTATCCCGAGCGAAGGTGTTGTTCAGGCCAATCTCTTCGGTGCTAGTGATACTATCAAACCGAATATCTTGATAGAGTTTTTCTAACGTTTCTAGTGCCTCTCCCTGTCGGATATGAACCGCCGCCCCTACGCCGGTAAGCTGTCGATTTAAATCCGTTAACGACTGCCACACAAAGCGCCAGTGGCGCTCATCATAGTGGGGGTCATCCAGCAACATAGGCTCAAATAGATACAGCAATAACACTGGCTTGCCAGTGCTTGCTGCATATAGAAGCGGCTCGTGATCCGTTAGACGCAGATCTCGTTTCAGCCAGACGAGAATAGGGCGATCTTGCATTGTGGCGGCGTTGTTTAGGGAGAAATCGGCCAATCGGCCGCATCCACCGAGTCCAGTTGCCGATCAAATACTTCCCCGCGCCATTTGCGGATAAAGCGCTGTTCTGGGTCGTACATTTGGGTTTGCTTTTCCAAATTGAAATGACGCCCACCACGGGGATCAGCCCCCACTCCAGCGATGTACTGCCAGTTGCCCCAGTTGGAGCCCACATCATAGTCGACCAGCTTTTGCTCGAAATAGGCCGCCCCGTAGCGCCAGTCGATACCAAGCTCGTAAATCAGGCAACTGGCCACAAGCTGACGACCGCGATTGCTCATAAAGCCGGTTTCGTTCAACTGTTTCATACAAGCATTGACGATCGGGTAAGGGGTATTGCCTTCGCACCATTTGCGGAAGCGTTCTGGATAGTAACTGCCGAGTTCCCCTTTACCAGTGATACCGGTACGGCGGAACAAAGCAACACCAAAACGGGCGGCATACCAATGGAAATATTCTCGCCAGAGTAATTCGAAATAGATCCAATAGGTCGAGTCATTGGCGCCATGGTCCCGCTCGTAGGCATCTAAGCAGGCCGTGATTTGTCGAGGTGATAGGTTGCCGTGGGCGAGCCATGGGGAAAATTTGGTGGAGTTCTCCCAGCCGTCTAGCGCATTGCGCACCTCTTTGTAATAAGACGGCAAATTCGTCGCAAAATAATCACTCATATGGGTAAGTGCTGCCCGCTCGCCCCCTTCAAAGGGAGGCTGACATTGCTGTGGGTAGGCATCCCAAGGTTTGACCAGTAACGAATGCACTTCTAAGGGGGCGGGCAAGGTTTCGGGAGCTGGCAACGGATGATTGACCGCGAGATCTTCGACTTTACGTCGAAAGGATGAAAACGTCAGCGGCAATTCTGACACATCAAAGGGCAGCTGCTCGCGACGGAACAAAGACAAATCATAGCCCAAACGCAAACGTACATCTGGGTAGGCCTGTTGCAGCTTGTCTAGGGTGCGGCGCTCGTCAATACCGGGGTGAAAGTTTCGGTAGAGATGGGAAATCGGCAAAATATCAAACAGATGGTTCAATGCCACGTAAGCCGACTGCTCGCTCACATAGAGGGTCTGACCCCGTTTACCGAGAGCGACTTCCAGATCCTGCAAGGCATCCATCAGAAAGGCAGTGCGTTGGTTGCCGGGGCCTTGGGTAGCATAGCGGCTCGGGCATTGGCGTTCCGGCTCAAAGCAATAGACACAGATTAGGTAATCCATCTCCGCCGCCGCTTGTGCTAGCAAGGTGTGATCAGACACACGCAAATCCTGCCCAAACCAAAGTAGCCCTGTTTTCATGTTTCATCTCCCCGATTGCAATTGACTTAGTTACGTAACAATCGATGTTTTAGTTTGCTTTTCGTAATTGGAATTAATCTGTCAATTTGTTGTAAACAAAGGTGAGAATGGATATCATTTATTTGAATCTATTCTTGAGGGTTAAACCATGGATACAACACTGTCACAAATTCGAGAGTTCCTAATCATCGGCGGGCCGGTGGTTTGGATTCTGATGGGTTTTTCATTTATTGCTTTGACCATCGTCATCGTGAAGTTATGGCAGTTAACCTTGTTGCGGGCGGAAAGCCGCAAAGTAGTCAATTTGGCTCTAGAGGCTTGGCGGCAACGGGATGCAGAAACGGCCATAAAGATGCTGTCGGACAAGCGTCCGGTAGAAAGTGTAGTGGCGTATACCATGACCTCTTTGAAACAAGCCTCTCGGGATTGCCAGTGTGTGCGTGAAGAAGCTGAGCGTCGGGCGCTGAACATCCTCCACGAGTTACGTTCTTTCCTACGCCCCATGGAAGTGATTGCTTCCTTAGCACCGCTACTTGGCCTGTTGGGTACCGTATTGGGTATGATCACCGCATTCCAACAAATGGAAGGTGCCGGTGCCCAAGTCGACCCATCGGTATTATCGGGGGGGATCTGGCAAGCGTTACTGACCACGGCTGTGGGTATTGCGGTAGCGATCCCAGTGGTAGCGTTACATGCTTGGTTAGAGCGTAAGGTGGAGCGGGTCGCTCACATTATGAACGATGCTGTCACCCAGGTATTTACTTCCCAAGAGGGGGAACGTTTAGCAGCGGTTGCGGCCCGTCGTGAGGTACTCCATGCCGCTTAATCTTGAAGCCAAGCGCAAGAAAACAGCGATCAGTCTGACGCCATTGATTGATGTGGTGTTTATCCTGTTGCTGTTTTTTATGCTGACTTCAAGCTTTGTGGCATGGCGCGTGGTCGATACGCCCTTATCTGCCCCGAGCACAGACCAAGCCACACCCCCCGTTGAGCAGGTCAAGTTCACCTTTGTACTGAAACAAAACGATGGCTTTGTTTGGTTGGATCAGCAGCGAATTGGTCTACAGGATGGCGAGTTCTTCCGCGATCTGATTCAACAAAACAGTGAAGCCCTGTTTATTTTGGATGCCGAAGCTGGGGTAAATCTGCAAAGCCTGCTAACCCTGGCCGATCAGTTGAAACTACAAGGGGCAAAAACCGTGTCCATTGCCAATGCCTTTAAAGAACACGGAGCGGCGCATAATCCATGAATATCGACCAAAAGTTTATCGCCCAGCGGGATGCCCAAACCGATGATGGGGTGATTCCACTGATCAATGTGGTATTCCTGATGTTGATCTTCTTTATGGTGGCGGGTCAAATTCAAAAGTCCGACCCTATCAAGATCACGCCCCCGGAGTCCATCAACGAAACCCGTGCGCAAACGGAGCCCAACGCTCTTATCTTAGTGGGTTTAGATGGTCGCTTTTATCTTGGGGATGAAGCCATCACTTTGACGGATATCGCTCCCCGTTTAAATGCTCTCTTTGAAGCCGCGCCAGATAAGCAAAGCTTTTGGGTTCAAGTCAAAGCCGACGGGGACCTGAGCATCGATCAGCTCAGTCCGGTGTTCACTCAAATTCGTCAATCTGGCCTGACCAAAGTCAGCGTCGCCACCCAACTGAGTCGCAACTAACTATGCAAAAGCGTTATTGGATTATTGCCGGCGGTTTGGCTTTTTCCCTGCATGCTGGGGCATTTTACTTGGCGTTTTACAATGTCAAGGATGGCAGCCAAGCACCGGGGTTACAGGGAATTGAATTTGACCTAGGCATGATGGGAGATATGGGCGCTGCCCAAGAAACGACGATAGCACAAGCGGAGGTGCTTGAACCCGAGACAGAAGTCGAAGAGATTGTTGAGCCAGAGCCAGAGCCAGAGCCAGAGCCAGAGCCAGAGCCAGTCAAACAGGAAAGCGAGATAGTTCAACCTAAGCCTGAGCCTAAACCAGAGCCTAAGCCCGAACCTAAACCGGAGCCAACACCTGTGCCGAAGCCAGTGATAACACCACCGGCACCAAAGGCTCCAGTGCAGCCGCCTTCCCAAGCGCAACAGAAAGCGACGACCGGCGTAGCGCAGGCAGCCACTTCTGGCGGTGCTGAAGGAGCCAAGGCAACTTATTACTCCAAATTAGCGGCCAAGCTAGCACAGCACAAAGAATATCCGCGCCAGTCTCGCCGTCGTCATGAAGAGGGGATTGTCACCGTCGGTTTTAAAGCTCACCCGAGTGGTAAAGCTACGGATATTCGTATCTTAAAGGGCTCCGGCCATAAGCGTTTAGACAAAGCGGCGTTAGATATGGTCGAGCGCGCCCAGCCGTTGCCAGCCTTTTCCCTAGAAATGGGGGCGAACCCCATGGATATCACCCTGCCGGTGGCGTTTCGCTTGGATTAGACCCCCCTTTCTTTTATCTCCTTTAGTTTGTTTGGCTCCATTGACGCAGTAGGTTGTGGTACACGCCGATTAGGTTTTGAATGCGTTCGTCGTCTTCTAGGTCTTGGCGTAGGGCTTGGATGCTTTGATCTAGCTGGTAGAGGGTGCGACGTTGTTCGTTGTCGCGCACCAAGCTTTGTAGCCAAAAGAACGAGCTGATACGGCTGCCACGGGTAACAGGGGTGACTTTGTGTAGGCTGGTCGATGGGTAAAGTACCATGTCCCCGGCCGGTAGTTTCACCGTTTGAGTACCAAAGGTATCTTGGATCACCAGTTCGCCGCCATCGTATTCACTTGGGTCGCTTAGAAATAAGGTCATGGACAAATCGGTACGCACTTTCACTGGCGTGTTGGGGACTTGGCGAATGGCATTGTCAATGTGGTAGCCAAATTCCGCCCCCTCGTTGTAGCAGTTGAACATGGGGGGGAAAATCTTGGCGGGCAGCGCTGCGCCGATAAAGTCTTGCCGTTGACCTAGGGTTTGTAGAATGAGGTCGCCAAGTTGTCGGGCGATAGGGGATTGTTGATCGACTTGTAGATTGGTCTTTTGCTTTTGCGCAGCATTGCCAGAGGTGAGTTTGCCATCGATCCAGTCCGCCTGGGTGAGTGCTTGGCGGATATCTCGTACCTGCTCAGGGGTGAAAATTTGCTTAAGATGTAATAACACGTGGTTCTCCTGGTTATGCCTGACGCTGAATGGATTGCGCCGTCTCTTTCATTTAAATGGTCGCAAATACAAGACAAAAAGCAGCCAACAAGATTAAGTTGTTGGCTGCGAATGCCCACCGAAAAGGGGGTCAATGGGCGTTAGTTTTTGAGTGAAACGAATGCTCTATTAACGGTTAGAAGTCGTATTTCACCGTCGCTTTCACATTACGTGGGTTGCCGGGTTTGAAGTGGCCCCATGCACTGTAATCAGACACATAACGCTCGTCGGTTAGGTTGCTGACGTTGATTTGCGCGCTCAGCTGGTCAGTGAATTGGTAGCCTGCCATGGCGTTAAACAAGGTCACCTCGCCAGTAGTAAAGGCTACGGCACCTTGGCGCCAGTATTCTTCCCCAGAAGTGTATTCTGCACCGGCTCCCAGTGTGAGTTTTTCACCTGCATATGTCACCCAGACGCTAGCAGATTCATCTGGTGCGGCGGTTAAGCCATTGCCTTCACGTTCAGGGTTACTGGTATTTTCCACAACCTTCGCATCTTGGCTGGTGTAGGACGCAGTGATGGCCACTTCCGCGGTAATTTGCCCAGTGACGCTCAATTCTACGCCGGTGTTTTCTTCCTCGCCGGAGGTCGCCAATGCGCCATCAACAGTGTCGTAGACATCCTTCTTGGTTTGGTAAACGGCAAGACCTAGTAACAGCTTTTGGTCAAAAAGCTCCCATTTCGTGCCAATCTCGGCGGTCACGGCTTCGATGGGATCAAGGTTAGCGTACTCTTTCACTTGGTCTGCACTACGACCGGAAAGGGATAGGTTTGCACCGTTAGGCTCCTGTGAATTTGCCAAGGACGCATAGATGCTGCCGTTTTGTGTGGGCTTGAAATTCACCGCGGTGTGCCAGCTCAATAGGTCGGCTTTGCTGCTGCCTGTGACCATGGTGGCGCTGGTGCCACGGCCAACGGTTTGATCCGCTTCCAGTTTGTATTTTTCGGCGCGAATGCCCGCCGCCAATTGCCATTGATCATTCAGCGTCGCGGTGTTGTTCAAGTAAGCGGCGATCCCCGTTGCGGTGGCATCTTTGGTTAGATCGCCTTTGGTGACGCGGCCACTGTGCTGCAACGACGGGTTAGCGAGACTGGTTTCCAAATCCGCTAAGGTGCTACTAAAGCCCGTTAAGTTTGCTCCGTAGGTTTTTTGATTCTCTTGGTAGATTTCCGTCCCGACCACGAGGTCATGGCGTACTGAGCCGGTTTTTAGTTCGCCAATAAAATCTAACTGGTTCACCATCATGGTGTTTTCAGAAAAGTCGGTTTTAAAAGATGGACCGGTGCTGGTAGAGGAACGGTAGTACTGGACGGTCGAAGCATCTTTTAAGAGCGGGCGACTTTGCACGGACTCGATGGTGGTTTGACCAAAACGGGTTTGGTTACGCAGCGCCCAACTATCGCTTAATCCATGGTTGATGATGGCCGTTAAAGTCGTTGCTTCTAATTGCGAGCGATCGACGTTATCCAAGCCGTAGAAGTTGTCCCAGTAGGCTTCATCGATTGGCTCTCCTGCATCGTTATCAAACGGCATACCGAGTACTGGCGTATTGTCCTGCTGCATATGCATGAGGTTTACGGTTAGGTCGGTGTCATCCCCCAGTAAGGTGAAGTAAGAAGGAGCGACAGCAAGTGTTTGGTAGTTTTCTTCACCGTTGTCCCAGAAGTCACCTCCAGTCTGTCCCATGATGTTCAAACGCACAGCACTTTTTTCATCCAGCACTTTATTGAAATCACCGGATAGGCGCGTGGTATCGCCTTGGTCATAAGACGCTTGCAGGCTGTTTTTATCGCCATTCAGATTGGCGGCCTTCGTCACTAAGTTGACTGACCCACCAGCTGAACCTTTACCAGTTACTGTGCCGTTTGAGCCTTTCGCGACTTCGATTTGCTCGGTGTTAAAGGTGTCACGACTGTAACCAGCCACATCACGAATACCATCAGAATAAATACTGCCATTGGCATCAAAACCGCGAATAGTTATCGCATCTGCGGTTGTCACATTACCTCCGCCACCTTCGCCAGCACCAAAGGTTGATACACCAGAAACGTTGCGTAGCGCATCCTCTAGGGACGTGACGCCTTGGTCTTGCAGAACTTGCTCGTTGACAATGTTGATGGTCTTCGGCGTGTCCACCAGTGGCTGGGTGTATTTCACGCTAGCCGCTTTCTCTACTTTGTAGGACTGCTCTTGCTCGACTTGGTCTACAACATCGATCTGGTCAAGATTGACCGTCTCTGCCTGAGCCTGCGCTACGAATAGGGCCATAGCGGAACTCACGGCAATGGCTACTGGAGTTGGTGTGAAAAAACGCTTTGATGGGAGTGTCTGGGTGTTCATCGTTATACGTCATCCTCGTGAAAAGATTGCTTGTTTTTGTTAAAGGTTGTGTAAAGAAATAGAAAAGCGTGGGAGATATTAAACAGTAACAGTTCTCATTTCAATATGAGAATGGATTTTATTTGGTTGTTTTTGCAAAGATGGAGAAAAACGCAGGACAGAAGATTTGAGCAGTTTAAGAAGCCTACCTAGTGATAGATTGAGGTAGGCTTAGGGGTAGGAAGAGATTAAGGTAATTGGTCGATATTGCTGCGCCAGCGTTGCAAAAATGGTGTCGTCTGGAAGCGGCTAAAGTCGTCAACAGCCCATTGGTTAGCTTGGTCGCTAGGGCGATTAGTAATGACAATAGCGTGAAATAGCTCCGCTTCAGCGGGGGCTAAAGTTGGCAGCATTAGGCTCTGGCTCAGGGGGCTAAGTTCTTCTTGGGTAAGGACGATGCCTTCATATCCACGCTGTAGCAGTTGCTCGTCCAAACTTAATAGCAGTTGGCGCAGTCCATCCGCCGTGTGGCGGTAGTTGTCTTCGATACGCTGTTTTTGTTCCGGCCAAAGGGCGATAAAATCACGTTTTAGGATACCTAGCATCATCAGAGCATTGCTAGGGTTGAGCCAAAAGTAGTCGGCGTTATCTTGGCGGGCAACTTGCTCCCCACCGGGAATGAGCGCGACTGCCATATCGATCGGTACGATGCGTATATTGCTCACCCGCAGAGTCGGATAAAAATCCAATTCAGGGCGCAGGGAGCGCATGGTGACGTAAGCATCGTAACTGTCCACTGGCTCGGTACGGTTTTTATCTAGCCAACTGGCAACACGATTGAGTGGCAGCCTAGTAGGTGGTAGATAGTCTACTTTAATATCCGTATCAGCCAGCAGTGCTTGGCTCATGCTATGGGCAATCGGGCTAACGGTGGCAACTGTTTTGGCAAATACGGGTGTCGCTAAACAGAGACAGAGAAAAACGATCAAGCGCATTGAGTCGTTGCTCCTTTACGTAGAGAAAAGACAGATAGGGAGAAAACGAACCACAAGCAGGCCACCAAAATAATGGCGGGGCCGGTGCCGATGGACCATTTCATATGCATTGGTAAGAGCACGCCAATGAGCGCGCTGCTGGTGGCGATGACCATGGAATATTGCACCATAGAGCGTAAGTCATGGGCCATCAGGCGTGCGCTAGCCGCTGGGATCAGCAACAGTGCTCCGACGAGAATCGCACCGATGATTTTCACGGCGGCGACGGTGACTAAAGCGATCAGTAGCACAAAGGCATAGTCGTGGAGTTTTACTGAAATTCGGCTGGTGTGAGCAATATCTGGACTAAGGGCGTTTAGGTAGGCTTGGTTACTGTAACGCCAAGCCAGCCAGAGCACACCGACAGAGATCACCGACAAAATCACCAGATCCATGCCCGAGGCGGTCAAAATGGAGCCGAATAAAACCTGTTCCACTAGGTGGGCATTGATCTTCTTGGCGACAAACATCAGCAAAGCGGCACCCATCGCTAGGGCAAAGGCCAAAAACACCCCAATAAGGGCATCGTAAGGCACTGTGGTGCGTCCTTTTACCCACTGTAACGCTAAAGCGAACAGCACCGAGAAAGCAAACAGACTTATCCAAGGTTCGGTAACCGGCTCCCCCAGTAGAATGCCAATGGATACCCCAGTCAAGGCGCTGTGCCCCACGGCTTCTGATAAAAATGCCAAGCGTTTGACTACCACCAAAGTGCCAAGCGCCCCCAGTAGCGGGCCAATCATCAGGCAAGCCAAGAAGGCATTGACGACGAAGCCGTAACTAAACATCGTCGGCAGTACCCCTAGCTCGACGCCGCTATTAAAAAAGTGATGGATACTAGCTAGCATGACGTAACCCCATTGGCATAGCTTGCATTTGGCTAAACATCTGGGGTGCTCCGTGTTCTATCAGGCCACCATCAATCCAACTGACGCTATCGCAGTATTGCTGAATAACCTGCCAGTCGTGTTCCACCATCAAAATCGTGCCTCCTTGCTGGCGAAATTCGCTCAGTAACGTGATGATGTGCTCCCTCCCCTTGCGATCTACCCCGGCAATAGGCTCATCTAACAGTAATAGGCTAGGGGTATGTAGCAGTGCAGCGGTGAGTAAGATGCGTTGACGTTCCCCCGTTGACAAGGTGCCGAGACGTTTAGGGAGAAGATTTGCCACGCCGACTTTATCGATGGCTGTCTCGAGTTTTGAGTCAGTTTTATAACGCTGCCAGACAGGGCGTTTTTTACTGTTCATTCGCAGAAAGTCGAGCGCTGTCACGTGTAGTGTGGCGTCGAAAGGCACTAGCTGGGGCATGTAGCCAATCTGCTTGGCGTCATCTGGTTGCCAATGGCGTTCAATCCGACCTTGGTGATTGAGCAACCCAGCTAATGCTTTCAGCAGGGTGCTTTTCCCGCCACCATTGGGGCCGGCGATACCATGCCATTGGCCTGCGGATAAGGATAGCGAGAACGGTGTTAGCAGCGTGTTACCTTTCACGGTCACACTGACATCCTGTAATGCGATAGCGGGACCGAGGCTCATGGTTGTAATGCCTCCGCCAGTTTGCGTAGGTTGTGACTCATTTCTCGCTCTACTTGATCGGCGCTGTATTCCCCATGGGTCATATGACTGAAGTAGTAGATCTTGATGCCCGTTTCCTGTTCGATCAGATCCACATAGTGGTTTTCCATATTCAGCTCGGTAAAGAGCACATCAATATTCTGTTGGCGAATGGTTTGAATGGTATCTTCCAGCTGGCTGGCGGTAGGGGAAACCCCGTGAGCAGGTTCGATAATGGCCGAGACAGTCAGACCAAACTCCTGCAGTAGATAGGCATAGGCTCCGTGGGTACTGGCAATGCGAATATTACTTAGGTCTTGATTGAGCAACGCCTGTTGCACCGGTGTTTTCAACGCTCGCAGCGTGCGCGCATAGTCCATGGCATTGCGTAGGAAGTAAGTTTTGTTTTCGGCATCCAGTTCACCGAGTGCTTTGGCAATGGTGTAGACCTGACGAATGGCCGCATCTATTGATACAAAAGAGTGAGCGTTCACTTTTTCATCATGGCCGATCAAAGGAACATCCTGATTAGCCCAGATAACGGTCAGGTGTTTCGGCTGTAAGCGCTCCACTGTATTGGTGGCAAATAAGTCATGGCCGATGCCATTAACGACCAAGGCATCTAAGCTATTTAAACGCTCGATATCCGCTGGACTGAGCTGGTAATTATGTGGGTTAAAGCCACTGTCTATGAGGGGTAATACGTCGGCCCGATCGCCCACAATATTGGCGACATACGAGTAGTACGGATGCAGTGTGATGCCAACCTGTAGATGCGCCAGCGCCGAATGGCTTGCCAGAATGAGGCATAGGGCAACCAAGTATTTCATAACAACTCCTAATGATTTAGCTCGTGCCAATTAAGGTTGGCGTGACAGTCTGCGATCAGGTCACTTTTGGCCCAATGGGCTTGCCACGCGGTTTCTTTTTCGATGGCGAACAGATAGCCAGCTTGCTCAATGACATAACAGGTTTGGCTGAACTCATGCAGGCTAGCGCCAGGGATTACCGGCAAAGGCAGCAATTCTGCCGAGAGTGGGTAGGTAAGCAGCCCAGCTTCATCGAGCATATTGAGCTCTGCAATAGCATTACTGATTTGGGTGGCACTGTTGCTCAGTTGGTTTGGTAGCTCACTTAGTTTGGTTTGTGCACCGCTATGGTTAAGCCACAGCAACATTCCAGCCACCACAACTACAGCAATACTGATAAAAGCGAAGTAGCGTGTCTCTTGTCGGCCATCATCGGGGATGACTACTTCAATATTAGAGCTCGGCATAGTCAAACTCGGCTGGGGATTCATGACCTGGGTCGAAAATGACATAGAACTCACCCTCTGGCATAGGGATCTGGAACTCGCCATTAGCATCGGTAGTGATGCTATGGAGTACATCATCGTAGTAGCTGCGTACTTCCACCGTTTCATCGTAGGCTGGGGAACCATCGCTAAAGCCTGCAACACAGTGCAGTTTTCCAGTCTCTTGATAGCAGTCTAAGGTGGGGTAATGGGCTAAGGCTTTGCCGGAAAGCAAAGCCAAAGCAGTGACAACTCCAAACGTGGTTGCTTTAATCATTCGTAAATCACCTCAAATGGGTAAAACACAGAGAACATATCCATATCGGCTTCTGGGTCGGTGCTCTGACCATTGAAGCTAACGGTAGCGATATAGCGACCGGCTTCTTCCAAGGTAATACTGGCTTCACCCTTGTCATCGGTAGTGATCACCGTCGGCTCTTCGCTGGCACGATACTGACTGGCTTCCGCTTCAAATTTGATTTCAGCGCCCTTTAGCGGCTTGCCATCCATCACCACTTTCAGGGCGATTTCTTCTCCATTGATGTAATCGGCAGGGTGAGTAATAGGGACTAGCTCTAGACCCTTGCCAGCGGGTTTGAACACGGTGTCAGTTGGTAGCTTATTAGTAATGAAGGCAACTGAGGTACGGGCCATACGGATCGTTTGGACATTCTTGGCGTCGGCTGGCACTTGGGACTGAGCCTGGGTCTTGTTCACACCCCGTAGACGTTTGTTGGTGTCACGAGCACCTATGGTGTAGGAAGTCATATAGCCCGCTTCCCCAGAGCCATATACCACCTTATAGGTTCCTTCTTCGGTAATCGGTAGTTCGAATGACGTACGAGTTAAGCCTTTGATAACGGTGCCGATATCGCGCACGGATTTACCATCTGGGCCATATACGCTGATGGCATCGGCAGAAACGGGTTTCTCGATACGGAATAGGCCATGTGTGGCAGTAGCATCAATGGCTACGGCTTTCGGGTTGTTGACGTTAAAAAACTCAGGGAATACCAGCACGTTATGAGCCAGTGAGACGCCAGAGAACATTAATGAACCAACGATTAGAGCTTGCTTAAACATCGTGATTGTCCTTGTTTAGAGGTTAGCGATTGACGGTGATGGTGACTTGGCCGATTTCATCCGCAGCAGGAATGGTGTAAGTGTTTTGCTTTTGAGTGAGATCTATTTTGGTATCGACTAGGGAGCGACCACCATTTTCCCGCACCACTTCAAGGTAAAGGGTGAAGGTTTGTGCCGCGCCGATGTCTAAGGTTTCTTGGTAGTTGCCCGGGCCACGGGTGGCACCGGTTAGACTGTCTACATGGGCATCATAGCGACCGATTTTGCGCCACCAGCGTTTGATATCGGGTAACCACTTGTCTTCTTTCTTGTTCAAGTGCCAGAGTAGTAGGGGTTTGGCCTCTCTACCTTCCTCAGCCCAAATGGCCACATAAGGGTTGGCGTAGCGTTCTGCCGCCAGTGCGGGAATTTCAAAGGCCACGTCAATAGTGGCGGCATTAGCAAGGGTTGCTGTACCTAAGGCCGCAGCGAAACCTAGTTGTGTAACAAATTTACGCACAAAGCTCTCCTTTAATGCATTAAATAAATGGCCATCGCCATCAGGGCTAATCCCAGTGAGATCCAGCCAGATGCAGGCACTCGCTGGGCTCGATTAATCAGTACCAACCAAAAACCGGACAGACAGAACAGCACCATAAAAATGGCCGAGATATCGGCGAGCAAACGCCATAAGCCGGTGACGTGCTTGCCGCGGTGTAGGTTGTTCAGCATTTCCAACACGGGTAGCTGACGTTGAAATACTTCCACTATCCCTTCAGAGGGGTAAGCTTCTACCGAATAAGCTCCGTGGGGCCCTTCCAGTGTCACTATTACCAATTCCTCTGCAGGCTCCCATTCGATCTCAATATCAACGCCACGTATGCCATGGTTTTTTTCTAGCCATAGCAATAGGGCTAAGGCCGTTTCGGTACTACCTTCACCCCAGTTCTGCTCTAGCAATTCTTGGGGTAATTCGAATTCATGTTGGTGTTGTTCCGTTGTACCAAGAGACCAATCGTTGTGATTGAGCAGCAACCCAGTAACGGCAAACAACAACATCAACGCCAGTACTGGGGCGGCGGTATAAATGTGCAGCCAACGCATCCAGCGAGTGACAGAGTTGAGAGACATAAAAATGAGTCTTAAATAAAATTGATTATCATATGCTAATGATTTTGTTTGCCGATATCAATATAATGCAAATCATTCTCGTTAATATTTGCTAATTTGGAGTTCGTTCCTATGTCAGTAAACAAGTTGCTGTCTGTGTGCATGTCTTTGGCTGGAGCGCTCGTCCTGATGGAGATTGCCCTAACAGTGAGCTTTTCTATTTGGCCGACAGGACTGCCCTTGAGACAGCCGGCGAATGAATTCTTGGCAGAGGGTGTCATGGCCGGTGTTTATACCTCGGTGCGGATGGTGTGGTTTGCCGACAATCTGCTCTTGCTAATAGGCTTCACTAGCTTGGTTTGTCTGGCATTGTGGTTGGTGAAAAAGTGGATGCCTGCTTCTGGTGCCGAGTCGATGCCGAAAAACACCCTCATTGCCTATGCTAGTCAAACCGGAGCGGCCCGTTCTTTGGCACAACGCTTTCATCAGAGTTTGGCACAACATGCGGATTTTCATTGCCTGTCAGAGCTGAATGCCGCCTTGGTACATCGATATGAAAAAGTTATTTTGGTGGTCAGTACCTACGGTGAAGGGGAGGCGCCGGACAGTGCTCGGGCCTTCGAGCGAGATATCATGAATTGGCAACAGACCGCCAATGGTCAGCAGTTGAGTGTATTAGCTCTCGGAGATCGCAGCTATGCCAGCTTTTGTGCCTTTGGACACCGTTTAGCAGCGGCTTTCCAACGCCTTGGTTGGCGCCCCTTGGCAGACACTCCTGTGGTGGAAGTGGATCGTATGCATTTGCCCACGGTAGAGTCGTGGTGGCAGGGTATTAGTCATAGATTGGGGCGATCGGTATCTCCTTTAGAGGATACCTTTGTGCCTTTTACGGTGATGGAAAATCGTTGTTTAAATCCAGACAAAGTTTCTCGTCGGGCCCATCATATCCGCTTGTATCGAGCTGGGGCTGACTATCAAGTTGGGGATGTGATTGCTATTCGCCCACTAACCGATACCGATGGTGTGGGTAATGAAAAACAAGCGCACCACCATGAACGACTGTATTCCATTGCTTCCTGTGAATCTGGGCAGGTGGACTTGCTGGTGCGCGAACACTGGCGTGAGAATGGCACACCGGGCGTGTGCTCCCACTATTTATCCCAGTTAGCGGTCGGTGACTCGGTGATGGCAGAGTTGCGCCGACACGAGCATTTTCACTTAACGGGCGATGTGCCATTGATTCTGATTGGTGCCGGAACGGGTTTAGCTCCGCTGTTGGGTTTCCTGCGCCAGAAGCAACGCTGGCATAGCCAAACGCCCAATTGGTTGCTGTTTGGTGAGCAGCACCAACAGCATGATCATTATTTTGCTGAAGAACTATGGAGCTTACAGGCGGCCGGTGTGCTGACTCAGGTGGAATATGCGTGGTCGAAAGACGAGGGGATGTATGTGCAGGACAAGATGCTATTGCAGCAGGCAGAGCTACAGCGCTGGGTAGTAGAGCTTGGGGCCCATATTTATGTGTGTGGCAGTAAACGAGGATTTGGCGAAAGCGTGTTAGCGGAGCTTGAACAATGGCTGTCCCCGGAACAAATGGCTCAGCGCCTGCACACAGATTTGTATTAGCAGCTCGGCTCTGTCATTTAACGCTGATCCGGCAATAGTAACCAGACACGACCGTAGTGTTTTAACTGGCTGGCGTGGAAATGGGCTTCTTCGCCGATACCCTGATACCAGTCGATATGGCCGGGCCCTTTTATCGCTCCGCCTTTATCTTGGGCTAATAAGAGTCGCCACTCGTGGCCGACTAATTCGCCCTGCCCATTGAGGCGGGGCAGTTCCCCTAATAGTACGCTGCCCAAAGGAATCACGCTGGGATCAACGGCCACCGAGTAACCCGGCGTTAACGCCACATTAGCCGCTCCGACGGGCTGGTTGGGGCCTTCGCTAAAAAACAGATAACTTGGGTTGGTCGACATAATTTCCCGGTGTCGCTGGGGATTTGCTGCGAGCCAATCTTTAATGGCTTGAGCGGACATATCTTCCGGGGCGATCTCCCCCCGTTCAATTAATTCTTTCCCGATGCTGCGATAACCATGGCCATTGACGCCTCCCCAAGAGAGCAGCCGTTGTTGACCATCTTCGTATTCCACCACGCCGGAGCCTTGTACATGTAAAAAGAAGTTGTCGATCAGGCTATTGGTGTAAGCGAGTTCCAAGCCCATGCCATCCAGGGCTCCTTCAAAATCAATTTGCTCCCGAGTGGGCAAGGGCTCACCCGCCGTTTTGGGCGGGCGTTTATAAAGGGGGTACTTATATTCCGCGTCCGCTTGATGGCGTACCGGCAAGATGGGAACGTAATAACCGGTAATTTGCACATTACCCCGTTGGTCTTGCCCCGCTAGCTGATGGGCACGCAGCTTGGGAGAATAAGTTGGGTGTTGTAACCAGGTGGCAACTTCTTTGTTGACCACTTGAAGATCCGCGGTGGTGACTTGCAGTTGTTCGAACACATACTCTGCTGGCGTAATACGCGCTAGATAACGTTGGTTTTGTTCTATGCCGGTGAAAAACTCGGGCTCGGGATAAGGTAGCGCTGGTGGTAATCGTTCTTGCAGATATAAACTATCGCGTTTTTGAGCTTGTTCATCGCGACCGTTATTGGGGAAATCATTGGAAGGATGAATTTCTCGCTGGCTACAGGCACTGAGGGTCAGAGCGGCGAAAATCACAACAAGTGGCAATGTCGGCATATTACTCGTTTCCAATAGAGGAGACACAAAACGCTTTAAGGCAGCTAAGTGCCTTAGAGTAACAGCTGAGCCGGAGGTTCCCTAGTGAATCAAGCACTCGTAGGCTTGGCGCAGGGAAATAAAGGTCTCTTTATCGCCGCCACGGTCGGGGTGGGCATCATGGGCTAACTTGCGATACCGGCGTTTGATCTCGTCTTTGGAAGGGGCTTTATCTTCAATGCCCAATAGGGCTAGCGCTTCCTTACGGGCGTCTGCGTTGACGATGCCTTTGAAAAAGCTGTCTAGCAGCCGTTCAACTTCTTCTTCATCGGTTTTAACGTACTCTTCCCAATCCAAATAATAGGCTGCCAGCTTAGCATCCACACTATCATTGAGTTCGGTACTGTTATGTAACTCCAGATCAGCCCGTTGTACTAGCTGTATATGGGACGCTGAAATTGTCAGCCCGAGCTGTTCTTCCTGCCACAGACTGGCTTGCAACTGGTAGAGCCCATTCATAATCAAAAAGTGTTGCCGGAACAGGGCGAGATTAAAATCCTCAGCCAAACGTTTTAGCTCAGGATGTTGGGTCTTGAGTTGTTTGAGCAGATCAAATTCGGAAATGCCGCCAGGGTACTCACGCAGCAGCGCCAAAATAGCGGGGATCAGCGGGTTTCTCATGGTGCACTCCTTTCCACGAGCCTTGGGCAGGTGTTTTGCAGGTTATTAATTAAACTGTCCGATCAGTCTAGTTTAGGGAGGAACCGAGCGTCAAAGGCGTGGTATACGGATTTATTGATATACGCCCCCTTGTTTACATTTCTTAAAGGAAAGTTACGTCATTTGGTTAAAAAATAAACAGGGTTACAGGGGGGAGGTGTTTGTGCACATTTATCTACAACATATTGCTACCGCTACTGTCTCTGTGGGCTAGGCTTCACAGAATGACTTTGAGTTTTTGGTTGGAAAACGGGAAACGCATTATTTTCTGTTATCTTTGGGTCTCTTAAAAGTTACTTAATCTTAAGGAGAACTCTAGTTTTACATTGTGGTGGTTTTTCCAGTACAGTATCTGCCGCTCCAACATGGTTTTCGTCGTCTATAACAATAATAGTGGGCAGTCATGGACAAATTATTGCGCCTTGGGCAAAGTCGTACCCTCGGCATGCGTATTTTCTTTACCAGCTTTGCTGTCGCCACACTGGTTTCGGCGATCTATATTTTTCTGTATCTATCGACTTTGTATCGAGTGAATCTCGAGCATGACCAAGCTTTTTTGCAACAGCATTTTGATACGCTTCAAGTTGTTCTCGGACAAACAGACACTGGGGCTAAATCCATCGCGAATACCTATCTCCAGCAGGCAGCGCCAGAGATTATAGCGTTGCAAGTTGGCGATTATCTTTATTCTTCCAGCTTATCTGAAGTCCCGGCTAACTTCGATTGGAAACAGCTGTTCCAACCCCAAGCGGGGCAACTACTCCATCAGGTCAGTTACAACGGTCATCGTTACCAAGTGTTGATGCATCAGCCACAACATACCATGTTGTCGGTGGATGCCTTGTTAGTGGTGATTCCTGTCTCATTGTTGGTGCTCGCTTTGGTGGTCAGCTTGTCACTGTATTTGGCCCAGAAGATTCGCCAACGTAATGAAGAGCAGGAAAATTTCCTCTACCGGTTAGCTACCCAAGATGGGCTGACCGGCGTGTTAAATCGCTTTGCCATCACTGAGCGAGTAAGAGAAGACATAACGTTTTGGCAATCTTCAAACAGCACGGAAGAGGGAGCCCTGTTTCTTATTGATATCGATAACTTCAAAGAAGTGAATGACACCTACGGCCACACCGTCGGTGACTTGATGCTGCGTGAAGTGAGTGGCTTAATTTGCACTCAGCTCCCCGATGGCGCGACCGTTGGGCGACTCGGTGGTGACGAATTTTTAGTGTGGATTAGCGGCGATCAGATTGATAGCTTGGCGAAGCAATTGGCCCGTCGTTTGGTGGCCTGTGCCAAAACCGTAATCACCTTAGCGGATCATTCCGCCTATGCGAGCATCAGTGTTGGGGTAGCACTTTACCCGGCCCATGCAAAAGATAAAGATACGTTACTCCTGCAAGCGGATCAGGCCATGCGCGCTGCCAAAGTCGCTCGTAATGGTTGGGAAATGGCAAGCGCAACACTGGACGGCCCCATGCAACAGCGGGCAGCGTTACGGGCGGAATTTTCCCAAGCACTGCAAAAGCAGCAAATACAGCTCTATTATCAGCCACAATTAGATTTAAACACTCAGCGTATTATCGGTGCCGAAGTGCTAATTCGCTGGCACCACCCGGAACGGGGGATTTTATACCCCAACACCTTTATCGATATGGTGGAGCAGAGCGAGATGGTATCTCAGCTGGCACGCTATGTACTGCGTGAAGGGATTATTCAGCTTGCCAAGTGGAACCGCATTAATCTCCATATGCGTTTGTCCATCAACTTATCTCCCAGTAACTTTGTAGATCAGGATTTGGCCGCTTATATCCAGCGTTATCTGCGGGCTTATCAAGTGCGGCCTCAAGATTTGACCTTGGAGATTACCGAAAACCTCACCCATGTACAGACGGATAAGATTGCCGCGGCGATGGTGAACTTTAAGCAAATGGGGTTGCGTTTGTCCCTCGATGACTTCGGCACGGGCATGAGTTCGTTGTCTTATATCGCCAAATTAGCGGTCGATGAGATCAAGATTGACCGTTCCTTTGTGTCTAAGGCGCATGAAGATCCAACCTGTAAGGCGGTAGTTGAGATGGCGCTACGCTTATGTCGTACCGTCAATGCTGAGCCCATCGCGGAAGGGATTGAAACGCAGATGCAGGAACGTTTATTGAAAGCCATGGGCGCGAGTATTGGTCAAGGTTTCTTGTATAGTAAGGCGGTCACTGCACCGGCGTTTGAAACCCTTTGGAATGAATACAACTCGCCACCCCGTCAGTTTGGTAGCTAGCTAAATGACACTTCTGGAACAGAAAAAAACACCATCAAGTGTAAAGCAATTCTTGATGGTGTTAGGGTGGAGATCTTTATTACTGATTGGTTAGCGTTGCTGGTGGCGGTAGTTAGGGTGAATCCACACGGGCACATTCGCTGCTGGTAGTAAGGCCTTGCGTAGAATCATATCCGCCGCGCGCTCTGCCACCATGATGGTCGGAGCGTTTAGATTGCCATTGGTGATGGTTGGGAAAATGGACGAGTCCACGACGCGTAAACCTTGTACGCCGCGTACCTGACACTCTTCATCAAGCACTGCCATTGGGTCGTCATCGGCCCCCATCTTACAGCTACAAGATGGGTGATAAGCACTTTCCACATTTTCCCGCACCCAACGATCGATTTCTTCGTCCGACTGTACCGATGCCCCCGGTTGAATCTCTTCTCCACGGAATGGGGTCAATGCCGGTTGCTGTAAAATCTCTCGGGTGAGGCGAATGGTATCGCGCCAATCCTGTACGTCTTGCTCAGTAGACAAGTAGTTAAACAAGATGCGTGGCTTGGCATGAGGATCACTGGACTCGATCCAAACTTTACCGCGGCTTTCGGGTTTATTGGGGCCAACGTGTACCTGAAAACCATGACCATCCACCGCAGCTTGACCATCGTAGCGCATGGCAGCAGGTAAAAAGTGGTATTGAATATTGGGCCACTTGAGTCCAGCACGGGAACGTATAAAGCCACAAGATTCAAAGTGGTTAGTAGCACCAAGACCATCTTTAAATAGAATCCAGCGCGTACCGATCAAGCCTTTGCTAATCAAACCAAGCTTGCTGTTGAGTGTCACCGGCTGTTTACACCAGTATTGGAAGTATACTTCCAAGTGATCCTGCAGATTTTCACCCACCCCTGGAAGTTCTTGCTTCACCTCTACACCGGCTTTTTCTAACACTTCTCGAGGTCCAATGCCGGAAAGTTGTAACAGAACTGGTGAGCCAATTGAGCCAGCACTCAAGATCACTTCTTTGTTGGCGTGAGCAACACAGATATCACCATTGTGCTCATACTCTAAACCCACGGCACGTTGATCTTGCAAAATCACTTTGCGGCTGTGAACACGGGTTCGCAAAGTGAGGTTGCTACGTTTTAGGGCGCGTTTCAAATACACATTCGATGTTGACGCACGTACCCCGTTTTTGACCGTCATGTGCATGGGGCCAAAGCCTTCTTGACGGTAACCGTTGTAGTCGTCCGTCTTGCCGTAGCCTGCCTGTTCCCCCGCATCAATAAAGGCCTGATATAGGGGGTTTAAGCGCATGTCGTTGCCGTTATTGGTAGCGAGGGGGCCGTCTCCACCACGGTAATCATCGGCGCCGCCTGACCAACTTTCTGCTCGTTTAAAGTAGGGCACACAGTTTTGGTAATTCCAGCCTTTGGCGCCTTGTTCTTCCCATTCGTCGAAATCACAGGCGTGACCGCGTACATAGACCATACCGTTAATGGAGGAAGAACCACCGAGCACTTTACCCCGCGGACAGTGCATCTCCCGGCCATCAAGGCCTCCTTCCTTATCCGTATGGAATTGCCAAGCGTACTTTTCCGTGTTCATAGGGTAGGATAAGGCCGTCGGCATTTGGATGAAAATACTGCTATCGGAACCGCCTTTTTCCACCAGTAATACTGTGTGTTCACCACTTTCGGTAAGGCGATCTGCCAACACACAGCCAGCTGAGCCAGCTCCCACAATAATGTAATCGTAATGCTCTTGCATGACTCGCTCCTTAGTATGGACTTGGGATATCCACTAATGACACAAAGGTACTTTTCACCTGAGTGTATTGGCGCAAGGTTTCAATGCCGTTTTCACGGCCTAAACCGGATTCTTTGTAACCACCGACTGGCATTTCCGCTGGGGAGTTGCCCCATGCATTGATCCAGCAAATACCAGCCTCTAAGCGTTTGATAACACGGTGAGCACGGCTGATATCTTTGGTAAATACACCCGCCGCTAGGCCGTAGTGGGTGTCATTGGCGCGGGTGATGACTTCGTCTTCATCCTTAAAACTGAGTACCGACATCACTGGGCCAAAGATTTCTTCTCTCACTTGGGGCATATCATCGGTGCAATTAATGAACACGGTAGGGCGTACAAAAGCGCCATTTTCACAGCCATTTTCCGTGTAACGTTCACCGCCGGTTAATAAGGTGGCGCCAGCAGCTTTCGCCGCGTCGATGTAGCCCAATACTTTTTCCATATGGCCTTTGGAAATCAAGGCGCCCATTTGGGTGTCTAGTTGTGTCGGGTCACCGATCTTTATGGCTTCGGTGCGTGTTTTCAGCTCGGCACAGAAGGCTTCCAGCATATCTTCATGAACAAACACGCGAGTGCCATTGGTACAAACTTCCCCTTGGGTATAAAAGTTGGCCAACATAGCCCCGGAGACGGCTTGGTCTACTGGCATATCAGGGAAAATGATAAGAGGGGATTTGCCCCCCAGTTCCATAGTGACCTCTTTCAAAGTCGAAGCAGACGCGGCCATCACTTTTTTGCCGGTTCCGACTTCCCCAGTGAAACTCACTTTGGCGATGTCTGGATGGGCGGTAAGCATCTGACCAACACGGCCATCACCCTGTACCACGTTAAAAACGCCATCCGGCAGACCGGCTTCGGTGAAGATTTCTGCGAGCTTGAGTGCGGTGAGTGGCGTTTCCTCTGAGGGTTTGAAAATCATCGCATTGCCCGCCGCTAAGGCTGGGCCAGATTTCCAACAAGCAATCTGGATAGGGTAGTTCCAAGCGCCGATACCGGCGCAGACGCCAAGTGGCTCCCGACGGCTGTAGAAAAAGTTGTCTGCACTTAAGTCTTGGAAGTCGCCTTGAATCTTGTCCGCCAGACCTGCGTAATACTCGATCACGTCTGCACCAGTTTGAATATCGACACAGTTCGCTTCCTGTAGTGGCTTGCCGGTATCCAACACTTCCAGCATGGCTAATTCGTCATTGCGCTCCCGCAGTAGATCCGCAGCCCGTTTGAGGATGCGACCACGCTCCACGCCAGACATGGCCGCCCAGACTTTTTGTCCAGCTTTCGCGCTGGCAACGGCTTGTTCGACTTCGCTGACTCCTGCCATTTCGATCGTGGCCAGTAATTCGCCAGTGGCAGGGTTGATAGTGTCGAAGGTCTCATTGCTAGTCGATGCTAGGTAGCGGCCATGAATATATTGCTGATGTACGGGCATAACTCACCTCATGTAGTCAGTAGAAGTCGGTACGCTTTTTATTAAATGAGCGTTTAATAAAAACTATTCTGACAGGGAGTAACCATTTTTCCAAGGGGCGTTGCAGAAAAAATAAACATCTACATGGAAAATTGGATAAGAAGATGTCGTTATTAGTCTATTGTGGGTGGCGCTATACAGCCACAAGAAAGCCTCCGTTGAGATATCAACGGAGGTAGCGCAGCAACGTGAGTGACGTACTCAGTTAGAGACGAATGACGCTGTTTTGGTCGTGACTGACTGGGCTTACTACGTAGTCATCCGCTTGATCATCGTTTAGCCAAGTTTCACCATCCAGTACATAGCGAAATTGAAATTCACTATCTTTCGGTAGATTGATGGTAGAGGCAAACACACCGGATTTTTGTTTGCGCATCGGGTTAGCCGCCGCGTCCCAATCGTTAAAGTCACCTACTAGGGCCACTTGTTTGGCATTGTCTACCAACTCGGCGGGTAGGGAAAATTTCACTTTACACTCAGGTTTGGTTTTCAAATAGGTCTTTTCGATCATCGTCAACTCCACTTTCCTTCAAGGAATAACGGGAAAATCCACAAATACTTGGATAAACAAAGCAAATCCCACGCCAAGGGAATGAAACTGGGGAAAACTAGCCGTGTTTTCCCCAGTAATGTTCACTTTAGACGCGCATCCTTGCCATGTTAGCTTACTGTGGACAGTTTTTGTGCATTTATTGGCCGAGATAGCGCTTACGTTTGTTGTCTGTCAGTTTTGCTAAATCCACCAGTACCAGACCATCAACACAATAGCCAAAATCCACATCGATACCAAAGTCCAAGAAGCGTACCCCGCCTTCTTCGCATACTTCGCTGTACTGCTTGTAAAGTGTCGGCACCGATGCACCCAAATTACTGAGCTGTTCTTTCAATATACGAAAGTCTTCTTCGTAATTCTCGCCGGAGAAAAACTGGCTCATTAGGCTCTGGTGCTCCGCCTGTATGTGGTAAGGGGTAAAGGAACGCGCTAAGTGCTCTGGGTCGGCAAAATAGGTTCGGTAAAAGTGTACGATCATATCTTTGGCTAAGGTGGGGTAGTTGCCACTGAGACTTACAGGGCCAAACATGTAACGTACTTCAGGGTGTTTCAGTAAGTAGGCACCGATGCCATACCACAAGTAGTCTAGGCTGCGTTTACCCCAGTACTTGGGCTGGACGAAACTGCGCCCGAGCTCAATCCCTTGTTCAAAGTAAGGCTCCATATCACAGCTATAGCGGAATAGCTCAGCGCTATAAATTGGCTGATTGGATTTTTCTTTGTAATAGCGTGCCACTTCACCAATACGGTAAGCACCGACAACTTCTAGTTCTTCTTCGTCCCACAATACCAAATGGCGGTAGTAGCGATCATAGTTATCCAGATCCCGGTGCTCGCCAGTACCTTCCCCTACCTTACGGAAGGCGATTTCGCGTAAGCGGCCAATTTCCTGCATCAGTACCGAGTCTTGCACGTAATCTGCTAAGTAAATCTGCTTGTTGTCCTTCGTCGTGCCGAGGTGCTCCGCCTGCTTGAGTTCAGCTTTAAGACGCTGCCTATCTTGTGGATGGGAGATGGTTTTCTCTGTTTTTAACAGTGGCTTTTTGCCTTTGGCAATCCGGTATAAATGGCGTTTAACCAGCTTATTCTTTTCTTTATCGCTCAACGGCAGTTTGGCAATTTCTTGAATCGGGATAGCTTGTCCTACCTGCATCGGAATGCGACGGTTGCGCTGGCGGAACATTTCGTTAGCTAGTTGAAGGGACGACAGTGGACGGTATACCCAAGAGCTGGTGTAAAACAACATAGAGTTACGGCCACCAATGTGAATCGGTAGCAGTGGACTATTGGTTTTCTGAGCGATCTTTAAATAGCTTGAGTTCCACTTTAAATCTTTTACACCGCTTGGTGACAGGCGCGATACTTCCCCCGCTGGGAAAATAATCACGGCCTGCTCTTGATGTAGTGCATCCATGATGGCCTTGAGCTGCTTACGGCCGGTTTTGCCGCCGATATTATCCACCGGTAGCACTAAATTTTTGAGGGCATCAAACCCTAGCAAAAGATCATTAGCGACGATCTTCACATCAGAGCGGATTTCACTAATTAAGCGTAGAATCGCTAACCCATCCAATGCTCCAAGAGGGTGATTGGCGATAATCAACACTCGCCCAGAGGCGGGAATATTGCGCCGGTCAACTTGACTAACCTGATAGCCGAAATTGAAATGATCGAGCACCCGATCAATAAACTCCACGCCCACAGAATCGCCATGCTGCGCTAAGAACTGATTCACTTCACCTTCATGGAATAAGCGTTTCAGCACACTCACTGTTGGGCGAGTGATAAGAGGACTTTTCTGAAAAAACTGCGGGGATTTATCCGCGATAATCTGTTCGACTTGCAGCACGATACGGCTCCGAATGACACTCAAAATTGTTCATTTCGTAGCCTATGGTGTGAGTGTGACGCTGCTGTGACGGTTTGATAACGGGCAGATGACAGGGCTGGGCTTTTGAAATGGATAGGAATTTAAATAGATAGACGGGGCGACGGTTTACTTTCATTCTAAAAGTCGATTTACTACAATTGTGGTAAGTTGTTGGAGGTAGAGTATGAGTGTATCTGTAAGGTTAGACGATGAACTGGTGAATCAAGCGAGAGCAGCCGCAAAAGCTGAATTTCGTACTGTCCAAGGCCAGCTTGAATTTTGGGCTAAGGTAGGTCGAGCTGCGTTGGATAATCCCGATTTACCGGCGGATTTTATTGCTGAATCGCTTATGTCGATGTCAGAGCCGAAAGAAGACGCAATACCGTTTACCCTTGGTTCAAAACAGTGAGTTGGCAAGTTCTTCAAACACGGCGATTTGCCCGAGTTTATAAAAAGCTCAAACCGAATGTCATTGTCGATGTGAACGCAGCAGTGGCTGAAATCTGTGTATCCCCCGAGCTAGGTGAATTGAAAAAGGGGGACCTTGCCTCTTTACGAGTTTACAAGTTCCACAGTGCAGGCCAATTGTATTTGCTTGGTTACACCATCGAGGAAGTGCCGCGTCTAATTTATCTTGAAGCGATTGGGTCTCATGAAAACTTTTATCGGGACATCAAGCGCTAAGGTAGATGTCATTTAGTTTAGCAAAAAAAAAAGCCCTCCGGGGGGAGGGCAAACAATGTCGCTAGCCAGCGAGAGTTACCTGACAGACTACCAGTAGCGACGGAGCATCTCGGTCAGAGAAACATGGTTTAATATTTAGAGATAGAGGAGACCTTGTGCTATCTCTAAATCTGTTAATTAAAGATTTTTAAACTGGCGAGCCTTATGTGACTCGTAGTTTTTTCTCGCGATACGAACCTCTTCCCGTTCTGACACTTCTGGGACTGCAACATCCCACCAAGCTCCGCCTGGTGCAGTGACTGCTGGATCAGTATCAATCGAAACTATGTAAGTAACATCGGATTCCCTAGCTCTAATTAAGGCAGCCTCTAGTTCTTGAATAGTTTTAACGGTTTCACCACGCGCGCCCATAGCTTTGGCGTGGGCCGTAAAATCAATTTTGGGTGCTGGTTTACCTTCTAGCGTTAGGCAATCTTCCAACATATTGTTGAAGCCAGCACCGCCACACGCTTGCGTTTGCAGACGGTGAACATAAAAAAGGCGATCTTGTGATCGCCTTTTTTTACGAGGTTTGCCTACAGCCCTTCTGCTACGTAAATTTCAGCAGGTAACCGAATATGGGTAAGTGAACTAGAACGTTTACTATCAAAGGCTTTCGCAAAGGTCTCTGCCAATTCGGAAGCTATTTTTTGTATTGGTGTTGCTAAAACTAGGTCTACTGTGCCATCTATTAGCGCTTTTCTAGTTTTCGTGGTGAGTTCATTGCAAATTAATACGATATCTTTGTGCCGCCCCGTTTCCTTTAATGCATCAATGATTCCATCTACTCCTCCCCCTGCGCTGTAAATTGCGACTAGATCGGGGTAATCATGAAGAAGCTCTAGGGTAGCTTGTTTTGCCAAGGCTACATCATCCAAATTTGTGCGGGCGTCTAGAATCTCAAACTGATGCTTGAAATCGCGGAAATAGCTTATGAAACTGATTTCAGCAATCTCTTGATTCAAGTATCGGTGGCTACCTAGCATGATACCGATTTTGCCCGACCGCCCCGCTGTCAGTCTATTGATCGCCCATGCTCCTGTTCTCCCTACTTTTCGTCCATCAAGTCCAATGTGACTCGTTATTTTGGCAGAGGAAAGAGGGGAAAGCAGTGAAATCACCGGTACTTTGTTGCTAAGTAAAGCTTCTACTTCTTGATTAATGAGTAAATCATCTAGCGCAACTAAAGCCACACCATCGGCTTGTTTTCCGGCTCGGTTAAGACAATCAACAATGTGATTGGGGGAAACTTCTTCCATAAAGACAATAGAGGTTTCAAACTGAAAGTTCGTTTGTCGGGAGCACGCTAATTCAATAGTTTCCCCAAGAGCACGGTAGAATTCATCATTGCTACGTTGCAATAGAACCGTGATGTGTTTAACGGGTTGTGCCTCTTGTACGCGTTTACGTAGTAATCCGGCAGCATGGTAGCCAATGTCTTCAGCGGCAATAAGAACTCGCTGAGCAGTGGCTTCGCGAACTTTTGAGCGGCGGTTAAGCACCCGATCAACTGTGGCGGTGCTGACACCTGCCGCTGCGGCGAGATCGTGAATGGTTGGGCGGCGTGACATGGTTTGATTCAATCCAATCGTTTGTTGTTATTATGAACTGCGTACCAAGGAAATTAGGCGTCATGGTCAAATTTGTAGAAGAAATTCCACAAGCAATACAGGGTAAAACCTGTTGCAAGTACGGCCCAAAGTGGCTGAGCGGAACTCCACTCTAGAATAGCCCAGCCGCCACATAGGGCAGTGGCTAATACACGGCGCCACATGGGGCGAAAAAATTCTTTATCTTTTTCAGACAACACAGGGTATTCCTCGCAATTGGAAACAGGCAATACTATACCAGCCTACCCAATGGCTCGCGACGATTTACTTGCTATCTAGAATTGTAAAGTAGAGTGGAGACTACGCCTTCGGCTTAGAGTTACCAAGGGTAATATGGCGTGATCCAGAGGTGTGGCTGACGCCGCTGACACCTTGAGCGACTTGTTCAATCTGACCGCCGCGGGCAAGGAACTCTTCCATTTGTCTGGCGATGGTTTCTGAGGTTTCGGTTGAATTGGTATCGGCTGCTTTTTTCTTCGCCATGGGGTAGCTCCTGCCTAGTATAATTAGTAAGAACTCTAATTATACCAGAACAGGGAACCGATTACCCGTTATAAAAGTTAGCGTAGATTTCCGCTGGGGTGGTACTTGCGCATGATGGGGTTCAGCATCCGGGAGAACCAGCCGGTAAACTCAATTGGGCCATCTAGTACTGTTAGGCAAATGCATTCAGCATCTTCGGTAACCATTGGGCGGTGTTTATCGTCGCAAGAACGAGATAAGAAATCTCCCTTGCGGTAGACCCCGTCTTCGTCCGAAAAAGCCCCCTCCAATACAAGCGTGAGCTCGTCCCCGGTGTGGGTATGCAAGGGCATGCTTGCCCCTGCTTTGATTCGTGTCAGCGCCACTTGCGCCCCTTCCGTTTCTTGGCACAGGGTAGCTAATTTGAATGAAGGGGACAGGCGCATCCAGCTCAGGCTGTCATAGTCTTCCGGTATGTACTGGCGTAAGCTACGTGGAACTTGGTAACGGGCGAAATCCGACGACTTCACACTAGCCACTTGAATGTCGGTAGCGGTGGCTTCGCTGGTTGCTTTCCCGAGACGCTCAAACAAGCTTGCCTTGAGGCTATCAAGCCCTTTGCGCGAAGGCTCATCTGGTGGAGTTTCAAACATTAGCCCACCAAGTTGGCTTAGCTTGCGCACGTGGGCGCGGCAGTGTTCGCACTGGTCTAAGTGAGTGGAAACGCACAGGGCGTGAGGCAAAGACAAAGCCCCAGAAGCGTATTCCACGAGCATGTCGACACTTGGATGGTAGTTTAGCATTTCCGCTACCTCTTGATATAAACCGTCAATTTATGCAAAGCCAATCGTACCCGTGATTTGATCGTGCCAAGAGGAAGGTCTAATTCCTCCGACGCTTCTTTATGGGTCTTGCCTTCTAGATACACCTTAGAAAGCACTTGACGCTGATCGACGGGAAGCTTGCTTAATCCTTCGCGAATGATGTCCTGATCTCTTTTACGTTGGGCATCGGCAAATGGGTCAGCGTTCTCGTCAACAAGTTCACTCCAAAAAAATTCCGGGTCAATATCGGTTTGGAAACGGCCATTTTTACGCATGTAATCAATACGCGCATTTCTGGCGATGGTGAATATCCAAGTCGTCAAAGAAGCGGACTCTGGTTTGTAGGTATGTGCCTTGTTCCAGATGCGAATCATCACTTCTTGGGTAATGTCATCAGCCATTAAATTTGCGCCCGGCTGGGCCGCCAAACAAAATGCACGCACACGCGGAGCGTAGTGATCGAACAGGCGCGCCAGTGCCTGCTGGTCCCGGTGTTGTGCCACAGCATTCATGTCGTTTAGCAGGGATTCGTCTGCCGGTTTTTCTTGTACCCTTTCCATTATCTGCTCCAAGCCGTTGCCAAAGATTGTCTAAGGGTGTGGTGGGGTAGCCCCGCATTAGCAGTATACGCCAGTTGGATTGAGCTGGATCACTGATCTGAAAACTTTTCTGTTGCGTATAGTCAAATACGAGAGAACTTGGCGAGCCATGGAGAAAATAGCTATGTCAGATCGCCCTACAAAACAACAGCTTGAATTAATCGAGCGTTTTAAAAACTTCTACAAAGATGTACGCAAACCGGCGCTTGATAGCATCGGTGACATTTACGCCTCCGACGTGCGTTTTAAAGATCCGGTTCATGAGATTACCGGCATGGCGGAATTGCATGCTTATTTGGCAGACATTTCTGCCAATGTAGAAAGCGGTCGCTTTGAATTTTTAGACCAAATGGTAAGTGCGGATACGGCCTACATAAAGTGGAATATGTACTTCCGTCACCCCAAACTAGGCAATAAAACCCATGTGGTGCGGGGCATGTCTCAGGTGCAGTTTAACGATCGTATTACTTACCACGAGGATGTGTACGATATGGGGCAGATGCTTTATGAACACATCCCATTCCTTGGTCGTATCGTACGCGGACTGAAAAATAGATTGGCGGTGCAATAATGACGCAAGAGACTCAACCACAACAATGGGTATGGATTACTGGGGCAAGTTCCGGCATCGGCTTGTCGCTGGTCAAACGCCACCTTGCGGATGGCTGGCACGTTATAGCTAGTGCGCGCTCAGCCGGAGAGTTAGAGACCCTGTTAGACAGCGTACCACATTTGCATTTCATCCCCCTTGATGTGACCGACAAAGGTCAGTTGAGTCGTTGTCAGCAAGCCATCAGTGATCTTACTCCTTACTTAGACAGAGTGATTCTGAACGCGGGTAATTGTGAATATCTAGATATTGAAAAGCCTGACTGGTCATTGCACGAGCGTATCAACGCAGTGAATTACTTGGGTATGGTCAATTGCGTCGAAGTCTGTTTGCCTTTACTAAAAATATCCCCTAGAGGGCATTTAGTGGGGATCGGATCACAAGCGGTGCAGGCACCGTTCCCCCGCGCAGAGGGCTATGGGGCGAGTAAGGCCGCGGTGCGCTATTTTCTCTCTGCTTTGCGCATGGATGTTGCCCAATATGGTATTGATGTCACCTGTGTACTGCCGGGTTTTGTTGATACACCATTGACCCAGAAAAACGATTTTTCTATGCCTTTTATTATGTCTGCGGAGCAAGCCTCTGAACGTATTTATCGCGCACTGGAAAAACGGCCCTTTGAGTACGCCTTTCCTAAACGTTTGTCCATGGTACTGACCTTGGCCAGGTGTTTGCCAAAATTATGGTTGCGCCTTAATGCGACTAAGCCAATTAACGACTAGAGTTAACCCAACCCCATAAAGGAGTAGGAAGCAGTGAAGATCGCCATTATCGGAACCGGCATATCAGGACTAACCGCCGCATATTTATTGCAGCGTAAACATGAAATTTGTGTATTTGAATCGGCTGAGCGCCTCGGCGGACACACCGCCACCAAGGAAGTCCAAGAAGGGGCAAAGCGCCGCTTTATCGACACCGGCTTTATCGTTTACAACGATTGGACTTACCCGAATTTCATTCGTCTAATGAATGAGCTAAAAATCGACTCCTTACCAACCGAGATGAGCTTCAGCGTCAGCTGTGAGCAAACCGGCTTGGAGTACGGTGGCAACAACCTTAACTCACTGTTCGCCCAGCGTAAGAACCTGTTTAATATTCCTTATCTAAAGATGTTGAAGGATATCCTGTCCTTCAACAAAGAAGCGATTGCAGATTTAGAGAGCGGTCGTTTGGACGAAGCCACCACGTTAGGCCAGTATCTGAAGCAAAAAGGTTATGGTCGCATGTTTGCCAGCCACTATTTGATCCCAATGGGCAGCGCCATTTGGTCGTCAACCTTGGATGAAATGCTGGATTTTCCGTTGATCTTCTTTGTGCGTTTTTTCAAAAATCACGGTTTACTCAGTGTCAATGATCGCCCCCAGTGGCGGGTTATTAAGGGAGGATCTGCCGCCTACATCACGCCTCTGACGGCGGGTTTCCACAGTAAGATACGCACTAATAGCAAAATCACGTCAGTTGAGCGTTTTGATGACCATGTGATACTGCATTTTGATGGGCAACCGAGCGAGTCTTTTGACCAGGTTGTGTTTGCCTGCCACAGTGACGAGGCATTGGCACTGCTAAGCGAACCTACCGCCAAGGAACAGGAGATCCTTGGGGCGATTCCATATCGTAATAACGATGTGATTCTGCACACGGATACCAAACTAATGCCCAAAGCCAAGTTAGCTTGGTCGAGCTGGAACTATCATTTGGGCAAAGACAGCACCAAACCGGCGACCTTGAGCTACAACATGAATATCCTGCAACGCTTTGACGATACGGATAAGACCTACGTGGTTACCCTAAACCGAGAAGACCTGATTGACCCGAAAAAAATCATTGGTCGTTATCAATATGCCCACCCGACGTTCACCTTGGAAGGCATCAAAGCCCAAGAGCGTTGGCACGAGATTAATGGGGTAGCGAATACCTGGTTCTGTGGCGCTTATTGGCGTAACGGTTTCCATGAAGATGGTTGTTGGAGTGGGGTGCGCGTAGCAAGTGGCTTAGGAGTAGAATGGTAGTGACATCCAATCCGCTTAACAGCGCCATTTATACTGGCACGGTGCGCCATCGCCGTTACCAGCCCCGCACCCATGAGTTCAGTTATCAAGTTTCCATGTTGTATTGGGATTTGGATGAAGTGGATCAGGTGTTGGCTAAGAGTCCGCTTTGGTCTAAGCGACGTGGCTTCCCGGCCCGATTCGTGCGTGCTGATTATTTTGGTGACCCGAATCTACCGTTAAAAAAAGCCGTGCTCAACCGAGTGAACAGTGAGCTGGGCACGCAACTATCCGGCCCGGTACGCTTACTCACCAATCCCCGTTATTTCGGTTACATCATTAACCCCATTTCGATCTATTACTGCTTTGATGACCAAGAACAGTTGCAAGCCATGCTACTGGAAGTGACCAATACTCCTTGGTCAGAACGCATTGCTTATGTTTTCCCTTGTGATCCAACTCAGTCTACTCAGCGTACCAGTATCAACAAGTCGATGCATGTGTCGCCTTTTAACCCGATGCACCATTTATATGACTGGCGCAGCTCCGTTCCGGGGGAAAAGTTGGCCGTGCATATGATTAATCGATTGCAGTCGGATCCATCTAGCTGCGTGTTTGACGCTACTTTGACTCTAAAACGGGAAACGATCACCGGGGGCAGTTTAACGACGTTACTTGCCCGCTACCCGTGGATGACCGCCAAAGTAGCTTGGGGTATTTATTGGCAAGCACTTAAACTCTTTTTGAAGCGCGTGCCAATTTACGATCACCCGAAACACCACAGCACCGATCCTTAACTTTGAAAAGGAAAGGAACATGAGTTCAGCGAGTATTGCCAACCAAAAGCAGATTAAAAGCAGAAAAACCTGGTTCGACGGGGTGGCAAAAAAAGCCGTTCACACGCTCTTACGTCGATTAACGATAGGTCATTTAGTGGTAGAGGATGGTGATCAGCGCCATGAGTTTGGTCAATCCCCCGATCTGACACCCTATCATGCTCATATCGTAATACACGACCAAGGTGCCTACCGAGACGTTTTTAACAACGCCAGTATTGGTGCCGGTGAAGCCTACATGAGAGGGTGGTGGAGCACACCTGACTTGGTGGCTGTTATCCGCTTGATGGTAGCCAATTTAAACGTGATCAACGAAGCAGACAGCGCCCGTCCTATTTGGTCACGTATGGCGACCTATCTATTCCATAAATTTAATGCTAACAGCCGTTCTGGCTCTAAGAAAAATATCTCTGCTCACTACGATTTGGGTAATGATTTCTTCCGCTTGTTTCTTGATCCGACCATGATGTACTCAGCGGCGATCTATCAAACCCAACGAACCAGTTTGGAAGAAGCGGCAGTACATAAGTTGGATCATATCTGTCAGAAGCTAGAACTGAAACCAACTGATCACTTGGTAGAAATCGGTACTGGCTGGGGCGGCATGGCGATTCATGCCGCCAAGAATTACGGCTGCAAAGTCACTACCACGACGATTTCCCAGGAACAGTATGAATACGCCAAGCAGCGGGTCGCGGACGAGGGCTTATCGGACAAAATCACCCTGTTGTTAAAAGATTACCGGGAAATGGAAGGACAGTACGACAAGCTGGTTTCCATCGAAATGATCGAAGCAGTGGGGCACGAATTTTACGACAGCTATTTCAGTAAGTGCTCGTCCTTATTGAAACCGAGCGGCTTGATGGTCATTCAAGCGATTACCATTGCGGATCAACGTTATGACTACGCCAAAAACTCCGTAGATTTTATTCAACGTTATATTTTCCCCGGTGGCTGTTTGCCTTCCGTTCAAGTGATATCCGACCGCTTAGCCCGCAAAACCGATATGCAAATGGTCGCCCTAGAGGATATCACTGAGCACTATGCTATGACCTTAGCCGACTGGCGTCAGCGCTTCCACGAACAGCGTCACCGTGTCACCGATATGGGGTTTGACGACGTGTTCTGCCGCATGTGGGATTTTTACCTAGCCTACTGCGAAGGGGGCTTTAAAGAACGCGCCATCAGTACCGTACAAACGGTATTTGCTAAACCGGGTTACCGCTTTACTGTGCCTGAGTAATCCTATGAAAGCCCTCTACAGCGCTTTGGCATTTCAGGTTGTTTGGCTGGTGTCCGTATTGGGAGGCAACGGCTGGGCGCTGCTGTCGACCGGGCTTTATTTATTACTCCATTGGCGTTATTTCATGGAAACGTCACGGGAATGGCGCTTAATTGGTGTGTTTTTGCTAGCCGGCCTCATTATTGATGGTGTATTGATCGGACAGGGCGTGATTCGCTTAGGTCCCGACTGGGCATCCTCCATTTGGTTGCTACCACCCCTCTGGCTGTTATGTCTTTGGGTGGCGGTGGGTACCTTATTTAGCCATGCCTTGTGCTGGGCACGTCAGCAACCTTGGTTATTAGCGGGGGCTGCTTTTGTTGGTCCACCGTTAAGCTATTTGGGTGGCGCTCGCCTCACTGGAGCAAATTTAGCCGAGCCATTGTGGTTTTCGTTATTGTTACTTGGGGTGGTGTGGATGCTGGTGCTGTTGGGTGGCAATTACCTCGCCACCAAGTGGCTCGATCGAAGTTTGGTGCAAGCAAAGTAACCGCATTCAAAAAATAGACAGGTGATGTTGTGAAACAGGTTAGCTTTAGTGTATTTGCATTGAGTTTAAGTGTTGCTAGCAACGCAGCGGTAGTTGGTTTGGCCTATGATCTAAAAACGGGGGAGTTGATCTACACAGAAACCCACGCCTACGATGCCCCTTACCACACGGTAGAGTACCACGACCCCAAAGGCGCTTTGTTCGCAACCAAACTGCTGGATTATCGCGATTCCAGCCATGCACCTGCCTTTGAGCAAATCAACCAGCTTCGCGGCGAAGTGATCCGCACCAAGGTGGACGGATCTACTTTGACGCTAAGTTATCAGGCTAGCAGCGATACCAAAGTGGATAACGCCACTTTCCCGATCACCAATAACCTCATCGTTGACGCCGGCTTTGATCAGTACGTGAAAGCCAATTGGCAGCAGCTATCTGAGGGTAAACCTCTAGAGATTGATTACCTAGTACCAAGCCGTGCATCGGTGGTGCCCTTTTCCGTTGGCGCGGTAGATTGCTTGGCGCGGACACCGGCCCAAGCCCGCTGTTTTGCCATTACGCCCGAAGCTTGGTGGCTACGCATGATCGTCGACCCCATCATCATTGCTTATGACGACACGCCACGACTGCTACGTTTTACCGGCCGGGGCAATATTGCCAACCAAGATGGCGCTTACCAAAGCGTCGATATTTTTTATCAATACGAAGAGAATTAATCGGAGCCCCTTATGCGCTTGCTTGTGATCGCCTTTCTGTCGTGGATGTTGGTGGCTTGTTCCAGCCCCTCCATTGATCAATACGCTAATAATGAACCAAAGTTCGATGTGACTGAGTTCTTTAATGGCAAGCTCACCGCCCATGGCATTCTAAAAGACCGTGGTGGCAATGTGATTCGCTACTTCAATGCCGACCTAGTGGGTAGTTGGGAGCAAGGTGCTGGTACCTTAGATGAGTGGTTTGTGTTTGATGACGGCGAGCGCCAACGTCGTACCTGGACGCTCACACCTCAAGGCGCAAATGCGTATTCCGCTACCGCAGGAGATGTCACCGGTACGGGGCAGTTACGCACCAGTGGTAATGCGTTGTTTATGAATTATGTGCTGCAAATCCCCTATGACGGCGATACCTTGGAAGTTGCCGTAGACGATAAAATGTATCTCGTAAATCCTACTACCGTGATTAACGAATCCATTCTTACCAAGTTTGGTTTTGAAGTGGGTTACCTAACTTTGGTAATTCAACAAACGGCTGACTAGGCAACCGCTTAATTTCTCTGGTAGGCTTGCCCGCCTGTAGAGGAGTAACCCGTGGCCCAGTTAGTATTTCGTTTAAAAAACGTCCCCGATGAAGAGGCGGATGATATTCGTGGCTTGTTAGCAGAGCATGAAATCGAGTTCTACGAAACTAGCGCGGGCCGTTGGCAGATCTCTATGGCGGGTATTTGGGTAAAGGACAAAGAGCAAGCGGCAAAAGCGCGGGAGCTAATCGCCGCCGATCAAGCACAGCGAGCTGCGGCGGCTCGTCCAATCACGGGTTTAGATTGGCTTCGTGGAACCTTAGCCCATGCCCGTGAAAATCCGGTAGAGTTTCTTTTTACTTTACTCGCCATCGCTATGGTGTTGGGACTATCCCTGTTCCCATTTTGGCTTTAAGCCGGAGAAGTGTGCTCGTGGGTACGCAGCAACGCCTTGGTAATGTGGCTGCGGGTAATGATGCCTACTAAGCGATCATCTTCCACCACCGGGTAAACCTTAGGCTTTTGCTCTAGCATCATCTTTGCCACTTGCATGACTTGCAGCTCTGGGCTGATTGCCGCCGTTTTCTTTTGCATGACACTATCAACGCGACCGGCACGTTGGCCGTAATACACCGCTTGTAGCAAGGCTGGCAGCAAATCTTGTTCGGACACAAAACCCACTAGACGACCATGTTGGTCAGCTACAGGCAGCCCCGGTAATTTGTGCTCGGCTAAGGCGTGAGCACAATCGTGAATGGACGTCTCTGGATGTACATAAAATTTGTCCCAAGACATGACATCACGAACAGTGAGCGCATCTATGCTCATATAAATCCCCCTTATTACGTCTGGGTGTTTTCCATGAGTCTATGCAATTTTTCGCCACTTGTCCCAACTTTATGTCAGCGTTTTGGTTTCCGCCGTCAATTGTATCGCTGCCGCTCGGCGGTTTGCTTGTTTGGCGAACTGGACACTCAGGAGCTGTACCGTAATAGCGGCACTCACCACTAAGCCCATGCCGAACAGACTCAAACTATCTGCATGGGAAGAAGTAATAACCTCGGGCCACCAACTTAGGCTGACACTTACTTCCGTCAGAATAAAGGCAGCGATGGGGGTAAGCGCCACTGCCGCACTCACCTGGACGGTCTGCCAGTAGCGCATCGCTTGGGCGAATGCACCGTAAGCAATCACCGTATTAAGACAGCAAAAACCCGCGATCAGCATATCTGTGGTAGACATAAGGACGAGCTCGGCTGGATGGGTAAATGGCAGCATGACCACCAGTGCAAACAGGTAAATAGCTAATAGAATATTGGCAGAGGACAAACGGTGATATAGCGATTTTTGCAAAAGGGCATACACACACCAGCTTGCCGCAGAAACCTGAACAATCCCAAAGCCAAGGGCAATGGTGCTGCTATCGCCGGGCAGATCGCCCCTCAGTACGGGATGAAAGAAAATGATCATCCCGGCAGCCAGTACTGCAAAGCACAGCCACTGCTGCCAACGGACTTGTTCTTTTAGAAAAATGAGGCTTCCTAAAGCGAGCAATAAAGGTGACGTTTGGAAACTTAACTGGGCGCTCCCTGGATGCATAAAGTCTAGGCTCCAAGCAAACAAGGTATAGTTGACGATCAAAAAGCTGCCCGCAGCAAATAAACGCAGCCAATGATTGCGACTCAAGGAACGAAATTCCCCCAGCTTTCCCCGCTGCCATTGCCATAACAGCAAGATGGCTCCTGCCACAGTGAAGCGTAACCAAGTGAGTGTAATAGGGTCAGAAAAACCGCCCGATAGTTTTAGAGCGATGGGTAACATGCCCCAAAACAGCACGGTTATGCTGCTAAAAAATAAACCTAGACAAAAGAAACTTGCTGCTGTCGCCATAAATACCCCCTGCTTGCCATCGTTGGCATCATGACCTTTTGCAAAATGAGTATCCAATGCATAATAGACCTAAGCATTATGACTAAAGCGAGAAATGCTATGCTGCCAACAGGGATTCAACATTTGGACTTAAAAAGCCTCACAGGGCTGCTGTATTTGTTGGAAGAGTGTAATGTGGGGCGCGCCGCAGATCGTTTGTTTATTACCCAATCTGCCATGAGTCGTTTACTGAATCGTTTGCGTGATGCCTTTGCCGATCCATTATTTATTCGTACCAGTAAAGGTATGGTGCCCACTGCCAAGGCGATCGCCCTAGAAGCTCCGGTGCGGGCCATGCTTGAACAAATGGCGAGCCTACACACGATTCGGCCATTTCACCCGGCCACCAGTGATCGTACCTTTCGGCTACAAACAACCCATTATCAAGCCCAAGCCTATGTGCCGGAAATCGCATCCCGTTTCTATCGGCAAGCCCCCCAAGCCTCATTGGAAACCGCGACGGTAGGGGAAATTAGCTTGTTACAGCAAAGCGAAGCCAATATCGATGCGGTGCTCTGTTCTGAATATATTCAGGTGCCACCGCACTTTGAACGCATGCTACTGGGTCGGGAGAAATTTTGTTGTGTGATGGCAAAAGATCACCCACTGGCACAGCAAGAGCAAATTACCTTAGATGATTACTTAAGCTACAGCCATGTGTTGGTAAACATGGGGGGCGGGGCACGCATATTTAGTAACGACGCCCTCGGCGAACGGGCACGGGAGCGCCGCTTTGCGTTTAAGACGCCACATTTTTTAGCCGCCTTAGAAACCGTCGGGCGTACACAACTCTTACTGAGTACCAGTGGTTTGTTATCGCAACGCTTTGCCCAACAATTTGGCTTAGCGATTCGCCCATTGCCGTTTCATTTTGCGGATACCCACTATTATTTGGCGTGGCCGAAGGCCTTAACAGCGGATGCGGGTGGCGACTGGTTGCGACAACTGTGTGCTCAAGTGGTGCGGGATCTGATCCCGCACCCGGAGCCTGTGTGAAAAAAATCGGGTATACTGGTTTCTTTTTGCGATAACACAAAGCACATGGTCAAAAAAACGGGTCACACAGCAGCGATGAAGAACCACAAGGGGCGAACCGCCAAGGGTAAAGAAAAGCTACGTTTACACCCGCGTAATCCACATCGTGCCCGTTATAATTTCCCGCTATTGGCTGATTCCTGCCCAGAGTTGGCGCCCTTCGTAAAAACCAACCAATACGGTAACCAAACCATAGATTTTGCTGACCCTAATGCGGTTAAAGCGCTCAATAAGGCCCTATTGAACCACTTTTATGGTGTGACTTTCTGGGACATTCCGGAAGGCTATCTGTGTCCACCAATTCCAGGGCGAGCGGATTACATCCACTATCTGGCTGATTTATTGGCGGATAGCAATGGTGGTCATATTCCTCGGGGTAAACAAGTGCGTGTGCTGGATGTGGGAACCGGGGCTAACTGTGTGTACCCCATTGTGGCAACCAAGGAGTACGGTTGGCATTTGGTTGGCTCTGACGTAAACCCTATTGCGATTGGTGCAGCAAGCGCCATTTTGCAAGCCAATGCGAGTCTGAAAAAACGCATTCAGTTACGCCAACAGACCGACGAATCCCATATTTTTCAAGGCGTTTGGGAAAACGACGATTATTTCGACCTGACTTTGTGTAATCCACCGTTTCACGCCAGCGAAGCCACCATGGCTAGTGAGAATCGTCGTAAATGGCGAGGCTTGAAAGGGGATGACACAGCGGAAGTGACGCTGAACTTTGGCGGACAGTCAAAAGAACTTTGGTGTGACGGCGGAGAAGTGGGCTTTTTGTTGCGTATGATTGATGAAAGCGTGCCAGTAGGACAGCGTTGCCTTTGGTTCACGTCCCTAGTCGCCCGCAAGGACAATTTAGCGCCGCTGCAACAGCGTTTGCAGCAGGTCGGTGCGAAACAGGTGCGTATCATCGAAATGGCACAGGGGCAGAAAATCAGCCGCTTTATTGCCTGGTCGTTTTTTGATAACGCTGAACAGCAGGCTTGGTGTCAGCTGCGCTGGAAGAGTTAAGCCAGCAACTGTTCCAGTACTTGCCTTAGTTTACGTATTGTCGGGTGTTGATAGTCAATCGGTTGCTGATACCAATTTAGATGCTGCCCAATCTTGCTTAGCTGGCGATCCAATTCTTGCTGTAACGGTGGCGTTAAGGTTTCTTGCTCTAAGCCTTGCGGCAGTTGGTAAGGAGTCTGACTAGCATGTCCTCGATGATGGAAATGGCGCAATACGGCGACTCCTCGCATACACAATAGCAACAGAGTCGGGTGGTCAATGCGAATCAAACAGCGTCCAGTAAGGCGCGTCATCAGGGCATCTTTGTAAGTTTTTCCTGTCTGCCAGCCGGCACCAACTAAGGCTCCAATGGTGGTCGCCGTGCCCAACGATAATCCTGCCGATAAGATATCAATGCCTGCTCCAATAGCAGCTCCTGTAGTGGCATAGGTAGCGCTGTTGACGCCCCATTTTTTTAGGGTATCCGGGGCAAATAAGTCATGTTGCCATTGTTCTTTTTGAACCGCTAGCTCGCTGCTCTGTAAGTCTGCTTGGTGGAAATCGTAAAGCGTCAGAATAGCGTTAAGGTAACCTTGTTCCCGTTCCCGAATATGTTGCTGGAAAAACTCTCGTTTACCTCGGGAAATAGGATAATCGTTGCTGACTAAGCGATAGGTGGCGCAGTCGATCAAGAGTCTTAGTAGCTGCTGCAGGCCTAGCTCTTGGCGCTGTTCGGCTTGCCGTTGACGTTCTTCGCTGAGACGTTGTATTTCCTCGTAAGCATCGGGTAGCAAGCTTTGTAGTGCCTGATACAGGCGCTTTTCATCTTCAAAATAAAACGCCACCGTATCGTATTTGATGATTGTGTGATGGTGCCTAGTTGCCAGTAGACTCTTCCACTCATTGAGTTTGTTGTCGCTGCCATGACTAAAGTTCAGTATCGGCACAATGGGTTTATTCGCCAGCGCTAACAAGCTCAGCTCGTCTTGGTATTTGCCCAAGGGGGCTTGACGGGCATCTATCACATACAAAATCAAATCGCATTGGGATAGCTGGCGAATCACTTTGTGCTCTTGGCTATATTCGTCGGCAAATACCGGGGCGTCGAATAATTGCGTGAGCTTGGTTAGCCCAGAATCTGTACATTTGCTGCCTTGATAGGCATCCCATAGGCCGATGGAATCTTCTAACCCCGGCGTGTCCACGAGAGTGAGGTATTCTTGACCATTGATAGTCAAGGAAACCTCTTCAACATGGCGTGTAGTGCCAGCATAGTCGGCCACTTCACCAAAGTCTGCGCTACGTAACAAAGTTCGAATCAGCGAGGTTTTGCCGGTGTTGGCATGACCAACTATCAGTAAACGAATAGGCATCTTAGTTCTCCTGAGTCTCGCTGAACCGGTACAAGCGCGCTGGTGCAACACTCAATTGGCATAGTAGCTGTTGCCAAGCGAGCTGATAGGGACGATTGGCTAGCACAAATACCATATCGTCATGTTGTGATACCTGTTGCAGAAACCGGCGGCTTCCGCGATCAGGAGCGGTGGTACAAGGCAACAACATCATGACTGGCTCTTTGGTTTGAGCTAAAAAATCGAGGCAGGTCTGTTGTTCGTCGCGATTGTTAACCGCGCTGTAGGCTAAGTGGCGTAATTCTGTTGGTACATCATCTTGCCATTCGAAGCTGAATAAACCGCCATGGCTGGGAATGCTGGTTAGAGGTAAGAGTTCTGCTCCTTGGGGCGGATGATTTGGATTAGCTGGTGGCGCCGTATCCGGATCGAGAACTTGGTGATGCCACTGCTGGTGGTAGCTCGCAAGTGTCTTTGAGCGCAGGTAGCGCCGTTTGGTGGTGACATATAACCCAGTACATAAGAGCCATAAGAAGACTCGAGGCAGCACGCCATACAGCACCACGCAAACCAACAACCAGACGGCCCACAGTAGGCGTATTTCTTGGCTTTGTTCGCTACCTAACTGGCTGTGAGTAAGCGCCTGAGCAGATGGCTCGGCTAAGCCAAACCAGCCCGGAATAATGCTTAATGCATGGGTTAGTGCTAAAAAGTGTGACTCATTCAGCAGCGTGGTTTCCCAATAAAAAGAGACCTGATTGAAGCTGAGATAGAGCGCAAAAGTGACGCTGCCAACCAGTAGATAAATGAACCAAAAACCGTGGGTGACGGATGCGGCTAGCCATTGTCCGTAGGGATTCTGAAAAATGTAGCCAACCAAACACTGTTGGGTAGAAGGGCTTTTCGATACTTCGATAAAAGGAATTTTCGTTGCCAGTTTCGCTCCCCATTGGCAGAGCTCATAAATGGGACTGGGGTGTTTGGCTAAGGAGTAGAGCCATAGCAACAAACTGAAGAAGTTGGGCGCGAGAAGTAGGAACAGCAAGATAAAAATATTGCCTTGGTTGTCACCAGCACGAAATACTGCCAAGTTCGCACTGATACCGAGAAAGATGGCGACGGCCATCAGCCCCCAAGCCACATAGCGAAAGCGCTGCCATAGGACTAGATATTCTTGATAAAGGTTGGGCTCAGCCGCTAACCCCTGACGGCTGACATAATCTCTGAGATGTTCCTGTTCCGCTTGCATGCAAACTTGCTCTTGTGATTATTGCGCACACATCATAGCAGGACTTTCCCTGTCGATGTAAACAAAAACGCCCAGCAAATGCTGGGCGTTTGTTATCGATCAAAACCGAATTAAGCGTCGATTCTCTTGTACTTAATACGGGTTGGCGTCGCATCTTTACCGGTACGAGCTTTGTAATCCACTTCGTATTCTTGGTAGTTACCTTCAAAGAATACGACTTTCGAATCACCCTCGTAGGCTAGGATGTGAGTAGCAACTCGGTCAAGGAACCAACGGTCGTGGGAAATCACAATCGCTGAGCCAGGGAAAGCGAGTAGCGCTTCCTCTAGGGCGCGCAAGGTTTCCACGTCTAGGTCGTTGGTCGGTTCGTCCAATAGCAAAACGTTGCCGCCTTCTTTCAACAACTTGGCTAGGTGAAGACGGTTACGCTCACCACCGGACAAGTGTTTTACTAGCTTCTGTTGGTCAGAGCCTTTGAAGTTGAAACGGCCAATATAGGCACGGGAAGGTACTTTCCAGTTGTTTACCGTGATCATGTCCTGACCATCGGAGATTTCTTCGAATACGGTCTTCTCGCCGTCCAGCTCACGCATCTGATCAACGTAAGCCAGTTGTACCGTTTCACCGATTGTTACCGTACCGGTATCTGGTTGCTCGATGCCGGCAATCATTTTGAACAGGGTTGATTTACCGGCACCGTTCCCACCGATAACACCCACGATCGCACCTGGTGGCACGACCATGTTGAAGTCTTCTACCAACATGCGGCCATCGAAACCTTTGGAAACATTTTCGATCTCGATGACTTTGTTACCCAAACGTGGGCCAGGTGGAATGTACAACTCGTTGGTTTCGTTACGCTCTTGGAACTCACGGGAGTTCATTTCTTCAAAGCGTGCTAGACGAGCTTTAGACTTAGATTGGCGGCCCTTGGCATTCTGACGTACCCATTCCAACTCAGACTTAATAGCTTTGTTGTGAGCTGCTTGTTGCTTGGCTTCCATCTCTAGGCGGGCATTTTTTTGCTCCAACCAAGAAGAGTAGTTACCTTCGTATGGAATGCCGTGACCACGGTCTAGTTCAAGAATCCAGCCTGCGGCGTTATCCAAGAAGTAACGGTCGTGAGTAATGGCTACCACGGTACCGGGGTAATCTTTCAGGAAGCGTTCCAACCAAGCGACGGATTCGGCATCCAAGTGGTTGGTTGGTTCGTCCAGCAGAATCATATCTGGTTTTTCTAGCAACAAACGACATAGGGCAACACGGCGACGCTCACCACCAGATAGGTGTTCGACACTGGCATCCCAAGGTGGCAGACGTAGTGCATCGGCGGCTACTTCCAAAGCACGATCGAGATTATGGCCGTCTTTAGCAGTGATCAGGTTTTCTAGCTCACCTTGTTCTTTGGCAAGGGCATCGAAATCCGCATCTGGGTCAGCATATGCCGCATAAACCTCATCCAAGCGCACAAGGGCTTGTTTTACGTCAGCAACCGCTTCTTCGACGATACCGCGCACGTCTTTGCTGTTATCTAGCTCTGGCTCTTGGGGCAAGTAGCCGATCTTGATACCCGGCATAGGGCGGGCTTCACCGTTATATTCTTTATCCACGCCAGCCATGATGCGCAATAGGCTGGATTTACCTGAGCCGTTTAGACCCAAGACACCGATCTTGGCACCGGGGAAGAAAGAAAGGGAAATGTCTTTAAGAATTTCGCGTTTTGGCGGAACGATCTTGCCCACGCGATTCATACTGTATACAAACTGTGCCATAAGGTTCTGTCTGTTCCTGAGTTGAGTGAATCGATCAAGCCATCAAGGACTTAATCTAAAGCGAAAAATATGGCCTTAGCATAGCACAACAAGTGCTAATGCAGAATAATCCCCGCAGCGCCGCAAACCACCAAAATGGCCCCTAACCAAGCACCAAGGGCGGGGCGTTGTTTTGTAGTGAGCCAGAGTCCCGGCAAGATTAATACGGGCACCGTGGCAGACAAGGTAGTGACTAAGCCAACATCGGCGTTGCCGACCCCCCACACCAATACACTCATGCCGATCACCATCCCTACAGTGGCGACGACCATTAAACGCAGCCATAAGTGTAATGGCATTTCGAGCGGTCGTATGGTTTGTCCCGTAGATTGTGAAGCGCTAAAAAAACGGTAAGCGGTTACCAATGCTAGTGCTCCTGCGCTTACTCGTATGGCTGACGCTAAGATCGGATCAACGCCAGCTAAAAGTGCAGGTTTGGCGAGTAAAGCTCCGCTGGCTTGGCAGAGGGCAGCGGTTAGCGCAATGGCGATAGCAACACTGAGAGAGCCCTTGGTATTTTCCCATTCGTGGGTTTGACCTTTGCGCCCAAATAAAATAGCGATGATAACGCCGATCAGCACCACGCCACAAAACAGCAGTTCCCAGCCAGAAAGGCTTTCCCCCAGAAACAGCCATGCCAGCAAGATCGAAAAGGGAGCATTCATGGCAAATAACACCCCAGCGCGGCGGGGGCCAATACGGTTCACGGCACTGAACAAACAATTGTCCCCAATAAAAATACCGATGACCCCAGACAGCAGCAGTAGTGGTAAGAATGGCGTCAAGGTCTGCCACTCAATATTCCCCGTGTAGCTAATTAACCATAGTGCCAAGGCGGCAAAACTAATACGTAAGGTATTAAAACGCAGTGTGCCAAGGTGAGCGATCAGCTTGGGTGCGAGCAAGCTTGAAATAGTCCAGCACAACGCAGCGACTAGACCAGATAATTCGGCAAACGGCATCGTTGAAAAGCTCCATGGCAGCGGGCGAAAAAGCCATTCCCAAGCGCGTTACTGTTGGGCTTTAGTAGCCATAAGGGGCAGGGGTTGGTATCATTCAAGGACAATTTCAGTCCCTCAAGTTGGGCTGCTATCGTACGCAAATTTGCCAATTATTGGAACCAACATGCGCTGTCCTTTTTGTGGTACGCAAGATACCAAAGTTCTCGATTCTCGTCTGGTTTCCGAAGGGGCGCAGGTGCGTCGTCGGCGTGCTTGTAGTCACTGTCAGGAACGTTTTACTACCTTTGAAGTTGCCGAGCTGCAAATGCCGAAATTGATCAAAAATGACGGTAGCCGTGAAGCCTTTGACGAAGACAAACTGCGCTCTGGGATTCTCAAAGCGCTGGAAAAACGCCCAGTTAGCACTGAAGCCATTGAAACCGCCATTACCCACGTCAAAGAACGCTTGCAAGCTACTGGGGAACGGGAATTGCCCTCTCGGGTCATTGGTGAGGCGGTGATGGAAGCACTCAAAGGTTTAGATCAAGTGGCCTATGTGCGTTTTGCGTCGGTATACCGCAGCTTCAAAGATATCAGCGAGTTTCGTGACGAGATCGACCGTCTAGAAAACAGCAATAACACCCCGCCTCAGGAGAACTAAGTGGCTAATCACTCTGAATTTATGGCGCAGGCGATTCGTTTAGCGAAACAAGGCTTGCGTACCACTCACCCAAATCCGCGGGTGGGTTGTGTACTGGTGAAAGACGGTCAAGTCATTGGCTCAGGCTTCCACAAGGTCGCCGGGGAAGGTCATGCCGAAGTCAATGCCTTGGCTAATGCCGCTGCTGACGTGACAGGGTCCACGGCTTACGTCACCCTTGAACCCTGTAGTCATCAAGGCAAAACACCTCCTTGCGCCGATGCCTTAATCAAAGCAGGTGTTGCCTGTGTAGTGTTTGGTATGCAAGACCCCAACCCAGAAGTGGCTGGTCGTGGTCTGGCGAAGCTGCGTGATGCAGGCATCGAAGTGATTGGTCCGGTTCTTGAAACAGAATGTCGTGCTCTTAATCCTGGATTTATCAAACGCATGGAAGAGGGCTTGCCCTTTGTCCGCGTGAAGCTTGCCATGAGCCTAGATGGCCGCACTGCAATGGAATCAGGAGAGAGCCAATGGATTACCGGCCCTGAAGCCCGGTTAGATGTACAGCGCCTGCGAGCTCAATCCAGTGCCATTGTCACCGGTATTGGCTCGGTCATTATGGATGACCCGAGCATGACAGTTCGTATCGATGCCCAAGATCAGCTGTGCAAGCCGGATCAAGTTCGTCAGCCGCTACGGGTCATTATGGATACCGCCCTGTCGGTGCCACCTGAAGCCAAAATTCTGTACCCAACCAACCAAGTTTGTGTGTTCTTCGATGAGGAAGAAGCTGAGCCTGAACATGTTGCCCTACTGACTCAGAAAGGAGTGGCGTTACGTCCTCTCCCGCTGGGAGAAGATGGCCGTTTAGATTTGGTTGAAGCCATGGGACAGTTAGCGGATGAGGGCATTAACGAGGTATTGGTAGAAACCGGAGCGGAACTTGCAGGTGCCTTTTTACTGGCAGGTTTAGTGGATGAGCTAGTGGTCTATATGGCACCGAAGCTACTGGGTTCAGAAGCCCGCCCGCTACTACGCTTGCCGATCGAGAACATGGCAGAGGCGGTCAACCTTGACCTAGTGGATGTACGCAAAATCGGTGCGGATCTGAAGCTGGTTTACGTGCCAAACTACGATGATGAGGAAGACGACGCTTAATTATGTTTACCGGAATTATTGAAGCTGTCGGTGAGGTGGCGCAAAGTCAACGTAAAGGCGGCGACATAAGCCTAAAAGTCCGTACCGGAAAATTGGATATGAGCGATGTGAATCTAGGTGACAGTATCGCTACCAATGGCGTTTGCCTAACTGTGACCCGGCTGGAAGGCAATGCCTACTGGGCAGATGTGTCAGCGGAAACTTTGGCTCATACGACCTTGAGCCATTGGCAAGTGGGGCAGGCAGTGAACTTAGAAAAAGCCCTGACGCCACAGTCTCGTTTAGGGGGGCATTTGGTCAGTGGTCATGTGGATGCAGTGGGTGAAATCACCGCAATTTGGCCCGATGCGCGCTCGATCCGCTATAAGATCAAAGTATCTGCCCCATTAATGCGCTATATTGCATTGAAAGGCTCCATCACGGTAGACGGCACAAGTCTTACGGTTACTGGGGTAGACGACGATGAGTTTGAACTCAGTATCGTCCCCCATACCGCTGCCCAAACTATTATGCGTCACTACCAGGTGGGGCAGCAGGTGAATGTGGAAGTGGATCAGATTGCCCGTTATTTAGAACGACTGCTGCAACCTGTAGCAACGTCGACCGAGAGCAAATCGTCCCTGACTCAGGCTTGGTTAGCTGAACAAGGTTTTGGCGACCGTCGCCGTTAACAAGAACAAATACCCATAGGTAAGACAATGGCATTAAATACCATCGAAGAAATCTTGGCGGATATGCGTCAAGGCAAAATGGTCATTCTGATGGATGACGAAGATCGAGAAAATGAAGGCGACCTGATTGTCGCCGCCGAATGCATTACCCCTGAAATCGTGAATTTTATGGCGGTTCACGCCCGTGGTTTGATCTGTTTAACCCTAACCCAACAGCGTTGCGAACAATTGAATTTGCCGCTGATGGTAAATAACAATGGTACGGTGTACAGCACTAACTTTACCCTATCTATCGAAGCCGCCGAAGGCGTGACCACCGGTATTTCGGCAGCTGATCGCGCTTTAACCATTAAGCGTGCCGTCGCTGCCAATGCTCAGCCGAAAGATATTGTGCAACCAGGACATGTGTTCCCATTAATGGCTCGTCCTGGTGGTGTGTTAAGCCGTGCTGGTCATACCGAAGCGGGTTGTGATTTAGCTCGTATGGCAGGCTATGAGGCGGCTTCTGTTATTGTGGAAATCATCAATGACGATGGAACTATGGCCCGTCGCCCAGATTTGGAAAAGTTTGCCGAGAAACACGGCATAAAAATTGGTACAATCGCGGATCTGATCCATTACCGCACCCTAAACGAAACGACTGTGCAGCGCGAGAGCGAGCAAACGGTGACCACCGAAGTGGGTGACTTCAACTTGATTACCTATCGGGATACTGTACAAGGCCTTAGTCATCTTGCCTTTGTGAAGGGCGAGCTTAACTCTGAAGAGCCGACTTATGTACGGGTACACGTACGCGACCCAGCCCGTGATGTGGCAGGTATTACGGTCGCTGGTGGGGAACCCAAATGGTCGATGCTTGGCGCGTTAGACTACATTGCCAAGCAAGGTAGTGGTGTGGTGGTATTGGTTGATTCAGCGGATAAACCAACAGATTTGGCAGAAAGTTTTTCTGTTAGCTTGAATCCACCGGCAGGAAAAGGTGCAGATAAGAGCGGCTCTGGTACTTACCTAACGGTAGGGACTGGCTCCCAGATTTTACGTGATCTTGGTGTGCGCCAAATGCGCCTACTTAGTTCACCACGCAAGTTTTCGGTTACGGGTTTTGATTTAGAAACCGTAGAATTTATTCCCTACAAAGGTGCGCCTGTGCGTGCCGATGAATTGTAAGAGTTAGAGGCAGATATGAGCGAGATTACCACTTACGAAGGTCACTTTGCCGCACCTGGAGCGAAGTTCGCCCTCGTTGTTGGCCGCTTCAACAGCTACATTGTTGAAAGTTTAAAAGAGGGTGCGATCGATACCCTGTACCGTCACGGTATCAAAAAAGAAGACATTACTGTGATTTATGCACCAGGTGCATTTGAGATCCCAGTGGTAGTGAAAAAAGTTGCTGACCAGGGCAAATACGATGCGATCATCGCTCTCGGTGCTGTAATTCGCGGTGGTACACCACACTTTGAATATGTAGCCGGTGAATGTGTCAAAGGCCTTGGTCAGTTGGCGCTACAATATGGTATTCCTGTGTCTTTTGGCGTGTTGACCGTCGATACGATTGAGCAAGCCATTGAGCGTGCTGGTACCAAAGCGGGTAACAAAGGTGGTGAAGCAGCGCTTTCGGCATTGGAAACCGTTGCCGTATTGCGTGAGTTGGAAGGCCAATAATCGATGAGTGAGCAAGATAAAGCGAACAAGCCGAAAAAACCTTCGCGCTCCCAATTACGCAGCGCTTCCCGTAGCTTTGCCTTACAGGCAATCTACCAGTGGCAATTAAATCATGGCCCAGTCAATGAAATCGAAGCGCAGTTTGCTATCGAACAAGACTTGGCTTCTTGCGATAAACTCTACTTCCGTGAGTTGTTGCAAGGAGTGACTCGTAAAGCGAAGGAGCTTGATGGTCACTTTCAGCCCTTTCTTGACCGCCCATTAGCAGAGTTAGATGCAATTGAGCTTGCGACACTGCGTATCGGTGCTTACGAGTTAGTTGAGCGTCTTGATGTGCCGTACCGTGTTGCCATCAACGAAGGCGTTGAGCTAGCCAAATCCTTTGGCGCTACCGAAAGCCATAAATATGTAAATGGTATTTTGGATAAATTGGCTCAGCGTGTGCGTCGTGAAGAGATTGCTGCCCGTCGCAATAGCTAAACCAAAAGCGCTTGATCTGCCAAATATAAAAAAACCAGAGTCTTGAACAGGCTCTGGTTTTTTTATTGATCGCTGAGATTTATTAGAGATTATTTGGCAAGTCGTTCCAATACATCCAATAACCACAAACGCTCATCTTCGTCTTTTAGGCGTTTGGCCATTTCATTCTCGTAACTGGTTACACGCTCAACTAACGTAGCGAAAAACTCTGTACCATGCTCGGTCATAAACAACGCATAGGAGCGACGGTCATTTTTAGCCGGGCGGCGTTCGAGTAGATTTTTATGCTCTAGTTTATCGACTGCGGCCACCATGGCGGAACGGTCATTGCCAAGCACTTGGGCTACTGCTGTTTGAGTGAGTCCTGGGTTACGCTCTACGATCGCTAATACAGCAAATAGACCTGGAGAAATGCCCAGATCAGAGCACACTTCAGCAAATTTAGAGAAGAAATTCATTTGCGCCCGGCGTAGGCGATAACCTAAGAATTCATTGAGCACGCCAAAATCAATGCTCTGATCATTACTCTTATTGTCATCTTGCATGAGATATCCTAACTTCGCGGCTTTTATGAAAGCGTGTAATTGTAATACAAGCCTGAGTTTCGATGAACTGCAAAACTGTTATTAGATGAAATTGTTAAAAAATAGGGGGTAAGTTTACCCCCCCAAATTTAATTGCTAGCTGGAGCCTGAGCAATTAACCGATAGCGTGCACTAAGCCCAAGGTGATGCTTGGGAAGAGCACCAATAACGCAACGCGCACAAAGTCTGAAAGCAGGAAGGGAACGACTCCTTTAAAGCATTCTTTCAATGGTAAAGACTGGTCGAATGACTTAATGATAAAGATGTTCATACCCACCGGCGGTGTAATTAGACCGACTTCGACCACCACCAAGGCGATAATGCCAAACCAAATCCCCAAATCCGCCGCCGGAATACCGAAATCCATCGCCATAATGATGGGAAAGTAGATCGGAATCGTTAACAAAATCATCGCTAAACTATCTAGGAAACAGCCCATGATCAGGTAGGTGATCAGCATCACCACCAAAATGGTATAGGGTGACAAGCCTGAATTGGTGAGCAGCTCCACCCCAACATCTGGCAGTTTAGACAGAGCGATAAATACGCTGAACACGTCGGCACCCAGTACGATGAAGAAGATCATCGCCGAAGACACTGCAGTCTTCACTAAACTGGAAATGAATCCTTCCATACGCATTTTGCCATGAGTGACAGCCAAAATAGCGGTGAGTACCACACCAACAGACGCCGCTTCGGTAGGGGTGAAAATCCCCATATAAATGCCACCAAGTACGATCAAGAAGATGGTCGTGATGTGCCAAACATCCTTAGTGGAGCGAATTTTTTGCGCCCAGGTAGTTTTTTCACCCCGTGGGCCCGCTTCTGGGTATAGGCGCACATAAATAGCGATGGTCAACATGTAGCCAGCCGCCGCTAAGAATCCGGGAATAAAGGCGGCAATAAACATTTTCGAAATGTTCTGCTCGGTCAATACTGCAAAGATAATCAGCACCATCGAAGGTGGAATCAAAATACCTAAGGTGCCACCCGCCGCTAATGAACCAGCCGCCAAGCTGCCGGCATAATTCAAACGACGCATCTCGGGTAAAGCCACTTTACCCATGGTCGACGCGGTTGCTAGGGATGAACCACAAATGGCATCAAACGCGGCGCAGCCCGCGACAGCAGCCATGGCGATACCGCCTTTTTGACGCCCTACCCAAGTGTTACAAGTACGAAATAACTGGGTCGTAATCCCTGAGCGGGTGGCCAGCTCACCCATTAGCAAAAACAAGGGGACCACTGACAAATCGTAGCTAGAGAATTTAGCGACCGGAGACGTACCTAAATACTCTAATAGAGCAGGCATGCCGCAGCTGCGTATTTCGGGATGATCGAGCCAGCGATTTCGGTATGAGTCAGCCACCCATTTCGGTATCATCTGGCCACTGATTTCGGCATGAGTCGGCC
>NZ_VFRR01000069.1 GCF_006385675.1 Maribrevibacterium harenarium | reverse complement strand
CGTATTAAATGTACGATATTTACCTAATTTGCCACACTTATAAGTAGTAACCCACCTCCGCAGCCATTTATTGGTGTGGTCTACAGAGGATTAAGTCTTTTTAGAGGGGAAAATCCCTAGAACCCCATCTCCAAACATATCAAGCGTGTCTGTATCCCACTCTATTGTAAACAAGACATTTTTATCTTTTATATTCAATGGCTTATTTTCCTGCTAATTGGTAATACCATGAAAAATACCATGCTCAGAAAAGGCTTAACAATATTTTGAAAAATTGCCTACTGAGCGCTGCCGCACAGCTCCATAGGCCGCTTTCCTGGCTTTGCTTCCAGATGTATGCTATTCTGCTCCTGCAGCTAATGGATCACCGCAAACAGGTTACTCGCCTGGGGATTCCCTTTCGACCCGAGCATCCGTATGAGACTCATGCTCGATTATTATTATTATAGAAGCCCCCATGAATAAATCGCTCATCATTTTCGGCATCGTCAACATAACCTCGGACAGTTTCTCCGATGGAGGCCGGTATCTGGCGCCAGACGCAGCCATTGCGCAGGCGCGTAAGCTGATGGCCGAGGGGGCAGATGTGATCGACCTCGGTCCGGCATCCAGCAATCCCGACGCCGCGCCTGTTTCGTCCGACACAGAAATCGCGCGTATCGCGCCGGTGCTGGACGCGCTCAAGGCAGATGGCATTCCCGTCTCGCTCGACAGTTATCAACCCGCGACGCAAGCCTATGCCTTGTCGCGTGGTGTGGCCTATCTCAATGATATTCGCGGTTTTCCAGACGCTGCGTTCTATCCGCAATTGGCGAAATCATCTGCCAAACTCGTCGTTATGCATTCGGTGCAAGACGGGCAGGCAGATCGGCGCGAGGCACCCGCTGGCGACATCATGGATCACATTGCGGCGTTCTTTGACGCGCGCATCGCGGCGCTGACGGGTGCCGGTATCAAACGCAACCGCCTTGTCCTTGATCCCGGCATGGGGTTTTTTCTGGGGGCTGCTCCCGAAACCTCGCTCTCGGTGCTGGCGCGGTTCGATGAATTGCGGCTGCGCTTCGATTTGCCGGTGCTTCTGTCTGTTTCGCGCAAATCCTTTCTGCGCGCGCTCACAGGCCGTGGTCCGGGGGATGTCGGGGCCGCGACACTCGCTGCAGAGCTTGCCGCCGCCGCAGGTGGAGCTGACTTCATCCGCACACACGAGCCGCGCCCCTTGCGCGACGGGCTGGCGGTATTGGCGGCGCTGAAAGAAACCGCAAGAATTCGTTAACTGCACATTCGGGATATTTCTCTATATTCGCGCTTCATCAGAAAACTGAAGGAACCTCCATTGAATCGAACTAATATTTTTTTTGGTGAATCGCATTCTGACTGGTTGCCTGTCAGAGGCGGAGAATCTGGTGATTTTGTTTTTCGACGTGGTGACGGGCATGCCTTCGCGAAAATCGCACCTGCTTCCCGCCGCGGTGAGCTCGCTGGAGAGCGTGACCGCCTCATTTGGCTCAAAGGTCGAGGTGTGGCTTGCCCCGAGGTCATCAACTGGCAGGAGGAACAGGAGGGTGCATGCTTGGTGATAACGGCAATTCCGGGAGTACCGGCGGCTGATCTGTCTGGAGCGGATTTGCTCAAAGCGTGGCCGTCAATGGGGCAGCAACTTGGCGCTGTTCACAGCCTATCGGTTGATCAATGTCCGTTTGAGCGCAGGCTGTCGCGAATGTTCGGACGCGCCGTTGATGTGGTGTCCCGCAATGCCGTCAATCCCGACTTCTTACCGGACGAGGACAAGAGTACGCCGCAGCTCGATCTTTTGGCTCGTGTCGAACGAGAGCTACCGGTGCGGCTCGACCAAGAGCGCACCGATATGGTTGTTTGCCATGGTGATCCCTGCATGCCGAACTTCATGGTGGACCCTAAAACTCTTCAATGCACGGGTCTGATCGACCTTGGGCGGCTCGGAACAGCAGATCGCTATGCCGATTTGGCACTCATGATTGCTAACGCCGAAGAGAACTGGGCAGCGCCAGATGAAGCAGAGCGCGCCTTCGCTGTCCTATTCAATGTATTGGGGATCGAAGCCCCCGACCGCGAACGCCTTGCCTTCTATCTGCGATTGGACCCTCTGACTTGGGGTTGATGTTCATGCCGCCTGTTTTTCCTGCTCATTGGCACGTTTCGCAACCTGTTCTCATTGCGGACACCTTTTCCAGCCTCGTTTGGAAAGTTTCATTGCCAGACGGGACTCCTGCAATCGTCAAGGGATTGAAACCTATAGAAGACATTGCTGATGAACTGCGCGGGGCCGACTATCTGGTATGGCGCAATGGGAGGGGAGCAGTCCGGTTGCTCGGTCGTGAGAACAATCTGATGTTGCTCGAATATGCCGGGGAGCGAATGCTCTCTCACATCGTTGCCGAGCACGGCGACTACCAGGCGACCGAAATTGCAGCGGAACTAATGGCGAAGCTGTATGCCGCATCTGAGGAACCCCTGCCTTCTGCCCTTCTCCCGATCCGGGATCGCTTTGCAGCTTTGTTTCAGCGGGCGCGCGATGATCAAAACGCAGGTTGTCAAACTGACTACGTCCACGCGGCGATTATAGCCGATCAAATGATGAGCAATGCCTCGGAACTGCGTGGGCTACATGGCGATCTGCATCATGAAAACATCATGTTCTCCAGTCGCGGCTGGCTGGTGATAGATCCCGTCGGTCTGGTCGGTGAAGTGGGCTTTGGCGCCGCCAATATGTTCTACGATCCGGCTGACAGAGACGACCTTTGTCTCGATCCTAGACGCATTGCACAGATGGCGGACGCATTCTCTCGTGCGCTGGACGTCGATCCGCGTCGCCTGCTCGACCAGGCGTACGCTTATGGGTGCCTTTCCGCAGCTTGGAACGCGGATGGAGAAGAGGAGCAACGCGATCTAGCTATCGCGGCCGCGATCAAGCAGGTGCGACAGACGTCATACTAGATATCAAGCGACTTCTCCTATCCCCTGGGAACACATCAATCTCACCGGAGAATATCGCTGGCCAAAGCCTTAGCGTAGGATTCCGCCCCTTCCCGCAAACGACCCCAAACAGGAAACGCAGCTGAAACGGGAAGCTCAACACCCACTGACGCATGGGTTGTTCAGGCAGTACTTCATCAACCAGCAAGGCGGCACTTTCGGCCATCCGCCGCGCCCCACAGCTCGGGCAGAAACCGCGACGCTTACAGCTGAAAGCGACCAGGTGCTCGGCGTGGCAAGACTCGCAGCGAACCCGTAGAAAGCCATGCTCCAGCCGCCCGCATTGGAGAAATTCTTCAAATTCCCGTTGCACATAGCCCGGCAATTCCTTTCCCTGCTCTGCCATAAGCGCAGCGAATGCCGGGTAATACTCGTCAACGATCTGATAGAGAAGGGTTTGCTCGGGTCGGTGGCTCTGGTAACGACCAGTATCCCGATCCCGGCTGGCCGTCCTGGCCGCCACATGAGGCATGTTCCGCGTCCTTGCAATACTGTGTTTAGCAAAAATGCAAGCCGATGAACAACTCGCGATGGCAACAGCTAAAAAATTGGTAGAACAAAAACGCCAAATTGAAAAACAATGTTCTAAATAAATCCACCACTCGCACAAATCCCCCCTATTGTGCGAGCCTAAAAACACAGACACCTTATCACTGCTTTTCGAAACCATTAATCAATGCTTCTAAACCAAATAAAAAAGCCTCTGTGCCATCATCTTGATCCATAATTTGCAAAGCATCTTTTAATAGTCGAGGCATCGTATCATCTGCTATTTGTTGCCTATCATTAAGTGCTGCGATATGTTCTTGCTGCTCTAACACAGAACCTAACGTAAAATGACCAACCGCGCTTATTGCATATAACCCACATTTTAATGAAAAACCATTGTCCACCATAAACTGCAACTGCATTTCTACGGTGTCATATTGGTCTGAACTCGGGCGAGTCCCTAAATGCACTTTTGCGCCATCACGGTAACTTAATAATGCATCACGAAAGCTCAATGCATTATTACGTAAAAATTGTTGCCACGTTTCCCCAACTGCGGGTAATGAATGACGATGATTACGCTTTAGCATTTCAACAGATAATGCATCCAACAATGTGCGCTTGTTCTTCACATGCCAATATAGTGTAGGCTGCTCTACGCCCAGTTTTTGAGCTAGTTTTCGCGTTGTCAGCCCTTCCATTCCCACTTCATTTAGCAACTCTAATGCCACTGTGATGATGGTTTCTTTATCTAATCGCGCCATACTGCCCTCTCTTTTTTTCTATTGACACTCTATCACTGATAGGGATATATTCCAACTCTATCAATGATAGAGAAAAAACGATGAATAAATTTGCGATCACCGCTTTAACGATCACCGCCCTAGATGCTATGGGGATCGGCTTGATCATGCCTGTATTGCCTACATTGTTACGTGAATACGTGTCGGCTGAAAATTTAGCAAATCATTACGGTATCCTGCTGGCACTGTATGCCATCATGCAGGTTTTTTTTGCTCCTCTACTTGGCAAATGGTCTGATAAATTCGGGCGCCGACCAATATTACTACTATCTCTTGCAGGCGCTGCTGTGGATTACACTTTGCTTGCATTATCTAGCTCACTTTGGATGCTATACGTTGGGCGATTAATTTCTGGAGTTACTGGCGCAACAGGTGCGGTCGCCGCTTCTGTTATTGCTGACAATACTGCTTCACAAGAGCGTACTAAGTGGTTTGGACGCTTAGGGGCGGCTTTTGGTGTCGGGTTAATCTCTGGCCCTGCAATTGGCGGCTTTACAGGGCAATTCTCAGCTCATCTTCCTTTTATTATTGCTGCCATTTTAAATGCGCTCTCTTTTTTAGTTATTATGTTGATATTTAAAGATAATAAAATCAAAAATACTGAAAAAAACACCACAGAAACAGCAGAAAATTCGCGACCTTTCCTGCAAGTGATCAAGCCAGTCATACTATTGTTATTTATCTTTTTTATGACTCAAATGATAGGGCAAATTCCAGCAACGACATGGGTGTTATTTACGGAACATCGTTTTCAATGGGGCAGTATGGAGATCGGCCTATCTTTAGCGGGGTTAGGCATCATGCATGCCTTGTTCCAAGCATTTGTAGCGGGCGCAATCGCCAAGAAATTCAATGAAAAAGTGACGATTATTGTGGGCTTTGTTGTTGATGGAGCAGCATTCATTATTTTGTCATTATTGACAAAGGGTTGGATGATTTACCCTACATTAATCTTACTCGCCGGCGGCAGTATTGCGCTACCAGCCTTACAGGGGTTAATGTCAGCTCAAGTCAATCAAACTAACCAAGGTAAGCTACAAGGCGTTCTAGTCAGCTTAACCAATACGACGGGGGTGATCGGCCCATTATTATTTAGCTTTATTTTTGGTCAAACACTGGCAAGTTGGGATGGCTGGATATGGATGATTGGTGCGATAATGTATGTTTTATTGATTGTATTTATTTTATCTTTTTATAGAAGCACCAAAAAGATAGTTAAAATAGCGAAGCTACCAGCGAGCTAAGTTTTAGCATATCAATATTAAGTGCTATGATACCCCTATCAGATTTGCTTTTAGCACAAGATATTAAGAGACAAACCCTATGACATTACCCCCTAAAAAACCAAGAACAAAACCTGCGGAAGAAAGGCTAGATGACCTAATGAACGTATAGGAAGAATAAACGCCCTTTTCACCCAAGTCCAACAGCTTTGGACCGCAGTTGACTCTTTCGACACCCCTGCGATGCAACCCAATCCGGCTGACGGGGAGCCAGCAACGCTGAAAATTTACCCTCCTCTTTCCCACTAGCGGCTCCTTTTCCGACAACCAGCACGGCGGATCCCTGCCGCGGCGCTGTGAACGCAGCATTTTGATTGGTATCGTTGACCTTCAGGCTCGTCAGTCAAACAGACCCAGGAGCAGCTCAGCCGGTGGCGCCCGGCTTTCGGGTAACGCCCTGGTCCCGCTGGTTTCGGCTTTGTGCTTCAGGTGATCAAGGATCTGCTTGATCACTATAGGGTCTTCAATGCAGGCGATGACTTTCATGGCGCCGCCGCAGCCGCTGCAGGTCTCGATGTCGATATTGAAAACACGCTTGAGCCGTTGCGCCCATGTCATCGACGCTCGCCGTTGTGCTGGTGTTGCCGGTTCATCAGCCACCCTGACCTTGTTGCCCCTGCCCCGTTTTGCCGGCGTGACCAACGCCCGGTGCCGACTGTTGGGTGCGAACACCCCGTGGAAGCGGGTTAGGTTGACTCTGGGCTTCGGTACCAGGGCGGCCAGCCTTGCAATGAAATCCAATGGTTCGAAAATGACGTGCGTGGTGCCGTCCCGGTACGGCGTCTTGAGCTGGTAGCGCACGTTGCCGCCTCGTGTTAACGACAGCCGCTTCTCGGATACCGCCGGGCGGCTGATGTACCGGCACAGCCGTTCGAGCTTCTTGCGTTCATCGGCCCTGGCCGCCACGCCGGCGTGCAGGCTGGACCCGGCTACCTTGCCAATCCCGTCACCGAACGGATCACCACTGGTCGGCAGAGTTTGCAAAGTGAACACCTTTCGCCCCGCCTGTGAACCGACAGCGATACGGTAAGTGATCGAGTGCCCCAGCAGGGGTGTCATCGGGTCGTCATCCACCGCATCCGAGGCCAGATAGCTGTTTTCGACATCCCGTTCCAGCAGGCCTTGCCGTTCCAGATAGCGACCCACCCGGTGGGCGATGGTGTGCGTCAGCTGGGTGAGCTCTGGGCTGGTCGGCGCCTTGACCCAGCGGAAACGCGCTGAGCCGTGGGATTGCTCGACATACACACCGTCGAGAAACAGCATGTGGAAGTGAACATTCAGATTGAGCGCCGATCCAAAACGCTGGATCAGGGTGACCGCGCCCGTCTTGGCCACTTGGTGGGTATGGCCCGCTTTCTTGACCAGGTGCGTGGCAATGACGCGGTAAACGATGCCCAGCACCCACCCCATGATCTCGGGCCGGCTGGCAAACAGGAAACGCAGCTGAAACGGGAAGCTCAACACCCACTGACGCATGGGTTGTTCAGGCAGTACTTCATCAACCAGCAAGGCGGCACTTTCGGCCATCCGCCGCGCCCCACAGCTCGGGCAGAAACCGCGACGCTTACAGCTGAAAGCGACCAGGTGCTCGGCGTGGCAAGACTCGCAGCGAACCCGTAGAAAGCCATGCTCCAGCCGCCCGCATTGGAGAAATTCTTCAAATTCCCGTTGCACATAGCCCGGCAATTCCTTTCCCTGCTCTGCCATAAGCGCAGCGAATGCCGGGTAATACTCGTCAACGATCTGATAGAGAAGGGTTTGCTCGGGTCGGTGGCTCTGGTAACGACCAGTATCCCGATCCCGGCTGGCCGTCCTGGCCGCCACATGAGGCATGTTCCGCGTCCTTGCAATACTGTGTTTACAT
>NZ_VFRR01000068.1 GCF_006385675.1 Maribrevibacterium harenarium | reverse complement strand
GTCGGTGGCTCTGGTAACGACCAGTATCCCGATCCCGGCTGGCCGTCCTGGCCGCCACATGAGGCATGTTCCGCGTCCTTGCAATACTGTGTTTACATACAGTCTATCGCTTAGCGGAAAGTTCTTTTACCCTCAGCCGAAATGCCTGCCGTTGCTAGACATTGCCAGCCAGTGCCCGTCACTCCCTGTCGTCTGGGCGTTCCTCTGGGCTAAACATCGACATGATCCGGCGCTTAATATCGCCGTCCTTGTTGACCAGCGTCTTGGTCACGAAGGCCGCGTATTCTTTGGCGTTGTCGTACCCTTTCCAGACCTCGTGGGGGTCAAGAGCGTAGGCGCAAACCCGCCCAGCGACTGGGATTCTGACCAAGGCGCGTTCTGTCTCAAGGTGGGGTTCTAGGGATTTTCCCCTCTAAAAAGACATAATCCTCTGTAGACCACACCAATAAATGGCTGCGGAGGTGGTTTACTTTCAGCTTGGA
>NZ_VFRR01000067.1 GCF_006385675.1 Maribrevibacterium harenarium | reverse complement strand
CAGAAACGAAGATCAGATCAAGCTGGCCGGATCACACCGAAACGCGTGGCTGAATGATACCGGAATCGGTGGCCAGACAAACCGAAATACGCAAATAATAACAGGACGCTAATATGGGACTTAGTTTGCGCCATTGGATACGCCATATCGGTATCGGTGGGCGGCTTTTTTTAGCCTTTGCATTAATCTCCTCCATTACTTTTGTTGCCAGTGGTCTCACCACCAATACCTACGTGCAGCTTAGGGACGAATTGCTGTTGCTGCAGCATCAGGATATTCCAGGCTTAGATGCAGCCGCGCGGCTCAATGACAAAAGCCGTTTAATCGTCTCCACAGCCCCTTTGTTGGTGAGTAGCGAATCAAATGCTTCTCGACTCCGAGCAATGGACGAACTGAACTCGGCGATTGAGGAGATGGATAATTTGATGCGCAATCTGCCCGACTACAATCGCTATTTTGTCGAGTTGATCACTCAGATTCACAACAGCCTCACCCTACTTAATCAGAACGTTGAACAACGAGAGCAGGTTCATAATCAACTGATCCAAACGTTGCTACAGGTATTCCCCCGTATTGAACAGTTAATCAATGAATTTGAGCAGCGCCCTGCAGCCGACGCTTTACCCATTATCAGTCGCCTGTATTATTTTTATGGAATGGCAGAAAAGATCAGAAACGACGCGTCTTTCAACGATCTCGACTACACTTTTTTGCATCTAGAGCACTTAGGCTCAGAGCTTGAGGCAAGTGCTAAAACCTTAGGCATCTCTGCCACAACACACGCTGACTTAGATGATCTGATCAATATAGGCTCTCGCAAAGGCGAGCTTTTTATATTGAAAAATCTCGAGCTTGATCTTCTCTATCAGCAATCTTTTTATCTCCAGAATAGCCAAAACCACATCCAGCAATTAGCCGCACAGATCAATCAATACACCAATCAAACCAACACCAGTATTGGGACTTCTCTAAACAATGCGATCAAGTCCATCAATATCAGTATTCGCAGTGTCTTATTGCTCTCATTAATCAGTTTGATCGTTGCAGGCGCCGTCTCATGGTTTTATGTGCAACGTAATGTGCTTCAGCGAATACAAGAACTCCAGCAAAACATGCGCGCCATTGCCAACTCCAAGCTGGATACTCAAATCCGCATCATTGGTGATGATGAAGTCTCCAATATGGCCAGAGATCTAAGACATTTTCAAAAGACTGCGATTCAGGTAGAGCAAACCAACCTCAAGCTGGCAGCTGAAGTAGAGGAACGTATCGCTGCTGAAGCACAGCTCAAGGCCACTCAGAATGAATTAGTCCAAGCTGGAAAACTGGCAGCGTTAGGACAACTCAGCGTCGGCATTACCCATGAAATCAACCAACCACTGACCGCCATTGCCAGTCATCTGCATATTTTAGAACGTCGCTTAGATAAAGATGAACCAGAAAAGGCTCGTGAGGCACTCAGCAAAATATCACGTTTGATCGACAAAACGGCGGCGATTACTCGCCATTTAAAAACCTTTGCCCGTGTTGCCAAGACAGAGCTTTCTCCCGTATCGGTCAATGCTGTTATTCAAGACACCATTGATTTGATGTCAAACCGCCTCAGAGAACACCCTTGCCAATTTGAGTACACACCAATTTCTTCTACGGTCACTGTTTTGGCTGAGCCCATTCGTTTAGAGCAGGTACTGGTAAATTTATTAAGCAATGCACTAGATGCACTGACGCACAGCGTTCAAGAGCCTTCGGAGCAAAAGGTTCGGGTCATTGTTCACGACTGTGAAACGCAGGTAGAGATTCGAGTTGAAGATACTGGCAGAGGCATTGAACCGGACAAACTTGAGCTGATATTTGACCCCTTCTACACACAAAAAGAGGTGGGACAAGGCCTCGGACTCGGCTTATCCATTAGTTACAACATCATTCAAGATTTTGGCGGACGCATTCGCGTTCACTCGACGCTCGGTAAAGGCAGCTGTTTTACCCTGATATTAAATAAGGCAGAACAATAAAATGAATCAGGCTATTAGGATAATCATCATCGACGATGACCAGTCCATCGTTGAAGCATTAACAGAAATGCTGGAATTAGAAGATTTTCGTATTCAAACCTTTTTGGATGCGGACAAGGCGCTGGCCTCACTTTCCAGCGATAGCCCAGCGGTGGTACTCAGTGACGTCAAAATGCCCAAAATGAACGGTTTAACGCTGTTGTCGCGAATAAAGCAACTAGACCCAGAGCTACCAGTCTTACTCATGAGTGGCCATGGTGACATCCCGATGGCAATCGAAGCAGTACGAGATGGCGCCTATGACTTTTTAGAAAAGCCACTCAACCCAAAACAGCTCATCAATCAACTTTCTAGAGCCGTTGAAAAGCGCCAACTGGTGCTAGAGAACCGAGCGCTGAAGCAGGACCTCGAGCAACAAAGCGGATTAAAAGAGTTCATTATTGGCGACTCGGCTGCGATGAAAACCATCAGACAGCATATCGTGGCGCTGGCTCAAGCCAATGTTGATACCATTATTTACGGTGAAACTGGCTCTGGTAAAGATGTCGTCGCCAGAGCGCTGCATCAATTCAGCCAACGATCTAATCGACGCTTTATCGCTATAAACTGTGGTGGCATCAGTGAAAGTCTGATCGAAAGCGAATTATTTGGGCACGAAGCTGGCTCTTTTACCGGAGCTAATAAGCGTCATATCGGCAAGATTGAAGCCGCTAATGGCGGCACCTTATTTTTGGATGAAATAGAAACAATGCCAATCTCGGTGCAGATCAAACTGCTCAGAGTATTACAAGACAGGACCATTGAGCGCGTGGGTAGCACGACTCCGATCCCAGTATCCTTGACGGTCATTGCCGCAAGCAAGGACGATTTGGCACTGCTTAGTGAGGAAGGACGTTTTCGCAAAGACCTATTCTATCGCCTGAATGTCGCGAGCCTGACCATCCCACCACTTAAAGACAGACCCGAAGACGTTCTGCCTTTGTTCCATCATTACGCCTGTAAAGCCGCTGAGCATTTTTCCCGTCCACTGCCAGAGATTCAACCTGAAACCCTCACACACTTACTGCAACATAGCTGGCCTGGGAATGTGCGGGAGCTCAAAAATGCAGCCGACCGATTCGTATTAGGAATCAGTGAAACGTCCCTCGCTTCATTGAAGCAAAACGATGAGCCTGTTGCTGCGAGCTATGAAGAACGCATGGAACAGTTCGAGCGCCAAATATTGGAGCAAGGTTTGCGTGCCACTCAAGGACAATTGCATGAGGCGGCAGACTTATTGGACCTTTCTCGAAAAACGCTCTATCGCAAAATGAAGAAGCACCAGCTAGACAAACAAGTCTTTCGTAGCACTTTAGAAAAAGGACAGATATGACCCGTTTCCATATATCACCTTGGACACACCTGTCCCAACCCCCCAAAGAAAACCGGAGAAATTTATTTAAATCATTGTTTTTATTGTGAATTTAAATATTGGTATCTGAATTGCAATTCTACCGCTGACTCTGCCCCAGAGACAGAGACAGCCATCTCCGGCAACGGCTCCTCCCGCCCGGCGATAACAACAAAAACAACGTCTTAAGAGGTACAACTGATGTCAAATAAACTGCTTACTAGCCTGATTCTTTCTGGATCCTTGCTTCTAGGTGCAAGCCCTGTATTAGCAGACGACTGTTCTTCCCGTGGTGTTCTCGACGAAAAATTCTGTGATGAGAATAATGATCTGGTTGCAGATACCCCAAAAGATCCATCTGAGTGGCGCGATCCCAGCACCTTGGTTTTCACTTACACTCCGGTAGAAGACCCTGCTGTTTACAAGGACGCTTTCCATGACTTTCAAGAATATCTAAGTGAAGTCACTGGCAAAAAAGTCATTTACTACACGGTGCACTCTAACGCTGCAGAAGTTGAGGCCATCCGTTCTGGTCGTCTACACATCGCAGGTTTCTCAACCGGCCCAACTGGCTACGCGGTCAATCTAGGCGGCTATGTACCTATTGCTGTGAAAGGCACAGCGGATGGCTTCCAGGGCTACAACCTGATCACCATTACTCGTGCGGACAGTGACATTCACACAATGGAAGACTTAAAAGGCAAAGTGGTGGCGCATACTTCTGCTTCTTCTAACTCAGGTAACTTGGCACCAAGAGCGCTTTTCCCGTACGTGGGTGTGACGCCTGATAAAGATTACCAAGTAAAATACTCAGGCAAACACGATCAATCGATTATGGGCGTTTTGGCTGGCGACTATGATGCAGCTCCCGTTGCCTCAGACGTATTCCACCGCATGGTAGATGGTGGCCGTATTAAAGAAGACGATTTCCGCGTCATCTATACAAGTGCTAAATTCCCAACCTCCGCGTTCGGTTATGCACACAACCTACACCCGGACCTTGTCGCTAAAATCAAACAGGCTTTTGATACCTTCCGCTTCTCTGAAAGCATGCAAGAAACCTTTGGCGGTGCAGATCGCTTCTACCCTGTCACCTATAAAGAAGACTGGAAAGTGATCCGTGACATCGCACACGCGTCTGGTACGGCCTACACCAAAACGGGGCTGAAACAGCTTGCTGAAGCAGATGCTGCCAAGGCAGCCAAGGCCGCGGCTAAGAAGCAAGCCATGCAGAGCTCTAACTAAGCCGAACCACCCTATTAGCGGGAGGTTTTCCTCCCGTATTCCTTACAATCCTTCCCAACCGCTTGGTATCTAAAGCGGTATGGGACCCTTTTGCCCAAAGGAACTTGCTATGACTACCGCTACAGATTTCGCCAGCTCTCCCAATGCACTCAATATTCGGGGCCTGCAAAAAGAATATGTCCCTGGAAAACCTATCTTGAAAGGCATTGATATTGAGATCAATTCTCCCGGCATCATTGCCATTATAGGCCCGTCAGGAACCGGTAAAAGCACACTACTGCGTTGCATCAATCGCCTGATTGAACCCACTGCTGGGGAAATCATTTTTCATCAGTCCAATTTGTGCCTAGCGAAGGGGCGTCAACTTAGACAGCTACGCAGACACGTTGGTATGGTGTTTCAAGAATACAATTTAGTGGAACGTCTATCCGTCATCGAAAACGTGCTAACGGGGCGCTTAGGCTATATGTCAGCTTGGAACGCATGGCGTCGCAAATTCAGTCAAACAGACATCGATATGGCATTCCAATTGCTCGAATCGGTGGGCTTAACGGAGCACGCCAATAAACGTGCTGATAGTCTTTCTGGTGGTCAGCGCCAGCGTGTTGGCATCGCCCGCGCCGTGATGCAAGATCCACATATTTTATTGGCAGATGAGCCCACCTCTTCTCTCGATCCTAAAACAGCCGTGGAAATCATGGAGTTGTTAGAAAAGTTCGCGGAAGAAAAAAACATCCCAACATTGGTTAACATCCATGATGTGAATCTAGCCCGCCGCTTTGCAAAAAGAATGATTGGTATGAGTGATGGCGTAGTTGTTTATGATGGCGCTCCTGAAGGCATTACGGACGCTCACCTCAAACAAATTTACGGAGGTGAATCATGGCTGGTATAACTCCATCAAAGCATCACGAGACCCCATTCAAGCGAAATTGGCTAGTGACGGCCCTTTGGGTATTGGTTGCCGTTTATTTGGTCTATTCGTTTCAAGCAATGGGGGTGAGCTGGACACGTTTCTCTGAAGGCTTAGGTCATGCAGGGCAACTATTCGAACGTATGTTTCCACCTAACTTTTCACGCTGGGAGCTACTCCTTAGTGGATTGGCAGAGAGTCTGGAGATTGCCATCATCGCCAGCGTATCAGGAATCGTGCTTTCCCTCTTCTTTGGGTTATTTGCAGCGCGAAACCTAATGCCCGATTGGGTGACAGTGCCCATGCGTGGTTTTATTGCGCTGTGCCGAACATTTCACCCTGTAATCATCGCGATCCTGTTTGTAAAAAGCGTTGGCTTTGGCGCACTGGCAGGGATTCTTACCTTAGTGGTTGCCTCTATTGGTTTTATTGCAAAGCTCTTCGCAGAAGCCATTGAAGAGATTTCGTTAAAGCAGGTTGAGGCCATTCGCGCCACAGGTGCGGGATTTGTTAGCTTGATCTTGTTCTCAGTTATGCCGCAGGTGTTTTCACGCTTTATTGGCTTTTCGACTTATCAATTGGACTCTAATCTGCGCAACTCCACCATGGTAGGGATCGTCGGAGCTGGGGGACTTGGAGGAACGCTATTTTCGGCGTTCCAGCGTTTTGACTACGATTTTGTCGCCGCCATCTTAATTACCATCATTGCACTGATCATGTTTGGAGAGTTTCTATCCAACATCGTTCGTCGCATTTTTAGATAACCCAATGAGGATTCGAAAATGACTACTATGCACTCTCATTGGCAACGGTTTACTTTAAAACAAAAGTTGTCGCGCTACTCCGTTTACATCGTATTACTTGTCGCGCTAATTCAGTCGATTCGGACAGTCGAGGTCATTCCTGAGTTTTTCTACGATGCTCCCGAGCAAATGGCTGATATGTTCACACGCATGTGGCCCATCGACTTCGCGTTTTATTCAGTCTCTGTTCATGACGCTATGATTGAAACGCTAAACATCGCCACCCTTGGCACATTGGTGACCTTGATATTTGCCATTCCTTTGGCGCTGATGAATGCGAATAACGTTGTGGCTTCTCCAATCAGTCACTGGATCGCTCGCTTTTTCTTAGTGTCTTCCCGCTCGGTCAACTCGTTAGTGTGGGCGTTACTGTTCGTTGCCATTTTTGGCCCTGGCGTCATGGCAGGCGTGCTGGCGATCGCTTTTCGATCGGTCGGGTTTGTTGGCAAGCTACTGGCCGAAGCCATTGAAGAAATCAACATGGGGCCGATTGAGGCACTACGCGCCACCGGAGCGTCTTGGGCTTCCGTGCTATTAAAAGGCTACTGGCCGCAAATACTTCCAGCATTCTTCAGTATTGTGCTGTTTCGTTGGGATATTAATGTTCGCGAGTCAGCGGTATTGGGGCTTGTTGGCGCAGGTGGCATAGGTGTGGTACTTAACAACGCGATGAATTTATTTGAATGGCAACGTGTTGCTATGGCGCTGCTGGCGATCTTTGCCGTGGTGATCCTAGCGGAAATCATCGTCGTGCAAATACGTAAAAAGCTTATTTAGTTTTAAACTGGGTTGGGCGGAGCTGCGTTGATTCAAGCTGCAGCTTCGTCTTAACCATGAGAATTCGTCATTATGGATACAAAGAACCGATACTACTTAATGCGCCATGGGCAAAGCGAGGCCAATGTCGAGGGTAAAATTGTCAGTCATCCCGATATTGGCTGCGCGAGTTTTGGTCTAACTCACGAAGGCAAACAGCAAATCTTGGCCTCATTAAACGCTTATGATGGGCCAAACTTGCAACAGGTTTATTGTTCGGACTTTCTTCGAACGAAAGAAACCGCTCGCTTAGTCACCAAGGCTCTTTCACTGCCCGAGGCCATAAATACACCCTCATTGCGAGAGCGCTTTTTTGGTAACTGGGACGGACAAAGCGACCGATACTACGAGCAAGTCTGGCAGAAAGATGCCCAACACCCCAGCCAACTTAGTGACCATGTAGAAAGTGCTGAAGACGTCTTTAAGAGAGTAATGGAGTTTATTGAAACACTAGAAAGCCACCATCAAGATCAAACCATTCTACTGGTTGCTCATGGAGACGTATTACAAATCCTGCGTACCGCTTGGTTCAACCTAGCGCCCCATGAACATAGGAAACTTCCCAATATTCATACAGCCGAAATTGTCCCACTCGGCAACGGCTAACTCGCAATACAAAAAGAAAAGCCCCTTGGTCAGTTTAGACAAGGGGCTTTACGATCATCGCGCTGAAGCTAAGTTGTGAATAGACAAATATTAAGTATCCCAATTCTCGATAAAAAAACAAGATTAAGTATTCCATTTGATCACAAAAACATTTCCCACAAAAAGCGGGTAACTCCAAAGTTATGTCCCCTAAGGAAACTACGATCAAGTCAGATAATTCTGGTCTGACTTGTTCCACATGCCAGCAACCCTAAAAACGTGTCAGTTAGCCGCACTTTCCCGAAAA
>NZ_VFRR01000066.1 GCF_006385675.1 Maribrevibacterium harenarium | reverse complement strand
TATAAAATATCGTCAACACTGTCACGACCAGCTTGCCAAAAACTTGCGGTGAATCAATCTGAAAAAACTAGGTGTGGTTTGCCGGACGCTTACAATGTAAACGCCTAATGACAAACAAAATCGACGCTTACTTCTATGGTTAAGACCGCCTGATTACTGACGCTGTAAATGTACCAAGGTTTCGTAATGATCCGTGTGGGGGAAAAAGTCAAAACCTTGTACCTTGGCGAGCCGGTACTGATCTAAAACGGCGAGGTCCTGAGCCAGTGTTATAGCATTGCAGCTGGAATAAATGACATCTTTAACACCGCTCTGATTGATCAGTGTAGCCAGCTCTAGACCGATTCCCCGTCTTGGTGGATTGACGATAATAAGTTCTGGGAAGCTAGCAGCATCTGGAGATAAGCTGGTGGCATCAAATGCCGAGAACTGCACTTGCTTATCCTTCCCGAGCTCACAGGCACTTTGCTTAGCGCAGCGTATTGCTTCCGGCTCAATTTCAATGCCCCACAGTTGGGTATCATTGCTTAGACAGTGCAAGCCAAACCCGCCCACGCCACAGAATAAATCCCAGACCTTTTGAGCACCGATTTGCTGCACCCAATTTGCCGCAGTTTGGTATAGCACCGGTGCCAGTACCCAGTTAGTTTGAAAGAAGCTCTTCGGTCGAATGGCGAGGGGAATTTGGTTAAATCGCTCCCAAATTACCTGCTGGTCGGTAAGAAAAATTTCTTCATCACCTTCTAGAATTGCCATATGGACTGGTTGAATATTGGCGCTGACGACTTCAATACGGGGGAATTCTTGTAGAAGATCGGGGAGGATGCGCTGTAAACGCTCGATTGCCTGGTTAGAGCGTAAAACAAAGCGCAGCATCATGGCGCCGGTGGCTTGACTCTCGGTAAGTAAAATAAATTTAAGCTCGCCTTTTTGCTTGGCAACGTTATAAGGGGGGATGCCAGCGCTGCGGACATAGTTTGGCAAGGCAGACAATAACGATCGCATGGCATCCGTGTATAGGGAACAATCCACTAAGCTGGTAGGCGTTCCATCGGGTGCAACTATCCCTAAAATCGGCTCATGGGCAGCTCCCAAGACAACCATTTTGGCTTTATTGCGAAACCCCTGCTCGGGGCTTTTCACAAAGGGGAGCCAAGTATCTACTTTGTAAGGGGACAATAGCTGCCTAAGGTGGCTTTCTTTCGTCGCGACTTGGGTGGAGTAATCAGTCTCAAGGTGACGGCAGGATAGGCAACGCCCAGAAGCAAAATGAACGCAATGCATCGGCAGCATCTCGAAAAAGCGTTATTTTATTGTTTTCTGATATTTGGGCAAGTATCTCGTGTACTGTAAAGAGAAAGTAGGCGCTTGGGAAATGTTCGTAACAGACAGCTACAAACACTCCCGACCAGCCTCTAATGGCTATTCCTTGCTTTTTTGCATCAAAAACATTTTAAAGCCTTTGATTGAGGTGACAAAAACGCTAAAAAACTCCGCCACATCACGTTTGTTAAGGCCCGCGTTTGTTAGTAAGTCGGCTTCTAAAATCGGATCTTTATCGTCATCTAAGTATGCTCGGGAAAAGCGATAACCTCGGTTCCATTGGTTGATTCCCTTATAAGTCATTTTTACGCCAGATACGGCATAGACTGCCTGAAGGTCACCATCATCAGAGTTAATCAGTAGAATAGAGCTGCTTTCCACACGGATCTTAATACGCCCAGGCTTAGTAATCACAACCGAAGAGTAGCCTTCATTTTTGAGAATTTGTACCAATTCCTCGTCTGAAAAGCGGTCAACCAACTGGTAGTCTGTATCGCTTTTCATGGGCGATATGCTGCCTGAATTGCTTAACGATGATAGGTAAGACAGGAGATCACCCATGTCTTCGATATTATCGCTAGTGTCCCCGCGATCTACCGTGCTTGATTCGTCTACGAGACGACCCTGTTCCATTGGTAAATTCTCTTGTGGTTCATTTCCTTTTTTCTTCTTTGCCATAGGGCCCTCGCGACTGAGTTTTCATGAATAAAAAAAACAGTATGCGTATTCCCCCAAGCTAAGTGCTGACATTTGTCTATAAAGTGGGATTAATATGAGAGAAAAAGAATATAGGAAGAGGTTTAATGCACATTGGTGTTGGAAAACAGGTTGATCACAATAACACCAGCCACAATCAGCCCCATGCCAATTATGCTGGCAAAGTCGAGTTTCTGCTCAAAAAATAGCCAGCCCGCAAGGGAAATAAGCACGATACCAAGGCCTGCCCAGACGGCATAAGCAATACCGACAGGAATGGTTTTGAGCGTCAAGGAAAGAAAGTAAAAGGCGATGCCATAGGAGACTACCACGATCAAGCTTGGCCATAATTTGCTAAAGCCAGCGCTAGCTTTTAGTGCCGAGGTACCAATGACTTCAGCAATAATTGCGAGTCCCAATATTATCCAGCTTTTCATTGGCTATCTCCGATTATGGCGAGTTAATTCAGGGATCATACCGGATTTTGCGATATAGGCGTGGCGAATCAATAAAAAAACCGACCTCCAGCTAGGCTGGGATCGGTTTTTTATCGCATCAATAAGCAGAATTAATTGCGGATCAAGTGATCAAACGCCCCAAGAGCAGCAGTGGCACCGGCCCCCATGGAGATAATGATCTGTTTATACGGCACGTTGGTGACATCACCGGCGGCAAATACGCCTTCCATCGACGTGCGGCCATGGCTATCAATGATGATTTCACCGCGCTCGGTAAGGTTTACGGAACCTTTCAAGAACTCGCTGTTTGGTACTAAACCAATTTGTACGAAGATCCCCGCCAATTCCAGCTTATGAGATTCACCTGTCTTGCGGTCGGTGTATTGCAAACCAGTGACGCGTTCGCCATCCCCAAGTACCTCGGTAGTCATGGCTTCGGTAATAATGGTCACGTTAGGCAAAGATTTCGCTTTGCGTACTAGCACTTCGTCAGCGCGAAGCGTGTCGCTAAACTCCAGTACGGTAACGTGTTCTACGATACCAGCAAGGTCAATGGCCGCTTCGATACCAGAGTTACCACCACCAATAACAGCGGTCTTTTTACCTTTGAACAATGGACCGTCACAGTGTGGGCAGTAAGCCACGCCTTTGGTTTTGTATTCTTGCTCACCTGGTACGTTCATTTCACGCCAGCGGGCACCTGTCGCCAGAATCACGGTTTTACTTTTTAGTACGGCGCCGTTTTCTAGCTCGACTTCAACAAGGTCTTTCTTCTCAATGCGAACCGCCTTCTGAGTTTTCATTAGATCCACATCGTAGTCTAAAACGTGTTGCTCTAGGTTCGCGACCAGTTTTGGGCCTTCTGTTGCTTTTACCGAGATAAAGTTCTCGATACCCATGGTGTCGGATACTTGTCCGCCAAAACGCTCGGCAAGTACACCGGTACGGATACCTTTACGAGCCGCGTAGATTGCAGCAGAGGCACCGGCTGGGCCACCACCAACCACTAACACATCGAAGGCTTCTTTCTTCGCCAGTTCTGCCGCTTGTTTGGCTTCTGCGCCAGTATCGACTTTGTTCAGAATCTCATCCAAAGTCATGCGACCTTGGCCAAAGTGTTCGCCGTTTAGGAATACGGCTGGTACGCCCATGATATTGCGTTCTTCGATCTCTGTTGGGAAGACGCCACCGTCGATCATGGTTGCGGTAATTTTTGGGTTCAATACAGCCATTAGGTTCACGGCTTGAACCACGTCAGGGCAGTTATGGCAGGACAGAGAAATGTACACTTCAAAGTTTAGTTCAGAGTCCAAGCCTTTAATTTGTTCTAGGGTTTCTTGTGCTGCTTTAGAGGGGTGACCGCCCGCCTGAAGTAAGGCTAATACAAGGGAGGTGAACTCATGCCCCATCGGAATACCAGCAAAGAAGACGCGGGCCGTACCATCTTTAGGACCTACCGCCATCTGTGGCGCGCGACCCTGTGGATTTTCATCAACACGTAAGGCGATTTTCGCTTGGTTTAGCTCGGTGATTTCTTGAGCTAATTCCAACAATTCTTTTGATTTAGCATTGCCATTGGTGGACACAGTAATCTCAATCGGATTAACGATGTTTTGAAGGTATGTGCCCAACTGTTGTTTCATATTTGCGTCTAACATAATGTTTAACCCGTATTTAGTTGAGAGTTACTGTTTTTTGAGCAAAAGTCGTCCCTGACCCGAAAACTGGGCCAATAGTGCTTCTATTTACTCGGAAATAAAGGATTGAGCTTTTCGGCAAAGCCCGATGTTGGGCGCGTGGCGCCCAACACTGGAAGAGGCGTTTTAGATTTTGCCTACTAGGTCTAGAGATGGAGCAAGAGTCGCTTCACCTTCTTTCCATTTAGCTGGGCAAACTTCACCTGGGTGAGAGGCAACGTATTGAGCAGCTTTAACTTTACGCATTAGGTCGTCAGCGTCACGGCCGATGCCTTCAGCAGTGATTTCCATCGCTTGGATAGTGCCTTCTGGATCGATCAAGAAAGTCGCACGATCAGCAAGACCTTGACCTGGGCGCATTACACCGAAGTTGTTAGTGATGTTGCCAGTTTGGTCGCCAACCATGTAGTAGTTGATCTTAGCGATGGTTTCAGAAGCATCGTGCCAAGCTTTGTGAGTGAAGTGAGTGTCAGTAGACACAGAGAATACTTCAACGCCTAGCTTTTGTAGTTCTTCGTATTTGTCTGCAACGTCGCCTAGCTCAGTTGGACATACGAAAGTGAAGTCTGCTGGGTAGAAGAAGAATACAGCCCATTTACCTAGAACGTCCTTCTCAGAAATCTCAACGAATTCACCTTGTTTGAATGCAGTGGCATTGAATGGTTTGATTTGAGTGTTGATCATTTTAGCTCCTAAAGTTTTGCTGTTTGCGTTACCAACAGGGCCTATAGTATGGCCAATATTAGTGCGATTGAAATTGTGTTTTCCTAAAATGTTGATTGTAAAAATCTATAGGCATTTCGGGAAAACCATAAAAGGAGGCTATTTGTCTGATTGGATACCAATTTGCCCCCTAGCTGACATACCGTTAGTAGGGGCGAAACGCTTTGATCACAAGGGGGAGAGCTATGCAATTTTCCGCCAGAGCGAAACAGCTTTGTTTGCTACCTCGGGTTATTGTACCCATCAACGGGTGCATTTAGCCGACGGGGAGTTTGATGGCGACATTATTACTTGTCCGAAACATCAGGGCTCCTTTGCGGTCAAAAGTGGCTGTGCCCTCGGAGCGCCGGTGTTTAAAGACTTGCAAACCTTTGCAGTTAAACTAGAAGATGGCATGGTGTATGTGAAGTTGCCGTTATAATTTGGCACTTTGATGATGAACGAAACAAGAGAAAACACATTGGAACTGGAACAATTACTGCCCATTTTGGAAGAAAAAGGCTACCCCGCCAAACTTAAACTGCTACCGCGACGCATTTATGTGGGCTCGATTGGCTCTTTCTATGGTGTGACTATCCGCAAGGCTGCAACCGGGAAACTGTTAGTGGAGTACTACCCACTGATTCAGATCGCCGGTGGCTTGCTACTGACCTATAACTTTTTCCTAACATTGGATCGGGATACAGTTCTGGCGAGTTTCTTGGGTATTACGGCAGCATCCGTATTCGCCAATGTCTTTCGTTCCAAGAACAAGAAAGCAGAGATTGAGACACTAATTGCCGAGCACGACGACGCGACCATCGCTTAACCTAACTTCTTACGAAACCGTACCGATGCCACCACTAACCCTATACCAGTGAAGGCAAGTAGCCAGAGCGCATCCGCTTGTAGTGAGAACAGTTCTGCATCCCGTAGTACGACGCCACGCACCATGCGCATGAAGTGTGTGGCAGGCAAGCCTTCGGCGATCCATTGGGCGGGCTCTGGCATGGCCTCGTAAGGAAACATAAACCCAGATAGCAGAATCGAGGGCAGCAGGATGAACACGGTTAATTGCATGGCTTGCAACTGAGTTTTGGCGATGGTGGAAATCACCAAACCAAGGGTTAAGCTGGCGAAGATAAACAGCAGTGCCGCGCCAAATAACGCATCGAGTCCACCGCGTACGGGTACGTCAAATACCAGATAGCCCATGGTGAGGATAATAGTAACTTGGATTAGACCAACCACCACATAGGGAATAATTTTTCCCAGCATCAATTCAAAAGGGCGGATAGGAGTGGTGATGAGAAACTCCATATTGCCGTGCTCCCGCTCCCGCACGATGGCCGCAGAGGTGAACAATATCATGGTCATGGTGAGGATAATGCCGAGTAGCCCCGGCACAATATTCACCACGGAACGCTGTTCTGGATTAAAAAAGGTGGTCACGGCAAAAGTGGGCGCTATTGGCGTGTAAGCCTGCCCTTGCGTTTCAGCGAGTGGAAAATTGCGCAACCCCTTGATAGTGCCTGTAATGACGGTATCGGACCCATCTACTAGCCATTGCCCAATAGGTTGGCTATCAATAGATAGGTTGTTTTTATCCACTATACGTCGCGGCATATCAGCCGGTAAAATCAGTACGGCTTTGACGGAACCCTGGGTCAGTGCTTGTTGTGCTTGCTCGGCGGAATAGAAAACCTTTGTAAAATTAACCGCTTGCGTGGCTTCTAAAGCGCCAATGATAGCGCGGCTTTGTTGATTGCCAGCAAAATCTACTAGCCCTACTGGAATATGTCTAGCATCCGTATTAATGGCGTAACCAAACAACATCAGTTGCACCAGAGGAATCATGACAATCATGCCGAAAGTCATTCTATCCCTAGATAGTTGCTTTAGTTCCTTGATGAAAACAGCCCAAACCCTAGCCAACATGACGTCCTCCGGTGCAGGCAACGAACACATCTTCTAGGCTCGGGCGCACCACCTCTACCGATTGATTTGTCAGCCATTTAGCGATTAATTGCTCTGGTTGTGGGATTTGTTTGCTGACTAAAACCCGTAGACGATTCCCAACCTGAGCTGCCGAGACAACTTCAGTCTGTGCAATCAAGTTCTGTTTCAGTTGGCGCAGCTCAGTGCCGCTAATCTCTAGTACGTTTGCCGGCATATCCTGCATCAGTTGTTGTGGTGTGCCGTCGGCCCGCTTGATGCCATTTTCTAAAATGGCCAGTTGATGGCAGCGTTCTGCTTCATCCATGTAGTGGGTGGAAACCAGAATGGTGGTGCCTTGGTCACAAAGATCAAATAGTCGTTCCCAAAACTCCCGGCGATTCTCTGGATCAACCGCCGACGTTGGCTCATCTAAAAACAGTAACTCCGGCTGATGTAGGGTGGCACAAGCGAGGGCGAGACGTTGCTTTTGGCCGCCACTCATGGAGCCAGCCAGCTGCTTTTCCCTTCCTTGTAATCCATACAGGTGTAGTAATTCACCAATACGAGCTTTGGCTGCTCCCCGTCTTAGCCCATAAATACTTGCGACAAAATTGAGATTTTCTCGAACTGTGAGATTTTCATACAGGGAAAACTTCTGGGTCATATAGCCCAAGCGCTGCTTGAGGTCCTCTTCATGTCCTTTGAGTGGTTGCCCACACATTCCACTTCGCCTCGGGTTGGTTCTAATAGACCAGTTAGCATTCTGATGGTCGTGGATTTGCCGCAGCCATTGGGGCCTAAAAATCCGTAAATGGTGCCTTTAGCAATGCTTAGAGAGAGATTATCCACGGCGACAGATTGACCAAATTGTTTGGTTAGCCCCTGGGCTGCAATGGCGACACTCATGGCAATTGTGCCTGTACACCGACACCAGCAGGCAGGTGTTGATCGGTATTGATATCCACTTCCGTTAGATACATGAGCCGATCACGTTCTTCTGCATTCATGGCGTAGTAAGGCGTGAATGCGGGCGTGTCACGGATAAAACGCACCGTGCCAGAAATCGGTTCTGGGATGCCATCTACCTTTAGGATTAGGGGAGTACCCACCTTAATTTGTTGCAACATGGTGGCGGGAATATAGAGCCGTGCATAGGGTGAGGTATTCGCTGGTATGATTTGAACCAGAGCGGCATTTAGCGTGACATCGTCGCCTACATGCCAAGGTAATGTTTCAACTTGACCGTCTACTGGGGCCTTAACGGAATAGCGATCTTTCTGACTCAATATCTGGTTGATAGAGACTTCTGCAAGGGTGGCGTTGGCTTGGGCCTGAGCAATTTGTTCTTTGGTTGGCCCGTTAATGGCTTCTTGCCATTGTTGGTAGGCGGCATTTTGATTTGCGTGGGCGGCGTCCAGCCTCGCTTTACTGGCATCCAGCTCTGCTTTGCCTGTGACTTTTTTGGAATAGAGCTCTTTTATTCGTTGCCAATCTAAATCGGCGGCACGGGTGTTGGCTTGGGCGGCTTGATAACGCGCCTCAGCAGCAGCGATTTGCTCCGGTCGAGTTCCAGCAAGCAATAAGGCTAATTGGGCTTGCGCCACATCGCGACTGGCAATTCCTTGCTCCAATTGCAGATCAATTTGCTCTTTATCTAAGGTCAGCAAGATATCCCCTGCGGCCACTTGATCTCCTTGCGCGACATTGATCGCCACAATCGTTTCCGTCACTGGAGCGCGAACGGAGACAGCGTCTTTTTCGATGGTGCCCAGGGCTTGAGGAGGGGCTTCACTAGTGCAACCAGTTAACCCTAATAAGGCGAAAGTGACCGCCGCCAATATCCGAATAGAGCCCATGATACCTTCCTGCGTCTAAGAGAATTTCCCCGAGTATAGCCGTTCCTAGTTGTATGGAAAAATATTCCATATCGCCGGGCGAACAGTGTTCCCGGCTGTGAGCGCTCCAAGCTTACAGCCGGGCACTTACCCCCGAGGTATGGGACACCATCTTAGATTCTGCGCCTTCTGATTGCGCTACAGACCTAGATTGCTTTCGCTTCGAGAGTAGC
>NZ_VFRR01000065.1 GCF_006385675.1 Maribrevibacterium harenarium | reverse complement strand
TATAAAATATTACCAACCCTGTCATCCCTAGCTAGTTCAAACACTGCGATGAATCAAACTCTAAAAATAGGTGTGGTTCGGCGGACGCTTACAGAGTTAACGCTGATTTTGTTGTGAATCCGTTCATGATCAGTACTCCTTACTCTTCGAGCGATCCACCGGACCTTCTAGGCTTTGATAAATCGAGCCATCTTTTCGCTCACAGTTTTTCGTGCATGTTGGCTCAGGCTCAGAGCAAACCACCAAAAATAACGTAGTGAACACCATCACCGGTGTTTGCATCATCCATTTCATGGTTAGTACTCCTTACTTTGTGAACGATCAACCGGCTCGCGTAAGCCTTCATAGAGGTTGTCTCGGCTCGCCTGATATTGAGCGTTAAGATCAGCGTCAGCCTGCATCTTGGTGGCTAGAGCGTTTTGTTGGGCGATCAATAAACTGCGGATTTGCAGCAATTGGTTTGATTGGTTACTCGCCAACTAATTAGCGTATCCAATCGCCTCGAGCTGGCCTTCTGAGGATTGAATTTGCAGTAACTTGCCTGCGTCACTCTGTAGATTCTGTTGCTGGAGTTCCAAACCACGAATCCGAAAGCGGCACCATTCGTAAAAGTGTTTTTCGATTAATTAGGGTTTTATGCACCAGCTCCTGCATGTCTTGGCCTCCTCTTAGTGATTGAAACCTGACTATGCCTGTATTCATTTGAAGCTTGATTGGACCTTGTGGAGGAAAAAGTTTAAGAGGCCATTTATTTTCAGAACTCCCCTCTAGAAGAATTTTTTTCGGACGCATAATTTAACGCGCCATTATTCAAACTACGTTATGCGGGCGAACTGAATTCTGGAACACAACATAATCTAACCATTTTTTGTGATGTACCACATATACCAATGGCCGATAACCCATTTGAGAAAGTAACATAACCGTAGAATTTACTAAATCACAGAATATTTATGAGGTATATCATTTGTACCTATGAATACATAGAAAAGTTCATTTTTCGAAACTTGAGCTGAACCATAAAATTGACACTGTCCCCCTGTGTCAGGATAGTTGTCGCCTCAGTTTTTCATAGTCTTAAACAGGAGGCGGATGTTAGGTATGAGTGAGACATTATCCAGAAGAGCATAAAAAGACAGTGGTTAGTAAGTTGATTGAAAGCGGTTTATCATTACGCCAGTTTTCGCAAAGAGAAGGTATCGGTCTGTCGACTTTGTATGGTTGGCGGGCTAAGTATACAGAGGCCGATTTCAGTTTGAGTAAAAGTAATACGCCAGAGAATTGGACAGCACAGCAGAAGTTTTCTGCGGTGATAGAGACTGCTGCCATGTCGGAAGTTGAGGTAAATGAATATTGCCGGAAAAAGGGGCTTTTCCCGGAGCAAATCCAGCAATGGAAACAAAGTTGTATCTCTGCTAATCAATCCGAGGCGAATAAGTGTAAACAGCAAGATCAGGAACGAAAAGCTGATAAGAAACGCATTAAAGAGCTAGAAAGAGAGTTAAAACGGAAAGATGAAGCGTTGGCTGAAACCGCAGCGTTACTGGTGCTGCGAAAAAAGTTAAATGCCTACTGGGGGGAAGAAGAGGACAATTAACCACGTTCTCAGATAGGCAATACTATGTTTCACTGGTTGATGAAGCTGTTAGCGCAGGTGCCAGAAAGCACAAAGCCTGTGGCATCATCGGTTTATCCCTACGCACGTTACAACGCTGGAGGGACACAGATAGGATCCGTGCAGATAAGCGCCCGGAGGCGAGCAGGCCGACGCCAGCCAATAAGTTAACTGAGTTAGAGCAACAAGCTATTTTAGATATCTGCAATGAAGAGCGGTTTGCCTGTCTGCCGCCCAGTCAGATTGTTCCCATGTTGGCCGATGAGGGAGTTTATTTGGGTTCGGAATCCAGTTTTTACCGCATATTGAAGGCCAACAATCAACTTACCCATCGAGGCAAAGCGAAACCCAAAGGTACACTGGCAAAACCACATGGATTTACGGCTACGGGCTCCTGTGAAGTATGGACCTGGGACATCTCTTACTGCCCCTCTACCGTCATTGGTCGGTTCTTTTATCTATACATGATAATGGATATCTTTAGCCGCAAAGTCATGGGATGGGAAGTGTATGACTGTGAGTCTGGTGAGCATGCCGCTAACCTATTGGAACGAACGCTATGGTCTGAGAAATGCGTGAATGAAGAGATAATCTTACATTCTGATAATGGCAGTCCGATGAAGAGCCTGACCATGCAAGCAAAGATGATTGAGATGGGCGTTATCGGCTCACGCAGCCGCCCCGGAGTCAGCAATGACAATCCCTACTCAGAATCTCTGTTCCGCACCGTTAAATACTGCCATCGATGGCCAAGTGAAGGTTTTAAATCACTAGAAGAAGCGCGATTTTGGGTACGCGATTTTGTCCGCTGGTATAACACCGAACATCGTCACAGCCGCATAAAATTCGTTACACCAGAGCAGAGACACAAAGGAGAGGACCAACAGATACTGGCAGAGCGCGCCGAGTTGTATGCCAAGGCAAAAGTGAAGAATCCGAGTCGTTGGTCTGGTGATGTAAGAAACTGGAATAAGGTCGGAAGCGTGAAATTAAATCCGGAGAATAAAAAAGAAGCAGCTTAACAGCTCAGGCGACAACTACCTTGAAAAACGCCGGTTTTAACCATTTTATAAAAAATTAGCTAAATTAAGAGGTTTCGGGATCGTCTTAGAATAGCTTTGGAGTAAAACTAGAGACTGGTCTGAAAATAACTTACGAGAAATGGCAGGGCTGTGCCAGAAAAAAAGATTGATATAAAAAATGGCGGAGCTGTGTCAGAAAAAATGATTGATGCAAAAAATGGCAGAGGTGAGGCAAGAAATTTTATATAAGCATCAATTACTTACTTCTTTGATATAAATGTACACTACGTCGACAACAGTGGCAAATAAATAGTTCACCTCACCACCGGCAGTTCATTCCAATTCGTGGTGTAGGCCGGCGAAAGTTGCTCTCTTTTCATCAACCATTGTGGCGTGACGCCTTGGCTGGCGAAGAACAACTTTCCTTTGGCTTTGTGGTTAATGGAATCGATTACCGACATCAAGGTTTCAGACTTGGAATTGTGTGTTGGAGTGAAAAGATCCATCTGTTGATGGTGAGGGTCAAAGAAGTCACTCAGCATGACGCCGGCTTTGGCATAGCGATAGCCCGCACGGTAAAGCTTATTAAGGAGCTGATCGGTTGCTTTCATTAACAAACGTGTATCACTCGTTGGAGTAGCTAGCCGCGATGTTAAAGAGCCAACATGCCGTGGGTCGTTGTTATTAAATAACCCGGTTCGTATAAAGACCTGTACCGACTTAGCGACTCTCCCCTCCCCTCTAAGCTTTTCTGCTGCTCGTGCTGTGTATTTGGCTACTGCTTGTTGTAATGTGGGTTTATCGGTAATCCTTTCCGCAAAGGAGCGGCTACAGACAATTTGTTGCTTTACGGGGGCAATGGATTCCATGTCTAAACAAGAGAGCCCATTTAGCTCTTGCTGAGTACGTTCTAATACCACCGAAAATTCTTTACGGATGGATTTAGCATTGGCATCGGCTAAATCCAATGCAGTATGGATGCCTTGGCTCTTTAGGCGCTCACTGATTCGTCGCCCTACTCCCCACACATCACTCACATCAACAAGTGCCATTAATCGACGTTGACGCTCTGGGTCCATCAGATTGACCACCGACTGTGTAGCAGGATATTTTTTCGCGGCATAATTGGCTAGTTTGGCTAAAGTTTTTGTAGGAGCTATGCCGACGCCGACCGAGATACCACTCCATTGATGCACTTTGTGTTTGATACGCAGACCAAATTCAGTCAGGTCTTCCGCGTGACTGACTCCAGTAAGATTCAAAAAAGCCTCATCAATGGAGTATATCTCCACTTCTGGCGCCTCTTGCTCTAACACCGACATCACACGAGCTGACATATCCGCATACAGCGCATAGTTGGAAGAGAAGCAAACTATGTCATGCCGCTCAATCTGATCTCGAATCTGAAATACAGGGACCCCCATCTTTAAGCCAAGTGTTTTGGCTTCTTTAGAACGCGCCACCACACAGCCATCATTGTTAGATAAAACGGCAACCGGGCGGTCTTTTAGATCAGGACGAAATAACTTCTCGCAGCTGGCGTAGAAGTTGTTGCAATCAACTAGAGCAAAGACTTGGCTCATCGGTCGAACTTGCGTACCACCCCCGTCACCACCCCAAAGACTTCCAAACCACTCTCTTCCGTAATCGGGATGGCTGGATAGGCCCTATTTTTGGGACGAAGTAAGACATTTGGACGAAGTTCTAATACTTTAACCGTCATTTCTCCATGAATACAGGCAATGACGATATCGCCGTGCTTGGCGACATAAGACCGATCAACAATAAGTATGTCCCCTGAATGAATGCCTGCCTCGATCATCGAATCCCCCTGAGTACGAACAAAGAATGTCGCGCTTGGATGCTGGATACACAACTCATTCAAATCTAGTGTTTGCTCAACAAAATCCTGAGCTGGATTCCCATATGAACTCAGTCTGCCCATATCTTGTCATCTCTCTGTAGAAATTGAGGCAGAACTGAGTTCTTCCAGCGCCAAGTCAATATAGTCAAGGAGGAGGGCACTCAATTCAGTAGGACTCCTACCGTGTCTGAGTTCGATAGCGATATCTTTGAGATTGGACTGTAACGATTCAACGGCAAGCTTTGCTTTAATCAGGTCTAAGGTACTTCCAAACCGGGCCACTTCCTCAAATGCCAAGTGAATATAAGGTTCAAGACTGCTGATCGAGGTATGCCCCGTGTACTCTTGAACCTTTCTTTTGAGAGTCTCACCATCCAAGAGCGCACGCCGGAAATCATCCCCATTTTCGAACTCGTGCTGCTCAATCAAAGCCACAAAAAGCTTGGTTATGAATCTGTGTCGGAACATGTGTGCGCAGGCTTGCTCTTCGATTTTTGCAGCCTTGGCAAGCAGCAGTAGTTCATTCGTCAGCGTCTCGGTAGCGAGCCTTAGTCCACTACTTTCGGAAATCAGTAGATAGCCCGTGTCGCTCTCACTACCTATGGTCTTCTTAATGATCCTCTGTCGGAACTTTTCAATAAAGTTCACGATTAATTCAAGATCCATTTTGGAGATGGGTAAGTATCTGTACGCTTCCCTTCCTCCTGATCTCTTGGCGGTGAAGACCTTGAGAACAGGCGCTTGCTTGATCTTCCTCGCGTTATAGATGTCTTCGACTCTGATGTTCGCGATCTCAACGCGCCTGGCTCCAGTAATCTCCAAAAGCTTGACCAGCATGAAACGCCGTCTTCTCTGGTAGGTCGTGGTGCTAACATCAGGAATCACTTCGATCAGTTTTGCAATATTTGTAGAGTTGATAGGTAAGCGCCGTGTTGGAGGCTCGGGGTTAGGAAAGGAATGGTGATGCCAATAGGTCCGGACTATCTGCTTTTTCTGACCCGCCAGTTTAAACTCCTTCGTCTCAGCCCTGATCGTTCCTGCGGCGCCGACGAACGACGGTTCAAGATAGAGTTCTCCAACGAATCCTAAAAAGCCGAGGCAGGTTCTCCCTATGTTTGCCACATGGGCTGCTTTCCGTTTTCTCTGCTCTGGCTTTCGTGGATCCATTTCTCCTTGGAGCGTTCTGATGAATAGTGAAAAGCGAGAATCAGTCAACTCCATGAATGAGTAGTTGTTGTTAAAGCAAAAGCGAATAATGTGACCATACTAGTGGGACCTGAAAGGTCACCCATATTCTCCATCGCAGAGCTCTGAATATATTTGAAATCCCAGCCACGAATAGAACGGCAATGCTAAGAGTGTTCGGGGCAATGTTTTGAGTCAAAGTTGTAATAAACACAATCACAATGCTTAGAATCGAAAGTTGCTCTAACCACCCAATCGAGTTAACCCGAGGTGTCTTAGCTCCGTTGGTAGTGAACATAGGAAAGACTCGCCCCCCCATTATGCTCATTACTAGCGCTGCTAGGATTACCATGGCGTGTGAAATGGCCGTGAAATCAACGATAGAGTCACTCGACAATGAATAATGGAAGACAGCATTCATCATCGCCATCACAAGTAGGATAGGTACAAAAAAGAGATTCCTCCACATCTTGGCTTGCAGGATCGGGCGCGCTAAAAAGACCGCGCAGGCTGGCAGGAAGAGAAGATCTATGACGATTATGTAATCACGAAAAATGGCGGGTTGAAAGGCAAGTGTTATACGACCTAGAAGCCATGTCAGTACAAGGGCAGCTAACCACCATCCTTCGATGCATTTACGTTTTGTCCAGGTTTGAACTGCCGTTAGAAGAAACCCAACCATGATTGCTGGAAAAAAACCGAATAGCATTTCATGTAGGTGCCACGCATAGGCACCGCCATAGAATTTAAACTCAATTAAGCCCAGAAAACTGAGTGCCCAAGCAGGTATGCTTAAGGCAGCAAACGCAGCACCAAGCAAGAAGAATGGCCTGAATGCTGCCTTTAGAAAAGCAGGGTGATGCCTTTTCGTGTTGTTTTCTTCAGTAATGGATCCATCAATTTGTAATAGCGCCACAAATAGCCTCTTAATTTGTTGACGACGACTTAGATTTCAGATCATTAACAATTGCATACAGTGAGGGAACAACAATCATGACCAATACTGTCGATGCTAGCAAACCAAACACAACAGAAATCACCAATGGTTTAAGGGTTTGTGCTTGAGTCGATGTTTCCGTGAGTAATGGCGCCATTCCCATTATGGTCGTTGAAACTGAAACAAAAATAGGGCGAAATCTAGAGCGAACGGCTTCACTAGCAGCTTCTATTACTGACTTGGTGTCAGAAACTCTCTCTTTGATGACGCCTATTAACAGTATTGCATTGTTTACAACGATTCCCGAGAGTGATGCTGCACCCACAAGGGATGGCATAGAAATGTTGTAACCCATCAAATAGTGGCCCCATACGACGCCAAGAAAAGCCATTGGGATAGTTAAAAGCACTATCAAGGGCTCAACATAGCTCCTAAATTGGAATGAAAGAATGAGATATACCCCTACGATTCCAATCAAGAAGCCACGAAGAATAGAGGCAACAGTTTCAGCCGAATTCGCTGCTTGTCCAGCTATCTCAAAAGTAATACCTGAGTAATTTGATTGGATATTAGGTAGCAGGGTTTTCTTGATGTCTGCGGTGATCGCATCAGCATTGGCTATACGGCCATCCACATCCGCTTGAATTGTTACAGATCTTGCTCCATTTCGTTGAGTAACTGAACTCCACTCTCTAGTTTCATAAAGCTTTACAACATTAGGTAAGAGAACAGTTGATCCATCATTCAGTTGTAGCTCAAACGCCAACAGATCGTTGATGTCTTGTGTACTGTTATCCGCAAATTTAACTTCAATCGCGTATTGAAATTCACCTACACGAATATCATCAAGGGTTTCGCCAAGAAACGCTCCGCGCAACTGATTAGCAATAGCTAATGGCGTTAATCCTAATGCTTGTCCGTCAGAAGTTATCTGCATGCCAAGTTGAGGTTTGCCAACATTTAGATCATGTTTGGCATTTAATACGCCATGGTATTTCTCTACTTCACTTAATAGCTCTTGCGAAGCCATCGAAAGCAAATTTAAATCCTCATGGAAAAGTCGTAGCTCTACGGCTATACCCTGTGGACCGATACCAGGCTCTGTAAGAATTAAAGATGTGATGCCAGGCAATACACCAATTTCACGTTTCCATACTTCAATGAGTTCATCGAGCGTTGTAGCTCGAATCTCTGCAGATAAGAGATCAGCTGAAACCGTTGCCACATGACTTCCGCTCTCTCCGACAGATAGATTTCTTCCGAATCGGGTTATCACGCGTTTTATAAGATCCTGTTGTTGCGGCTGTTTAGACTTCAGCTCGATATTCACACGCGCAAGGGCTTCTTCCACCTGACGGACAGCTTCTTCAGTTCTAGCGAGCGATACCCCCATGGGTAGCAAAATTCGTGCTTCAATTACATCACCATCAATTTCAGGCATTGCTTCACGCTTTACTACGCCAGAACCTAAGGCTCCAATAGTAATAATCAACAATCCAACCGCGACTCCAACAACTAGCCAGCGATGATCAATTGCCCAGTCTGCTAGCCTGCCAACCCACCGCTCTTTCAATGTATTAAAGATCTCCTCGAAGCGAACTTTGAATTTGTTGGGCGAATAATTAGATTTAGTTAGGCTATGTTTAAGATGGTGAGGAAGAATGAAAAATGCTTCTACTAGGCTTGCTGTTAGCGCAGCCAAAAGAACGACTGGAAGTACCTCAAGAACAGCGCCAAGCTCACCTGCTAAAAAAGATAACGGCAAAAATACAGATACGGTTGTAAGGAATGAAGAAACCACACCTGGAGCTACCGCGACAACGCCCTGAACTACTGAATTCAAAGTGACGTTGCCGTGTGAGTGCACAGCTATGGAGTCGGATAATACAATGGAATCGTCCATGACAATCCCTATGGCCATAAGCAACGCAACTACGGTGATCATATTTAAACTTTCACCTGTCAATGACATCCATGCAAAGGCGCCTAGAAACGCTACAGGCAATCCCATAGCTGCCCATGCTGCATAAGCAGGTCTGAAGAATAGGCTCATTACAAGTACAACAAGTACGAGACCAACAACACCGTTTTGAACAAGCATTGTTAATCGATCACGTATTATTGAAGTTACATCTTGAACGACTTCAAGGTGAATCGAACCAATCCCTCTACTTTGCTCGGCTTTCACCGTGTTTGTTAAGTCGTCGAGAGATCTTAAAGCGTCAGCATCTAGGGGTTTATGTACTTCAAGAAGGATGACAGGAACACCATCTAAAAAAGCTGCGTTACTCGATGGCTCATAATGTTCAACTTGTAGTGGTCAAGTAAATCTGGCCACGGTTTTAGAGTTTTTCCAATACAGCCGCTCACTCTCATTAGGAGATAAACCACCATTATGCCGATGA
>NZ_VFRR01000064.1 GCF_006385675.1 Maribrevibacterium harenarium | reverse complement strand
AAATAGCTCTTTACGGGTTTTGCTGCGTTTACTGGTGAATTCGGTGTCGGCAAAGGAGAGCTGGTTCATGGTTGGCAGGAGGCGTAGTCAGATTAAGTCAGCTAGATTGTCTCACATTGCCGACTTGATCGCATGTTTGTTAGATATAAATGAGTCTTGCTGGTCTGATATCACGCTGTCAGACCTTGAGAACTACTTGTCCTATATTAGCTATCAAGCTAAACCTGATGGTAAACCTAAAAATTCAAATGCGTCTATTAGGAGGAAAATATCTAGCCTTAATTCTTTCTACAGATATCAAACATTCTATTCTGGTATCAATGTAACTCCACTTATTGTAAAAAAATATTACAAACAGAGATCACTAGTTACAGGCAAGCCGCGAAAACATGAACAATATTCCATCATTGAAGGAATACGAAAATCAAGTCTTGAAGGAAATATTAGAATAATCAATGAAGCGGATTATGTACTTTGCACAAAGCTTGCCGATAATTGAACATATTGCTTCCGAGGGGAACATGATGAATTCGAATCAAAAGCAAGGATCAGAGGCGCTGGCCGCTATAAATGCCCTATTTCCTGAAGCCGATATCATGACGCCTGCTGGCTACCTGTCTGCAGTGCGTAAAGGAGTCAGCGGTGAAACGCTTAGAACTATCGTGAATGCCGTCGGGGAGAGTGAGGTGATTGCAAAAACCATAGGGAATGACGTATCCATCCTTAGTAAAAGCTATCAATTGAAACGCCTATCGCCCATAGCATCAGATAATCTGATCGGTACGCTACGGGTGTATGTTAGAGCAATCATGATCTATGAGTCAGTGGACGTTGCAAAAGAGTGGATGAACACCTCCATACCTGCACTGGGAGGCGAAATACCAATTTCTCTGCTAGATACCCATGCTGGACGCGAACTGGTACACCTAACATTAAGGAGAATAGAGGCTGGAGAGTACGTGTAACTAGGCCCTAGCAGGTGACTTATAAGAAGCCAACTTGAGATTTGGGCTGATGTTTTGGTGGATTGCTTGCATTTCGTTGGGCGAACAATTTCTCGTCCGCTTTTGTGACCCGCTAATGTTCGCCAGTTGGTTCCGAATACGGTTGCCTGACTTATTCGTAGTATCCCCAACAACGAATATTTGAACGATATGTAAAGTATTTTGAACGCATAGCAAATTTGCCTTTTACTCACGCCTATACACTGACCTTATCCTATTAATATCTATATGAGGTCAATATTATGCCAGCTACAACTCAACACTTAATCATTGGTGCTACGGGTAAAACAGGTTCTCATGTGATACAAGGGGTCTAGCCGTAACGTTTTGGGAGTAGATATAAGATCGCTTACGACGCAACTGGCTGTTTGCTGATTCGTCACGTGGAGCGAACGCAAGTGCCACTTGCTACTCATTGATAGAAACCGCCAAAGCTAATGGCCTAGAACCATCGAGTTATATCCAATATGTACTCGACCACATCGCCAACGCGGATACTTTAGAAAAACTCGAAGCGCTATTACCCTGGAACAGGGCGAAAGCTGGCTAGACTAGCAGGGCAAGGCGAACCATTTTAGAGGGCGAATACAAGATCGCTTACTTCTTAATCGGAACAAAACGCATATTGGGCAGCCCTGCAGCCTCACATATGGCTCCGGCATCATTGCGGTCATTCTTGTCACTCTTACGATAAGGGGCGACAAACTGTGGGGCCATCATACGGACATCATGCCCCATCTTCTGAAGTTCTCTTGCCCAGTAGTGCGCACCGCCGCAACTCTCTATACCAACGACACAAGGTTCTTGTTGAATGAAGAATTCTAGTACTTTGGAGCGTTTAATGGTCTTCCTAATTAATACTTTTTCATCCTGATCAACAGCAAACACCTCAAAGACATTTTTTGCTAAATCCAAGCCGATACGCATACTTTTCATGGTGGACTCCCGCTATTTAATTTATTAACTCGCCTTCAATATGGCACAAGATGCTGGGATTGGGGGAGTCCATCCCATTTCACTAACAACCCCTTTGGAATTGATATTAATGACAGACACTAAGGGTTTTGTTTAGAGCTTTCCCTCTTCATATCGAAAGCTCTATATTCTTGAGCTACACGAGCATCCGTATAGTCCCCATCGACTGTATTTGAAATATGATCTTCTCCATCCAGCCCTTGGATATTATGAATGGAACTATTCCATAAATGTCTACCCTGAGATATCTCAATGAAATTACGCAAATAATCATCCAAGATGCCTCTTGAGGGACTTTCTATTTCTTCACTTAAAGCTCGAAGATAGTCATTTTTATTGGTTCTAGACCATTCAATACAAAAGCCAGCTCGATGACAAAGTTCACTATGAATAAGTAGCATTGTGCGCCCATTACCATCCAGGAAGGGATGCCCATATGCAAAGTACCCCATAACTTCTCCGGGCTTATTACGCATATATTCAATGTTCTGACCAATACGTAAACCTTCCTCTACAGCCCTACGTGCATCTCTAGGATGGCAAAACATTGTTCCGGCTTTTGAAACAGAACAGTTAGGTGCAGTAATTTGTCGATCTTGACCAGCCCAAGGATAAAATTCTTGAAACAATATTTTATGGACTTCTAAGAAGTCTTGATAACTTATCTCTTCTAGACGCTCTAAAAATACTAAAGCGTCATCTAAACCTGCACGAAACATTGTATGCTCAAGGTGACGAACTATTTCAGGGTCTTTTTCTTGAAACTTATTACGCAAATAGCCAGCCTGTTCAAAGTCTTTAAATGGATCGAACACCCTGTTTGCGCTCCCTTAAATAATTTACAGCTAAACTCGCTACTTCCTTTTTAGAAATTTTTCCAGCACGTTTCAATGCTACAAGTAAATTCTCGACACGATCACTTTTCACATAATCGCCAGCCAATCTAGTAACCGTTCCAGCCCATGAATCCATGGAGTTTTCTACATAGTGGACTTTATGTTGACGAGCTAGTTTCTCAACATAAGAGGCGACACTTTTATGCTTTTTAGCAAAGCGAGCCTGTCTTACTGACTTGACGCTACGAAACTTTATTTCCACGCCATTGATTACCATTTTTCGAGAGATTCTCGGAGTATCCGTCTCAATCACAACTTCTGAGGAACTCGAAGAATTTAGGTCTTTAGGGAATGTTTCTTTATGTAAAACAATACCAAGCTTTTCAGACGCTTCCGCTAGAACAGAGACTACATCCCCCGAGATCTGTATATCGCCGTTGACTTTTCTTGCTTTTGCAAACACTCCTGGAGCAAGCCGAGTAATGGTCCCATCTTCAATGAGAGCCTTTAACACATGAGTTACCTGAGTCTTGCTTCCTAATTGAGCAATTTCCTCACGAAGAACTACATTACCGACTCTACGCTTAATAGACTGACGCATACGAGTTTCAAGCTTCATGACAACACCTCACTATACATACCTCATTAATTTTAACAAATAAAACCGAAAACCTCAATTTTCCATTTAATTACAATAAGTTAACGCGTATTAAATAAAAACATACCGGCACTATATGTATTAAATAAAACCTATTTAAATCAATTATCTACGTCTAGAATCACCACACGAAATGTATTTATGGAAAGGTTAAGGACTTACCTCCCCACAAAGCTCGCTATCTCTTCGTTCCGTTCCCTTTGCTTCTCCTGGGCGTAGTCGACGTAATCCTCTACATCAAACGTGTGTTTCTCGGGGCCACGTTCTTGCCAGTCGGCGTGGGCCTGACGAGTTTCTTTCTGGTCTGACTCAGACAACTCACTAAAGCCCCCGTTCTGGTTTATCCATCCTTCTTGGCCGCCGAGGGAGTCACTGCCGAAAGATGGCGATTGACCATCGCTGTAGCCTGCCCCCTCTTGGTGTCCCATCGAATCACTGCCTGTGTCCATGCTTTCGCGGATAGATGAAGCCAAACGGCCACCAGCGGTTTGGCTAACTTTGTTTTGGAAACCACCCATTGCTTTAGAACCCATACCTTTGGCAAGGGCCGATGCGGTGCCGGCGGCTACACGACCAGCATTGGCAGCGCCAGTCATAAAGCCACTTGAAGTTTGAGCCTGCTCGCCAGAAGAGGCTTCGCTCTTACTCTCAGACACAGATTCTTCACTAGGAGCGTGAGACTCGACTCCAGAGAAGCCTGTAGCTTGAGCAAAAGGCGTTTCACCTATATCACTGCTACCTGCATCGCTATTTGAAGCGCTAGAGCTAGAACCACCAAACTCAGGCATCGGGCCTTCAGACATGCTCATTTGAGCTTTCTCAAAGGCAGCCTTCACGGCACTGGCTCCACCGACCATATTGGTTGCTCCAGACACAGCCGCTCCGCCAAGCGCTGCGCCGCCGGACATAACGGCTGCACCGGCTCTCACTGCCCCACCGATCAAGGCCCCCGCACCAAAGGAATTACCTGAGCTGGCCGCAGTTCCACCGCCAGGAATCAAACCCGCAATCACATTCGGCACAGAGTTAATCAATATCACCATGACCAGCGACACAACGAAGATCACTATCAATTCATCAAGGGGCGCGCCTTCTGATAAGTCAGCGTGGTAACCATCAATGATAGAAACAGCGATTCCTACTAGCAACGTCATGGTCATCAGCTTTAGTGCGATACCGGCGACACTGCGAAAGTAGTTCACCGCAATATCAGAGGTCCAACGAGAGCCACCAAAACCCAAGACAAAGATACCGGCGTAAGCAATGATCCAAGCAGTGATCAATGCTAGCAAGACGTTCGCGGCCACTATAGCCATACAAGCCAAGATAGCTAACGAGTTGAAAAAGATAGGTAAGTTGTCTATCGGACTGGTGACACGGTAGCTATCCACCGCCTTTGCCAGAATATCGAAAGCAATATCTATCGGCGTTGAGGGGTTCAGCCCTCTAGGCATTCCCGACGCCTCAGCTGCAACGTTACTCAATGAATCAATAATCGACATAGCGAACACCGGCCCATTAATCAGCAGCCACCAAAAGAAACCGGTTGTGATCGTGAAGCGGACAAACTCGGCAAAGAATTCACCGATGTCCACCTTACGTAATGCCATCATGTCAAAGGCCCAACCATTGAGATAACAACGAGCGTCCAAAACAGCCAGGTCGCATGATACGTAATCACAGACGCCCATGCCTGACTTGCCGTAGCGAAGCGGTCCGCCACATCATTGAGCACACCGCCTCGCTCTACTGCGGCAGAGGCATGTACCGATAACGTTCCCACGATGAGAGTTAAGTAAGCGTCCGGCCAACCACACCTTAATTCCTTTAATACCTTAGTTTACCGTCCTAGCTTTCTGGCTATGGCGGTGATTATGTTTGGCTTTTCTGACGCTCTACCGGTGGTTTTGATCTGTGGCGTAACCGATATGCGTAAGTCCATCGATGGTTTGGCTTACATCGTTGCTTATGATCTTGAGATGGAGCCCTGCAGTGAGAAACTATTTGTTTTTTGTGGCCGTCGGCGTGATCGACTCAAGATTCTGCATTGGTCTGCCAACGGTTTTTGGCTCCATTACAAACGACTTGAAAAGGGTACATTCAAGTGGCCTGGTATTGATGACGACGAGTTATCCCTGACTATCACATCAAGGCAATTAAATTGGTTGCTTGATGGACTGCCTCTCGATCTGTCGCAAGCACACCCTCATTTAATTTACCGCTATCACGACTGTTGATGCTAAGAAGTTTGGGTGTCGTGGTATAATCCACGTCATGATTAAAGCCCCAGATAATGACCTTCCAGATGATATTGAATTGCTCAAGAAGATGTTGCTTGAGCAAGGACAGCTGCTCGCTAAAAAAGAGCAAGAAGTTGCCCAATGGCAATCCCGTTATCATCATATCTTGGATCAATGGCGTTTGGCACAACAACGTCAGTTTGGTAAAAGCTCTGAGGTCTCACCAGGGCAAGGTGAGTTGTTTGATGAAGTTCAGGCTATCGAATCGGAACCTGACACAGCGACTGAATCCAGTTCTACGTCGTCAGCTCGCAAACAACCTAAACGCAAACTGCTACCTAAGGATCTTCCTCGTGAGACCATTGTCTTGGATATTGCCGATGAAGATAAAGTCTGCGATTGCTGTCAAGGTGAGCTGCATCGTATCGGTGAAGATACTTCTGAGCGTCTAGACTTCGTTCCTGCTCAACTAAAAGTTATTGAAACGGTACGTCCGAAGTATGCTTGTCGAGCATGTGATCAATCCGGTACCAGCGTTACTATTAAGCAACAAAATCCAGAACCCAGCTTGATTCCCAAAGGAATCGCAACGCCAAGTCTTCTTAGCCAAATCATTACCGGCAAGTTCCAATACAGTCTCCCGCTGTATAGACAGGAATCTTTATTCCAACAATATGGTATTGAGCTGAGTCGACGAACCATGTCTGACTGGATGCAGGCTTGCTCCAAGGCCTTGCAGCCCTTATATGATCGACTAAAAGACATCCTGCTAAAACAACCAGCGCTTCATGCAGATGAAACCACCCTCAATGTGATCCATGAGGATCGGTCTAGTTGCTACATGTGGGTGTATTGCTCCGGCACAGACTCACCTAAAACAAGCCCCATACCGAATATCGTGTTGTACGATTTTAGGCAAACACGTTCAGGCGCTTGTGCGAAAGCTTTTTTAGGTGATTATGCTGGTTATCTTCATGTTGATGGCTATGCGGCTTACAACCAAACAAAGGCAACTCTAGTTGGATTCCGAGTAGAAGAGGACGTTACCGCCCTCAACCCTCACAGACCCGGACGAGCGCAATTAACGCATCCGGTTCCTCATAACTATTGTTTCGCTGCTTGATGAGACATGTAGTATTGATGATAAATTTTGGGGGCAGCAAGTGGCAGTCGCCGTAGCAAGAGCGCAAAGCGTTTCCATGGGATGTAACTCTTTCGGGATCTCCGTCCCAGCCATTTATGCCATAGTCGTTGGGCCTTATAGTGCAGGCCACGTATGGATTTGCTGTTACCAGTGATGCCGAAGTAAGCATAGTGCCCAATCAAACGCTTGTTCAGGCGAGTCCACTGCTCTATCAATGGCCTGTGGCGATTGACTTTACAAAACAGGTTTATCGCTTTCAGAGCCTTTGCTAGACGACCTTTCGCCGTTTTCTGACGAACCACAAACTTTCCTAGCCTAGATTTACCCCAGTGGTGGGTAAATCCTAAGAAGTCGAAGTTAACCACTTTACCCCTCTGAATGTTCATTTTCCTATAACGGAATCTGAAGTCTACTCTTCGGGTTTTATCAGGGTGCAGAGTAAGACCATATTTAATAAATCGCTGGCCAAGAACTTTCTGCACTCGGTAGCAATCGCGATAATCTTCAAAGACCATGACAAAATCATCAGCAAAGCGCGTCAGACTACAATGACCTCTCATCCTAGGGCGTACCGCGCATTCAAACCACTCATCCAGCACGTAGTGCAGATAAATATTGGCTAGCAGGGGCGAAATTACGCCACCTTGCGGCGTCCCTTGCGAAGGTTTGGTTAACTGATTCCCTTCCAAAATCCCGGCACGAAGCCATTTATCGATCAATCTACGGATGACACCATCACGCACTCTCCGGTCTAGAAATTTACGCAAATAAGTATGATTTATGGTGTCGAAATATTTTTGAATATCGACATCCAGTATCCATTGACCGCGCTGTTCCATTATTTTGTCACGCACATACTGCAACGCCTGATGAGCTGAACGCCCGGGTCTAAATCCAAATGAAGCAGGATGGAAGTCCTGCTCGTAAATCGGCTCTAGCAGCATCACGACTGCTCTCTGGACGATTTTGTCCTCGAACGTTGGAATGCCAAGTGGACGTTGTTTACCATCACCCTTCGGGATATAAACCCGACGAATAGCAGGTGCGCGATAACGCCCACTTTTCACCCGGCAAAGCAGATCCTGGAGATTGCTCTCGAGGTTCTGTTCATACATCGTCGCCGTTACTCTATCCACCCCAACGGCTCCATCTTTACGAGTCAGTTGATAGGCAGTGAATAGCCACGCGTAATCAATATGATGATGCAGCGAGGTAAACGATACCTCAGCATGCTTTCTAGCCAGTTCGGCTATCTGTTGTTGTTTCGTTGACACGAACATAGGTTTCTGAGCACCTAATATGTTTCCCAATAACAGTTCAATAGTTACGATGCCCCCTTCCCTCGTTAGGGTCCTCTTGAGCAGAGTTCCCCTAAGTCAACGGTACTATGGGGCACTAAGACTTCCAGCATCGAATGCTCGCTCGCTTATGGATTCGCTTACGAGTTCCTGAATGTGCTTCCTGTTCGCTCTGCTAAGCTGGAAGCAAGACTTAGCAGCCTGGCTCTTTTCTACCATGAAGCCATTGGTTGGTTAATTCAGGTCGATACTGGACCTCACAGGTTCCTGAGAAATCCATCCTGTACCTTTGCCCTGGTCATAGATCCCGGCCGGATCGATTGCACCTCACCGAAGCGGTGCAAACAATGCGGACCCCATTCCCAACAAAATGAAGTCTCCAGCAAGAACATGATATCGAGACTCAATCCCACGGCTTCAGTACCCGCTGTCTACGCTTCATAAGCGGCGTTACCGACACCCATGCAAGACTCGCTTCTGGCTGATGGTTAGTCTTTACCACGAGGGAGTCGAACCCTCTGGATTTCAGCAAATAATTTCAGATTACATAAGTACTCCTCCCTTATTTTCAGGCTTAGCCTGTCGCAAGTTGGGCTCATGCTCGCCGAAAACTTAAAGAGTGCGAGCATTTACAACCAAAAGGTAAAGCAGGGACAGCGACGGTCGGGTTGGCAAAAATACAAAAGCTGTACGCGATTGAGTCTCAAGCCAAGCAGTTAGACACTGCGGAAGAGCGCTATGTGTTCCGCCAAGCTCATGCTCCGGCGGCCTTAGCAGACTACAAAGCATGGCTGGATAAAAACAGTCTGAAGAAACGACTGTAATCCCCCCGAAAAATGATTGGGGTTTTAAGTAGAGAGTTTTATGATCAATGTATCAGGAGCGATCTATGAAAAAGTCACGTTTTACCGAAAGCCAGA
>NZ_VFRR01000063.1 GCF_006385675.1 Maribrevibacterium harenarium | reverse complement strand
GGTAAGTGCCCGAGCGTAAGCTTGGAGCACTCACAGCCGGGAACACTGTTCGCCCGGCGATATGGAATATTTTTCCATACAACTAGGAACGGTTCTGGTTGCACTTGCTATTGCTGTTTTACTCGGTCAAAGGAATAAAGCGTTCGATCCTAATCGCAGCAAGTCTGAAAAAGACGAAATTGAAGAGTGAACCCGCCACCGTGCGGGTTTTTTCGTGAGCCCCTGTTTGTAATCTTTTTTTCTGATCTGCCGCCCCTCCCTATTGCAAGCCTCTGAGAGAATCTATATTGTACTAGTACATTGATACATCAAGGTACGCCGCTGTGCAGAATTTGATTCATTACTTTCTCGATACCCCTGATGCGGCGGCGATGGAGCAGAAGCTCCATGCATTGTTGACGCCGAATGAGCTGGCAGAAATGCAAAAGCGTCTGCAGATTTTTGCGTTGCTAGAAGACGGGGTGCCACAACGGGATATCGCCAAACAACTCGGCGTGGGGATTGCTACGGTTACCCGTGGTTCTCGCGCATTGAAGGAATTAAAAGATCATGAGTAAGCTTCCGCCGCGCATTGAGCTGCCACGTAAGCCCAAATACGTGAATATCAGTGCCGATTGCGACTTTTTCGGTATGTTTAAAAAGGTAGAAAAGCAGTTCGAAAACTGCTTTATGCTGGAGTCACTGGGGGAAGAAAGCTATATCTCCCGCCACTCCATCATTGGTTTTGATCCGGAAAAAATCCTTTGGGCGGAGGGTAACACCCTATTTATCCAAGAACGCAACGGCGACACTCAAGCCTACGAATCGGATAACCCCTACTATCTGCTGCGGGATATTGTGCCCCAGAACATCATTTCCCGTGGCTACGCTGGTGGTCTTACTGGTTACATCGGCTACGATGCCATGAACTACTTTGAACCGAGCCTAAAGCTGCAAACCAGTGATATGTTCGATGGCTTCCGCTTTGGCTTGTATAAAGATGGCTTGATCCTCGACAAGATGACAGGGCAGGTTTACTACTTCTACTACGATGAAAACCGCACCGAGCAAGTACAAGCACTGTTAGATGCGCCAGTACCGGAAAACGGCCCACTAACTGTCACTCCAGCGGGCGAGTCCATGACCCGTGAAGACCACGCGAAAGCGGTTGCTAAGGTCAAACAGGACATCATCGACGGTAAGATTTTTCAAACCGAAGTGGGTTTCAAAAAGTGGTTCGATTTGGATGGTGACACCATCGCCATCTACGAGCAACTGCGTGAAGTGAACCCCTCACCACAAATGTATTACCTCAAATTTGGTGAGCAAAAAGTCATTGGTGCGAGCCCTGAGCTACTATTCCGCCTACGCCAGGGGGAAATGGAAACCTTCCCGCTGGCCGGTACGGCAAAGCGTGGGGTGGATGAAAAAGAAGACGTGGTGCTGGCTCGCAAGTTGCTCAACGATCCGAAAGAAATCGCTGAACACAATATGATCGTCGATCTGCACCGCAACGATATTGGTCGCGTGGCGCGCTTTGGTACGGTAAAAGTACGCTCCTTGATGGACATTAAGCGTTTTAGTCACGTGCAGCATATTTCCAGTGAAATTGTCGGCATTATCGCTGACAATCACGACATGTTCTCCGCATTGGCAAGCAACTTTCCAGCAGGCACCTTAACTGGCGCCCCCAAAATTGAAGCCATGAAAATCATCGATGATATGGAAAATGACGGTCGCGGCCCCTACGGTGGCGCGGTGGGCCAGTTCTCCTTCAATGGCGACTGTAACTTCGCTATTCCGATTCGTACCGTGTTTGCCAAGGGCAACAAAGCCTACGTGCAAACCTGTGGCGGCAACGTCTATGACTCCAATGCCGCTGATGAATACGAAGAGATCCAACGTAAATTCGCTGGCACCAAACGCGTGCTAGATCAGTTTGCACCGCAGCAGTAAGGGGAGCCACCATGAAAGTGTTGATTATCGATAACTACGACAGCTTCACCTACAACCTGTACCAATATATCGGTGAAATTCTGCTGGCAGAGCAAAGCAAAGGGGCGATTGCATCCTTTGATGTGATGGTAAAACGTAACGATGAAGTAACATTAGACGACATCAAAGCAGTAGCGCCGGATCGCATTATTATTTCCCCAGGGCCAGGTTCTCCTGATGACGAAGCCTACTTTGGTGTGTGCGCCGATGTAATCCGTGAAATTGGTCAAACTACCCCATTGCTAGGGGTTTGCTTGGGGATGCAGGGTATTTGCCATGTCTTTGGTGGCAAGGTGGTGAAAGCCCACGTACCGATGCACGGTAAAGTGAGCCCGATCTCTCACAATGGGGAAGGGGTCTTTTATGATATCCCTGATCAGTTAGAGATCATGCGCTACCACTCCCTAATGGCGGAGCCAGAAAGCCTACCGGAGTGCTTGGAAGTAACTTCCGTGGTGGGCGATCTTTCCGTCGAGGATTTTGATAACCATGCGGTTATTCACCAAGGCGGCGACTACGAAATCATGGGCGTGCGTCATAAGCAATTCCCGATCCAGGGCATTCAATTCCACCCTGAATCCTTCGCTACTGAAGGGGGAAAAGATCTAATCAAAAACTTCCTATTCCAAGCTTAACAAACTCATTTTCCATAGATGAGGGATGGTTTTCGCCAAGTTGGGGATTAAAAAGGTTGTTTCATAGTGGTGTTGAGATAGACTGCAAGCTCAGGCCACTATAGAGATCTTCAATGAAAAAGCTTAAAAACGAAGCGCAGTTAGTCAAAAAAGCTCTACAAGTCGGTGAAACTTACGCCCTGAAGCGTGGTTACGCTAACTTTTCCGCTACGACCTCTGCAAACGCTAAAATTGAAGCATTGTACCGGCTTCTCGTTTTGGACAAGCTGGTCGTGGCAATGCCTCCAGATAAAGAGGATGTGCAAGGCATGAAACATAAGCTAGCGATTTGGATTCAAAAAGTTTTACCTGAAGATCATCCGTTACGCAAAGACAGTTAGTTTTCTTGGTACATTGCATTGCATATTAAAAGCAGGACATCGGTTCTGCTTTTTTATTGCGGTTGATCATAATTTGAGTGGCATCAGACAGAAATTGTCCATTGTTTTGAGGAGTTCAAGGTTTTGCATACGCTAGAGCAATTACGCAAGGGTGAGTTAGACGGTTGTCGACGTTTGCAATTGAGCGATGATTTGGGCGCATTCCCTAACGAGATTTATGATTTAGGTGACACCCTTGAAGTGCTGGATTTATCCAACAACCAGCTTGCCTTATTGCCAGATGACTTCGCAGAACGCCTACCTAAGCTACGTATTTTCTTTGCCTCGAATAACCGTTTCACAGAAGTGCCAGAGGTATTGGGGCGTTGTGAAAAGCTCGACATGGTGGGGTTCAAACACAACCAAATCCGCACCTGTTCCGAAAACGCGTTACCAAAAGCTCTGCGTTGGTTGATCCTTACCGATAACAAGCTAGAGGCACTGCCACAGAATTTTGGTCAGCATACTCGGCTAGAAAAACTCGCCTTGGCGGGCAATCATCTCACTGAGCTACCGGCGAGTTTTGCTCAGCTGGAGAATCTTGGCCTATTGCGCCTGTCTGCCAATAAACTGGCTCAATTTCCTAAGCAAGTTCTCGCTTTACCTAAGCTGGCTTGGTTTGCTTTCTCTGGCAACCCGTTCTGCCAACCCCACGACGATCATCTGGATTTCCCGATGGTAAATTCAGCGGATATCGAGTTGAGCGAGGTTTTGGGGCAGGGCGCTTCCGGCGTGATTTATCGCGGTCACTGGCAGCAACCCCCGCTTTGCTTACCGCAGGATATTGCGGTGAAAGTCTTCAAGGGGGAAGTCACCAGCGACGGCTTTCCATTGGATGAGTTGGATGCCAGTCTATCGGTAGGTAGTCATGCCAATCTAGTGCGGCCATTGGCTCACATTCACCAACCAGATTGCGCAGCGCTGGTGATGGCGTTGATCCCCAAGGAGTATAGCAATCTTGGTCAGCCACCGAGTTTAGCCACCTGCACCCGAGACACCTTTACCCAAGGTCAGTCTTTTACCGGCGAGCAGGTAGAGCGCTTTGCCGAGCAAATGATCAGCCTAGTGGAACACCTAGAAGCTCATAAAGTGAGCCACGGGGATTTATATGCCCACAATGTGCTGGTGAACCCATTAGGTCATTTGCTCTTGGGTGACTTTGGTGCGGCATCCAAATACGGGCACTTGCCCGCGGCTATTCAGCAAGGCATCCAGAAAATCGAACGTCGAGCATTAGCGTATTTTATCGATGACCTTATGGGCTTGGTTCGCTGACACGCATCAATAGCACTAACCCAAAGATAGGTCAAAATGAAGCATAAAATTTTCTAATGGCTTGGGTTGCCCAAGGTGTTGTGGAGTCATAAGCGAGTGAATAAGTATTTTCTCATTGTGATCATCGCCCTGATCGGTTTTGGGCTGTGGTGGCAAAGTCGCACCGGCGACGAACTTGGTGCCATACCCACCGTGAGCGATATTGCGGAAAACACCGGTTTAGAAGAAGGGTTTGACCTAGCGGGGCCTGGGAATGTCTTGCCCCAAGCACCGCAAAATATTCGTTTACAACCACAATCCGAAGGCATCGACATCGCTTGGCAAGAAGACGCCAACGCCAACCACTACGGAGTCTGGCTAAGGGGGCCGATTCCGCAAACCCAAGCAGCCGAGCAACAGCCAGTGCCAGAACAGCAATGGGCGGGGTTGGCGAAACCAGCCTTGCGGATCGAGCATTTGTGGAACGGCGCTTTGTATGAAATCCGCGTTGCCAATAATCATGCTGAATACGGCCCGGTGACTTCGGGGTGGTTTTTGGTCAGCCCTATCTACGAATTTCATGACGGTGGTAATGGTCAATTGAACCAAACTGGCGCCCGTTCGGATGGCCCCGCCAGCTTTGATTTTGTAAAAATAGATCAGCAAGGTATGCCGACGGAAGCCAATGACTGGACTTGCGTCCGCGACAACACCACCGGCTTAATGTGGGAGCGCAAGGTAGGCGGCAACTACACCATCGGGGACGAAGGATTATTCGATGCGGATGACCGCTTTAGCTGGTTCGAGCCGAGCAGTAAATCCAGTCAAGACGTAGTGGGAGCGCAAGATAGCCACGGTGCTGTTTGTGCTGGCTACCAAGCAGGCGTGCCTGCAACCTACTGTAATTCCCATGCCTATGTAGAACGGGTGAATCAGGCGGCTCTATGCGGCTTTCAGGATTGGCGACTGCCCACCGTGGATGAACTTATGGGGCTCGTGGATTATGGTCGGGTGTTTCCTGCCATCAACACAGATTACTTCCCCGGCTCCCGCTATGGGCGTTTCTACTGGAGCGCAACCCCAGCCGCGGAATGTTCCTACTCCGCTTGGTACGTGTATTTCCTCCACGGATGCAGCGAATTAGGCTACTATGACAGTGCCATGTCGGTTCGTTTAGTAAGGAATGCACCCCGTGACTTTGAGTAAGCTCACCCGTTACGCTGTTATTTGTCTGAGTGTCACCAGCTCCATCGGGCTAATGGCCCAGTGCAACCCAGAAGTTTTGGCTGAAACCACGCCCTCGCAGCGCTTTTACACATTGGACGTGACTCGGGTAAAAGACTTGAAAACTGGATTAATGTGGCAGCGCTGTCCCGTCGGCGCCCGTGGCGTGCAATGTGACCAAGGCTTGGCGCAACGGATGAACTGGCAACAAGCCCAACAACAGGCTCCAGCAACCAGCGACCCTTACCGCTGGCGGCTACCAACCATCAAAGAATTACCTACACTGGTAGAGGCCCGCTGCGCCATGCCGGCTATCAACACCGACACCTTCCCGGCAACACCAAGCGCCAAATTCTGGACATCATCCAGTAGCGAACTCAACACCAACGAAGCGTGGTTTGTGGACTTTGAACGGGGCAAAACCAACGACGCCAACCAACTGGATCGCTACTTCGTGCGTCTAGTACGGACACTACGCCTAGAAGAACGCACTCAATAGTAGGAAGCCGCTTTGCGGGTGACGCAGCTTGGGGCTTTGGTTTTGCTGCTGATGAAAGATCGTTGACTGCACTCTTCCATGCCATTCAATTTGCTTGCGTATTGTCTCGTTCCTCGACCGTCAGCGTCAATTAAACGCATGGACAAGTGCTAACCAGCTACGGGCGGCTTTCTAGCCGTTCAGCAAGCCACATTTTAATGATCGACTGTCGCGTCACACCGATACGATTTGCTTCACGATCTAACGACTCAAGCATCCAGGCAGGAAAATCCACGTTCACACGCTTCTGCTTTTGCATGGGGCGCTTTGCGGCAGACAAGTCTAAGTGCCCTAGCATGTCGTCATCATCGCTTTCAAACTTCGCGTCAAAATCATGTGCTTTCATATAAGCTCACCTCTGCTTTACGTGAACGTCTCACCGAAATGATCCTGATATTCTTTCCACGGTAGGTGATCACACCAGACCAGTGCTTACCATCCAGCATACCGATTACTAGGAACCTAGGCTCATCGCTTGTATTAGCAGGTATCTCAAGAAGGTCAGAGTCATTCCACAGGCCTTGCGCTGTATGGAAGTCTATACCGTGTTTATCGAGGTTTGACCTGCTTTTTACTTCATCAAATTCAAATCTGACCATGAGTAAAAAATATACCTATTCGCCTCATTTTTCAATGTCTTAAGATCGGGGGATGCCTGGGCTTTTGCAGTGGATAAAAGGCTGCTGGCGGCACTTTTCCATGCAATTCAATCGGCTTGCGTATTGTCTCGTTCCTCGACCGTCAGCGCCAATTAAATGCATGGAAACGTGTTAATGGGTGTTTTGAATCTAACGTCCAAAGCAGCGGCGCGCGTTAGCGCGTCCGACTGCCTTTGTTTGTTAGCCAATGGTTAGCACAAGGAATGAGTCTTCCACCACAAATTTATCTAAATGACATTCTGTATTAAAAACTATTACAGAAAACCTGTGTACCGATCTTATTGCAGGTGGTACTGCGCGGTGTACTTTGCGTAGTGACCTCCACCTTCGTTGCCCCTGCTCTTGCTATAGCTTTTTCGTGCTCCCGTTGTTCTTCTAATTTAAATTGAGCTAACTGGGCTTCAATATTAGAGCAATAATTAGCAAATGACTCGGGGCCATTTTGCTGGAGATATGTATTTGCTCTACTATTTTCTTGGTTAAAAATTAAAACATAGCTATTTTGGTCCCAACCGCTCCCCCAACTTCGCATCCACGTTGAAGTTAGTCGACGAGAAGCTAAAACATCAGTCTGTGAAAGCTTACCAATATAGGCACAAATTTGAGCTCCAGAGTCCATATCGGCAATTGCTCTGTAATTACCCTCTTGTGGAGGATTTACAGAACATCCCTGAAGGCAAATTACAGAGAGAATAAACATCGCCGGAGTCAATTTACCAAGAAGTTTATAATGTTTTTTGTTCATAAAACATCCAAGCTAAATTTTGTAACCGGAAATTAGGCCACTTCATTAATCGACAAATATCGAACCCTACAAAAATAATCAGAAAACAAATGTTTCATGTAATCTAAAAGCTCTTTTTCAGGCATATTGCAGTCAATCTGTATACTATCTTTCACGACCAACGTAGCATTTATTTCTGGCAAGCTACCTATATCAGAAGCCAATGCTGCTAGTTGGGTTTCATATGCTTCTTGGTCAGTGGTTGGAAAATGACAATCCCTGCTAACATCATCTTCACATAGCTTACGAACATGCACTTCATATTTCATCATATTTCCTCTGGCTAACATTTTACTAATGCGCATGCTCGTTTATCCAATAAACCGGCGTGCGCGTTATTCTATTTCAGTCTTTTGATGGAAAAGGCCATAACTAATTGAAACTAATGACTATTTATTCAGTAGCTGGTAGTTCAGGCGTGTACAGACACGCATGCTTGTTGTGCTAAATAGCTGTGCCGGTCAAGGTAGGATTGAGAAAGGTATACTCTTATCATCCTTGATAACGGTGGTCAGATAGTAAGCTATTTTTGATGCGGTTGCCAAGATGCTGAGGTCAATATTGTAGGGTTTTGTCGTCTGTAATATAAGCATTGTCCCCGATGGAATCGGGTCGTACAAAGTTTTGGCTTGGGTTTTATCCCGGGGGTAAAGATCTCGGGTTCCCGCGCGCAGCGCGGTTCTACAATAGACCTCACTAGAGTAATCTTCGTGCGACTGCAAACAGAGTCTTTTTAGGCAGCATGCAGATCGATTGGCCGCACGTTATCTAAGTTGATTTTTTGCTTTGCCTGCCAAAGTTCGTAATTGTCTTGCATGCTAAGCCAGCTTTCAGGGCTGCGTCCTAAGACCTTTGATAGCCTTAATGCCATTTCTGGCGTTACGGCACTTTTTCCCTTAACGACACGATTCAGTGTTGAAGCGGCAACACCTAGATGGGTAGCGAGTGTTCTGCAACTTATGCCGTGTGGCTCCATGTAAATGGACTCAATAAATTCACCTGGATGTGGTGGGTTATGCATATTCATTAGTGATAATCCTCGTAATTTAAGATGTAAGCATTACCATCTGTGAACTCGAAAGTTATTCTCCAATTGCCGTTGACTGATATCGACCAAATATTAGACCTTTCTCCTTTGAGTTGATGAAGAGAAAAGCCCGGCAAATTAATATCATCGACATCCTGTGCGGTATGGATAGCAGCTAACTGCATGCGAAGCTTTTTCGCGTGCTTAGTCTGTATACCAAATGTTTTTCCTTCTTCGAAAAACAGCCTTAGGCCCTTATGTTTGAATGATTTAATCATAGAATGAGTGTAGCGCATTGCGCAACGCGGTGCAATTTGATGTCTACTGCCAGCATATTACTTTCCTAGTCTTTAGATGTGAAAAAACCGGCACTAGGCCGGCTTATTCGTCCAACTCCAGGGGGCCGTATGTCGCCACGCGTGGAAGAAGGATAAGTTGTGCTTACATTTTAGCCAGATATAGAGGGACTACAAGACTCAATACCCGATAAAGCTGGTGTGTTAGTCTGCGGGTTCCCGCGCGCAGCGCGGTTATATGGACCCGCCCGACTGTTGCAAGCTATTTCGATAACACAGAATAAAGTTGCACGCTTATATTCGGCCTACTTTTTTGAGCATATCTGC
>NZ_VFRR01000062.1 GCF_006385675.1 Maribrevibacterium harenarium | reverse complement strand
AATATCTACCCCACTATCTCAGCTGGTTCCGGTATATGAAGCAGAATGAAAAGTCAGATCAAGGTCTGCTGTTTGCTGCTATGACCAACACCTGACTACAATACAGCCATATACATACAGTAACATAAAATCAGCAACAGTTGCAAACCCTCGATATCCCGCACAATAACTTGTTCATCCGCCACACCAGCAGCACCAGCTTCGTTGACCCCTTCTGTGGCGATATTGATACGTTTAACAGGGGATTCGGTGGCTTTTAAGCGTTCTATAATGGACAGCACAGGAAGCTTGCGACGAGCTTCTCTACGCATTTTTTCTGTCATATCAGAGTCGACCCCTAAAACAACATAATATGTTTCGTCGACAACGCCGCTATCGAAAATGCGCGCATCTTCCAACTGAATGGTGGAAAAAGAATAGGCAGCCGCAGACTCAGAAGAAGTGAAATTGCCATTATCGAAGGACTTATCCGACTTGCGATAGCTTTGTACCGAGACGATGACCTGACTAGCAAGACGCTTTTGCGCATCAGCACGTGCCGCTTCAGGGGTAGACCCATAACCCACATCCATTGTGTAAGAAGGAGCGATAAACTGCTGGTTTTGCAGCTTCGTCTGTAACTCGGTGTACAAAGCGCGCTCTTGTACGCGAGGGTCTTCCTTGGTTCCCATTACACTACATCCGCTCAATAGGGCGATGGTAAGGGCTCCGGCGATTAATTTCATTTGCTATGCTCCATTGTCGTTTAGTCCTTGAAGAGGCGTGATTAATAGTCCCATTATTTCCAAATTAGTTGTCAACTTCAATCATAGGGGGATAGATATCCTTGACTCACCCGACCACCACGCAGTTCCTGCCCGCGGCTTTTCCTCGGTACATGGCTTGATCAGCGCGATTAATAGTGCTGGTTAAGGATTCGTTTAAAGTTGCTTCGGTCATGCCGATGGTAATGCTGGTCACCAGTTTGTTGGCGCATGGTAGTGTAATCGAAGCGTTGCTTACTGCATGCAAGATACGAACAGCAGCCTTTTTCTGGTCTTCTGGATTAGATGAGGTAAACATCAGGATAACGAACTCCTCACCGCCATAGCGGTTTTAAAATGGGCTAGGTGTTCGATCAGTTCCTGTTGTCCCTGCTCAAACTGAATCAAGTCTGCTTCATTACCGGGCTCTCCACGAAAAACTTGATGGGAGATAGCGCGAATACCGTCGTGCATGGTTTTGTGGGCAATTCTCAAGGCATCGGCACGGTTATGGTCCAAGGCATTAAAAATATCAATCTGACGTTCCAGGAAATGCCCGAATTCACATAGTTGATGGGCATTGTCTTTCAAAACGTCATCGTCAGGGAGAGTATGTAACACAGCGCAACGCAGTACTCGGTGCGTCCAATCCATATGAGCACGTTCGGCACGGTCGAGCTCGTTAACAAAACGCTTATAGTTACAACTATCCTGTACTGCTTGAATTATTGCACCACCTCATACGTTGGGCTTTTTCACCCTTTTATTAGGATTCTAACGCGAAAATGGTGCGATAACTGTCCTTAAGTCATGATTCCAAGCTTTTCTTGTACTTGTTTGATAAATTTTGGCGTCAGTTTCAATTCGGCGACCACCAAGCTGAAGTCATCTGGGTCCCGTTTGATTGCAAAACCAATATGACGGCAAAACTCGATCATATGTTTGTTTTCAGCCAGAACGGTGCCTTTCATCTGTTTTATGCCTTTATCCGCTGCTACTAAAAAGAGGCGTCGCATCAGGTGTGCCGCTAACCCGAGTCCCTGATAATCGTCCCCAACGACCACCGAAAACTCACAACTGCTGTCATCAAAATTGTCGATGTAGCGCGCGGCTCCCATTAGGTAGGGGGTGTGTTTTTCATCTTCTCCGACAGCCATTAATGCCATTTCTCGGTCGTAATCAATGTGCGACATGCTGGCTAGCATCCGGGGCGTTAACTCTTCCAAGTTAGAAATAAAGCGGAAGTAGCGGCTCTGATGGGAAAGGTTACGCACAAAGTCCGCCATCATTTCAGCATCTCGGGGAAGGACCGGGCGAACCACGATGGACTGACCGTTACGTAATTCTAGATCCTCCACCCACTGACGTGGATAAGGGTGGAATGCTAAGTGAGCATAGCGACGCCAGCCGCGACAACGTCTTAGGGTGGCACTGATATCGGCGAAAATACTACCGCTATCATGAATACGGACATCCGCCATGGTGATTTCGACGAACTCGGGTAATTCACAGATCATGGTGGAAAAGTTGCGCAGCAGTTCTTCTAATTCAAAAGACTCCACGCCGGGGAACGCTCGATGAATTAAGTCTTTCGCCAATACCGTGTTCAATGGGGGGAGAGCGACCGCCTCATTCGACTTGTTCCACTGGTTCGCCCCCTCGATAGATAAACCAATCGCGGGGCCAAATACTGGGTCTTGAAAAGCGCGTAAATGAATCGGTGCTTGCAACAGATAAGAGGACTGACGGCGTCCGGTTAGGCGTATTTGAAACATATCAAAAATGCCTTTCAGCTCTTCTGTAGTCGGGTGTTTGTTTTTCTGTTTCAACAAATCCGCCAATACGGCTTTCGGCTCGGCCAAATCTATCTTGAAACGGAATGCATGGCTGTCAGGCGCTTGTTTGGCCAAATGTTGGTTGCGCTGGAACTGCTCCAAAAATTGGAAGCCCTCAATGGCCGCTTCTGGAGTACGGAAGGTTGGGATTCCGGCTTCCGCTAGCTTAGTGCGTAGCTGTACGCTGTTGCCGCCCCCTAACATACAGACCATGACCAGTTTGCGTTGCTTTTTGTGTAGCGCCAGTACTTGCTCGTATAAAGATGCGGTATCGAGCAAGGCAGTGGGGCTCAGCATGAGTAACACCGCCCCACAATCACGACTCTGCAACGCCACATCGGCGAGGTTAATAAACAAATCCGTCGGGCAGCTTGCCCATACGGTAGTCACTGGCCCAACACTCCCCCGCAGTGCCATGACGTTCTCTAGCTTGGTGCGTAGCTCTTCATTGGGCGATAGTAGCGAAACATTCACTTCCCGTGCCCGTTGAGCGGCCAATTCGCCAGGGCCGGCGCCATTACCAATGATCATCAAAGAACCATCTTTAACACGGCGGGCATTAGTCATGACCGCAGCAGCAGAGACTAAGTCATTTAAACGATGGCCCCGTACCGCACCGGTACGGGTGAGGGCGGCATCGAGTACCCTTTCATCGGCTCCGGTGCCGTGTTCGGTGACGACCGCGACCGGCTTACTCCGCCCCGCAGCTCGCAAACTACTCAAAAACCGAGTTGGCTGCCCGATGGACTGCAAGTACATCAAAATGGCTTGGCTTTCAAAATCGTTAGAGAGGAAGTCCAATACTTGGGATGGCATGATGTCTACCGGCGAGCCCATGGCGACGATTTGTGAAAAGCCGATCCCCTGCCAAGTCGCCCAATCTACTACGGCACTGGCGACGGTGCCGGATTGGGACATCAGTGCTAAGCGTCCCGCTAACGGGGCGGTGGCGCCAAGCCAAGGATTAACCCCAAGCTTAGGTCGGCAAATGCCAAAGCTATTGGGACCGATCATACGTACGTTGTGTTGCTTTAATGCCGTTTGCATGGTCTCGGTTTCTTCACCGATCCAAATCAGGGTGACTAGATGTTGAATGCCTTTGGCAGCGCATTGAGCAACGAAGTCAGAAAAGGAACAGGATAATGGCCCGGCCACTACCAGCAGCTCTGGTGTAAAGGGTAAGGCATCAAGACTTTCCACCTGATGAACTGGGGTTTTACCGATATCGCTGCGCCCGACGAAGTGCATTTTGCCACGGGGGAGTTGGGTCAAAACAATAGGCAGCAGAGCTTGAACGATGGGGGCATTGGCGTGGTCCCCAACCCAAATTGCCAATGAGCTGGGCATGAGTAGGGGGCGTAAAGCGTGCTGAGCCATGAAAGTCTCCCTTGACCGTGAGTATCTGCGCATTCTCCCTTCTTTAAAGGGGAGGAACAAGTGACCGGAAACAAACAAATCATTTTCTAAGCTTGTCTGATTACGGCGAAAAACTGTGCGTTTTCTACAGTGTAGACCATGGTCGCATTGGATTGTGACGGATATCTATGGCTTGATGAGGCGACTATGATGTAATGCATGCAATAACAATAAAACAGGTACTACCATGACCACCGCCTACCTCACTCACTGGCGCTGTGAAAAACACAACTTAGGTGAAGATCATCCCGAATCCCCCCATCGTCTTGGTGCGATCCAGAATCGACTCATTTCTGGTCAATTAATGGATTTTGTGCGCGTTATCGAAGCCCAATCCGCAACCGAGGAACAGCTAAAAGCAACCCATGACCCACACTATGTGGATACCATCTTTGCCCGAGCACCGGAAGAAGGGCATGTGGAGCTGGATGCAGAAACCTTAATGATGCCCCATACCTTGGATGCAGCATTAAAAGCGGCAGGGGCAGTGGTACAAGCCGTGGATCTGGTCATGTCTGGGGAAATGGAAAACGCTTTTTGCGCTGTGCGCCCACCAGGCCATCATGCAGAATACGATCAGGCCATGGGCTTTTGCTTGTTTAACAATATCGCCGTTGGTGCTCGCTACGCGTTAGATCACTATGGTTTACAGCGTATTGCGATTATTGACTTTGATGTACACCACGGTAATGGCACCGAGGATATCTTTAAAAACGAGCCTCGGGTGCAGTACTCGTCTAGTTACCAGCACCCGTTCTACCCTTATGCGGACCCCGGCGCTTCCCATGACAACATCATCCATATTCCATTAGAGGCGGGTACAAACGGTGCTCAGTTTCGAGAAGCCATCGCGGCACAACTGTTGCCTCAGCTAGATGCCTTCGCTCCAGAGTTAGTGATGATTTCAGCAGGCTTTGATGCCTTAGCAGAAGACCCAATGGCACAACTGCGATTGAAAGACGATGATTATGTTTGGATTACCAAAGAGCTTATGGCAATCGCTGAAAAGCACTGTGGTAAGAAAGTCATTTCCGTATTGGAAGGTGGTTACAATACGGATGCCCTAGGGCGTGCGGCGTTTAATCATATTCGTACGCTAATGGATATGTAGTCGTTCTGAGTATTGCTGCACAAAGCAAACAATCCCAACACAATCCTCACCGGCTGTAACATAACTTTAAATGAATGTTACAGCCTGTCTTCTTTACTTGTGATACATCTAACCTTACTAGCTTGCTAGTTGTTTAGAAATCCTATCGACCGCGGAGGGCATCATTATGGAAATGGTTCGTTTGATCTACGCCAGCCGCGCTACCGAAGTATTTAAACCTGCTGAAATTAAAAGCATCCTAACGGCAGCGCGGAAAAACAATGGCCAGTCTGATATTACCGGTTTGTTGTGTTTTACTAGTCGCTGCTTTCTGCAATGTTTGGAAGGTGGTCGCGACAAGGTTAACCATACTTACTTGCGCATCGCTCAAGACAAGCGCCACGAAGACATTCAGATCATCAGCTTCGAATACATCTCCGAGCGGGAATTTTTTGGTTGGAATATGGGCTATTTGCAAGATGGCCCCGGGATGCGAGAGCTACTGAAAACCCATGGTGGAAGCGAGACATTTAATCCTTATGACCTTACGCCTGTCGCTGCACTCAATCTGATGTGTGATATCCGCGACGATATTCGTGCCGCCGCTGCAGAAGAATAATAATAAAGGGTGCAACCGGTTTGCTGAATCAAGGCAAAAAATTCCTTGAAACTTGGCATCTGGTGCCGTTTTTTGATATGGGTCATTCTATTAATTGGTGTTATAGTGATAATGGTTCTCACACTTATTCCTTGGTAGAAGTATGACCCTTTCCGACCTCCCCAAAGGTGCTCAAGCCACTGTTCATCGAGTGCTTCATCCCCAGCAAGATAAATTGATTCAACTGATCGCGTTGGGGTTTGACCCTGGCGAGCCGGTGCAAGTCATGATGCGCGCTCCATTTGGTGATCCTATCCAAATAAAAGTGGGGACGACGCTGGTTTCCTTGCACAACAGTGATGCTCAGTACGTAGAACTATGTGACGCGACCTGTTTGGGGCATGATCAATGAGTCTGCATATCGCCTTAGTCGGTAACCCTAATACTGGCAAAACCACCTTGTTCAACAAGCTTGCCGGTACTCGGCAAAAAGTGGGCAACTGGTCGGGTGTCACGGTTGAGTGTAAAACCGGTGTTTATTATGCCAAACAAAATAAAGTGGATATGACGGATTTGCCCGGCATCTACAGTTTTGCTTTGGCCTCCGGCGGCGTGGACGAAGCGGTTGCTCGTCAATTTCTAAAGCAAGGGTGCTATGATGTCATCGTAAATATCATTGATGCTACCAATCTAAAACGTAATCTGAAACTGACCCGAGAACTTGCTGAGTTAGGCCAGCCGATGTTGGTGGTGCTGACCATGACGGATATCGCTGCCAAAATGGGTATTTTGCCGGACCGAGAAACGCTACAAAGTAATCTTGGCGTGCCGGTAATCGACAGTAACGACCTAACGTTGGACGCGTTACAGGAGCAAGTATATCTCGAAGCACAAGGTTTAAAGGAAAGCGGCAGAGCGATCGTGCCCGCCACCATCAAGCAGTGGTTACAAGGCGTACAGCCAGTGATGGTAAAGGCGCAGAACCGAACCGAATGGCTTGACCGTATTGTGCTTCATCCTTGGTTCGGTATTCCGATTTTCTTATTCGCTATGTATGCCATGTTTGCGATCGCCATTGGTATCGGGTCGCTGTTTATTGACCCAATTGATGCGTTTGCGGGTTACTGGTTCGTCTCTTTCCCAAGCCATTGGTTGCACGCTATCGGCACCCCGGATTGGATCATCACCGTATTGGCGGATGGCATCGGTGGTGGGGTACAGCTGGTGGCGGGGTTTATCCCGGTGATTGCCTTTTTGTATTTGTGTCTAAGTATTTTAGAGGATAGTGGCTACATGGCCCGTGCTGCCTTTATCGTTGACCGAGTGATGATGTCGATTGGTTTGCCGGGGCAAGCCTTTATCCCGTTGCTATTGGGATTTGGCTGTAATGTTCCCTCCATCATGGCAACACGCGCACTGACCAACGAGCGTCAGCGTATGCTAACCATGGCGATGGCACCGTTTATGTCCTGTGGTGCTCGGCTGGCGGTTTATGCCATGTTTGTGTCTGTCTTTTTCCGTGGGCATGGTGGCTTGATCGTCTTTAGTTTGTACCTGTTGGGTATTGTTGTAGCAGTAGGTACAGCATGGTTGTTTCGCAAACAATTGTTTCAACACCAACATGCTTCTTCCATCATGGAAATGCCCCATTACCATCGTCCGCGCTTGAATAACGTGGGGCTTTCTAGTTGGCACAAAGTTCGTGGCTTTATCCTGCGTGCAGGTAAAACCATCGTGCTGGTTTCCGCCATTCTCACGTTGCTGAACTCCTTCCCATCTTGGCGCGAAGGGCCGGAGTCAAAAGACTCAGCTTTGGCGGAAGTTGGGCAAATTATTACGCCGGTATTTAGTCCTATCGGCATGGGGGATGATAACTGGCAAGCCGCGGTTGGTGTCTTTACTGGTGTTCTGGCGAAAGAGGCGGTTGTTGGTACTTTAGAGGCCCTGTATACCTCATCGGCAGAGACAGAGCGTGTTGATGACTACGTTTCTCCGCTTGCCAATTTCGTAACAGTCGTTGGATTAATGGTAGACAATATTACCTCAGCTCTGAGTAGCTTCACCGACCCATTGGGGCTAAGTGCACTAGATGAAACCCAAGCGCAAGAGCAAAGCCACAATGCCATGGTCGCCCTTTTCGTTGGTTGGCAAGGAGCATTCGCTTACTTAGTCTTTATCCTACTTTACACTCCCTGCGCGGCCTCTATCGGTGCCTTGGTCAAAGAGGGGGGCGTATTTTGGGGGAGTGTGATTGTGGGGTGGTCTACTTCCATCGCTTATGTGGCAGCGTTATTTGCCTTCCAAATACTGACCTTTACCCTGCATCCGCTTAGCTCTAGTTTATGGTTGCTAGCAGCCGCGGTGTGGACCATTGTTTGGGTGCTGCTATTGCGCCTGTGGGTCAAACCCCGCTTACCGAGCAATATCATTGCCATCGGTTAATGTATCCCGATGTGAAATTGCGCTATAAAGGTGGCATCAGCCACCTTTATCGAAACTAAGGAACCTTCCATGACCCCGCAAAAACTGATTTGGCTAATCCTAGCGAAAGTGATCATCTTGACCCTGATTACCTTTTATATTGTGTGGCTGGTTTAGATCAATTTCGCTTATTTCACATAGTGAAAAGTAGTTATAAAGGTTGACACATGTCGCCAACACGGCAAAATTTATATTAGATATAGTCTTCAACAGATTTAGGTCTAATCAACTAAGTAATTGTACTTCGCATCAAGCGAGGACTCGATACTACACAGCGATAGGGGGGGCATGACTAACTTTCTGAGAGGGATAGCCAGCATATTTAATCTGTTCCCACAGACAGATTACATGGCGATAGTGCCCAAGAAAGGGGAAATTCATCGTAGAGCAACGCAGCGTTTTTCCCGAGACTTCAATAAAGCCTTTAACCAGCAAGTAGAGCTAGCTGATGGCCGTACATACCTAAAAAAGTATAGAAAGGGCGTTTCGGCTCAATGAGTAATAAGGGAGTTACTCAAGAAGACAGCCAAGCTGTTGATCGAGAAATAGCTGAAATTAAAGAAGCAGATATAGGCTTATCGATTGTTATGGATGATAATCCAGATATTGAAAAGTTTGTTCGTGAGAACCCAGACGAGCGCCGGAAAATCATGGCGCGTGTTCAATCGGCTCAGTATTCAGGCCCTTTCCCGCTTCCTACCCATCTAGAGCATTATGAGAGAATCTATCCTGGCTTCACCGAAAAGTCCTTCGGTCAGATGGAGGAAAATGCAGCCAGAGAAGAGCGTATAATCACCACAGCACAGGCTAATGAATATAATGAGTCCAAATGGAATAGAAATGCGGCGTTTGGTGTGGTGTTTCTTGTCTTGGCGGCAATTGTGTATTTAGCGGATAGAGGGCATGTAGCGGTTCCTATAGCGTTAAGTGGGGTTTGCAACTGTTGCTGATTTTATGTTACTGTATGTATATGGCTGTGTTGCATTTGAGTGTTGGTGGTCTATGCTGAAAACTGTAGTCCAGATGCACCGGAGCCTTCATGAGCACTCAACGCCTTCGCAGTATTCTCCCACATCTTGAAGAACTCACATACGCAGAGCTGAAGAAGCTCAAGCATGA
>NZ_VFRR01000061.1 GCF_006385675.1 Maribrevibacterium harenarium | reverse complement strand
GGCCGACTCATGCCGAAATCAGTGGCCAGATGATACCGAAATGGATGGCTGGCTCATGCCGAAATCGCTGGCTCGATGATCCCGAAATACGCAAAGACCCCAAAAAACTAACTTAAGTAGAGTTTAGTCCACTGTAAGTGGGGTCAACGAGGTTAAACAGAACACTCTTCGTCAGGGACATACTCAGCTAAATGTGATAATTCACAGCCGAAGTACCTGCATAAGACATCCAAATTTTTGGTTACAGTACTGTATCCCCTCTGATTAATCATACTCGATAGTGTCGCTCTATTTATTCCTGTTTCATTCGCAACCTGATTAATTGTTACGCGCTTTCCCTCTTTGAACGTCTTTTCAGCAATCAACTCTTTCAATCGGAATCTCAACATGTGCACCACCAAATCGTCGAAAAATATTTACACTTGTGTGTTGATACGTACAACTACGTCTACTAACACACCCATAACGTCAATATATATTGACGTTTGCGAAAACCATCACCCAAAGGAAAGAAAATATGAACACATACCTTACCACAGAACAGCTAGCGGAGAGAATCCAATACAACCCAAGAACTATCCGTAACGAGCTTTTGGACTCATGCTTGTTCGAAGGTCGTCACTACATTCGCCCATTCAACCGCCGCAAAATTCTCTTTATTTGGGAGCAAATTGAAGAAGACATGATGGCGCAATCTGAAGACTCCATCGCGTTAGCTTATAACACTGAGGAGGCATAATCATGGCAAGCGTAAGCGTAAGAAAAGAAACCGGCACCCTGTATTTGGACTTTCGTTACATGGGCAAGCGTTGCCGAGAGCAAACCAATCTGAAAGCCACCAAGGCTAACCAACGTAAGCTTGAAAAGCTATTGGTTCAGATTGAATCAGAAATGTTGTCTGGAACTTTTCGCTACCAGAACCATTTCCCTGAAAACAAATACGCACCGGGCTTTACAGAAGAGGAACTGAAATTATACCAACCAGAAGTCTGGGCCTTAGAAACAAAACAGGTACCAACTTTTGACGAGTACATTGCTCAGTGGTTAGAACACCAAAAAATTGGGTGGCGACGCTCGCATATAGTGAACATGGAAAACATTATCGAAAAACACTACATCCCATTTTTTGGGCAGATGAGAGTCGACAACATCACACGAAACGACTTACTTCAATTTCGATCAGTCCTCGCCAAAGCACCAGGTCGAAATGGAAGAGAAACGATTTCTAACGCACGGATCAACAAAATTATGACGCCACTGCGCAGAATTTTCGAGGATGCCGCCGACGAATTTGAATTTACCACACCGTACATTCGGATCAAACCTCTTAAATTACCGAAAACGGATGCTCAGCCTTTCACGATCAAGGAGGTCAATAAAATTCTAGATACCATTCGCCCCGATTATCGCGACTACTTCTTAGTACGTTTCTTTACAGGTATGCGTACAGGGGAAATTGATGGGCTGAAGTGGAAGTACGTCGATTTTGACAAAAGAATTATTCGCATCCGAGAAACGATTGTCGCTGGAGACGAAGACATTACCAAAACAGAGTCTTCTGTTCGGGACATCCAAATGAGTTCACCCGTATATGAGGCACTCATTCGCCAAAAGCGCCATACAGGAAACTTAAGCAAATTCGTTTTCTGCACTCGGACTGGTGAGCCGCTAAATCATAACAACGTCACTCAGCGAGTGTGGTACCCATTACTTAAACGCTTGGGATTAGAAAAACGACGCCCCTATCAAACCCGTCATACCGCTGCAACACTTTGGCTGGCCTCTGGTGAATCACCAGAGTGGATTGCTCGCCAGATGGGGCATTCTACGACTGAAATGTTATTTCGTGTGTATTCACGCTATGTCCCGAACTTAACGCGGCTAGATGGTAGCGCGATTGAGCGTCTATTGGATGCAAACTTGGAGGTGAAAAATGGCTAATTTTGAAGCTCGCTCAGCAAAACAACCTGATTTGGATGATATTGGGAATCTTGTACGTTTTACAGGGGGGTATCTTCTAGAAGAAGTTAAAGAGCAAAAAAATAAATATGGCTGGCCAATTCGCATCGCAAAGATCGCGGACATCGAAAATACCGGCGTACTAGAGCTTCGCTTGCTCGGCGATAATTTTGCGAATCTTGAGGAGCACTGCGGCGACTACATCAACTTAGAAGCTGCCATTAAACGTTACAACGGGGGATACTATTATTACCTTGTATGGGCAGAAGCGGTAACTGATCTACCAAATGATGTCTGCACTGAAATTCTAGAAAAGGTTCAAAACTCAGAGCGACAAGCACTTGAACAGGCTCTACGTCTTCGGTGCGAAACCATTGTAGACCCTTCAGTTGGTGGCCTTTGTATCGAGTTGATGACCTTTTTTGGCCCAGACTTCACCACGCTTACGCTTCGAAACCTTCTTAATACTGCCACAAAGAGACATGCAAATGAGCTCTGCGTCGAGATGGCAATCGCTGTAACAGAGGTTGAAGATATTGATGATATGGGATTTGTTGGCAAGCTCCTAGCCAACCTAAGTAACCAAGCTCCATTCGAAATTTGGTCGAAAAGCTTACTGGGAAGCTAGCTCCTCAGTTAGAAACTAACGGCTCGCTGACTGTTAATATCAGCGAGCCGTTTAACTTTACTAATATGTATTAATTCAGACTAGGTCTGACACTTCAATTTAGTACTGTTAGTAGCATGCAACAATGATACCTTCCAGCTTAGCCTGATCAGCAACGAAGCCTGGGATGCCCTCTGCTAGTTTTTCAGTTGCCATCGTTTATTGATTTATCAGACATCCAAAGGTTTCTATGGTTTGTCGCCTTACAAGAGTATATCTAGCCCCACACCCCAGCCACTGGCGTGACTACTCCATTTGAATAACTGAGGCCCGGTGTTCTATCTTTCGACAGTAACAATGGCCCATCGATATCTACCCACTGCGCCTCTTGAGCTAAAAGCAAGGCAGGAGCCATGGCTAACGATGTGCCGAGCATACACCCGACCATAACCTCAAACCCCATCGCTTTCGCTTCGTCAAGCAGCGCTAGTGCTTCTGTCATTCCCCCGGTTTTATCAAGTTTGATATTAACCCCCTGGTACCGCCCTTTTAACGAAGCCAAAGAGGTTCTATCAATACATGACTCGTCCGCAACAATTGGTATATCACTGTCTAATTCAGACAATAAATGCTCCTCCGAAGGGGGTAGTGGTTGCTCTACCATCTCAATACCAAGCTTTTGTAACTCCGGCAGATAGCTCTTTAATTGCTCAAAACACCACCCAGTGTTCGCATCGATGACTAACCGAACATCTGGAGCAGCAGCGCGCACTGCACGAACTCTAGGCATGTCATCCGCTGTTCCAAGTTTTAGCTTTAGAATAGGTAGATGATTATTTTGTTTAGCAGCCTTTGCCATCCCATCTGGCTCACCCAAGGATAGAGTAAATACGGTCGTGACCGCCTTCGGCGCTTGTTTAAACCCGGCATATTTCCAAGCCGAATGACCACTTTGTTTTGCATCCAACTCAAATAAGGCACAATCAACAGCATTGCGTGCGGCACCAGAAGGTAGCAACTGCTGCAGTTGCTCGCGATTGATGCCATGCTCCAGATCTTTTTTTACAGACTCTACCATGGACAACACATCAGGATATTCGGGCTCGAATACATCCATACGTTCGCACTCTCCACGCCCAATTAGACCATCTTCTTCAATTTCAACGACGACCACCTCTCCATTCAGCTGTGGCGCGATTCTTGAAATGATGAATGGCTCGTGTAACGGCCATTTTTCAACTCGGATTTCAACCCTACGCATGAGTGATCTCCAAATGGTCAACGATGGCTTTCACTCCGGTTCGCACCGGATCAACTACAGGAACGCCGAAACGCTGCTCTATCTGAGCGATGGTTGTGAATGCGTCATCTTCGGACAGGTTAGATGTATTTAAAGCAATGCCGCCAAGACGAATATTGGGATTGGTGAGTTTGCCCATCGAAAGATTCATATCTATTACCTCCTGTAGATCCAATACGGGATAGCCTTCCATACCATCCATTTGTTCACGCCCCGCTTCATGGCAGACTATAATGACATCTGCTTGTGCACCATGTAATAGGCCTAAACTTACCCCGGCATAAGCAGGGTGCGACAATGCTCCTTGGCCTTCAATAATATCCCAATGGTCCACATCGTTTGCTGGGGTAAGTTGCTCAACCATCCCAGCAATAAAGTCGGATACCACAGCATCTACAGGTACGCCAGAACCCTCAATTAAAATACCGGTTTGACCGGTCGCACGAAATGTGGCTTTGATATCTCGCTTCTGCATTTCACGGTGAATAGCCAGTGTGGTGAACATCTTGCCCACGCAGCAATCCGTGCCGACGGCAAGTAGACGTTTACCGCTACGCGGTAACCCGGTACCGCAAACCATTTCACCTTGTGGCACACGCACATCCAACAGACGCTGACCTGTTCTTGCGGCGGCTTCTACCAACTCTGGAATATCAGTCAACTTGGCATGAAGTCCACTGGCAATATCCAACCCCGCTTCCATCGCATCGACAAGTATGGATATCCAAGCTTTTGGTAAGGTGCCACCTATTGGAGCCAATCCCATCACAAAGGTCTTCGCTCCGGCTTTCGCAGCCTCTTTAGGGGACATCTCTGGCAAATCTAGCTTCGCTTTTGCCTCCGGTAAACGAAATTGGGCTAGGCATTTCTCGGGCCGCCAATGAGCCACCCCTTTGGCAACTTTTGCCATGATCAAGTCTTCTGCATCACCCAAAAATACTAAATATGGCGTTTTTAATTCGATGGTGTTCATAAGTGAATTCCCCTTTTTCAGGACGAACGATTTCCCAAGCCAAAACGCTTGTGAAAGGTGTTGTTATGAAAGTTATTAATTCAGAATGGTGCTGCGACTCGATCGTCGTCGCTGCTGTAGAATTCGATGTCGATTGAGATAGCGTTCTGCGTAACGCCATAGGACAACGAACACAATGGAAATAGTGAGATACATTAATGCTGCTACGAGGTAGAGACTAATATCGAACGACTGAGAAAAGGCCCTTCGAGTTTGTCCCATTAGATCCATAACCGTTATAACACTGGCAACAGCTCCTCCTTTCAGCATCAAGATCGCTTCATTACCCAATGCTGGAAAAGCGGTCCGGTAAGCTAATGGCAACACAATATGACGATACAATAACAAGTTAGGCATCCCCATTGCCCTGCCCGCTTCAATTGATCGTCTGTCTACAGACTGCAATGCACCTCGTAGTATTTCGGTCTGGTAAGCTGCAGAGTTCAAGGTAAACGTAAGCAACGCACAATTCAGCGGATCACGAAAAAATCCCCACAATCCCAGTTCCATGAGTACCGGACGAAATTGCCCTGTGCCGTAATAGAGCAGGAACAGTTGAGCAATCAAAGGCGTACCTCTAAAAAAAGAGATAAACATCTGTACTGGCCAACGTAGTTTCTTACTCGCTTGTATCCGTAGCAATGACAGAGGTAGTGCTAACATTGCCGCTAACGTTACGGATATTGCTGTTATCTTGAGAGTGATTAGCGCGCCATCAATCAACATGGGGCCAAAGCGTTCGATTATTGCTAACATCTGCAACTCCTATCGCCCTGTGTGAATTCCACGATTCAGGCGAGTTTCCATTTTGAAAAGCACTCTCTCGCACAACACGCAGATCAACCAATACAACAGGCACACACTCAGATAAAAGAAGAACGGTTTCTTTGTCGCTCCGACCGCGATATTTGCAGCGCGCATTAAATCATCCAGTGCGATAACGGAAACCAAGGCCGTATCTTTTAATAAATTGATCCAAAGATTACCCAAGCCAGGTAGTGCCAGACGGATAATCTGGGGGCGCTCCACAAACCAAAATATCAACCAGCGGTTCATCGCCAACGCAATGCCGGCCTCTTTTTGCCCCTTATCCATGGCTTGCCATGCACCACGAATGACCTCTGCCGCGTAACTGCTAAACACTAGTCCAAGAGCAATTACTCCAGCTAAAAAGGGGCTGAATTCAACATATTTCACATTAGGCGAGAACCATTTCACCACCTGATTCAGCAACAGTCCTACACCGTGATAGATTATGAATAGCGTGAGCAACTCAGGTAAACCACGTATCAAAGTGGTGTAAAACAAAGCAAACAGACGCCCTATTCGTGATGAGCTAATAGACAATGCTGCAACAGAAGTCCCTATAAAAAGCCCTACCGGTAAGGCTAATAAAGCGAGCATCAGAGTAATCATCAATCCGGCAAGCAATTCGTCTCCCCAGCCTTGATCCCCTATACTCAGCAGTACTAAATTCTCCATTAGCTTGTCCTTTTTTCGATTAGCAGGTATCTGTTTGCTTTCGATTCACCTAACTCTATTCAAGGGTTAATAGATTCAAACTGAAATACTGCGCATTGATTTTTTGGTAAGTGCCATTGGCTATGATGTTGGCTAAAGATTGGTTGATCCTATCGCGCAACTGGACGTCTTCTTTACGCAGTGCCATTCCCACACCGTCACCTACATATTTAGGATCAGTAATAAGATCTCCCGCACGCTCACAACAGCCGCCATCTTGTGTTGCGATCCAGTCAGTCATTGGCATGATGTCTCCGACCATGGCATCAATACGACCGCTCGCCATATCTAGGTTGGCAGCATCCTGCGTGGGGTATAAACGGATGTCGGAGTTTGGATAGAGGCTCGTTAAATAGTCTGCTTGAGTTGTTGAACTCTGGGCTCCGATGATTTTGCCTTCCATTCCTTCTGGAGAAGTGTCCTTAATACCAGAGAGTTTATCGACCACAAAGGTCATCGCGGAAGCTTGATAAGGCTGAGTGAATGCCACCTGCTCCTTACGTGCGTCGGTAATGAACATAGAAGCTAAAATGACATCGTATTTGTTTGCCAAAAGTGCAGGAATAATGCCGTCCCAATCTTGGGCAACAAATTCACATTCCACTTTCATGTCTGCACAGATCGCTTTACCGATATCGATATCGAACCCGGCCAATTGACCATCGGCAGTGAAGTAGTTAAACGGAGGGTATGCCCCTTCCGTGCCAATACGAATGGTGTCTTGGGCACTGGCATTGAAAGCTGTGACGGATAGCGCTAGAGCAGCTAACTGTAAGGTAAATAGCGATTTCTTCATGTCCGTTTCCTTTTGTCATCATTATTTACGCCCCAAGATTGTGAAGTTGCTTTTATATAGGGGCTAAAAGAAGTATCTACAAAACCAAACAAAAGCCATAATGATGAATAAGTATGCTATATATAGCTACTAGCTATGTATTAAGAGATGAAATCATGCTCACCTCAAAAGATAAACTGCTTCGAAATTTAGATTGGAACCTGTTGTACACCTTCCTAGTAATCGTCAATGAAGGCGGTATTAGCGCAGCGGCGAGAAGGCTATCCTTGAGCCAACCTAGTGTGAGCAATGCACTAAAACGACTCGAGGAACATTTTGAAAAACGCCTGATCTTACGGAAGAAAGGGGTCTTCGCGTTGACCTTAGATGGCATGCGAGTGTATGAATACGCTTCATCAGTAAGCCGTATCATCGGCACTATGGCGAACCAATTTGTAGAGCAACAGGATCAGATACAAGGGGAGTTGAAGATCGAAATTTCCAGTCACTTGCAGTGCCCAGCCTTCGACCAAACGATCCGAGAATATCACTCACTTTACCCTAATGTTCTTTTTAACATTAACACCTTTCCAAGTGCCGATATTGTGTCCCATGTTGCCGAAGGCGATTTACATATCGGGCTTTGTAACAAAAAAATAGCCAAAACAGGTATTCGCTGTGATTTTCTGGGCTATGAAAAAATGGGATTTTACTGTGGTACAAACCACCACCTGTTTGGTCAAGAAAACTTAACCGTAGAAGATTTGAAAGGTATACCGTATGTATCGTTTGAAAGCGATCAGCCGGGAGAGGGCTTAGATGCGATTGCCCAATTTCGTGAAGAGCAACAGTTCTGGGGAAAACTGGTCGCAGTATCCTCTAATCTAGAAGAAATTAGACGTCTCATTATGCAAGGAATCGGATTTGGTGCCCTAACAGTCGAAAGCGCACAACCCTATGTAGATCAGGGTATCTTGTGGCCTTTACCGCCATACGAATCCTTACCGGTGACAGAAGCCTATCTAGTAACACCGGATAGCATTCGACTCAAAGACATAGAGACTACCTTTATTAATATGTTGCGCAAACAAACAAAACTACTGGTGCGCGCTTCCTCTTAACGCCGCCACCTAGTTCCTAATGCAACTCCATCACACCAGCAGTGTGATTTAGTGATTACAGTTGTATTGCTGCCACTTTGCACAAAGCTAGCCTGTAATCGAACATATAGCTCTCGAGGAGAACACGATGAATTCGAATCAAAAGCAAGGATCAGAGGCGCTGGCCGCTATAAATGCCCTTTTTCCTGAGGTCGATATCATGACGCCTGCTGGGAATCTGTCTGCAGTGCGTAAAGGAGTCAGCGGTGAAGCGCTTAGATCTATCGTAAATATCGTCGGGGAGCGCAATCTAATTGCAAAAACCATTGGGAAAGATGTATCTACCCTAAGCAAAAGCTATCGATTGAAACGCCTATCGCCGATAGCATCAGATAATCTGATCGGTACACTGCGGGTGTATGTGAGAGCAGTCATGATCTACGACTCAGTGGATGTTGCAAAAGAGTGGATGAACACTTCCATACCTGCACTGGGAGGCGAAATACCAATTTCTCTGTTAGATACCCATGCTGGACGCGAACTGGTAAATCTAACATTAAGGAAAATAGAGTCTGGAGAGTACGTGTAACAGAGTCTATAGGGCTACTAATAAAAGCTACCTGAGAAATCATCTATGAGATTTGGGTTGATGTCTCGGTGGATTATTCGCACATCATCGAGCCAACCCTATCTCGACCGTTATTGTCACAAGCGCGGGGGCGCCCAATTAGCCCCAATTACAGCTACCTCACCACCGGCAGTTGATCACAACGGGTGGTATAGACCGGTGATAGCTGCTCTCGTTTCATCAGCCATTGCGGCGTGACTCCTTGGCTAGTGAAGAAGAATTTGCCCTTAGATTTTGGGTTGATTTGGTCGATCACAGCCACAAGAGTATCGGACTTTTCGTTCTTCTCTGTCGGCGTAAATAGACCAATCTGCTAAATCCTGTGCCATCTGTATGCTCTGTTTTTCAAGCGCCCACTGATTCGACGCCCTACTCCCCATACATCACTAACATCGACAAGAGCCATTAGCCGGCGTTGTATTTTAGGATGGGGATCGACATCCCAGCTTCATGCTGCTTCAAAAATAGCCATGATCTGGCTTTTGTAAAACGTGACGCTTCATAGATCTCACCTGATACATTGATCATAAAATTCCCTACTTAAATTTCCGCATAAAACTGTATATCCATGGCTGTGTTGTAGTTAGGTGTTGGTCATAGCAGCAAACAGCAGACCTTGATCTGACTTTTCATTCTGCTTCATATACCGGAACCAGCTGAGATAGTGGGGTAGATATT
>NZ_VFRR01000060.1 GCF_006385675.1 Maribrevibacterium harenarium | reverse complement strand
ATAGCGGGATGAGATTGATACAATCCTTATTGCCGAGAAGGCTAGAAAATGAAATGGCGCTTTAGTCTAAAATCGCCATTATTCAGGGACGACTATCTATTTTTCCTTTAGTTTCTGATTTTTTGAAATCTCTTTCACTTTCCGACCCTAAAGATTGTGATTGTGAACCGTAAGTGTCACTAAATAAGCCTCTAGTTTTCGCGCTTAACGCCGCCCAAACTGGGTTTCGTCTATTCATCCACGGAGCACACCACATGAATGCAAACACAGCGTTAAACCAAGCTTGGGCAGACCATATCGAAAAGTGGCGAGCCTCTGGCCTGTCCATCAAATCCTTCTGCGAGCAAGGAAGCTTGATGTACCAACAGTATAGCTATTAGCGGCAGAAGTTTTCTGCCTGCCACAGCCTAGACAACGGGATCAAAAGTAGCGAAATCATCCTATCCCAGCAAGAAATGAACGCAACCTCAAAAAAACCATTTTGTGTTTACCAGTACTCTTGGCCGCGAAAATAGGTGGTTACGATCACGCTGTTGACCACCACAATGTAGATATTGGACGTAGTGTGAGTATACAGCTTGGGTAGCGCTTTTAAGCGCTCTTCAAGGGGCAACTCTGCGTCCGTGTATTTGCGCAACTTATGCTGGGCGACTTTGGATGGCAAGGGCACTTCTTTGAGTTCGGGGTGTTGTATTTGCACCAAGAACGAGTTCCAGGGATGCTTGATGGCTTGACCGTTGGGGGAACGCTCGATGAATTGATCGATAGCATGACGTGTCACGTAGAGGGTGCCTACGGCGGTGGCGACGGGCTCATGAGGCATAGGAGCGGCGGTAATGGTGTGTCGCTCAACGATATAGGGGTGCTCTTCGGTCGGTTCGGTTTGGACAGGACGATCAAAATCTTTGAGATGGGGGTGAAGTTTTTTGGCGGTCTCGATATGGCATCCCATCAAGCGGGTGCGAAGGAAACCGGCATAAGCGTAGGCAATGGGCTTGTTGGTGGTCATGCTTTTGGCCACCTTGCGGATCGAGCCACGGGAGACAACGAGACCGATGGACGACCCTTTTTTGACTTCGACTTTGAAGCATTGACGCTCGACAATTAGATAGCGCATGGCGCACAGTTCGGCACAGATTTCGAGTTCATCTTGGGGGGCGTCGAAGAGGACGGTGACGACCCCACCGAGTTTGCCGTGTGTTTGAAAGGCTACGTCCACAGTGCGATCGTTGATGCGCTTGGCGTGGGTGAACAGTGACATTCTCATGCTTAATCGTGCGCTCCGTGCAGGTGAGAGGGACAATGATACAACAGAAGTGGTTGTCGATTAATAGAGCAGACTGTACGAAAAAATGAGCAAACAGGCAATTTATTATACCACCCCACCTGTGCGACAAAGTCCCCCAGCTCCACTCTACCCACAATGTTTTACCAAGGCAGTGGTTCGCAGCAAAACTTGCGACTTACCATGCAACGCACAACGGGCGACAAAGTGGAAGTTTGGCAAGATAGCCACCCGATGGTGGCATTGAGTTTTAGCCAGCTTATTGAATTATTGGAGGTGCATTTCCACGTTCAGGTGATGGAGCACGACTATGAGTGTTTGAGTGCATGGAATGGCAAAAGTGGCAATGGTATCTTTGTCTGTACTAAAAAAGCGGTGGCGTGATCAGTTACACCACCGCTCGTTCGGTTACTCAGTCGCCGTTTTCTTTTGCATCCGGCGTAGAAATTCCGACATGATTAACATATACAGCTCGTCACCCAAATATTTGTCTTCTACCCCGCGATCGATACTCGGGTTGTCATTCACTTCAATAACATAACCACGACCTTTTACTTCTTTAACATCGACACCATATAGGCCGTTACCAATGGGCTTGGTCGCTGCAATCGCTGCCTGCAGTACCCGGCGCGGTACTTCAAAGGTTGGCAGCGTATCGAAGCCTCCACTCTGACTCTTGGACTCACTGTGTTGGTAGATCTGCCAGTGATTCTTCACCATGTAATAGCGGCAAGCATAAATCGGACGATTATTCAGCACACCGATACGCCAATCAAATTCTGTGTACAGGTATTCTTGTACGAGCAGCAAGCTGGATTTTTTAAACAAGTCATCCAAACAGGCTTGTAGTTCGGCGGTATCCTGCGCCTTAACTACTCCTTTGGAAAAGGCTCCGTCGGGGATTTTGACCACCATAGGGTAATCAATATATTGCTCTAACTTAGTCACCAAATCGGACTCACCTTTGTGAATAATCCGAGTTTTCGGGCTAGGCACCTTATAGGTATTGAACAAATCTGCCAGGTAAACCTTGTTGGTACAACGCATGATGGACTGGGGATCATCCATCACCACCAAGCCAGCCGCTTCGGCTTTTTTAGCGAATTGGTAAGTATGATGGTCGATATTCGTGGTTTCACGAATGAATAAGCCGTCATACTCTGGCAGACGGACGATATCTTTAGGACCGATCATGTCTACCTGAATGCCCAGTTGACGACCTGCTTGAATAAACTTATTTAACGCGTATTTATCGCTTGGAGGCATTTTCTCTTCAGGGTTGACCAGCATAGCCAGATCAAATTTCACCGAGCGACTTTTTCGGGCACGGTTCCATACCTTGCCGCTGAAAGCATCTAAGGATTCGGCAAACAGGGTTTCCTCGTCATCCGTCAATTTTAGATGTGAGCCGACTTTAACACTCTTAATTTGCCAGCTATGTTTGTACGACAAAGCAAAAGATATTACTGGGCACGGGTATTTTTCGAATAGCTTTCGGGCAAAGTCTTTTAACTCCGGTGTCAAACAACGACCAAAAATAGCCGATCCCTTAATCGTAACGGGTTCCGCGGGCACACCTAACTTTTTCACCAATTCCGGCAACCAGTGGTGAATGTCGATATCTTTCAAGCCACTATCATTAAGGTCGTTTAGTACGCGTACTGAGGGCATTACGTTGTGGGCTCGACTTTCTGCCAACAAAGAGCAGTAGTAACCGTCAGAAAGATATTTGCTCGTTTTACAAAGGTTAATGATGCGGGTACGGTCACCAGCACGGGTCGATAAAGAGAGGTATTGAGGGAAGGTAATCACTTGGTTACTCGGCAAAAAAGCCGACCAATCTTTTAGATCATCAACAACAATGTAAGTCTGTGCCATGGGGCGTTTGCCCTCCTATTTGGGCGGAGAAATTAGGCGCATAATGCGCTTAAACTTGCCCCTTGAATAGTAGTCTATAAATAAAAATTTATTGGTTTTTACCCTAGGTTTTTCTCTTTTCTCTCGCTAGAATTTGCTGCCAATTTCCAGCCATTTTGCCCCGTTCGGAGGCGACCATGTCATCCCCTTCTCTTGAGTTAAACCTCCCGACTTTACAGGTTCGCACAGCGGTGTTGGGCGATCTCGATGACTTGGAAAAACTAGAAAATCAGGCTTTTAGAGGCGACCGAATGAGTCGTAGAAGCCTGCGTCACGGTATCAAGTCCAATAGTTCAGTGATGCTCGTGGCTTATGAACAGAATCAGCTGAATGGCTACGCCTTAGTGCATCTATTTAAAGGACGACTTCATGCCCGGTTATATTCCTTAGCCGTCTCCACACAAGCCCGAGGAAAAGGCGTTGGTAAAGCCTTACTGCAAGCGGCGGAGGAAGCGGCAGCACAACAGGACTGTATATCTTTACGTCTTGAAGTCAGTGAGTTTAATACGGCAGCTATTCGCCTATATGAACAACAAGGCTATAAAGTCTTTGGTCGCTATCTGGATTACTACGAAGATGCCTCTAACGCGATTCGCATGTTAAAGCGGTTACGTTACCGTAGCGACAAGCCAGAACTCGCTAAAATTCCTTATGTGGCGCAACGGACGCCTTTCACCTGTGGCCCAGCATCATTGCTGATGGCGCTTTCAGCACAACAGGAAATTGACGCCAGTTTGGCCCAAGAATTAGCGATTTGGCGTGAAGCCACGAGCATTTATATGACCAGTGGTCACGGTGGCTGCCATCCTTTTGGATTGGCGATAGCAGCAGTCAATCGCAAGATCAAGGCAGAAGTTTGGGTCAATGATACGCAGCCTTTATTTACCGATGGAGTGCGCGACGACCTCAAAAAAACGGTATTAGAAACCACGCACCAAAGTTTCCTAGCAGAATGCCAGAGGCAAGCAATACCTATTCACTATCTAAACTTCGGCTTGGCCCAGTTAGAAGAAGCACTGAATAAAGGACAGAACGTCATTACTCTGATTAGCACTTATCGGCTCAATGGCAACAAGGCGCCCCATTGGGTGCTAGTGACGGGACAAGACTCCCGCCATATCTACATTCATGATCCAGATATGGAGAAACACGAAGATCCAATGGATTTTCAGCATGTTCCGATACGGAAAACAGACTTCGACAAAATGAGTCAATATGGCAAAGCCCGTTTACGCACCATGATTTGTTTACAAACGATTTAGGACAGCTGGTTAGGTTTCGTTTCAAGTCGTCGCGAAACAAAACCAATACGCGCCAGAATGGCAATCACTGCTAACGCGAAAACAATTCTTCCCCACAAGATACCGGACAAGTCAGCTCCCAATAGCAGTACCAGCATCGTATCTTCAATAACGCTGTGACACAGCCCGAGGAAGCAAATCGTTAAAAAGATATCCCGTCGAGTCAAATTACCCGACTCGGCTTCTTTAATAAGCAGACCCGCGCCGAAGGTCAACCCCAGCACCACACCAATAACAGCCACATTCGCCGCGTCACGGCCGATCCCCAGCATACGCAGCAACGGAAAGAGCAAGGCATGGATCAAGCGTTCTACACCTAACACGCGCAGAATACGCAGCAACGCCATCAATACAAAGATAATGACATAAATCCAAGCCAGGGTTTCCAACTGATTTTTGCCCCAGCCGAGTAAACTGGTATCAGCCACTGCGGAAGGCTGCCAGAGTAACTGGCTAGGTTGCTGCAATAATTGAAAATGGTTGTAAATGCCATTCAAGATGCCACCTAACACTAAAGCACCCACCACCCGGAGCGCGATGGTAACACGCCAACTGACACCCATTTTTTTGGCGATGGCCCCTTCAATCGGGATGGAGTGAGAAAGCAGTGCCAAACTGCCCAACACGGTAACTTGCGCCACGGTTAGGGACTCTGACATGCCGAGACTAAAGTACACCGACATGCCAGTATAAATATTAGTGAGCATTAGGGTCGCCCAAACAATACCCATTTCACCGGGCAAACCAACCCACTGCATCACAGGTGCCAAGAGGTGACCCAACAAGGTAACGCCACCGAGCATATCCAGCACTTTGACAATGATTAGTGCAGGCACCATCACTTTGAGCAAAGTCCAGTAGACTTTGGCTGCTTCTTGAATCAAGCGCCAAGGTGTTTGTAGCAAGCGAGTCATAATATTGTCCCCGAAAAACAGGCCGCTATTGTAACTTTGACGCAAGAAATAGCACTACAATGTTTGAAAATGCTCCGCTAAATGGTGGCTGCCATATTGGGGGGCGACCATATCCTGTCTTCCGGCAGTCAGAAAGAACTCGGCTGGACCAACCCAACTCTCCGGCATAATCCGAAGTACTGGCAATAGAACGTTAATCAACCCGATAGGCAATGATTGAATTTTCACGGGCTTGTCGACAGCAGCGAATGCCGCTTCAGCGATTTGCGCTGTAGTGAGGATATCTGGGCCACCCACATTCCATTCGTTCTTATCTTCATCTAAGGCCGACAGAATAAATTGCGCTAAATCGGCCCCATGGATAGGGTTAAGTGTTAAGGAACCATCTCCCAACACATAGGCTCTACCAGAGCGGGCCATATCCAAATAGGCCTCCAGATCAGAAAAGAAACCATTGGGACGCACAACGATTGGATGTGGGATATCCGACGCTTGCAAGCGCTGTGCAAAACGCTCCTTAGCCCGCAACAAGCGTACTTGTGGAAACTCCTGCGCTTTAAAAGCCGACATATATAGGAACTGCTTAACGCCCGCACTTTCTGCATCGAGCAGCAAATTCAAATTTGCCTGAAAATCCACATCTTGATAGGTCAAACCATCTTTCTGTCGCGTGATGCCCACACAAGAGATAACAATATCGTAGCCGTGGCATATTCCTTTAACCTGGCTGACATCGGTCAACTCGCAACTGACGATCTGATCATCACGTACCCCCATAGCAGACAGTTTAGCTCTATTGCGTGCGATAGCTGCAAACTCTCTACCACTATCCAATAGCGCCTGTACGATGTGACGTCCTAGATACCCTGTCGCACCCGCAACGAGAATTTTACCTGACATGATCTGCCCTCCCATATCAATGACTGTGATAAACAGTGTCTATCATTATCAGTAAATATTGTTACGCCCCAGACAAGTGGTAGCAAACAAAGATAAAACGCCACCATTGGCGATAATCCTAGGCGTGATACACTACACCGCTTTTTCCCTTTCGTAATGACATAAAAGGTATAGCCATGAGTTTCGCCGATCTCGGTCTTGCTGCCACACTGCAAACACAACTCGCTAATTTGGGGTATCTCACGCCAACTCCCATTCAGCAAGCTGCCATTCCTGCCGTCTTGGCAGGTAAAGATGTCATGGCCGGAGCACAGACAGGAACTGGCAAAACCGCCGCATTCGCCCTACCGCTGATTCAGCGACATATCCAACGTCAAGATAAGGCCATCCGCATTCGGGTACTGGTTCTGACACCAACGCGGGAACTGGCCCAACAGGTATACCAAAGCTTTATAAAGTACAGTGGGGGCACGGAATTAAGAACGGTTGTGGCTTACGGTGGTGTCAGTATTAATCCCCAGCTCGAAGCCTTACAACAAGGTTGCGAGGTGCTGGTCGCCACACCCGGCAGACTGCTTGAGTTAGCCATTAAAGAATTGATTGACCTAAGCCACCTGGAAACCCTGATCTTAGACGAAGCCGATCGCATGTTGGATATGGGATTTATTGTCGATATCGCGCGGATTTTAAAGCGCTTACCAGAAACGCGTCAGACACTCTTTTTCTCTGCCACCTTCAATGATGAAGTCTTTGCCTTAAGCAAAACACTCCTCAAGCAGCCGGAGTTGATCGAAGTTGCCGAGCGCAATGCCGTCGCAACCAAAGTAGAGCAAACCTTTTATGAAGTAGACAGCAAGCGTAAAGCGGCGCTTTTGGCTTACTTGATTGGCTCCAAAAACTGGCAGCAGGTACTGATTTTTACCCGTACTAAACAAGCCGTGGATGAACTCGTGGCTGAGTTAGCCAAAGACGGTATTGGTTGCGCCGGTGTCCATGGGGATAAATCCCAAGGTGCCCGGGAACGGAGCTTGGAAGAGTTTAAAGCGGGTAAGGTTCGCGCATTGGTTGCCACTGACGTCGCCGCCCGGGGACTGGATATCCAGCAACTCCAGTACGTGGTGAACTACGAATTACCCTATAACGCGGAAGACTACATTCACCGTATTGGACGCACCGGGCGTGCTGGCAAAGAGGGACTCGCGATTTCACTGGTTTCCCACAAAGAAAAATACCTAGTTGCCGATGTTGAAAAGCTGACCGGCGAGCATGTCATCCTGCAATGGGTCGAGGGCTTCGAGCCAAACTTCTTGGCTCAAGAAGACAACCAACCAAAACGCAAACCTTCCAAAAAAGCACTGCGCGCCAAAGCTCTGGGACAAAGTTCGAAATCTGGCAAAAAACGCCCCAAGCGCTAAAAAATGCTCACCCCCGACTAGCCTGACGCTCGTTGGGGGATTTTCCACTTGTTTTCCTGATCGCCCCTTAAATCCAACTGGATTTATCGCTAGAATGGCGCCCATCGAGAATCACCCATCAAGAACTGCCCAGCAGTCACATTGAAGAGCCTAAATCATGAAGTTATTTATCAAAGCTATCCGCAACTTACTCGGTGGCATCATCGCCCTAGTGGATGTCTTAACCCGTTTTTCCAAAAAGAAGCGTTCTGAGAAAGAACAAGCGATTGTTAACGAAGCAGCCAAACACCTCGCCCTATACCAGTTTTTTGCCTGCCCATTTTGCATTAAAACCCGTCGCGCCATTTATAAGCTAAACGTGCCAATCGAAAAGCGTAGCGCTAGCGAAGGCTCTAAATACCGGGAAGAGCTACTGGCCGGCGGCGGCAAAGTCAAAGTTCCTTGCCTACGCATCGAGGAAAACGGTCAAGTCCAGTGGATGTATGAATCCTCAGAGATTATCCGCTATTTAGAACAGCGTTTTGGCTAAACTCAGAACATACCAATTTACTAACGGAACCCCAATATGATTACCTGTGGTGTTGAGATCAAAGGCAGCGAGATTATTCTGTGCCTGCTAAAAAAAGAAGATGGGCTGTTTCAGATTCCCGATTGTCGCCGAGTTCGTCATGCCTTGACCCACTCAGATGACGCCAGTGAAGTACGCAAGTTTCAGTTCACCCTGAAAAAGCTGTTCGAAGACTACAAGGTGAATCATGTGGTAATCCGCGAACGCCCTACTAAAGGTAAGTTCGCCGGTGGTGCGGTAGGCTTTAAAATTGAAGCGGCGGTTCAGCTAATTGATACGGTTACGGTGGAGCTAATGAACAATGCCACACTGAAAGAAATCATCAAGCAAAATCCACTGCCAGTCGACTTTGCCGATACAGGTTTAAAAGGCTTTCAGGAAGGCGCTTTCAACGTTGCTTATGCGAGTCTGAGCCGTCGATGACGGAGCAAACAGCGACTCAGTGGTCGCTGTTTCCGTCTTATCATTTAACGCGCTCTAGCCAGTCAAAAAATATGCCTGCCTCATAGGACAAGTCCGTTCCAGACTTTTGTACTAAATAAAAGGATTCACTGGCGGGGACTCGCAGTGAAAATGGCTCAACTAATTGACCAGAAGCCAATAGGTCTTCCACCATTGAAGAACGGGCTAGCGCTACCCCCACTCCTACCTCGGCCAACCGTAGGGATGCTAATAAGGTATCTAGCTGCATCCCATGGGCAGGATCCACACGCTCTTCATTGGCCATCGACAACCAGTAACCCCAGCCTTCCTCATAGCCCAACACATGCAACAAGGTATGGTTGGCTAAGTCAGCTGTGGTTACCAGAGGTACACGCTCTAAAAGCGCTGGTGAGCAGACCGGAAAAAGCGTATCCCAGCTTAGCCGATGGGATAAATACCCAGGCCATTTACCATTACCCCAGCGAATCTCGAAGTCATCATCCGCATCCGAGTCTTTAACCCACAATGAACTGATGTAGCGAATATCAATATTAGGGTGCAGCTGATTAAACTCGGTTAACCGAGGAGCCAGCCAATGCACAAAAAAAGACAGACTACCGCGGATCTTTACTGGAGGACGCTGATCCTGATTGAACAGCTCATTAGTGGCAGCAGCCAACCGAGAAATGGAGTCTTGTACTACCGGCAGATAAGACATTCCCTCATCGGTTAATGCCAATCCTCGGGGCAAGCGCACAAATAATGCTACCCCTAAGTGTCGCTCCAACAAGCGAATCTGTTGGCTAACCGCCCCCTGGGTGAGATGTAATTCCTGGGCCGCTTTAGTGAAATTGAGACTACGGGCAGAGACCTCGAAAGTACGAAGCCAATTTAACGGCGGTAGAGTTTTTTGATTCATCCGAGAAGGTTCACATCACGCTTTAGCAACTAGGACGCTTAGAGTACCTGACCCAAAAAACGTTGCAAGCGCGGATGGGACGAGTTGAAGAAACGCTCCGGTGTTTCTTCCAATATTAACTCTCCCTCCTCCATAAAGACCAAGCGATCTGCAACTTCCCGAGCAAAACCCATTTCATGAGTGACCACGACCATGGTCATTCCTTCTTGAGCGAGTTCTTTCATAACGTCTAACACCTCACCGACCATTTCCGGATCCAAGGCGCTAGTAGGTTCATCGAAGAGCAACACCTTGGGCTTCATGGCCAACGAGCGCGCGATGGCCACCCGTTGTTGTTGACCGCCCGACAATCTGGACGGGTAATGGTCCATGCGATCATGTAATCCAACCCGATACAGTAAATTTCGTGCGCTTTCTAAAGCTTGGCCTTTGCTTTGTCCCAGCACCTTCATCGGCGCTAACATCACGTTTCCAAGGGCCGTTTTATGGGGAAATAGGTTGAAGGATTGAAACACCATCCCAACTTCCTCACGCAACTTATTAATATTGGTGCGTTTGTCTGCGAGGTCGATGCCATCAATACAAATGGTGCCGGAGCTAATCGTTTCGAGCTGGTTAAGTGTACGTAGAAATGTTGATTTACCAGACCCACTTGGACCAATGATGACGACCACTTCCCCTTCGCAAATTGTAAGGGAAACGTCTTTTAAGGCTTGGCAGCCATTGGTAAAGATCTTGTTTACCTGTTGTGCCACAATCAGTGGCTTGCTCACTGCTTTATCAGTCACTGGCGGCTAACCTCTTTTCCAAACGTTGAATGGCGAAAGACAAACTTGCCGTCACTATCAAATACAAAGCGGCAACCGTGAACCACACCTCGAAAGGAGCGAAGCTACCGCTCACTACTTCCCGACCAGCCTTTGTTAGATCGGTGATAGAAATAACCGAGACTAAGGAGGAATCCTTAATCAAGTTAATAAATTGCCCAGCCAATGCAGGTAAACTGCGCTTCACCGCCTGCGGCATGATGACGTAAAGCATCGCCTGCGGGTAATTCATCCCCAACGAGCGCGCTGCTTCCATCTGCCCCGGCGCGATGGACTGAATACCCGCCCGCACTATCTCGGCAATATAAGCTGCAGTAAAGATTGAAAGGGCGGCAACACCAGCGGTGAACCGATCAAGATCGAAAACGGTACCAATAAAAAAGTAAACGATGAAAATTTGTACGAGTAATGGTGTGCCGCGAATAATTTCCACATAGGTAACTGCCAAGTTACGCCATACCTGTGCTTTGGCGACGCGCATTAAACCAACAATGACGCCAAGAAGGGTAGCAAATAGCAACGACAGGACAGAGATCTCTATGGTCACCCATAGTCCTTGAGCTATCGGGCCGAAGCGCCAACCTTCGATCCTAGCAATGGTATCGCCCTGGAAGATCAAATCCCCATCACGCACCACAAGCTGATCGTATTCCGCTACCAATTGGCGCTCGCCACCAAAGTCCGGCTCAATGATTAACGCCCCATTGTCCGCCACCACGGCAGTACCATTCGCGCTGGCAACAATGTCTTGTGGTTCCGTATTAATGATGTATGGCCACAACCGCTCCCAATGCCAGTTGTACTGAATCTTCTGACCAGAGAGATAGTCGCCCCTGAAAAACTCTCAACCCATTGAATACAACGTGTTTTTATACGATAGTTAATACCGAAATCTTGCTATAAATACGCCGTAAGGC
>NZ_VFRR01000006.1 GCF_006385675.1 Maribrevibacterium harenarium | reverse complement strand
TTTATGGACGACGCTCGGCCAAAAATCGTGCTCAGAAAGCCATTGAGGCAACAAAGGAATGACGCACCGCACTTATCAAACTCGACTCAAAAACCTGAGTGCTGAATCCGATTTAGCACTGTCGAGTTATGCGGCGATTTTCTCAAAAGCAGAACGCACGCTTTTTGCCCAAACCTTTGCTCAAGGTATTCGACCCACACAAACGCACAAAAGCGGCTTCCAACTTCGCTTTGGTATCACTGCTAGACAATATAACGCCATCCTCTATGGCCTTCGTGGCAAAGTCGAGTCCATCAAAGAGCTTCGCAAAGACCACATCCAAGCCGCTAAAGCGCGCATCAAATCCTCCGAAAAAGCGGTAAAAGCGTTGGAACGTCGCTTAAATGCGGATCGCAAAACCGGGGCAGCCACCAAGAACAAGACGGCCTTTAAGTTGCATCACAAGAAGCGTCGCCTTGCTACTCAGAAACATCGTCTTGAGAAGCTGTTGGTCGCTGAAAAAGCGAGCACGGTCTCTCTGTGCTTTGGCTCGCGTAAGCTTTTCCATGCTCAGTATCACCTTGAGGCGAACGGTTATAAAAACCATGCTGACTGGAAGCAGGATTGGCAGACTTACCGTGATCGTCAATTTTCGGTGTTGGGCTCCAAAGATGAGTCTGCGGGTTGCCAAGGTTGCCAGCTAAAACGCATTAATGACCAGTGGCTTCTTCACTTGCGTCTGCCAAATTCAGTCATTGAGCAAACAGGCCTTTACAAGCAAGTTGTTTTACCCATTGAACTTCCTCACGGTGAAGATGCGATTAAATGCACACTAAAACGAGGCGGCGCTATCACGTACCGTTTCGTTCGTGACGAAAAGGGTTGGCGAGTTTTCCTCTCCATCGAAGTCCAAGCGGCAAAGAAAAAGAGCATTGAAGCGCAAGGTGCGATTGGCGTAGACATTAACGCACATCATCTTGCAGTGGTTGAGATGGATCGTCATGGTAATCCAATCAACAAGCACCGAATTAACGCTCATACCCACGGCAAAACCACCCACCAACGTATGGCTGTCATTGGTGATGCTGTGAAACAGCTTGTCGAGATTGCGCATCGAACGCGTAAGCCGATCGTGCTTGAAGCGCTGGATTTTAAGCGTAAGAAGCAAGATTTAAAGGCTAACGAGGATCGCCGCTACAACCGCATGATCAGTGCGTTTGCTTACTCAAAGATCATCGAAGTGATCAAGGCTCGGTGTCTTGATCACGGCATAGAAGTAAAAGACGTCAATCCTGCTTATACCAGTCAGATTGGCAAACATAAGTTTGCTGAGCGCTATGGCCTAACGCCCCATCCAGGGGCTGCACTGGTCATTGCTCGGCGCTCAAAGAATTATCGCGAGCAACCCAATCGTGAAGATCAAACCGCTTCTTGGCTACCTGAAAGGAAGGCTACGGAACACGTATGGTCCTATTGGAGGAAGGTAGCTCGAAAACCAGTGGCGTATGCAACGCTGCTCTCGAAGCGAAAGCTATCTAGGCAAAGTGCGCTCTCAAATGGCACGGAGTCTAGGACGGTGTCCCATACCTCGGGGGTAAGTGCCCGAGCGTAAGCTTGGAGCACTCACAGTCGGGAACGCTGTTCGCCCGGCGATATGGAATATTTTTCCATACAATTAGGAACGGTTGAAATAATGGGGTAATTTGGCTTTTTGCCAAAATTTCATCGAGTAGTGAGCTGGTTTGGTCTTGCATGGATAGCGTCTCTATCACTAGGTAAGCGAGAAAATCTTCTTAGCTTGATGATAGGAAATAATTGTGACGCTTAGATGACAATGTTGTGTTTGTGTATATCTGTCGCAGATGTGACTGAGAATAGAAAACTATTGTTACAAATTTAGTTTTGAAGAAGGGTTATAAATATTTTTTATGAAGTGTAGGGAGGAGTGTAGAGCAAGGTGACCGAGCTGCGCTGAATTTATTATTGTTGTCAGCGAATCAGCTAGTAATCAGTCACCAAGATTAGTGAGCAGGGCGAAGCAGAGCAGGGATGCGCACCAAACCTTTGAAAAAGGCTTTCACTTGTTTTGCGGCAGCTTTGATGCTAGCGGCAACATAAGTACGACGTAGTTCGTAAGCGCGTTCAACGTAGTATTCAGTGTCTAGTTCGTCAAATTTGTTCATGGTAAAGCTCCTGTCGGTAGGGTTTTAATATCTTACAGGGCTTATGATAGAGGTCATGCCTTAGATGAACAAACGATCAATATTAACGCTATAGTTGAGTAAAACTAATCTATTACAAAGTGAAGGCGGCTTGTCGATATTGTGCAGGGGTTTTTCCCTCTAATCGTTTAAATGATCGGCAAAAATAACCGAAGTCAGCATAGCCGAGATCATGGCTAATCTCTTCGATAGATTTTTGGGTATAGACCAATTGACGTTTAGCTTCCAGATGTAAGCGCTCCAAACTTAACTCCTTAACGGTACGACCAAAGGCTTTTTGGGTTGCCCGAGTCAGTTTCTTTTCTCCAACATTGAGCGCACTAGCGTAGTCTTGTACCGACCAATGTTCTCTAAAATGAGTATGAATCAGTTGCTTGATACGTAGCGCTAAGCTGTCGTCACTGTTATGACTTGGCAGTGAGTTTTGTAGCCGTTGTAGTTGAATTAACAGACTGCCAAGTAGGTTCTCTATCATGGTAGTACGGCCTACCTGAGGATAGTTAAACTCCGTTTGCAGTAAGTTGACGAGAGTCTGGCAGCTACTGAAACAGTCTTCTTGGTGAGTAAAACTTAAACAGGTTGGAGTGCTAAGTAGGGTGGTGTGAAGCGCGGCAGGCATGGCTGCATGGTTGTTGATTATCAGCGTCTCTGCAATGGACAACACTTTGCCCACGGTATTGGGTGCAAAGCGAAAACTGTGGACGATGCCAGCCGGGATCAAAATCGCCCAGTGACCTGCTAGATTGAATTGCTCGGTATCTAGAGTAACGCTGGCTTCCCCGTGTTCTAGTAGGAGTATTTGATAAAGCCTGGTATGCCGATGCGGATTTATTACCCACTCCCGTTCTCGACTGCGGCTAGCGATGTCTTCCAAATGGACAAATTGTGGGTCATCAAACCAGTTTTGCTCTCCTTCCAAGGAGAACTGGGGGATTTGCTTGCGGGAGGCTGTCATTGCTTTTGTCCATTTTCGAAAAAAATCAAACGCTATATTATTTTTGAATATCAACTTAAAGTCTGCATAAAAATTTATACAAATCAGTTGGCTAGATAAATTTTTAGTCAATGTCTTGCTTTGATTAGTAAAGCAGAACTGTCCGAAAAGTACAAAATCTAGTCTTGAATGTGCCTAATTATTTTCCCTAACTTGCATCACTATAAGAAAACGTTATTCACACTCAAGAAGAAAAATAGGTGGAGCAAGCTATGAAAACTCAAGTAGCCATCATTGGTGCCGGCCCTTCCGGATTATTGCTAGGACAATTACTTGCTAAGCAAGGTATTGAAAACGTCATCATTGAACGAGTGTCTGGTGAGTACGTACTGGGCCGTATCCGTGCCGGTGTACTAGAGCAAGGCATGGTGGACTTGCTGCGTGAAGCGGACGTAGCTGAGCGGATGGATCGTGAAGGGGAAGTCCATACCGGCGTAGAGTTAGCCATCAATGACAAACGTATTCGCATTGCCCTAGACGAATTGACTGGTGGCGATACGGTGATGGTGTACGGCCAGACCGAAGTCACCCGGGATCTGATGCAAGCACGCCAAGATTCGGGTTTGACAACCTATTATGAGGCCAGTGATGTTGAGCTACATGATGTCAAAACGGACTCTCCTTATGTCACGTTCCAGTACCAAGGGGAGCAAGTACGTCTTGATTGCGACTTTATCGCTGGTTGTGATGGTTTCCACGGCGTATCCCGCAAAACCATTCCAGATACGGTGAAAACAGAGTACGAGCGTGTTTATCCGTTTGGTTGGCTTGGCTTGCTGTCTGACACTAAACCAGCCCATGAAGAGCTGATTTACTGCAAAACCGATCGTGGCTTTGCCCTAGCGAGTATGCGTTCGCAAACCCGTTCCCGTTACTACATTCAAGTGCCATTGACGGACAAAGTGGAAGATTGGAGTGATGAAGCCTTTTGGACAGAACTAAAATTGCGTTTGCCAAAAGATGTGGCGGACAAGATGGAAACTGGGCCAAGCATCGAAAAAAGTATTGCGCCGTTGCGTTCGTTCGTTTGTGAGCCGATGCAATATGGCAACTTATTCCTTGTGGGCGATGCTGCCCATATCGTTCCGCCTACCGGGGCGAAAGGCTTGAACCTCGCTGCTTCCGATGTTTCCACTCTTTACAAGGTGCTAACGCGGGTTTATCAGGACAACGACCGCAGCTGTATTGACCAATACTCCGCCATTTGTCTGCGCCGAGTTTGGCACGGGGAGCGTTTCTCCTGGTGGATGACCAATATGATGCATGACTTTGGTGACGTAGCGGTAAACGGTACGGACAATGAGACCTTTTCTAAGTTTATGACCTCTGAACTCGACTACTTTACGAGCACTGAAGAGGGGCGTCGGGTGATCGCCAAGCAGTATGTTGGCTTACCTTACGAAGACCTGAAAGATTAGTGCTATATAAATTGATGAAAAATAAAGGATTTGCGTTTTATCAATAGCAAAGTTTAGCAAAAGGCGCCTACGGGCGCCTTTTTTATGCTTAAAAATATTCAGAAACTGATCGTTCGCAAAACAAGGTTATACTTTTTTTCAATGTCAGCACCTTAGAATCAATTACCTTCTGGCGCAATTGATTGTTAGTTTTGTTATATAAGCTCGATTACATAGTGATCGAATAATAACAACAATGACTCAATCATTGACTCGGAGCCTGATATGAAAAAAATAATAAAACACGGAGCCATTGCGGCTTTAGCGACCTCAGCACTCGTAGGTACTAGCGCCCAAGCGGCTGAATACACCTTACGCTTTGCTCACTTCTTCCCTCCTGTGGCGGGCGCTCAGAAAGACATTTTCGAGCCTTGGGCGGAAGCCATCGAGAAAGAATCCAATGGCCGCATCGAAGTAGAAATCTACCCATCCTCTACGCTTGCCAAGCCACCAGCTCTTTATGATGCAGCAAAGAATATGATTGCGGACGTATCGGCAACCGTGCAGGGCTACACCGCCAACCGCTTCCCTCTTACCCAAGTGGTTGAGTTACCGGGTTTGGTGAATAGCGCAGAGCAAGGTTCTTGTATTATCCAAAGTCTTTATGATGAAGGTCATTTGGATCGCGAATACCGTGATACCAAGCCACTGTTCTTCTTTACCCACGGGCCGGGTGGTATTCACACTACTAACCGTCTAGTTGAAAAACCATCTGATCTGGAAGGTTTACGCATTCGTCGTCCTACTGCTGTGGTAGCAAAAATTCTAGAAGGACTAGGAGCGCAGCCAGTGGGTATGCCGGCACCTGAAGCTTATCAATCCACTCAGCGTGGCGTAATTGATGGGGTCTCTCTACCTTGGGAAGGGCAATACACTTTCCGTCTCAACGAATTGGCTACTAATCACACCGAAGTAGGTGGTTTGTACACCTTGTCCTTCATCGTGACCATGAACAAGCAGTTTTACAACCGTCTACCAGCAGATCTTAAGCAGGTCATTGACAACAACTCTGGTATGAAATGGTCTCAAATCGCTGCTGCTTCCTTTGATCGCCTAGATGAAGAAGGACGCAAACAGGCCGTTGAAGCTGGACACAACATTGTCACTATTGATGGCGGTGCGGAGAACCCACTTTGGAAACCTGTGTTGTACCAAGCTACAGAAGAGTACCTAGCTGAAGTAGAGAAAAAACGTATGCCTGCAAACAAGGTGTATGCCCGTGCTGTCGAGCTTGGTCAAACAACCTGTAAATAACTGTTCACTTCGGGCTCTTTGTTAGAGCCCGCCTTCCGAACAAGATCAAAAAACTAACTGCGCTGTGATGTTTCAGCCATACTTAAGGTGTGGCTCGATTCAGTGTGGCTGTTTTTATCGGAGTGTAATTATGAGTTCATTAATTCGTGCATTTGACAAGATAACCCTTGTGATGCACTGGATAGGTGGTGTCTTTCTGATCGGTATGATGGTGGCAACCCTAGCGGATGTACTGTCCCGTGGACTATTCGGGATGACTGACGGTGCTGTGGATTGGACTTTTATCGGTGGTGTGGAGCTGGTGAAATATTCACTGCTATTCACCGTTCTGTTTATTTTGCCCCATTCTGTTAGCCGTTCTCAGGTGATTGTAGATTTGTTTACGGAAGGGCTTTCCCAGCGCCGCAAAGACTGGCTTGAGGCACTTTACTTGTTGTGCTTTGGGCTACTTGGGGTGGGTATGTGTTACAGTTTTTTTCACTTGATGGTGGAGTCCGATCTCTACTATGAAACGACACAAGATTTGCTGATACCAATGAGCTATTTCTACGCCGTGGCGAGCTTTGCAACGGCCATGCTGGCCTTGTCCGCTGCGCTCCAGGCGTTGGCACTGATAACGAATAAGAAGGGTTAAGCCATGAGTACAACTGCTATCGGGTTAACTTGCATTGCAGTCATGTTGCTCATGATTGCGTTGCGTGCGCCTATCGCTTTGGGCATGGCGCTAATGGGTTTTGTAGGTTTTGCAGCGATTGTTGCCTTTGATCCTGCGGTATCTATCTTGGGGACTGGGCCATTTGAAACTATGTCAAACTACAGTTTCAGCCCCATTCCAATGTTTATTTTAATGGGAGTGTTTGCCTCCAAGGCTGGTATGTCCCAAGAGCTATTTACCGGCGCACGCAAGCTGTTTGGCGCTTGGCGCGGCGGTATGGGACTTGCAGCGGTAACTTCTTGCGGTATTTTCTCGGCGATTTCGGGATCCTCTATGGCCACTGCGGCGAGTATGTCCCGCGTGGCTTTGCCGGAGATGGAAAAGAATGGCTATGCACCCACGTTAGCGACAGGTGTACTGGCAGCAGGCGGCACCTTGGGTATCATGATTCCACCATCCATTGCCTTGTTGCTTTACGCTTTGATCACCGAACAGTCAGTGGGTGATATGTTTATCGCCGGTGTGATTCCGGGGTTATTGGGATTGGTGTTATATGGGCTAACAGTGGCTATTTTAGTGACTGTTAACCCAAATATGGCTCAACCAGGTGAAGCCACTACCGTGATGGAGAAAATTAAAGGTCTGAAAGGTTTAGTGCCTTTCACCGGTATTTTTCTCTTTATTATTGGCGGTATTTATTCTGGTTGGTTTACGCCGACAGAAGCAGCGGCAGTCGGTGCAGCAGCAACTTTGGTGATCGCGGTGGTACGGGGCATGCGCTTCCCGCAGTTTCTGGAAGCGGTGCAAGAAACGCTGGTGATGTCCGCCATGATCTTCTTTATGATCATTGGTGCGGAAATCTTCGGTTACTTTTTATCCGTATCGCGGATTTCATTCACCTTGGTGGAATGGGTCGACGCCATGCAGCTGTCACCTTATATGGTGCTGATTGCCGTATTGATTTTGTTTATGTTGCTGGGCTGTGTGATGGACAGTATCGCCATGCTGCTTCTAACAGTACCTGTGGTTTATCCGTTAATTGAAGCGGCTGGCTTTGATCCAATTTGGTTTGGCATCATTGCCGTCATCACCGTGGAACTAGGGTTGATCACTCCGCCAGTGGGCATGAACGTATTTGTGATTAAGTCGGTGGCACCGCATATTTCGATCGGCCAGATGTACCGGGGGGTAATGCCTTTCGTACTGTCCGACCTAGTACGCTTGATTATGATCATTCTCTTCCCATCACTAGCGATTGGCTTACTATAAGCCAATCGCCTAGCATCAAGGCGCGCAGTAACTTATTGAGTTAACCAAGCAAAGATTTCCGTCGCGCCTTTCTCCCCCCAATTTTGTTGGGCTTTGATTTGTGCCTGTTGTTGCTGGGAACCTATGCCCCGTGCGGCGATAGTCATATGGCCTTGCTGACCAGTGCGAGCCATGACTGATATCTCACCATCAAGAAACTGATAAAAACGTTTATCCTGTTGCTTTTGTGTCGGTTCCTGTCGCGATCTAATCTGAAAAAAGGCCTGGTTTCCAAGGCTGACTTGCAGACCCATTTGAGTCAAAGCGGCTGCTAAGGCCGTATCTTCTGTGGCAAAGCTTAGCTGTGCCACTGCCTTGGCTAGCAAAACCTGTTGGTTTTGTATCCGGTCATCACTTGGGCTTTGGAATGGGGCTTGTGCATAAAGCTGATACTTTTCCACCAAATCTTGGCGTTCGGCGAACAAGGCAATCCAGCCAAAATAGGTGCGCCAATGGCTTTCATGGATTTGCTCTTGATTGGGCAAGGTTGCCGCGCTAGCAAAAAGCCGTTGATCGAGTGATTGGACTTGCTGCTCCAAGTCAGCCATAGCGGCATAACGGTCTAGGGCTTGCAAAGCGTACACATAGCGTTCGTCCTGATAGCGCTCTTGGTTGCGAATATAGGTGACGGCTAAGGGTTGGGTTTTTACCTGGGTAAAAAGCTGGTTTACCCGCTCAAAATTTTGCCCCTCGCTGGTCATGCTGTGGCGTGTTTGAGTCTCAGTACTTTGTACCACTTCCGCTTGCAGCTGCTGGGCAATTTGTCCATTGCCATTGCTTTCTGCCACCTGATAGGCGCGGGGGAAATTCTCACTCACCGGAGCCGAACCCACTCCATAGACGAACTGGCTGTTTTGAGGCGGCTGGGTTAACCACTGGGGTGCTGTCTTTGTCTGCGGCGCATTGGCACATCCAGCCAGACCCATACCGATCAAGCCAGAGAGTAACCAGGGTAGCGCCTTCCGTTGGCGAATAATCATTTAGAAAAATCCTTTATCGGCAAGTTTCTTGATTTTCTTCTGACCATTCCAAACCTCGCGGTTGCTGGTCATATCAATCAATTTTAAGTCGACCTGATAGTAGGTCACCCGTTGCTCACCATTGCTATCGACAATGGAGTTGATGGTGCCGGAAAGAGCAAAACCGGCACCTTGTTCTAGGCCAAATTCCGCTGCAGTACCCGGAGCCGCATTGAGCTCTTGGTCGGTACGTTCATCGCGCACATCATCACGCTCCGCACCGCCAACCACAAAGTCGACCGTACCAGCACGCAGTAGGCTGCGTTTGATGTCGTTGATAAAGGTATCCACTGGGATGTGCTCATGGCTTTTATTGCGAATGGATTGCACGATTACCGTCGGGTTGCCGGAATGGGATACTTTAAAATTGCTGTACCAAGGGAAAGTCAGCATATCCGCCATCATCTCCTCGGCGACCAAGCGCGAGTCGGTATCATTCCAGCGGTCGGACAGTGCCACTTCCTGATTCACATCGATACGTTGCACACCGGGGGAGCTACAGGCCGTCAAGCCAAGAACCAATGCGGAGGCCACCACAGCGGGGGCGATAAAACGGGATTTGATCATTAACATACTGTCTACCTTTGCCTAGTCAGTGATGAATTTTAATAAGGGTTACGTATATTCCAGATTTTCATCTCACCGGAGGCAATTTGCGTTTGCTCCATGGTGAAACTGTGTTCGCCAACCTGATAGTTGGGCGTATAAGTACCGGCAGCTAATGGTCGGCGTTGTAGCCTTACTTGGGCTGGCAGAGTCAGCCAATTGCGGGTATCTGCCGCGGAAGTTGCCATCAACGCAACTTGGCTGGCAAAGCCAACCAACATACCCAGGGTATTGTCTTTGACTAATTGCTGGCGAGCTTGTTGGGCTAACCACGCACGCAGTAACTCCCGCACCAAGCCTTCGTAAATATCCCGTTGGGCATGGGCAATTTGATCTTGTAAGGCGATATCCGCCAAGGACGACATACGCAGCGTGGGGGTTTGCATGGTGTCTGCCCCTAGGCTCAGTATTCCTGGCTGATTATCCAGCTCGAAGCGGCGATAGAAGGGCACCGTAATCCGCAGCGGCACCTGTAATAACTGCTCTTCTAAACCTAAGGATCGCAGCTGACGCCATACTCCCGCCCCTAAAATAACCCGCTTGGTAAATAAACCATCAAAGGTACGCCAAATGCCTCCGGCCTTGTAGTTGGCAAACATGGACAGCGGATTAGCGTCGGAATACACCATGGTAAACCAGCGGAATTCATCGTAATCGTTTAGATTACGCCGACCGTTTTCATAGGGAATCACTGGGTCTAATACCAGAGAGTAGGCTTCGGGATCGGCGTATAAAAACAGGCTCATTTCGGCTTTATCCGGTATAAAGCCTTGGTGCTCAATGATCACCAGTTCCGTATCATGCTGTTGATACTGGCTTAACAATTCCTGATGGGCGCTGTCTAAATACTGGTTTATTGCAGCATCCACTTCCCCCTGTGACCAGCCGGATTTTTGCATCATGCGGATGGCATCTAATCGTGCCCGCTGGGCAGTCATGGGGGATAAATCGTATTGTTTGGCGTAACCGGATTCGTACAGTTTGGCTGCGTTGGTGTAGCTGATACGGGCATCGTCGTAATCCCCCGCACTTTCATATTGCAGACCTTCTAAGTAGCGCCCCCAAGCGTCTTCCCGGTATTGAAACTCTTCACTGCTACGCCCTCCGGCATAGAAATTCCCTAGCCAATCCAACGCTTTCATATAAAAGGCTTGGTTTTCCTTGGCATCTAACTCTGCGTAGCTGGTGGTTAAGGCGGAGATTTCATTCAGTTTTAAGTCAATGCGACGGGCTTCTACCACGGCGGCATCTAATAGGCTTTGACGTTGTGGGGTGCGTGCCGGTGCTTCTTCCGCTAAAGCAAGGTAGTTCAATGACTTAAGATAGCTGATATAGACTCGCTCGACGCCATTGCCGTAGTAGTCACTTTGACGGGGATTAGACAATAAAGCCCATGCACGGTTTTCTAGGCTTTTCTTAAAAAAAGTATCGCTCAGTTGTTCGGCTTGTTCGAGTAGCTCGTTACTGCGTTCATAATCCCCTTGATATTGTGCCAGAGCGCCTTTTTCGAGGTAACGCAATAATGTGTCTTGAGGGCTTTCAAGGGCTTTGTCGATCACCGTCTCAGCACCTTGCCAATCGCCATTTTTGGCCAGCTGCAAGCCCTCATCAATATCTTGGCGATAGGTGGCGCAACCACTTAAGGTCAGTATTAGGGTGATGAGTAGAGTGAGCCTTAGCAATGCTTAGCTTCCTTGGCTGGTGAATTGATGAACAAATAGTACCCCAATTAACCCCATACAACCAAGATACAGTATCAGCCAACGTAGCTTCATGCAGTAAGGACAGGGTTTACGCTTCTTCTTGGACATACCTTAGTCTCCATATCTGACACCTGCTGACAAAAATGACAAAGGAGGCCTGAGCCCCCTTTGTTGTACACTAGCGCAGATAAACGGTCGTTTACTGGGCTGGTTGTTCTGCTTGTTGTTTCTGCAGGCTTTCTAGGTACAAAGCGTCGAAGTTAATCGGCGCAAGCATCACTGGATTAAAGCTACCTTTAGTGATGATAGAGTCGATGTTCTCACGGGCGTACGGGAACAAAGTGCCTGGGCAGAATGCACCCAAAGCGTGGTGTAATTGACGCTCTTCAAAGCCTGCGATAGTGAATAGACCACCTTGTTGAACTTGCACAAGGTAAGCCGCTTCGTTGTTGTTTTTCACGTTAACAGTAACATCCAGTACCACTTCGTATAGATTTTCACCTACTTGGCGGCTCTTGGTGTTCAGTTCAAGACCGACTTCAGGCTTCCACTCTTCTTGGAACACCATAGGAGAACGTGGCGACTCAAACGAAATATCTTTCAAGTAAATGCGTTGAATCGAAAGTTGTGGTTGTACTGGGGCGTTTTCTTCAGCCATTAGGATGATCCTTTGTTCGCTATTGTGTTTTTAAGGAATGCTAGGAGGCGAGCATAGCATCCAGCTGTTGGGCGCGTTCCAGAGCAAATAAATCGTCGCAACCGCCCACATGGGTATCACCAATCCAAATTTGCGGTACGGTATGACGCCCAGATTTTTCCATCATTTCTTGGCGCAATTCACGGTTGCCATCTACGCAAAATTCCTGAAATTGCACGCCTTTAGCATTCAGCAGGTGTTTGGCCCGAATACAAAACGGGCAGTAGTCGCTTGAGTAGATGGTTACTTGTGCCATGATAGGAACCTTATTTTGATTTTTTCACCAGAGGTAGACCGGCATTTTGCCATTCGGTCACACCACCCTGTAGTTTGTACACGTCAAAGCCTGCTTTGATCAAGTCGCCAGCAACAGAACCTGCAGTCATGCCCGTTTTACAGACTAAAATAATGGGCTTACTTTTGTATTTCTCAAGCTGTCCCATTTGATCTTTTAGTTTGGCAGAAGGGTAGTTCTTCGAATCGGTAATATGACCGGTACGAAACTCATTGGCTGGACGGATATCGACGATAACAGCGTCTTTCTCGTTGACCATGTTGGTCATCTCCGTATTGGAGACACTGCGAGCACCGCCTTTCATTTCATAAAAAATAACCGTGGCAAGGATAGCAACAAAAATCGCTACCATATCCCAATGGTTGATAACAAACTCAATTAACTGATTCATTTGTAGTCCAAAAAAAGCGTTAAAACATCGGCGAATCATTATACACAGGTGGCCGAAGCGGTACAGACTAGCACTTCAATTTGACTAGAAAATGACGCTTCCATCGCGGTAATAGAAACAAAATTTAGATGTAAAACAAAAAAGGGAAGACGGTGTCTTCCCTTGATAGTCAGTGTTTTCCCATGAAGGAAATGAGCAAAGACGCTTATTTGTTGTTCGTGGAATTGAAGATTTTGTCCGCGTTACCTTCGATAAAGCTGTCAAATACAGTGCCATCGGGTTGTACGTGGCGTAGGGCAAACTCGTAGAAACAGCTAGTGATGGTGCGAGTTTCACCACCGGCAAAGGTAAACTCAACCTTGTCTGCCATAGTAGAAGACTGTTCTAGGTACAGCTCGGGAGAGCCTTTCACCAAACCACCTACGTCATTCAATAGGTAACCTTCGTCCTGTAGCAGTTGATTGACCTGTTGAATGGTAGGGAACTTCTTCAGGTGGTTAATGCTGACAGTAAAGTGGTTGGTTTGTAAGCCCATGGTGCTCAACCAAGCAGCATATTCACTGTACTCAGCTAGAGTGCGGTAATCCGCTTCGCTTGGTGCAGTCCAAAGTTGTTTTGCCCAGAAGATTTCTGGACCTTGTACGGCATCCGCCGGGATCTGGGCAATAAGTTTGGCAATAATAGGCTGGCACGCTTCTGGCAATTCGCTCGCGACGATTTCTGAGACGAAAATCTTAGGGTGTTCGCTGTTCTCTGTGTGTTTGTAGCAACGGGCGTTCAGTTTCTTTTGCTCGAAGCGGAAAGCACCGTAAGGCTCATAACCCATGGCAACTAGCTGTGGTTCGAGTTTTTCGAGGCTGATCGGTGAGTCTGCAAAAGTACGAAACGCCACGTGATCATTGATTACTTCTTCCCCATGACTTTTGAACAGGTCTTGAATGCGCTGAGCCTGAGGCGCGATTTGGGTGTAGTGTTCCCATAGATTGGCAAAAAAATCAGTAACTTGCATATGAACTCCGACTATTTTTATGGTGCAGTTAAATGGTGGACGTGACCCCAAACCTAAAAACTTTGGTTAGGCTTCAGCGTCTTGCTTTATTAGCACTCTAGTTAGGGCTGAGCATTCGTGCAAAAGGTAAAAACGCATTTTGTCATTAAGAAATGTTATGTGACACTTGTCTTGCTTGAGATTTTTTTATTAAACAATGACTGTTTCGCGGTCAGGATGGTGTTGATTAGATGGGCGGGGAAGCTTTGCTGTTTGTGGTGGGCCAGACCCACGACCCGTTTTAACGTCACATCACTAACAGAACGCAGCACAATATCCGCTCGGGAGCGGGCTGAATGCTCAGGGATCAAGGAAATCCCTAGTCCTGCCGCGACCAAATCCAACGCGTATTCTTCGGTTTTCACTTGGGCGCGGGTATCCACCTGTAATCCCTGCTTTTGCATCAGATAATTCCATGACTCTTGGATGTCACAGGGGCGGCGGGAGATAAACGGCAATTTATCAATTTGCTTAATCGACACAGTTGGAAACTCAGCCAGCCAATGACCTACCGGCATAGCGATCACATAGTTGTCTTCCCACAGGGGATAAAACACATCCGTATCGCTGGTGTAGCTGTTGCAAGTGAAACGTAAATCCGCCTGTTCTGATTCGTCTACCAAGCTCAGAGTTAGGCCGGGAATATCATCCAGCAACTTTTTAATAACTTGGCTGATCAAGGCACCGGATAAAAACGGTGCCAGTGATATGGACAGTTCCAATGGGGTGGAGGAATCGCTAAACATGCCCCGCATGGCATTCATATCTGCCACCATTTTGCAGGCATGGGGGTATAGCTGGCTGCCACTATCCGTAGGCGTAACCCCTTTCGAGTGCCGCACAAATAACTTGGTACCTAGATCCTCTTCCAGTTGCGCCAGTGTCGTCGAAATAGACGGTTGGGCGACGAAGCAACGCTTCGCGGCACCACTTAGACTGCGCTCTTCAAACACGGCAATAAAGTAACGTAATGATCGAATATCCATTGCTTAGCCTCGTTATGATGAGTTCATTATGGCGTTGGCTATAGGTAAAAGCTAGATCACTAGCAGGAAATCAATATTTCTCATTGATAGCAACAGTGAGTATGGTGAAGCCATAGAAACAACTATTCCCCATTAAAGCGTAACTACGAGGTGCAACATGAGCTTAGCTTGTTTAGAAACACTGGGTGTAAATAGCCTAAAACAAGGCGATACTTTTTACAGCGTATTGACCGGAAACACCGTAGCACTAGGTGAAGGCGATGCATTCACTGCCCATAGTCCAATTGATGGCGCTCAGCTATCTCAGTTCAATAATGCGACCCCAGCGCAACTGGATGCCGTTAACGCACAGCTACAAGAAGCATTTAAAGTATTGCGTGTGATTCCGGCACCACGTCGTGGCGAATTAGTACGCCGTATTGGTGAAGAAGCCCGTAAATACAAAACTGAGCTGGCGGAAGTGATTGCCCTTGAAGCGGGTAAAATCATGCCGGAAGCCCTCGGTGAAGTACAAGAATGGATCGACGTGTGTGACTTCGCTGTAGGTCAATCGCGCATGCTACACGGCTTGTCTATTGTGTCTGAGCGTCCGGGGCACCGCATGATGGAACAATGGCATCCGCTTGGCCCAGTGGCTGTGATTACTGCCTTTAACTTCCCAATGGCGGTTTGGGCTTGGAACGCTATGCTTGGCCTAGTTTGTGGTGACCCAATCCTGCTAAAACCATCGGAAAAAGCACCTCTATGTGCATTGGCTATGTACCAAATCGCCCAAAACGTGATTGCCGATATGCCAGACATTCCAAAAGCGGCAGTCAGTGTGATGATTGGTGGTCGCGATCTAGGTGAAGCGATTGCTGCAAGTGAAGTATTCCCGCTCGTTTCTGCTACTGGTTCTACGGCAATGGGTAAAGCGGTGGCGCAAACTGTAGCGAAGCGTCTAGGCCGTTCCCTACTAGAACTCGGCGGCAACAACGCCATGATCGTTTCACCGACCGCAGACCTAGATTTGGCGCTACGTGCCATCGTGTTCGCCGCTGCCGGCACGGCAGGTCAGCGTTGTACTACTCTGCGTCGTTTGATCGCCCATGAATCTGTTGTAGATGGTTTGGTTGAACGTGTTGCCAAAGCCTACGGCACGCTTCGCATCGGCAACCCGCTGGAAGAAGGCAAGTTGGTTGGTCCGCTAATCTACGAAGGTAGCTTCAACCGTATGCAAGCAGCCCTAGAAGCGGCTAAAGCGCAAGGCGGTGAAGTGGTATTTGGCGGTGAGCGTGTGACTGAAGGTGTACCTGCCGGTGGTTTCTATGTGCGTCCAGCCATCGTACGTATTGCCCATGATGCGCCGATCGTCCATGAAGAGACTTTTGCGCCTATCCTGTATGTACTGACTTACAGCGATTTCGAGCAAGCGTTAGCAATCCAAAATGAAGTACCACAAGGTTTGTCTTCTGCGGTATTCACCGAAAGCATGCGTGAAGCGGAACTATTCATGTCTCCAGCAGGCTCTGACTGTGGTATTGCCAACGTCAATATTGGTACTTCTGGAGCAGAAATCGGTGGCGCTTTTGGTGGTGAAAAAGAAACCGGTGGCGGTCGTGAGTCCGGTTCCGATGCATGGCGTAACTACATGCGCCGCACCACCAATACCATTAACTATGGTGGTGACCTGCCATTGGCACAAGGCATCGTGTTCGAATAAGCAACACTGTGTGGAAAAGAGGGAAGGCTTAGCCTTCCCTCTTTTGGGTTGGGACGACAACAATTCTTGCCAGTTCCGTGATGTCATTGATTGAATGTGTTTGAGGTTATGTTATGGCCGAGCAAGTATGTGATTCACTTTGGCGTGCCAGTGCTCCGGCGGGGCCGGAATTAACCCCACTGAGTGGGGAGAAAGAAGTTGATGTCGCCATTGTTGGTGGCGGCTTTACCGGTCTATCGGCGGCACTACATTTGGCCAAGTTCGGTCGCAGTGTGGCTGTTATTGAGGCCCAAGAAATTGGCTTTGGCGGCTCTGGGCGAAATGTTGGCTTGGCTAATGCCGGGTTATGGTTGGAGCCAGATCAACTCGATCAAGAGCTAGGCAAAGCGGCTGGAAAAGTCCTTTACGATGCCCTCGCCGTAGCGCCAGACTTGGTGTACCAGTTGATCGAAACCTATGGCATTGAATGTGAACCAACCCGCAAGGGAACACTTCATGCCGGAGTTGGGGCAAGTGGGTTGGCGCAACTACAGCGCCGTTTTGATCAACTCAGTGCCCGCGGTGCACCAGTACAATTGCTGAACAAAGAAGAAGCCCAAGCACGAATTGGCTCAGCTACCTTTAATTCGGCTTTGTTTGACCCCCGAGCAGGGACCATTCAGCCCTTGGCGTACGCCCGTGGCTTAGCCCATGCAGCGATCAAAGAGGGAGCGCAGTTGTTTGATTTCTCCCCGGTGATTGCAATTGAATCCCAAAGTGAAGGTGGCTGGTTGGTGAAAACCGCCCAAGGTGTGGTCCGTGCCCAGCAGGTAATCCAAGCTACCAATGCTTACAGTGCTTTCGCCGCAGAAAAAGAAACCCGTAAATTCGTCCCCATTTTCTACAGCCAACTTGCCAGCAAACCTTTGAATGAGCAACAACTAGCGGCTGTTTTGCCTAATAAAGAAGGCATGTGGGACACCTGTACGGTAATGAGCTCCGCCCGTATGGATCAGCGCGGTCGCCTCGTGTTTGGCGGCATGGGCAACGTCGGCGGGGCATTGGCATCTTGGGCAACCCAACGGGTAGCGGATTTATGGCCAGCGCTTGGTAAGGTGGAGTGGGAATTCAAATGGACTGGACACATTGCCTATAGCGAAGACCATATTCCTCACTGTCAGCAGTTACAGCAAGGATTATATAGCATCGCCGGTTACAGTGGTCGCGGGATTGGGCCTGGCACGGTGGTTGGTAAAGAACTAGCGGAACTGATTACCGGTCAGCGAGAACAGTTATCTATTCCTACTACCTTGTTGCGGGATATCCCATTCCGGGAGCTGAAACGCATGTTCTACGAAGTGGGGGCTCATACCTACCATTTGGGGCAGCAAACCGGTACTTTGCGCTAGTTCGCAAAACAGCAAACTTTGCGTTGAATAACCTTCTACCAATAAGCGCCCGATTTTAGGGCGCTTATTGTATTTTTGCTGTGGTATTGGCCGACAATACGGTAAAGTTACGTTTTCTTACATCTAATCAGTAATGGCATACTAATGCGGCGTTATATTCCGTCCTCGACAGCACTAAAATGCTTTGAAGCATCCGTTCGACACCTTAGTTTCACTCGGGCAGCACAGGAATTACATTTGACCCAAAGTGCTGTGAGTCGCCAAATTCGTAACTTGGAAGAGTTTCTGTCCCGGGATCTATTTATCCGTCTCAATAAGCGGCTTGTGCTGACCAGTACGGGGGCTGCCTACTACAAAGAAGTCGTACCCCTGTTGGACAGTATGGAAAATGCCAGTCTGCGTATGTTGCACAGGGAAGATGAGAAGACCACCTTAACTATTTCCTCCCTTCCTACATTGGCTTCATTTTGGTTGATGCCAAGACTGGCTGAGTTCCAAAAGCAACATCCCCAGTTTCAGATAAAAGTGCGCTCATTGGATGATGCGGCCAAAATTGACCATGAATCCATTGATATAATTCTCCATTATGGCGGCGATCATTGGCCCCGGGCGGTTTCCCATCATCTATTAGATGAAAAAGTCATCGCTGTCTGTAGTCCAAACCTACTGGGTAAACGCGATGCGGATACTATGGCACCGGAAAGTGTGATGGATTACCCCTTACTGCACCTGTCATCAAGAATCAACGCATGGCCCGATTGGATGGTAGCCCAAGGGATGGAAAGTGGCTCTTTTGCTGGTCCTTCGTTCGCCCATTTTCATATGTTGCTAGAAGCCGCCAAGCATCATATGGGGGTAGCAATCCTACCAACCATCATTGCCGAGCAATCTTTACTTAACGGTGAGCTGATTGCCCCGTTCGGTGCAGCGGTGGATACCCCCCATGAATACCTCTTGTCCTACCCTGCCGATAAAGCCGATTTAGAACAGGTAGTCACCTTCAGAGATTGGATGCTTAATTTTCATTAAGCGATAACCATAATTTATCCCTGTCATAGTGCCGATGGTCTGTAATTAAATTACAGGCCTATGGTAGTATCCAAGCATCACTTTGCTATTCAATCGGGAACATACGCATGAGCAAGAAAACCACTGCACTCTTTATTCTGGACGGTTGGGGTTACAGCGAAACGTCTACCTCCAATGCTATCGCGGCAGCAAATACGCCAAATTGGGACAAGCTTTGGGCGGAGCGTCCCCATGCTTTAGTCAAAACTTCAGGTATGGCTGTGGGCTTGCCGGAAGGCCAAATGGGTAACTCTGAAGTTGGCCATATGAATTTGGGTGCGGGCCGTGTGGTCTATCAGAATTTCACCCGCATCGGCAAAGCCATCGAAGATGGTAGCTTTTTTGAAAATGAAGCCCTTGTGGCCGCGGTCGACAAAGCAGTGGCCGCCGGCAAAGCGGTGCATGTGTTAGGTTTGTTATCCGCCGGTGGTGTACACAGTCACCACGAGCAAATCATGGCAGTTTGTGAACTGGCGGCGAAACGTGGGGCAAAAGCCGTTTACGTACACGGTTTCACCGATGGTCGGGACACTCCGCCACGCTCCGCATTGGAACCTGTGGCGCAGCTAGAAAACCGTTTAAAAGAGATTGGTGTAGGGCGTATCGCTACACTTACTGGCCGCTATTTTGCGATGGATCGCGACAACCGTTGGGATCGCGTGCAGCAAGCTTACGATGCCATTGTGCTAGGCGAGTCTGATTACCATGCTAGCCGTGCCTTTGACGCCATTGATGATGCCTATGATCGTGACGAAAACGATGAATTCGTTAAAGCTACCATCGTTGGTGATGCGGTCAAAGTCGAAGATGGGGATGCGGTGATTTTCGCCAACTTCCGTCCTGACCGCGCGCGTCAGTTAACTCGCGCCTTCACCGCCGCGGACTTCAATGGCTTCGAGCGTAAAGCTACTCCTGAACTAGCCGGTTTCGTCACCTTTACCGAATATGCCTCTGATATCAATGCTGCAGTGGCGTTCCCGCCAGAAGCGCTAACCAATACGCTTGGTGAAGTGCTAGCCAAAACAGGGAAAAAACAGCTACGTATTGCTGAAACAGAAAAGTACGCCCACGTGACCTTCTTCTTTAATGGTGGTGAGGAAGCCGTATTTGAAGGGGAAGAGCGGGAACTGATTCCATCTCCCAATGTGGCAACCTACGATTTGCAGCCAGAAATGAGTGCCCCAGAAGTAACCGATAAGCTGGTTGAAGTGATTGAAGCGGGTAAGTACGACACCATTATCTGTAACTTCGCTAATGGCGACATGGTTGGCCATAGCGGTATCTTCGAAGCGGCGGTGAAAGCGGTTGAAGCGGTGGATGTGTGTTTGGGTCGAATTATCGCTGCCCTAGAAGCTTCTGGCGGCCAGTGCTTGATTACCGCCGACCATGGTAATGTAGAGCAGATGTTGAGTGATGATGGTACTCAGCCACTGACCTCCCACACCCTAGAACCAGTACCTTTAGTATTAGTCACCCCTGAAGCTGGTGTCAGCATTCAAGATGGGGCATTATGCGATATCGCTCCCACCTTGTTGGACATGATGGGGATGGACAAACCGAACGAAATGACGGGTAACAGTCTGCTTGTTCGCAGCTAACAAAGATGGATTGACCAGATGCTTGTACGTACCGGCTTGGTCATATTGGGTATGTTGCTGGCTAGCTTAAGCTGGTCAGCGGCACCGCAAACACCGCAGGAAGCGCGGGCACAAATCGAGGCGTTGCAGAAAGAGTTGCAACAACTCAGCACTTGGATGAAAGAGTTGAAGAGCGAGCGTTCCGACGTGGAGCAACAACTCGAATCCAAAGAGCAGGCGATACAGAACTTGCAGAATAAGATCCGTGATCTGATGCAAGATCTCAAAGCCGGTGAAGCCCAGCTTTCGCAGTTGCAAATACAACAGCGGGAATTGCAGCTCAGTATTGAACAGCAACACGATCAAATAGCCGCCCAACTTCGGGCGGTTTATCGTTCTGGTAACGACGATGGTTTACGTTTTCTGCTAGACGGTCAATCTCCTGCCCAGACCATGCGTCTGATCCATTACAATCGCTATTTTTCCCAAGCTCGACAGGGTCTTATCAACGGCTATGCGACTCAGGTGAATGAGCTGCATTTAGTGGAAAAAAGTATTCGTAGCCGCCGTGCTCAGCTGCTTGGACAGCAACAAGAGCTACAAGCGCAACAGGCTTCACTGCAACAAGAGCAACAGCAACGTCAGAAACTATTGGTCAGACTGGACAAAGACTTACAGACCAGTGGTAAACGTGCACAACGGTTAACCGAAAACCAAGCACAGCTGAAAAGCTTGTTGGAGCGGTTGGAGCAAGCGTTAGCGGACATTCAGATTCCTGACCAAGACACACCCTTCAAAACGCAACAAGGTAAGCTCATTCGTCCACTCGCGAATCTGTCGGTGCTACCGGATAATTCCCAAGTCAATCTTGGTGGGGTGACCTATGCCGCCAAAGAAGGTGAACAAGTTCGCTCGGTTTTTCACGGGCGGGTGGTGTTTGCCGATTGGATGCGGGGCTTTGGCTTTTTGGTGATCATTGATCATGGAGAGGGTTATATGTCACTGTACGGTTACAATCAAAGCTTACTACGGGAAGTCGGAGAGTGGGTAAACGCCAATGATGTCATTGCTACGGCGGGCAGCTCTGGTGGACGCACCGAAACAGGATTATTTTTTGCCTTACGTTATAACGGTCAGCCACTGTCCCCCCAAACTTGGGTGAAATAACGAATGGCTGCGCACAGCGCACTGACACCATGAGGATGATGTAATGAAACAAAAGCTACTGGCTTTAGCCCTTGGCGTGGGTGTTGCCCATGGCGCTGAATCCAGCGTTCCTCCAATTCCTTTAACGCAAATCCAAACCTTTGTGGAAACCTTTGAGACCATACGTGAAGGCTATGTGGAGGAACTGAGTGATGACGCTATCCTGCAAAAAGCCCTCAATGGTATGGTGCGCGCCCTTGACCCCCATTCAGAGTATCTAAGCCGCGATCAGGTGGCTGAGTTCGAAGAATTGTCGGTCGGACAGTATGCAGGGATAGGTGTTGAGGTAGAGTTTAAAGAAGACAAATTGATCGTGGTTGCTCCCATCAGCGGTTCCCCCGCTGCGGAGGCAGGCATTGAGTCTGGTGATGTGATTATTCGCATTGACGACCAACTGGTCTCGGGCATGAATATGACGGACATTATGGGAGTCATGCGCGGCGAGCCAGGAACTCAAGTTGTGCTAGATGTGGAGCGGGACAATAACATTAAGCAATATGTGTTGGAGCGCCGATTTATTGAAGACAGCAGTCTGAGTATGCGCATGTTGAGCAATAATATTGGCTATATCCAGATTCACCAGTTCCAAGGGGATACCGGTGAGGAGTTCCGTAATGCAGTGTTGGAATTGACTGATCAGAGTGACTTAGCCGGACTGATATTAGACCTACGAGACAATCCCGGCGGCGTATTACAAAGTGCCGCTGACGTGTTGGATACCTTTATCAGTGATGGCATGCTGGTTTATACGGATGGTAGACATCAACTCTCCCGTACCGAATTTACTGCCAGTAGTGAAAATACCCTGTTGCCCGATACGCCTTTAGTGGTGTTGGTTAACGAAGGGTCTGCTTCTGCCTCGGAAGTTGTGGCGGGGGCATTGCAAGACCATCAGCGTGGCTTGATTTTAGGTGCGGAAACCTTCGGTAAAGGCTCGGTACAGACCGTTGTGCCACTCGCCAATGGCGCAGCAATTAAACTGACCACAGCACTGTATTACACACCGAATGGCCGTTCTATCCAGGCGCAAGGCATTGTCCCAGATATGCTGGTACCCGATGCCGCCGTTGATATTAAACGTGGCCGTTTCGTTATCAAAGAGGCGGAACTTCAAGGTCATCTTGCCAATGGCACGGGTGGAGCTGAGCGTACTAGCTCAGATGTGGTGGCCTCGGCAGATGAACTAGCTAAGGATGACTTTCAGCTATTCCAAGCATACGTCGTCCTTAACTCAGCACTGAAGTTAAAATTGAGTCACTGATATGGGCTGGTGTCAACGGCTGGGTGCCGTGGTTGTATTGTGTGGGGCCGGGTTAGTTGCAGCAGAGTCTTGGTCTGATGCCAATCAACTATTAAGCGAGCGTTATCCCGTCTTGGGGAAGCCGGAACCATCCCTGCCATTGCCGATGCGTAAACCATCGCAACAGCCTTTGATGCCGTTACCGCTATTACGTCCCAATATATCCGCCCCAGAATTAAACGCTCCGGCGCGCATCGAAGCAATGAGGGACGACGTGAATCCTATGGATGCGTCTCCACCCCAACCGATGATTGGTATTATTATTGATGACGTGGGGTACAACCGTCGTGGCATGGAGCAGAGTCTAGCTCTGCCTGTGGCAGTGGCGCTAGCCATTCTGCCGCAAACTCCCTTTGGCCGAAAAACCGCCATACAAGCCCAGGAGCAGCAGCGTATTACGTTGCTGCATGCGCCGATGGAAAATGAAAGAGCACTTAAATTAGGCCCCGGTGGTTTGTATGTGCAAATGGATGAAACCACCCTGAAGCAAGTGCTAATGGATGATCTGGCGGGTTTGCCAGGGGTGCAAGGGGTGAATAATCACATGGGCAGTTTGCTCACTGCCCATCCCGAGCCCATGCAATGGGTCATGGAAGTGTTGCAACGGCAGCAGTTGTTTTTTGTCGACAGCCTGACTAATCCAAACAGTGTGGCTGGCCGTATCGCCAAAGAGCACGGTCTGCCCACCGCCACGAGACAAGTGTTTCTGGATAATATTAGGACGCCACAGCAACTGGAAAAACAATTCCAACGCTTGATTAAATTTGCCCATCGCAATGGATTTGCCCTCGCCATTGGCCATCCTTATCCAGAAACTATGGCTTATCTTAATCAGCGTCTCCGGCAACCTGCCAGTGTTCGTCTCGTGCCCTTGAGTGAACTGCTACACTAATGAAGCCAACCGAACGGATGATTTTGATATAAAAATCGGATGATTTTGATATAAAAATCGGACGATTATGAAATACAGGTCAAAATAATTGATGTAGTTTCGGGGCATGCTTACCCAATCGATAAGTATTGCTTGCACAATGTTGTGGCTTGAGAGCCTTTTTTAGATAAGTGGATGACTGATTTTTTTGCATGACACTAGAAATAAATGTTATGTGATTGTTTGGTTGTGGTGTTTTTCACTGGTTTAAAAGCGGGGGCTGGATGATTATTCTTGTTTAATCTGCATCCAGCTATTGACCCGAAAAGAGGCAAAGTCTATTGTTTGAGCATTATTGCGGTGCACAGTTTACAAAAAGTGTATGCAATTGTTCCTTGATTCGACTTAAAACTACTAGGATAGAATTTTGGAACGCTTCTTGCTTTTTGATAATAACGACAAAAACCAAAACGAGTAGGAGCTCTTCTTATGTCTAAAGCGGTTGTTAAAAAAACGTTGGTATCTTTGGCTGTAGCCGGTGCGATCACAGCAGCTCAGGCTGATATCGTAGTCGGTGTTGCTGGTCCTCACACTGGTGCTTATGCTGCGTTCGGCGAGCAGTTATGGCGTGGTGCTGCTAAAGCTGCCGAAGATATCAATGCCCAAGGCGGTATCAACGGCGAAATGATCAAACTAGTGAAAGCTGACGATGCTTGTGAACCTAAGCAAGCCGTTTCTATCGCTAACCGTTTGGTCGATTCTGACGAGGCGGTTGCAGTAGTAGGTCACTTCTGTTCTTCTTCTTCCATCCCTGCTTCTGTAATTTATGACGAAGCCGGCGTACTGATGGTTACTCCAGCTTCTACTAACCCAGCACTGACCGACCGTGGTCTACCTGGTGTGTTCCGCGTGTGTGGTCGTGACGACCAGCAAGGCGACGTAGCAGCAAGCTATATCGTTGGTGAACTCGGTGCGAAACGCGTCGCGGTAATTCACGATAAAGACACTTACGGTAAAGGCTTGGCGGATGCCATGAAGTCTACCCTTAACTCCTACGGTGTTAAGGAAGTGCTTTATGAAGGTCTGACACGCGGTGAGAAAGACTTTAACGCCCTAGTTACTAAAATCCGTTCTGTAGATGCTGATGTTGTTTACTTCGGTGGCTTACACTCTGAAGCGGGTCCACTTGTGCGTCAAATGCGTGAGCAAGGTCTAACAGCGAAATTCATCTCTGGTGACGGCATCGTATCTGAAGAGTTCGTTTCTGTAGCGGGTTCTCCTGAATATGTTGACGGTGTATTGATGACCTTCGGTGCGGATCCAACCTCTTACCCAGCAGGTAAAGCGGTTGTGAAGAGCTTCCGTGACACTGGCGTGGAGCCAGAAGGTTACGTCATGTACTCTTACACTGCGATGCAAGTGGTAGCGAAAGCACTAGCGGCCAACGACCTAGATCCAGTGGCTGCCTCTGACTGGTTGCACAGCGGTGTGAAAGTAGATACCGCTATGGGAACTAAATCCTTCGATGATAAAGGTGACTTGCTAGTATCCGACTACGTCATGTACGAGTGGGATGCAAAAGGTAAGTACAACATGCTAAATAAATAATCTAGTACCCCTAGATTAGTGCTAAACATGGCGACATCAACGTGATGTCGCCATGCCTCTCCGTTTTATATTCCCACGAGGTTTTTCGATGGATATCGTTCTCCAGCAGCTGGTAAACGGTCTGACGCTCGGTTCAGTTTACGGGCTCATTGCGATCGGTTACACCATGGTGTACGGCATTATAGGCATGATCAACTTTGCCCATGGTGATGTGTACATGGTGTCGTCATACATTACGGCAATTGCCATCGCCCTGTTGACGTTTTTTGGTCTGGAATCTTTTCCAGTAATTATTTTAGGCACCCTAATCTTTACGATTGCCGTTACTAGTGTTTACGGTTGGGTAATCGAGCGGGTGGCCTATCGTCCACTACGTAACTCCAGTCGTCTGTCGATTCTTATTTCGGCGATTGGTATGTCGTTGATACTGCAAAACTATGTGCAGATTGCGCAGGGGGCTCGCCAACAAGGTGTACCTTCTCTGCTAAGCGGCGCGGTTCGTTTCGATATCGGTGATGGCTTTGTGCAGATCACTTATATGAAACTCTTTATCCTCTTTGCTGCTTTCTTGGGTATGGGTGTATTGACCTACATTATCCAGAAAACCAAGCTTGGCCGCATGTGTCGTGCGACCCAGCAAGATCGCAAGATGGCCTCTATTCTGGGTATTGATACCGACAAGATCATTTCTCTTGTATTCGTTATCGGTGCTGCGATGGCTGCATTGGCTGGTGTATTGATTACACTAGACTATGGTGCTTTCGACTTCTACGTGGGCTTTATTATCGGTATCAAAGCGTTCACCGCAGCGGTATTGGGTGGTATCGGATCTCTTCCAGGGGCTATGTTGGGTGGCATCATCCTCGGTCTTTCGGAAGCTTTGTTCGCCGGCCTTATCTCCTCTGACTACAAAGACGTGTTCTCTTTCTCCCTATTGGTGGTGATCCTGATCTTCCGTCCAAGTGGTCTTCTTGGTAAACCTGAAGTGGAGAAAGTATAAGATGAGTCAATCTACAGGAATTGATATCAAACAAAGCCTAGTAGATACGGTGATTGCCGGTCTGATGGCTCTGATTGTATTTGGTCCGATTGTCGGTGTGCTGTTGGATGGGTACGACTTCAATCTGCAAACCGGAAATGTGGCTGGGTTGGTCGGCGTCGTGATGATGGGGCGCTTTGCCGTATCCTTATTTTTCCAATCCCAAGCTGGGCGTAACTTTCTTTACCGTCAAGCCAGCAAAAACGATGGCGTGACAGTAACGGCGCCAGATTATAAGAGCAATCTGCGTTGGATCATCCCAGTGGTGATGGTGCTTGGATTGATCGTGCCGTTTATTGCCTCTAAGTACGTGTTAACCGTCGTTATTCTCGGACTTATCTACGTATTGCTAGGCTTGGGGTTGAATATCGTAGTGGGCTTAGCAGGCCTATTGGACTTAGGCTTTGTTGGCTTTTACGCTATCGGTGCTTACGGCTTGGCACTTGGCTATGAAAACCTTGGTATCGGCTTTTGGACTATGTTGCCATTAGCCGCCATCATGGCAGCAGTGGCTGGTGCTATTCTTGGTTTCCCGGTGCTGCGTATGCACGGGGACTACTTAGCCATCGTAACCCTAGGCTTCGGTGAAATCATTCGTTTGGTATTGACCAACTGGACGTCATTCACCCATGGCCCAAATGGTGTATCTGCACCACTGCCAACGCTATTTGGTCTGGAGTTCAATCGCCGTGCTTCAGAAGGCAACATCCCTTTCCATGAGTTTTTTGGTCTGAAATACGACTCGGGTTTCAAATATATCTTCGTCTATTTGATCCTGTTCCTTGTGGTGTGGGCGGTACTGTATGTAAAACATCGCCTAACTAAAATGCCAGTTGGCCGTGCTTGGGAAGCCCTACGGGAGGACGAAATTGCTTGTCGTTCTCTAGGTCTTAACCACGTGTTGGTGAAACTTTCTGCCTTTATGTTGGGGGCTTCTACTGGTGGTATTGCCGGTGTGTTCTTTGCCAGCTACCAAGGCTTTGTTAACCCATCCTCGTTTACCTTCTTTGAGTCGGCGTTGATCTTAGCGATCGTCGTTCTAGGCGGTATGGGTTCTACGTTGGGTGTAGTGTTGGCGGCATTCTTCCTCACAGTAATGCCAGAGATTCTGCGTGAGTTCGCGGACTATCGTGTGTTGATGTTCGGTGTACTCATGGTTGTCATGATGATTTGGAAACCGCGTGGTTTGGTACGTGTTACCCGTACTGGTTTCGCGACGAGAAAGGGGACGGTAAAATGAGCCAAGAAAACATCCTAACGGTAAAAAACCTAGTGATGCATTTTGGTGGTATTAAAGCCCTCAATGACGTCACTTTTGATATCAAACGCGGCTCAGTGTCCGCTCTGATTGGGCCAAACGGTGCCGGTAAAACCACCGTATTCAACTGTCTAACAGGTTTCTATAAAGCGACCGGTGGTCAGATTGAGTTGAATGCCGGCGGCAGAACCACTAGCGTCATTAAGGTGCTGGGTGAGTCGTTTCAAGTGTCGGACTTCTTTTCCCCAATCGCTTTTTGGAGTCGTTTGAAATACAAAATGTTCGGCGGCTCCCATTTGGTAAACCGTGCTGGTCTAGCCCGTACTTTCCAAAACATTCGTTTGTTTAAGGAAATGTCGGTAGTTGAGAACTTGCTGGTGGCCCAGCATATGCGGGTAAACCGCAGTATGTTCGCCGGTATCCTGAACACTAAAGGCTTCCGCGAGTCTGAAGAAGAAGCGTTACAGCGGGCTTTCTACTGGTTGGGAGTAGTGAACTTGACCGAGTTCGCGAACCGTCTAGCGGGTGAGCTTTCCTACGGCCAGCAGCGCCGTTTGGAAATAGCACGAGCCATGTGTACCAATCCAGAAATCGTCTGTTTGGATGAACCGGCCGCGGGTCTAAACCCTTCCGAAACGGAAGAGTTGACCTCGATGATCCGTTATCTGCGTGACAAGCATAACACGACAGTGTTGCTGATCGAGCACGATATGGGCATGGTTATGCAGATCTCTGACTACATTGTTGTGCTTGACCATGGTGAAGTTATTGCCAAAGGTGGTCCAGATGACATTAAGAGCAACCCGAAAGTAATTGCGGCCTACTTGGGTGCAGAAGAAGATGAAGAGGTGAGCCTATGACGGCCTTATTGGAATTTAAAGATGTAGATGTCCACTATGGTCCGATCCAGGCACTCAAAAAAGTGTCTCTTACCGTTAACCAAGGCGAGATCGTTACCATGATCGGAGCCAACGGTGCCGGTAAGTCGACCTTGCTGATGTCGATCTTTGGTCAACCACGGGCTTCCGGTGGTCAGATCATCTACCAAGGCGAAGACATTACCCGTAAATCAGCTCACTATGTGGCTTCCAATGGTCTCGCCCAGTCTCCGGAAGGGCGTCGTATCTTTCCAGGTATGTCTGTGGAAGAAAACCTACTGATGGGAACGATTCCAATCGGTATGGAACATTGTGATGAAGATATGGAGCGTATGTTTACCTTGTTCCCCCGTTTACGTGAACGTCGTAACCAACGGGCTTCCACCATGTCCGGTGGTGAACAGCAAATGCTAGCTATTGCCCGCGCCCTGATGAGTCGTCCAAAACTCCTGTTGCTGGATGAGCCAAGTCTGGGTCTGGCGCCGATTATCGTAAAGCAGATTTTCCAAATTCTGCAGGACGTGGCGAGTACTGGCATGACCATCTTCTTGGTGGAACAAAACGCCAACCACGCCTTGAAATTGGCGGACCGTGGTTACGTAATGGTGAACGGTGAAATTCGTATGACCGGCACGGGTGCAGAACTGCTGGTGAATCCTGAAGTTCGTGAAGCCTACCTAGGCGGTCACTAGTTTCAATCGGTTCATGCAATAACGATCAAACCCCCAAGCGCTCCTTAGCGCTTGGGGGTTTTCTTTTGCAAAGAAGTAAGCCGTAGAGTGGGATTAAAGCCGAAACGGCTTACCGGTAAGTAAGTCTAAGATCTGAGACGGTTGCTGCTCGCCCCCTAGTGGAGCATCCAAGATGCCATCGAGATTATCACGGAAGTAAGCGGTTACTTCCTCTAACGATCTAGCTGGTTCCAGGCTGGCTGGATTGGCGGAGGTGGAAACAATGGGGCCACCAAAGGCTTCACATAACCTAGAAACGTAAGGATGTTGGCTTAAACGGATGGCGATACTTTCGTGGGAGCCGCGAACCCACGTGGGTGCGATTGTGGTGTCGGGAACGACCCAAGAAGTGGGGCGCTCGCATTTGCTATATAAGCGTGCAACCGCCTCGACAGGCAAATCGTTTGCCCAAGGAGTAAGCTGCTCTGGGGCTCCAGCCACTAAAATCAATCCTTTTTCCATCGGGCGCTGTTTGAGATCAAGTATCCGCTGAACAGCGGCCGCGTTATTGGGGTCACATCCTAACCCCCAAACCGCTTCCGTGGGATAAGCGATGACACCACCGGCTCGCATAATGGCGGCCAGTTCATCAATAGCGGTGGAAATCAGCATTGGCATTCTCTCGATATTTCGTAGTAATGAAAATGATTAACAAATGCCGATTGTACCCACATAAAAAAAACAGAGCCATAATTTCTGGGCTCTGTTTTTTTAAGCTTGGGTTATCGATGCTAAATTAATGGCTTAGCTTATCGATTTTCTCTTTCAACTCAGCAATCTTGTTGGCTACTACGCGCTCTAGATGATCTAGTTCTTTGACTAGGTCTTCTTTTGTGAGTTTGTCTTCGAACTCTTGGCCTAGCAAACGACCTAATTCGTCAACCGCACGTAATACCACCAGAGATGGTTCGCTTACTTCGCGGTATTGTTGTTGACCGCCATCAGCAAGCACAGTGCGAGTGGAGCGACCAAATTTAAATTTTTTGCTTTTTGGTAGCAGAGAACCCTTTTCACGGCGGTAATAAATCTTCAAAACATCAAAACCACCTTCGTAGCGCAAGGTGTACTTTTCAATATTTTCGAAGCTTGTGATGCCCATGGATTCAAGAGTAGGGTACATAGCAGTTTCCTTAACTATCGTGGTGGTTTTTTCGTCATTATAAAGAGGATTATTGCACGAAAACGACTAAGTATAGAAGACTGAGGCTGCTATATATCATAACAACCGTGAAAAACTGCGAAGAGGCACACCGGATAAGTGATTTATCCGGTGTGAAAGAATGAGTTAATCGCTGGTGTCGTGATTGTCGATCCCTAATTCCTTAATTTTGCGGGTCAAGGTGTTACGTCCCCAGCCGAGTAACAGGGACGCATCACGGCGGCGGCCAGCGGTATGTGCCAAAGCAGTTTCAATCATGATGCGTTCAAATTTAGGTACGGCCTGTTCCAAAATGCCTTTTTGCCCAGTGGCCAGTGCTGCATTGACCCAGCTCTTGAGAGCATCTTCCCATGAACCAAAAGGTTGTGAGGATGGCGTATGCTCAAGTAATTCCGGCGGTAAATCCTCTACTAGGACTTCTCTACCCGATGCCATCACAATCAGCCAGCGACAAGTATTTTCTAGCTGACGTACGTTCCCCGGCCAGTCTAGGCGGCTCAGATAACTTTCTGTCTCAGGGGAGAGCACCTTGGGTTCCACATGCAATTCATCGGCTGCTTTGCTTAAGAAGTAGCGTGCCAGCTTAGGAATATCTTCCCGACGTTCTGCCAGTTTCGGTAGGTGGATGCGGATGACATTTAGGCGGTGGAATAAATCCTCCCGGAAGGCACCTTTCTCCACTAAACCTTCTAGATTCTGGTGGGTCGCTGCAATAATACGTACATCCACTTTTACCGGGGTATGACCACCAACACGGTAAAATTCACCATCGGCTAATACACGCAATAGACGAGTTTGTGTTTCCGCCGGCATATCACCGATTTCATCCAGAAATAGGGTGCCGCCATTAGCCTGTTCGAAGCGGCCTCGGCGTTGGGTATTAGCCCCGGTAAACGCCCCTTTTTCATGGCCGAATAACTCTGACTCAATCAGGTCGTGGGGAATGGCTGCCATATTAAGGGCAATAAATGGATTCTTCGAACGTGGGCTGTGGCGATGTAGCGCTTGCGCAACGAGTTCTTTACCTGTGCCTGACTCACCGTTGATCAAAACCGTAATATTGGAGTTGGCTAAACGACCAATAGCACGGAATACCTCCTGCATCGCCGGTGCTTCACCAATAATCTCTTTTTGTACCAGTGGCTCAGGGGGCGCAACCGGGGTTAAATCCGGTTGGGATTTTTTGTGGTGAAGAATGGCGCGCTTAACCAAGGTGACGGCTTCATCTACATCGAATGGTTTTGGCAAGTATTCAAACGCACCTCCCTGGTAGGAGGCTACCGCACTTTCTAGGTCAGAATGAGCTGTCATGATAATGACGGGCACATAGGGATGATCTTCTTGCAAGCGACTGAGTAGCGTTAACCCATCCATGCCTGGCATACGAATGTCACTGATGATGGCCGTCGGTTGGTCCCTTTTTATGGCGCTTGCGAGTGATTCCGCCGTATCGAACAACCGACATTGTATGCCTTCCTGTTCTAGGGTTTTCTCCAGCACCCAGCGAATTGAACGGTCGTCATCGACGATCCAAACAGTTTCTTGATTTGGCATAACTCTCTCCTAGCCTGTTACCGATAACTTCTCGATCGGAATTAAAATATTGAATTCGGTGTGTTGCGGTACGCTATTGCATTCAATGATGCCGCTGTGTTGATGAATCACAGACTGGGCAATAGATAAACCGAGCCCAGTGCCGTCAGGGCGACCACTTACCATGGGGTAGAATAGGGTTTTCATAATGTGGTCAGGGATGCCGGGACCGTTATCGGTAATGCTGATTTTGCAAACCAAACGATGTCGCTTGGCTCCAATGGTAAATTGGCGTAACGCGCGGGTAGATAAGACGATCTTTTTCGATCCGTTGCTCTGATCCTGGAGCAAGGCCTGCATGGCATTGCGTACTACGTTGAGCACCGCTTGGATTAACTGGGCCTCATCTCCAACCACATCTGGGATGCTAGGATCATAATCACGCACTAGCTCAATTTGACCATCGGCTTCCACCGAAATGAGTTGATTGACCCGCTCCAATACTCGATGAATATTCAGTGCTTTATATTGGGGCAATTGTCTAGGGCCAAGTAGCCGGTCTACCAGATCTCGCAAGCGATCCGATTCTTCAATAATCACTTGGGTGTAGTCTTTCAGCGCTTCGTCGGAAAAGGCTCGACTAATAAGTTGTGCTGCCCCTCTGATACCGCCAAGTGGATTTTTAATTTCGTGGGCTAAACCGCGAATAAGCTCTTTGCTCGTCTGGTGGTTAGCAATCAATTCGTCCTCTTGGGAAATGCGCTTCATGCGATCCCTTGGATGTAATTCGATTAATAGGCTTTCAATGTAATTTAGGCTGCCTAGCACCGGCGTGACCGTATAGTCACAGAGTAACGATTTGCCCGTGGTTAGGGTGATCTCCGCTTCCCGTTTAGTGAATGGATGTCCAGAATCAATTGCATCCCATAGGTCTTTAGCACTTTTTTCATCTTCACTAAAAGCCGAGGTTAAATCGTGCCCATAGATACGGCGCCGACTGACTTCCAATAGCATTTCCGCTGATGGATTCAGATACTCGATTTGTAGTTCTCGATTCAATTGCACCACGGCAGTGGATAAATGATCGATCAGTAAGCTATGCACAGGTACTGCCTCTCATAAGGTGTAACTCAGTTGTTATTTGTTATCGTTTTCTGATTGCTCGCACGGTATCTACCGTAAAAAGTGATTAGCAAACAAATGACTGCAAAATACGAACCAACATTGTGCGTCTTTGAAGCTCCATATTCTGGGCCTTGGAGCAACCATTATTTTATGTCTTGCCTTATTATGGTGCATTATCCTGAGGTGATGACAAAATTGGGCAAAAAAAAGCCCCGACATGTGTCAGGGCCTTTCGGTTATATCGACAAGTTAATTTGCCAAATTAAACGCTGTAGTAAAGTTCGAACTCGATTGGGTGCGTAGTCATAGCAACACGTTGTGCTTCTGCTGCTTTAAGTTCGATGTAGGCATCGATCATGTCGTCAGAGAATACACCACCCTCAGTCAAGAAAGTGCGATCAGCGTCTAGGCAAGCAAGTGCTTCTTCTAGGCTGCTAGCAACAGTAGGGATCAATTTACCTTCTTCTGGTGGAAGATCGTAAAGGTCTTTATCTGCTGCATCCCCTGGGTGGATCTTGTTCTTGATACCGTCGATACCAGCCATCAACATTGCAGCGAAAGCTAGGTATGGGTTAGCGGTTGGATCAGGGAAACGTGCTTCGATACGCTTACCTTTAGGGCTAGAAACGTAAGGAATACGGATGGAAGCAGAACGGTTACGTGCAGAGTAAGCAAGCATAACTGGTGCTTCGAAACCTGGAACAAGACGTTTGTAAGCATTGGTAGAAGCGTTAGTGAACGCGTTCAACGCTTTCGCGTGCTTGATGATACCGCCGATGTAGTAAAGCGCCATTTCAGATAGGCCAGCGTATTGGTCACCAGCGAATTGGTTTTGGCCATCTTTCCAGAAAGACTGGTGTACGTGCATACCAGAACCGTTGTCACCAACGATTGGTTTAGGCATGAAAGTCGCAGTTTTACCGTATAGGTGCGCAACGTTGTGTACACAGTACTTAAGAATTTGAACTTCGTCAGCTTTCTTAACTAGGGTGTTAAATTTAACACCGATTTCGTTTTGACCCGCAGTCGCTACTTCGTGGTGGTGTACTTCAACAGAAAGGCCCATCGCTTCCATTGCGTTACACATAGCGGCACGGATTTCGTGGTGAGAGTCGATTGGTGGAACTGGGAAGTAGCCGCCTTTCACGCGTGGACGGTGGCCAGTGTTGCCGCCTTCAAAAGACTTTTTAGAAGACCAAGCCGCTTCTTCAGAGTTGATTTCAACGCTGCAGCCAGACATGTCTGCATGCCATTTAACATCGTCAAAAATGAAGAATTCTGGCTCTGGACCAAAGAATGCCGTGTCACCAAGACCAGTAGATTTCAAGTATTCTTCAGCGCGTAGAGCTACAGAGCGTGGGTCACGGTCGTAACCTTGCATAGTAGTAGGTTCGATGATGTTGCAACGAACGATCACAGTTGGCTCTTCCGTGAATGGATCCATTACAGACGCTTCATCATCTGGAAGCATGATCATGTCGGATTCGTTAATGCCTTTCCAACCAGAAATAGAAGAACCGTCAAACATTTGACCGTTTTCGAAGAATTCTTCATCTACTTCAGAAGCAGGAATTGTAACGTGCTGCTCTTTACCTTTGAAGTCTGTAAAGCGAAGGTCAACCCACTTTACGTCGTGCTCAGCGATCAAACCAAGAGTCTTGTTTGACATATTTAATCTCCAGTTTTGGTTAGGCGAAATTTCTTTCGTGTCTGCAAGTGCCTCGTAAGAAGCAACGTTGCGGATTCTTAAGCATTTCCTGTGCCAGAAATCAGAGCACAGAGAAAAGTTCTTTAAAAACAATGCTTTAATCTTTGCTCAACGGGATATCACAAAGACTCTGCACGAATTCAGACACTCCATCGCACTAAAAAAGCGATAAATGCTCTTTTTTGGTGCAGATATGTTTTCGTGTGTTATTTCTTGGTGCAAAAATGAAACTTGGCATCCCAGAGCATTGCTTTATACTGTGCCCCCTTTGTTAACACTGCCTAAATAATACTCACACCCAATGAAATTCATCGTTAAGTTCTTCCCCGAAATTACCATCAAAAGTCGTCCAGTACGTAAGGCACTGGTCAAACAATTAAGACAAAACATTCGTTTAGTACTCAGAGACATTGACTACGACGTTGTCGTGGCCGGCAACTGGGACTATATCGAAGTGCTTTCTGAGCGGGAAGAGTGCCGTTCCGATTTTGTCTCGGCGTTAGCCTGTATCTCTGGCATCGCCCATTTCCAATATGTGCGCGAGTTCACCTTTACGACTTTTACCGATATTGTTGAACAGGCGGTAGACGCCTACGGTGAGTTGCTAAAGGACGCCGTATTCGCGGTACGGGTGAAGCGTGTCGGTACACACAGCTTTACCTCGGTGGAAGCTGAACGGGAAATTGGCAGTGAGTTATGGCAGCGTTGTGGCGCCAAATCGGTGCATTTAAAAGCTCCTGATGTTTTGGTGCCAATCGATATTCGTGATGACCGCGTTTGGCTAATCGAGCAGCGTGTTGAAGGGTTAGGTGGTTACCCACTTGGCTCCCAGGACTCTGTGTTGTCCCTTATCTCTGGTGGCTACGACTCCACGGTGAGTTCTTTCATGACCATGAGTCGCGGATTAAAGACCCATTTCTGTTTCTTTAATCTTGGCGGGGATGCCCACGAGATTGGCGTGAAGCAGGTTTCTCACTTTCTCTGGAAAAAATACGGTAGCGGCTTGAGCGTTAAATTCGTTACCGTGCCATTTGAAAAAGTGGTTGGCGAAATCCTGACCAACGTTGACAACGCCGAAATGGGCGTCATTTTGAAACGTATGATGCTACGTGCCGCCAGCCAAGTGATGGAAGGGGTTGGAGCCAAAGCATTGGTGACCGGCGAAAGTATCGCTCAGGTTTCTAGCCAAACGTTAGCCAACCTAAAAGTCATTGATAGTGTGACCGATGAGTTGGTAATTCGACCACTGATAACCACTAACAAGCAGGTCATTATCGACACCGCAATTGATATCGGTACGGCCCCATTTGCCGCAAGTATGCCGGAGTTCTGTGGTGTGATTTCGGTTAAACCGACCACCCGAGCGAAGATGCATCGGGTAGAACGAGAAGAAGCCAAGTTTGATTTTAGCGTCTTGGATGAAGCCATTACCAATGCCCAAGTACAAACCATCCAAGATGTGATGAGCGCTGTGGATAAGCAATATCAAGGAGAGATCCCGGTAGTGCGTATGCCTGTGGGTGATGAGGTTATTGTGGATATTCGCCACCCAGATGAGGCTGAGAAAAAACCACTCAAAGCCCATGGTCGCCCCATTAAGGTAATTCCATTTTTTGCCTTGGAGTCCCGCTGGCAGGATTTGGCTGCAGATGTCCCTCATTTACTGTATTGCGGCAAGGGCGTCATGAGCCGTATTCACGCCTCCTACTTGCTAGGTAAAGGACATCAGAACGTGGGCATCTACCTTCCTTAAAAAAGGTTTTTAATACAATAGTTTACACAACCGGTCAGATTGTTATCGCAATCTGACTTTTCGTTAATAATTGTTTAAAAATGCAACAGCTCCTTTGATTTGAATCATCATTGAATTGTTACGGAAACACGTAAAATTCGCCCCCAATAAAAACAGGGGACATCAGGGGGAGATCAATGAGTTACACACAAAATGGATCTGAGCGTGTCTTGGCGAAAGACGCAAACATTCTTTCCATTACCGATCTGAAAAGCCATATTACTGACATCAATGCGGAATTTGAGGCGGTGAGTGGATTCACCAAGTCTGATTTATTGCAAAAGCCCCATAATGTGATCCGCCATAGCGATATGCCAGCCGCGGCATTTAAGGATATGTGGACCCACCTTTTGGCGAAAAAGTCCTGGATGGGGGTAGTAAAAAACCGCTGTAAGGATGGTGGTTATTACTGGGTGGATGCCTACGCAAGTCCAATTCTCAAAGACGGCCAAGTTATTGAATATCAATCTGTGCGGCGTCTGCCTGATGAATCAGTAAAGCAGCGGGCCGAGGTGCTCTACAAAAAACTAAATCAAGCAGGCAGTAACGCTGCGAAAGTTTTGCCCAAGAAGCCATTATTGTCCCTGCCTACGAAAATTCTCGGAGCTACGGCATTAACTAGCCTTGCAATCATTGGTGCAAACATCGGTTTGGATGGCACTGCAGCATGGCTAGCCTCTGGAGCTGCTGCGGTATTAGGGCTTGGTGCCAACTATCTGTCATTGCAACCAATTCTACGTGTCGTTGAAGACAGCAAAGCCATTTCCGATTCTGAACTAGCTGCCTATGTCTATACTGGTCGCACTGACGAAGCGGGTTTTATTCGCTTGGCGTTAACGCGCTTAAGGGGGGAAACCGCAGCGGTCGTTGGTCGTATCAATGAATTTTCCCGCCAAGTATGGGACAAGCAATCTAGCATTTGTGACAGTGTGGAAACGAGCCAACGTTCACTTGCTGCGCTAAGCGATGACTTTAGTAATATCGAGCATGCGACCGAAGAAATGGCGGCGGCAGTGGAACAAGTTGCGGCTTCTACTCAGCAGAGTGCGGCAGCATCTGAATCCGCTAGTGCAAAAATGGATTCTGGTTTAAGCGCCATTTCCCATACTAAGCGGGCCATGGATCAAGTTTGCGAGCAAATTACCTTGGCGCGGGACGAGCTTTCCAAATTAAAAGAAGACAGCGATGCCATTTCTTCCGTCGTAGAAGTGATTCGCGAAGTAGCGGAGCAGACCAACTTACTGGCATTGAACGCTGCGATTGAGGCGGCTCGTGCTGGTGAGCAAGGTCGCGGTTTTGCAGTAGTCGCTGATGAGGTGCGTGGTTTGGCAACCCGTACTTATGAATCTACCGAAGATATCGTTGCGGCTATCGAGCGAGTACAGCAGGGCTCACAAACAGCCTTTGCCAAAATGGAGCTAGCCGTTGAGGCGGCACAAAGCAGTGGTTCCCAAACCCGAGTGGCGGAAGAAACTGTATTGGAAGCCCAACGGGATCTGAAAGAAATACACATGCAGGCGATGGAAACGGCCTCGGCCATGGAGCAGCAAAGTGGTTGTGCTAGCGACATTAATCATCGTATTGCCAGAGCAAGTGTTGTTGCCACAGAAATCACTGGGCGTAGTCGCGAAGACGTGCATTCTTGCTCGGATATGCGCGAGTTAGCCAAAGATATGGAAGGCCTAGCAAGTCAGTTCTGGAAGCAGGTGACGCAACCTAAACAAGCTTAACTCCCCTGTAGGCGAAAAATACCGAGCCAAAATTAAAGTCTCGGTATTTTTTTGTCTTTTTTCCGGGTTTTCATAGGAAGTTCATCAAGATAGGGGTAAAATTGCGCGAATTTTACCCCGAAGTGCACCTTTTAGGTCTTGGCGTACCCGTCCCGCCTGGCCCTGCGTTGGTGCATTTCACTTCGCACAATGCAGAGAATATTTTAATGTCTATTGATATCAGTAAGTTACGTAACGTCGCCATCATCGCGCACGTTGACCATGGTAAAACTACCCTTGTTGACCAGCTACTTAGCCAGTCCGGTACCCTAGATCGTAAAGAGCTTGGCTCTGAGCGTATCATGGACTCCAACGACCAGGAAAAAGAGCGTGGTATCACCATTTTGGCGAAAAACACGTCAATCAAATGGAACGATTACCGCATCAACATCGTGGACACCCCTGGGCACGCTGACTTTGGTGGTGAAGTTGAACGCGTACTATCGATGGTAGACTCTGTGTTGCTATTGGTTGATGCGGTAGACGGCCCAATGCCGCAAACACGTTTCGTAACTTCCAAAGCGTTTGAACGTGGTCTAAACCCTATCGTGGTTATTAACAAAATCGACCGTCCAGGTGCGCGTCCTGACTGGGTAATGGATCAAGTGTTCGATCTATTTGACTCCCTCGGTGCCACTGAAGAACAGTTAGACTTCCCAGTTATTTACGCGTCTGCGATTAACGGTATTGCTGGTAACGATCCAGAGGAAATGGCTGAAAACATGGAGCCACTGTATCAGATGATCGTGGACAGTGTGCCAGTGCCAGAGGTTGACCCTGCGGCACCGTTCCAGATGCAAATCTCTGCTTTGGATTACGACAGCTACGTCGGTGTTATCGGTATCGGTCGTATCACTCGCGGTACCTTGTCGCCAAACCAACAAGTGGTTATTAAAGCGGCTAATGGTAAAGAGCGTAAAGGTCGTGTGTTGCAAGTAAAAGGCTACCACGGTCTTCAGCGTGTAGACACCACCAAAGCTTCCGCTGGTGACATCGTTTGTATCACAGGTATCGATGGCCTAAGTATTTCTGACACCCTATGTGACCCTGATAACGTGGAAGCCTTACCAGCATTGACTGTGGACGAGCCAACCGTATCTATGACCTTCATGGTGAATGATTCACCATTTGCGGGTAAAGAAGGCAAGTTCGTTACTTCCCGTAATATCAAAGATCGTCTCGAGCAAGAACTTATCCACAACGTGGCGCTCCGGGTTAAGCAAGGCGATACGCCAGATAAATTTATCGTTTCTGGTCGTGGTGAGCTGCACTTGTCGGTATTGATCGAAAACATGCGTCGTGAAGGCTTCGAACTAGGTGTATCACGTCCTGAAGTAGTGCAAAAAGAAATCGACGGCGTGATTCAAGAGCCATTTGAGCAAGTTGTGATCGACGTAGAAGAGCAACACCAAGGTTCTATCATGGAAGAGCTGGGCTTGCGTAAAGCTGAGCTAACCAACATGGAGCCAGATGGCAAAGGCCGTGTGCGTCTTGAATTCATGGTGCCTTCCCGTGGTTTGATCGGCTTCCGTGGTCTGTTCCTAACACTGACTTCTGGTTCCGGTATTATGACCAGCATCTTCGACCACTACGGCCCAGTAAAAGATGGTGAAGTAACCAGCCGCCAAAACGGTGTGTTGATCAGTATGGTGAAAGGTAAGACCCTATCTTACGGCCTATTCAACCTACAGGATCGTGGTCGCCTATTTAAAGGTCACGGTGAAGAAGTATACGAAGGTCAAATCATCGGTATTCACTCCCGTTCAAACGACCTAACAGTTAACCCAACGAAGGCAAAACAGCTTACCAACATCCGTGCTTCTGGTACGGACGAAGCGTTGACGCTAACGCCACCAATTCGTCATACTCTAGAGCAAGCCCTAGAATTTATCGAAGACGATGAATTGGTTGAAGTAACGCCAGTAAGCATCCGTCTTCGTAAGAAACTGTTGACTGAAAACGAACGTAAACGCGCTAGTCGCTAATACGTTACTGAGCAGCAGCAAAGAGCTTTCGAGCTCAGAGCGAGCAGAAGCGCCTTCGGGCGCTTTTGTTTTTTCTAAAGGGGTCAGACCCTCCCATCATGGGGTCAGACCCCCGGCTATGAGGGTCTGACCCCATAAGGAGTAGTGTTAATGAAGGTGCTGGTGCAAAGAGCATTGAATGCTTCTGTCAGTGTTGCTGGCGAAGTCGTTGGAGCTATTGGGCATGGTCAAATGGTGCTAGTTGGCATTGAGCGAGGAGACACAGAAGCCGATGCGGACAAGCTAGCTGATAAGCTATTGAAGTATCGTATGTTTAGCGATGCTGAAGGCAAAATGAATTTGAATGTGCAGCAGGTCGATGGTGGGGTATTGCTAGTTTCCCAATTCACCCTAGCGGCAGAAACCAAAAAGGGATTGCGCCCTGGGTTCTCTACCGCCGCCGAGCCAGCGGAAGGGAAGCGCTTATTTGATTATTTTGTCGAACAAGTCAGAGCCAAACATAATAAAGTGGCAACAGGTCAATTTGGCGCAGACATGCAGGTTGCTTTCACCAACGATGGCCCTGTTACCTTTATGTTGGAATCGTAGGAACCCGCTGTGCGGGTGATTTAGGCTTGTTGTGCGCTTTCCTCTTCCTCGTCAGCTTCCACTGGCACGGTACGACCAGCAAGCAGTCCCAACTCAAATAGCAACCACATGGGGATAGCTAACAGCGTCTGGGAGAAAATATCAGGCGGCGTGATTAACATGCCCACTACGAAACAGCCCAAAAACACATAAGGGCGTTTTTTGCTAAGACTATCTACGGTGGTCACGCCAGCTTTAATCAACAGGTAAGTAGCCACTGGAATTTCAAATGTTACCCCAAAGGCAAAGAATAGCTTTAGCACAAAGTTCAGGTAATTGTTTATGTCGGTCATCACGGCAACTTCACCGGGGCCAACGGTGGTGAAAAAGCCAAAAATCAACGGCAAAACCACATAATAGGCAAATACGATACCGGCATAAAACAAGAACACACTGGAAATCAGTAGTGGAATTGCGACACTTCTTTCTTCTTTGTATAGGGCTGGAGCGATAAACGACCATATCTGATATAGAGTGAATGGGATCGAAACCAAAACGGCTAGTGCAAAAGTCAGTTTTAGCGGGGCCAAAAAGGGCGACGCCACTTCAGTCGCGATCAGGGTACTACCAGCAGGTAACAAAGAACGTAGTGGTTCAGATACAATCAGATAAAGGTCGTTGGCAAAGGCATAAAGCCCAAAGAAGATAACTAGGATAACCACAACGATTTTGAGCATACGATTACGTAGCTCAATCAAATGGGAAACCAAAGGAGCCTGTTCGGCGTGTTCAGCACTCATGTAAAATCATCCTACGCGATTAAGCACGGGGAGAAGGTTGTTCGGTCGCGGCAGTGTTCTCTGCAATTTTCGCATCACTTGCAGGTTGGGTGACAGCGCTAGACACCGGAGCCGCTGATTCTTCTTGAACAGGCTTCGGCACTTCGGTCTGTCCTGGTACCGGCGAACTCATGGATTGCTCAAGCTGGGCGCTTTCACGCATGATACGTTCGTTGGTTTCTTTTATCTTGCGCTGCATTTCTTCCTGGTCGAGCTGGGCATTGATCTCGCTCTGCACCGATTGAATGCTGCGTTTGATCTTGCGCACCCAAAGGCCAGCGGTTTTGGCCGCAGTAGGCAAACGTTCAGGGCCCAAAATAATGAGCCCTACCACGAAAACAACCAGCAGTTCTGAAAAGCCAATGTCGAACACAGATTAAGCGCTCTTGTCGTCTTTACGGGATTCGCCTTCAATCACCTTTTGATTGTCCTTGGTGGCGACTTCTTCGTCTTCCTTGTTAACGGCCTCTTTAAAGCCTTTCACTGCACCGCCTAGATCAGAACCTAGGTTCTTCAATTTCTTGGTGCCAAAAATTAGAACTAGGATGGCTAATACAATAAGTAACTGCCAAATACTAATGCCACCTAACATAGCGGTTCTCCTACTTTGTGCGACTGGCTTTTTCTTCTAAGCCAGACAAATTGAATCTACGGGCTAGCTCATGCAAAACATCTTCAGGACCTAAGTCCAAATGAGATAGCATAACGAGAGTATGAAACCATAGGTCCGCCGTTTCATAGATTACGTCCTGTTTGTCACCAGACGTTACCGAATCTTTTGCGGCAATGATGGTTTCGACGCTTTCTTCCCCTACCTTTTCCAGGATCTTATTCAGCCCCTTGGCGTGTAGACTGGCAACGTAGGAGGAATCTGGCGCGGCAGCTTTGCGTTGTTCAAGTGTCTGCGCGAGTTCTGCCAATACATCAATCTTCATTATAGTCTCTCAAATATTACGGTTTTAATACTAACAGGTATACACCAAACACAAATAGGACCAAACTCAACAAATCTGCTGTTGCTAAGTGTTCTAACATTGTTGGATCGGTGCTGATCCAAGCCGCCCCTAAACTGATGACGCCGAGTAATTTAAACGGCGTGTTATGACGCCCACGGCGTAGCTCTTTGCGTAACGACTCAATGGCTTCAGTTTGAGCGGCCATGCGCTCTTCTTGTTTCGCCACATGTTGTAACGCCGAGAAGGCCAGATTCGGCAGCTGGGGTAATTGCCCCGCCCATTCCGGTGCTTGTTTCTTGATTTCTTGGAATACCCGTTTCGGACCTACTTGCTCATTCATCCAACGCTCGAGGAAAGGCTTGGCTGTGACCCATAAGTCTAAATCTGGGTAAAGCTGACGCCCTAACCCTTCGATGTTAAGCAAGGTTTTTTCTAATAACACCAACTGAGGCTGCACTTCCATATTGAAGCGGCGCGCGGTCTGGAATAGTCCTAACAGAACCTGGCCGAAGGAAATGTCTTTCAATGGCTTGGCGAACATGGGCTCGCACACACTACGGATAGCGGATTCGAAGGCATGGACAGGAGTGCCTTTGGGGACCCAACCACTTGCCACATGTAGCTCCGCTACCATGCGATAATCCCGTTGGAAAAAAGCCAGCAGATTACGGGCTAAATAATGTTTATCCTCGTCATCCAGACTGCCCATAATGGCACAGTCAATGGCGATGTACTTAGGCTTATCTGGGTTGCTCGTATCGACAAAAATATTGCCCGGATGCATGTCTGCATGGAAAAAGCTGTGGGAGAACACTTGGGTAAAGAAAATTTCCACACCTCGTTCTGCCAAGCACTTCATATTCACATTGCGGTCATGCAGGGTCTGGATATCGGCTACTGGCACACCGGAAATGCGTTCAATCACCATCACGTTGCGGCGGCAGTAATCCCAATAAACTTGTGGCACATACAGCAAATCTGAATTGGTGAAATTGCGCTGTAACAGCCCGGTATTCGCCGATTCTTTGGTTAGATCAAGCTCATCCAGAATGGTGTACTCATAGTCCCGCACCACTTCAACAGGACGCAAACGGCGACCATCAGCGCTGATTTTCTTAACTAAGTGGGCTAAGGCGTAAAGCAGGCCAATATCTTGCCGGATGGTTTTCTCGATATTCGGGCGAATAACTTTCACCACTACTGCTTCGCCAGTTTTTAGGGTGGCAGTATGCACCTGAGCAATGGAAGCAGAAGCCAACGGTTTGGTGTCAAAACTGGCAAATAAGTCTTCGACGCTGGCGCCGAGATCTTTTTCGACGATACGCTTGGCGATTTCTCCGTCAAAAGGTGGCACTTTATCTTGTAATTTCGCCAACTCATCGGCGATGTCATCGGGTAACAAATCCCGACGGGTAGAGAGAATCTGCCCAAACTTGACAAACACAGGGCCTAACGACTCTAGCGCTAAGCGTAAACGCTCCCCACGGTTTTTCAGCGCCCGTTGTCGACCAGGTTGCAACAGTAAACCTAGAGTAAGGCGAATGAACCAAGGTAAGCGCTCGAAGGGTATAAAAGCATCCAGACGATAGCGCAGCAATGTCCAGCCAATGCGTACAAACCGAGTTGCTGTTCTCCACATCACTAGAATTTATACCCTTTGTGCAGTGCTACAATGCCACCGGTGAGGTTTTGATAGCTAGTACGCTCAAAGCCAACTTCTTCCATCATGCCTTTCAGTGTCTCTTGGTCTGGATGCATGCGAATGGATTCCGCAAGATAACGATAGCTTTCCGCATCGTTAGCTATCACTTTGCCCATGAAAGGCAAGAGTCGGAAGGAATACTGGTCGTACACTTGGCTAAGTAGCTCTGACTCGGGTTTAGAAAACTCTAATACCAGCAAACGACCACCGGGTTTTAATACCCGATACATGGAAGCAAGTGCTGCGGATTTGTCCGTCACATTACGTAGGCCAAAGGCAATCGTAATACAATCAAAGGTGTTATCTGGGAAAGGCAGCGCCTCAGCATTGGCTTGTACATACTTCACATTGCCGACAATGCCGCGATTTTCCAGCTTGTTACGACCTACTTTCAACATGGAGTCGTTGATATCGGCCAATACCACCTCGCCGGTGCTGCCAACGATACGGGAAAACTGCATCGTCAAATCACCCGTGCCACCGGCAATATCCAATACCTTATTACCCGCACGAACACCAGACTGGCTGATAGTATGGCGTTTCCAAAGACGATGAACGCCGCCAGACATCAGGTCATTCATGATGTCGTACTTGGCTGCCACAGAGTGGAATACCTGGGCAACGGCTTCGACTTTTTTATCGGTAGGGATTTCTTTGAAACCAAAGTGGGTGGTTGATTGTTTGTCGTCTTGCATAAATCTCGTTCCGGGCACCTGCTGAGGGGTGCTTTATTGATTTGATTGGCACTATTGTACCCCCGAGTAAGGTTGTGGGGCACGGCTTAAATTAGGAATTGTCGCCAATAACGCGGTTACGCCCTTCGGTTTTTGCCCGGTAAAGATTTTTATCTGCACGGGCAAACAGCTCCTCTGAAGATTCATTGCCGTCAAACAAACTCACACCGATGGAAATCGTAATAGAGACCGGCTCGCCATTCATATTAAAAGGCGTTTGTTCCACAGCGGCCCTGACTCGCTCGGCTGTTGCTAGCGCTTGCTCTAAACTCAGTGCAGGTAGCAACAGGACAAACTCTTCACCACCATAACGGAATAAAACATCCTGCTTGCGCAGTGCGGTCTGAGCTTGGCGTGGCACCAGTCGCAACACCTTGTCCCCCGCCAAATGTCCCCAAGTGTCATTAATGGACTTAAAGCGGTCGATATCCAACACGGCAAGGCAAAGTGGTGTCTGGGAAGCTCTAGCCGAAGTACACAGAGTCATCACCGCTTCTTGATAGGAGGCACGGTTAGGTAACTTAGTCAGCTCGTCGGTCATGGCTTCGGCGATTTTTTGCTGCATCTTCGAACGTAAATGGGAGGCATCTTGCTCCATTTTGTTGACTTTATGCTTAAGCTGGGAGATCGATTTAGCCGCCTGTTGTTCCTGCTTCTTCATATCTTCCCGGTAGCGACTCATGGTTTCTGTAATCGTGCTCATGCGCTCGTTAATCAGACTTTTTAACGAGTCTAAGTCGCTGGCCGAGTTGGCCATAGCCGAGGTTTCTTGAACCTGCTGGGTAAGGTGAGAATCAAAATCTTGCCGTTGGTTAGACAGTGTTTTTTGACTCTTATAGCTACTGATTATCGAGGCATTGATGCTTGCTAGCTGCTTATTTAACTGGTTCAAATACCCGGCTAAGTCATCTTGGGTCTTGCCTACTGCTACCATCACAAGATTAATGACTTCATCCAGTAGGGCAGGTAACTGCTGGATATCACGATTGCCGGACAAAGCTTGGATTAAGTCTTGAATTTGTAGCTGGTAATTATCTGGCAGATTGAGATTTTGGATCAGGCCTGCCAAGGTGTGACAGATATGAACCATAATATCTTCGTGGGAATGCTTCGTCTCTGTGGAGCGGGTCTCTTTGCGCCCGAATAAACGATTGATCAAAGAGGGAGGGCGCTTTTCCTCACTAGTGGGTGTGGTTAGGGATGCTTCTACCAAGCTAGAAAATTGCAGCAACAGACCCGGCCAGCTCGAAATGGTTTGCCAGTGACTGCGTAAATTCGCTTCAAATTGCTTTTTAGCGGTGAGTGATATATTCGCTTGTGGTGCAGATTCTAAAACATCTAATAGATCATGGAGCGTGTTACGAAAGGCTTGAGCCCGTTCTAGACGCTTGTCATCAAAGCTAAGTACGTGGGGCTCAAGGGACTTTAGTGACTCGAGCACCACGTTCACATCATCGGTTTTGGCAATGTTGAGGCGCATTTGTTGCAGCGCCTTGTCTATCTCAGGGTCGTTACCCTCGGCAAGCATGCTGGTACGTGAAATGGTTTTACGTAACGCTTCGATTAACTTTTCCTGAGTGACGTCCATTGCCTGACCTATGTTTTTTATTGGCGAGCTTGACGCTCTTTTTCAATTAGGAAATCTACCACAGAGGTGATGTTATTATTGCCGCCCGCAGTAGCCGCTGTCACCAAGTATTTACCATTAACAATGATTCCTGGCACGCCACGAGCACCATAAGCGCGGATTTTAGCATCAGCTTGGCTTAGACGGCTGTTGACAGCAAAGGAATTGAACTGCTTGCGGAAAGTATCTTCGCTCACGCCATATTTGGCAAAAAATTCTGCTAGGTCGTCCTCGCTGTTTAAGCGTTTACCTTCTACATGAATGGCATTAAATAAATCTGCCCGTAGTTTATCTTCAACGCCTAGCAAGTCTGCCACGTAAAACGCTTTGGCATGATTCAACCAGCCACGGCCAAATACCGCAGGCATATATTTGAAGTCCACGTCATCGGCGATGTCTTTTTTCCAAGCAGAGACGATAGGTTCTAAGGAATAACAGTGGGGGCAGCCGTACCAGAAAATTTCGACCACTTCGACTTTATTCGGGTCGTCGGTACGTACTGGGTTTTTGATAGCGGTGTAGCCATTACCATCGCTATAGTCTGCGGCAAAGGCTTGAGTGAGTGGTAGTAGCAAGGCTACAAAAAACAGGCTGATGAACTTCTTCATTCAAATCTCCTAATTCGGCTTAATGGCAGCAAAGCTGCTCGGGCTTATCGTATTTCTGGTTATATCAAAATCCTGACAGGATTTGTAAGGATATACCTAGGACGTTTTACCTTAATGAAAGTTCGTATAAAGAGCAGAGGCATAAAAAATCCCCCATAAAGGAGGATTTTTTCAATGCTGAACTATCGTCTCACTACTAGTAAAGACCTTGAATGTAGCTAGAAACCGCTTTGATTTCTTGATCATTCATTTTGAATGCAATATCACGCATGATTTTGGCAGGATCGTTGTTGCGATCGCCAGATTGGAACATCTTCAGCTGGGCTGCAGAGTAATCTGCGTGTTGACCAGCAAGAGCTGGGAAGGCTGCAGAGTTCAAACCTTTACCAGCTGGGCCGTGACATGCCATACAAGCCGGCACACCAGTTGCCGTATTACCAGCACGGAATACTGCTTTACCGGCTTCTACTAGAGCTGGGTCAGCTTGGCCTGCTACTACGTTGTTGCTAGAAAAGTACGCAGCAATATCAGCTAAGTTTTGATCTGTCATGCCATCTAACAGGCCAGTCATTTGTGCTACCGGACGTGCACCGGATTTGATGTCCTGCATTTGCTTCAACAGGTATTTCTCTGTTTGCCCTGCTAGCTTAGGAAACGTAGAATCTAAGCTATTACCGTCAGCACCGTGACAAGCGGCACAAACCGTCGTCAACGCTTTGCCGGCTTCTGCATTACCTTGTGCTACAGCAACCGAAGTGGCGCCCATAGCAACTAACATACCGATCAGAACTTTTTTCATTCGCTGCCCCTGACGTTCAATCGAAAAATGTGACGAGGCCATTCTGGCAAATGGTCGCCAATATTGTATTTTGCCCTTATTTTAGTCCGCCCGTTGGCGACGATGCTCTACTTAAGCGAGCCAAGTGTGACCACTTGTGTAAAAACACGCCGAAGCATAGCAAATAAACTAATTGGCAGGCATTATATACAACCAAGAAAAAAACGTGAACGACAAACAATTTATATTGATCAATATCAAAAATTTACCCCTATGACCCCATATGACCCGATCTTTCGCTCGGCACATTTTATCAAAAGTGCCGAGAAGCTTTCCCAATGCCCCCTAGACCAAGGTCTAGAGGTCGCTTTTGCTGGCCGTTCCAACGCCGGTAAATCTACTGCCCTGAATACTCTCGCTGATCAAAAGAAACTAGCGCGCACCTCAAAGACGCCTGGCCGTACGCAGTTAATCAACTGTTTTGGCTTGAGTGTCGACGATAAACGCCTAGTGGATTTGCCTGGATATGGTTTTGCTAAAGTGCCAGTCGCCATGAAAGAAAATTGGCAAGCGCATATGCAAGACTACTTGATGAATCGTCACTCCTTGACTGGCGTGGTCTTGGTAATGGATATCCGTCATCCATTGAAAGAGTTTGACCTAATGATGCTGGAGTGGGCGAAAGCCAACCAAGTGCGAGTTCATGCTTTGTTGACTAAAGCAGACAAACTCAAGCGTGGCCCTGCGAAAAGCACCATGCTGCAGGTAAAAAAAGCCATGCAGGAAATGGGCGTAGAGGGCAGTGCGCAGATGTTCTCTGGGCTTAATAATGAAGGGGTTGATGAATTGCGTTTGCAACTAGCGCAGTGGTTGGAGCTTCCTGAGCCTGAGTAAATTAGCGGGGGCAAATTAGAGGTGTCAGACCCTCCTGCTGCTGGGGTCAGACCCTCCTGAAAGTGCAGTGGCTAAAACAAGCCCACCTGCCAGGAGGGTCAGACCCCAGTAGTCACTAGCACTGGGGCTGCATGTAGTCCGCAAGGAAAGTATCGAAATCCACCACATCGGTGGCTTCAATCTCGGCCTGCTTCGCCAACGACTGCTCCGCCATTGCTGCAAATTTCTCAGCCAATTCAGAATCAATCGGTGTGGCTAGCCAGCTTGCCATCTGTTGATTGGCGAGCTTTAACATAGCCGCTTGGTAGCTTCCCGCTTCACCACTTAAGGTTTCCACCTTGCTGGCTGGCAATTTGCTGATATCTTCCAGCTTGTGCTCTTGCTTAAGCACCGCTGCTAAGTATTCCCCATTGCCAGTCTTCTCACTTAAAAAGCGGGCTAAAGTTTCCATCTGTCCAAGCAAATCCTGAGCACGCTGTTTCAGTTGGACTGGACCTTGGCCAAAATCAAATGCTCGTTCTAGCTCACGACCATGGGTGGCAATGGCTTGCTGTGTTTCACGCAGCTGGCGACACACCTCCGGCTCCATACGCTCGTCCCCATGAAGCATACAGCACATCAAGAATACGTCGAGGAAGTACAAGGTTTCCTTTTGCATACCGATCGGTGAGCAGGGGTCGATATCCATAATACGCACTTCGATGTACTCCACCCCGCGTCGCTGTAGAGCGGCACTTGGATGTTCCCCAGGCAGTGTCACCCGTTTCGGGCGGATATCGCTGTAGTATTCATTTTCGATTTGCAGCAAATTGGTGCTAAGTTGGCGGTATTTACCATCAACTTTTAAACCAATTCGCTCGTAATCTTCATAAGGGGTACGTAGTGCACCCTTGATGGTTTTGATATAGGTATCAACTTCGTTGTAGCACACGTATAAACCGGCCTGAGCCTTGTTTTGATAGCCCATATCGCTCATACGTAGGGAAGTGGCCCCGTGGCCAACCCAAGTGTTGCCACCCAGCTCCGCGAGACCTTGGGGCTTTTGCGGCAAGAAGCTAGAGTCAATGGCTGGGGACGCCCCAAATAATAGGGACAACAGCCAAGATTTACGGCGGAAGTTACGGATCAAAGCAAAGTACTGCTCTGATTTGAACTGCTGACGTTGCTCTGGCGTGGATACATCCACCTGGCGTAGATCAGCCAAGTAATCCCAGAAGGTCTCACTAAATGAGAAGTTGTAATGCATACCGGCGATACATTGCATAATGCGGCCATAGCGGTTAGACAGACCTTCTCGGTAGACACGCTTTAATTGGCCTACGTTGGACTCACCATAATAGGCAATGGGCACTTCGTCATGACCTTCTAAATGGCAAGGCATACTGCCCGGCCAGAGGCATTCATCCAACTTCGCCAAGGCATGGTTGGTAACCAAGTGTATATCGTTTAGTTCACCCAATACCCCTTCCACTGAGTCATACACACCGGTGATAAACTCCATAAGGGCTTCCGAGTAATCGGTAGTAATGGCTCCGTGGGTCAGCGCAGAGCCCAAAGCTTTCGGGTGAGGCTGCTTTGAAATACGTCCGCTGTCTTTATTGACTCGCAGAGCTTCGCGCTCCACACCTCGGAAAAAACGTACGGCATCGCGCCCTGAGTCGTGCTGAAGAAACTGATCAAGTTTGTCCAGCGCAGTGTATAAGTCAGTCAAGGAAGCGCATCCTTCAAAAAATTGGAAAGTTGGGGGATTGTACTCGCCATAGGGAAACAGCGGCAACAATAGTCGTTTGCGGTTGCGCAAAGATTACAGAATCAGGCGGCTTATGGCATTATTGACGGGTTTTTAAATTGTTACTGGGGCGTGTGTGAAAAATCCATTTGTTAAACTCTTTGCCATCAGCTTCCTCGGAGCGCTTTTAACCGCATTGGTGATTAAATCCCAAGAGGGTAGCACCGCCCAAGGCACGCCATTAATATGCGACAGCCAAAACGGCCAGTGTGAAACTTTCGGTGGTATTCAACTGAACTTCCCAGAGGGAATTAAAACCACGGGTGAAGTGCCAGTAGAATTTACCTTGCCAGCAGGCTCTGAGCAGCTAGTGCCAAAGCTTGCGGTGAAATTAGAAGGAAAAACCATGTATATGGGCCTGAACGAGTACCAACTTGACCTAGCCCAAGGTACTCTCTATCGCGGAAACATTAGAATCCCTGTATGTACCACCGAGAAGATGGATTGGCTGATGTCCATTTCCGTACCGGAAGCCAACGTGGCGCCAATTGTGTACGAGTTTTCTATCTCTCATTAACGTTGAATTGAAGAGTTACTCATGAAGCTGAAACCGATCGTTGTTTTTCCTGCCTTAATTGCCTTCGTGCTGTTGTTATCCGTTGCCATCATCATGATTGGCGATAACGCTAACAGCAATAATGGCCGCTTGGGTGGCGACTTTACCCTAACCAGTGACAAAGGTCCGGTTTCCCTGAGTGACTTTGACGACAAGCTAAAACTGGTCTTCTTTGGCTACACCCACTGCCCCGATATCTGCCCACTGTCCCTCGCGAATGTCAAAGTAGCGATGAAACAACTATCGGAAGAAGTGGTCAACCAGACCCAAACCATCTTCGTTAGTGTTGATCCCAAGCGGGATAACGTGGAGCACCTAGCGCGCTATGTCGGCTTCTTCGATAAACGCTTTATCGGCGTGACCGGCACTAAAGAAGAAATCGACAAGGTGGTAAAACAGTATGGCGCTTTCTACCGCATGGTGGAAACCCCAGACTCTGCCATGGGCTACACCGTTGACCATAGTGCCCGCATTTACCTGATTGGCCGCGATAACCAAATCAAAGAATACCTCTACCACGACTCTAAGCCGGAAGAAATCGCTGCTGCCATCCAAAAGGCGCTTTAAAAACCCGCTGTGCGGGTGAACTTCTGCCCCTTTCGCCATCAGGCTACTGTTACTGGCTCCACAAGCAAGCTTGTAAGGTCGCTGCGCAACAGAGCCTTATGCCTCGTTATTGTCTCGATAACCCAGCTGTGCGGGTGATTTTCGAGCAAATATTGATCTAACGTCTTTATTTTTACACAAAGCCACAGTAATCTAACGGTCGATTTACAAATAGGTTCATGTGGTTTCACATAACCAACTGGTTAGTACACGGATACGGAATTAGCGCTAACCACATGAACGAAGAAAACTAGGAAATAGAGGAAACTTCACCAAGCTCTTAAAACGCTCCCGCGTCTCTCTTGCTGTGGCACTTGCCTCAGCGGCTCTTATTACTGGTTGTGCTCCTGAAGATACCGTGGCGACGGTGGAAGACACCGATAATCAGACATCAACGCCTACCAATATCACAGGCGAACTTGGAATTGTCACTGGCCAAGCAATTGTGGCTCAGTCTGCTATCGAATCTTTAGGTAGTTCTGAGTGTGGTACCAATGGTGGCATAAAGATTACGTGGGGTAATGATGATAACCCTGCTAACGGCAAATTGGATGAGAGAGAGATAGTTCAAACACAATATATTTGTCACGGTGAGGATGGTGCTACAGGCGCGAAAGGTGATAAGGGTGATACTGGTGCTGCTGGTCAGAATGGTTTAGATGGTAATGACGGCGATAGCGCATTCTTTGAAAAAGTGGCCGCGACAACAAGCAACAGTAGCTGTACCGCAGGCGGTTGGAAATTTACGTTCGGTACCAAAAACTCTAGCGGTGATGTGGTCACTTCAGACACAGCAGAGATTTGTAATGGTGTAGATGGCAGCGACGGTACAACGACTGGCGGGACTGTTACTGCTAATAATTTGGACGATAAAATCGCCCAAGGTAAAGCTCTGGTAGCGAATGCAAAGACCTATCTAAATAAGCTCACCAGTCAAGACATGCAAGCCGCGTATGAAACCTATGGGGCAGATCTTGAAGCCGCTGTATCCGGTGATGCAGTTGCGCCTATGTATGGTGCCATGGTAGTCACTCTTAGTGCTTTGATTGATGGCTTTGTAAACGAAATCGATCAAACCACATTTGAATCTCAACTATCCGATATGGTTGCAGATAGCTATTTTGTTATCAGTCAAGGTAGTGGTTACGATGTTACTATTAATGAATCAGGCGCATCGGTAAAAGGCTTAATTTTCCAATCCACAGACATAAACAGCACTGGTCAGCTCACCAACTATGTTGTTGATATGGAGTTAGATTATATCAAGTCCGTTGAAGGCAATGGTGATACAACCGAGTCTCTATCTGTATCTTCATTCACGGTTACTGCTGATCAGGCCTACACGTTATCGTTCTCAGATGTAGGGGGAGCAGAGCTGAAAACCAAGCTTGGCGAATCTGTTATCGACTTGATCCGATCTGAAACAGACAGCGCGCCCGCCCTTGCTTCTGCTGATTCTGGTATGAGCCTAGCGCTAAAGGGTCTGACCCTAAAAGACTTTAGTAATAATCTGGAGTTTGTTGCTGACGCGCATCTTGCAGTGTTGCTTGATGAGTCAGCTTACGAAACCGGTGACATTGCCATGTCAATTACTGGTATGGGACTCCAAGGTAAACTGACTTTCGGTGGTGAGACGTCTTCCATCGGTGCCAATATTACTTTCCCTGAGGGCGCTGTAATTTCAGACTCGGCAATAGACAATTTCGAGTATGACTTAGAAGAGGCATACTACAATGCAGGTACGATTAGCTTACCTTATACATTCGAGGAGTTAACCGAAACCTATAACGGTGAGGAGCTTTTCGTTGGTTATCGTCTAACGTTTGATTTCACTCCATTAAATCAACCTCTTATTGATGTTATGACGAGCTACTTAGCAGAAACACCGGCGAGTCTGAGTGAACAGTTGGTTTCTCAAAGAGTGGTAGACTTCCGTGTGTCCGAATCTAATCTAGATGAAGTGAGTAAACTCGATTCAGAACTTTACTCAGACTGGGCTTTCAACATCGCTTATGCAACTCAAGTATCTGAATACAACTCAGATGGCTTAGAAATGAGTGCATATAATTGGCGTAACAGTTCATCTAACTTTTCTGATGAAGCGACTTTGCAATCCTACCTTCAAGAATGGGTAGAGAAATATGTTGATTTTGGTTTGGGAGAATATGGAAGTCTAGCCGTTTCGTACTCAGACCCTGCAGATATAGGTATGTGGTTCTTAGATTCCTATAACTCCTTCTATGTCGATACGTTAGCTGATTCTAGCTTTGACACCATCGCATTAGGTGGAGCTCGAAATGTCCAATATTCTTACGGTTATACCGACTCCGAATTAACCGGATCAATGGACGTTGATAGTGTCCAAGCATGGGTACAAAGCACAATTGCAGAAGATATGTATATTGGCTTTAACCTGACTGATGGAAATATGTCTGAAGTTCTTTCAGGTGACATCCAGTTCGATATTGCAATTGGTGAAGGTCTAGACCTAACAACATCAGATAACGGTGCTGTCTCTCTGGTAGGTCTTGGCGATGAAGGTTTACATCTCACGGCTAGCGTTGAGTTGGTTAAAGGAGAGTACGAATGGGAGCATTGTTACTACTACACGGGCGGGGCAGATTGCCATATGCATTCAGATCCAGAGTCGCAGCCTGTAAATGAAACGTTTAACGTAACAGTAACAGACAACGACGGTGGTCAATTAATTTTGAAATTCCAAGAACCACTAGTCGGCCAGGACTACAATGCACTTGTCCGTGTGGACGGTGTCAATGTAGGTCAATTGGTTGAAAATAACCAAGGTGAGCCGGTTATTCAGTTCCGTGATTTCGAGATTGTACCTTTAATAGACTAAACGCTAGTCTACCTACAAAGGGCGGCATTAGCCGCCCTTTTTGTAATGAGTATCGGATGAAATCATTCTTTTCCCCGTGGCTTTTGCTGCTTACTCCGTTGTCTGTTGTTGCGCAACCATTGTTATGGTCGCCCCAGCTATCCTTAGTGCCTTCGGTTTCTGATCGCTCCGAGCTTTCTTATGAGTTAGAAGTTGAACGCTTCTATAATGATGAAAACGGCTATGGCGTTCACCAAGGTCATCTATTCACGGCGCAGTATTGCCTGCCTAAAAGTTATGATGGCAAGGTAGCTGCTTGCATAGGAGGAGAGCGCTTTTCCGACCATTTGGAGTGGCAAGAGAAATTTACGTCGACTGAGTTTAGTGGTAGCCAGCTAAGTGAATATTCTCAAACTTATCTTTCAGGAAGCTGGGAGTTTAACAACAAGGCTACGCTTGAAGCTCAGTTGGGGCGTTTGGATTCTGGATATGCTAATGGCTTGGCGAAATTACAAACTGAGCCTTTCTCCGTTTGGGTTGGGCAGGACTCCTCTGCAACGGGGTTGCATGGGGGGCTTTCGGTATCATTAACTGATACTGACCAACATAATGTCTCTCTCGACCACTCTGCCCATTTAGGTCCGTATGCGGGGGCTTCGTTTAACCTGTTTGATCATTACATCAGCTATCAGCAACAGGCGCTGAATCACCCAACTGTCCAAACTGCACAATGGCAGATACGTCCAGTTCGTTCAGGAGTTGAAGTCGATATTCAGTCTTATAGCGAAAAGCTAGATACGCAGCTCTATTTTGATGGTGTCGCGGTAAGTCAATATGATAGCTGGCAATCCGACTTCCGGCGTGATCAACATTATATTGGTTGGCGTTGGGATAGCGCGTGGCTAGGTGTTTACCGGGATATAGTGAGCTTTGATGCCAGTACTTACCTGCGTCTATCTGATAAAGCGTGGAATAGCGTCGAATCTGGGAGCGTGATTGAAGGGGCGCTACTTTCTACGATACACGCTATTACCGGCGATATATCAGCTGATTCGGAGTTTCTAGCGCTACGTTTAGGTCGAGATTGGCAGTGGGAAAATGTCGAGCTGTCTTGGGACAACTTGATTGGGGATATAAAAATTAGCTCTACTAATAAAAGTGAGCTGAGAATCATCCTGCTAGCGAACCAATTTAACAATGGAAGCGACGAGTTTAGCGATACCCTTTGGGTCCCCAAACTGACATTAAACTATCAGCCCAACAACTGGCGACTCGCTTATACTTTCCAACAAATTATACCTTTCAGTGAGGTGCGCAAACTGTTGGATTCTCCCAGTGACCGTAAGGGAGGAGGTGATTCTACAGGTTCAAACACTGAGCAACAAAAAGCAAAAAACTGGCTCTGGCCTCAAATCGGTGGCTATCACCAACTTACCCTTTCCTACCAATGGTGATCACTGATTGCTTAGCTCTATAAACGTTCAGCAGCGGTTAAACGCATAGTCCTTCCCTATGGGGTCAGACCCTCCAGATAAATGCTTGTTTAAACATAGCGTATCTGTAAGGAGGGTCTGACCCCTTATGCTTACAACCGCATTTCGATGCCAGCGGCAGCCATTTTCTCTTTGGCTTCTTGGATCGAGTATTCGCCAAAGTGGAAGATGCTGGCGGCCAGTACCGCGTCGGCTTTACCTTCGATAACGCCATCCACAAGGTGATCCAAGTTACCCACACCGCCCGAGGCGATAACCGGTACATGAACGGCTTCGCTGATGGCGCGGGTGACGCCAAGGTCAAAGCCATTTTTGGTGCCATCACGGTCCATGCTGGTTAGCAGGATTTCCCCAGCGCCGTAGTCGACCATTTTCTTCGCCCACTCTACCGCGTCCAAGCCAGTTGGTTTGCGGCCACCGTGGGTAAAGATTTCCCATTTGTCTGGCTCGCCTGCGGCGCTGACTTTTTTCGCATCAATGGCAACCACGATGCACTGGGAGCCAAAGCGCTGTGCCGCTTCGCGGACAAATTCCGGGTTAAATACCGCGGCGGTGTTGATGCCTACTTTGTCGGCACCGGCATTCAGCATACGGCGAATATCATCACAAGTACGAATGCCGCCACCCACCGTTAGGGGGATAAACACTTCTGCAGCGATGGCTTCCACCATATGTACCGTGGTTTCACGGTCGTCGGAGCTGGCGGTGATGTCCAAAAAGGTAATTTCGTCGGCACCTTGTTCGTTGTAGCGCTTCGCCACTTCCACTGGGTCACCGGCGTCGCGGATATCGACGAATTGTACGCCTTTGACGACGCGACCATTGTCCACATCAAGGCAGGGAATAATACGTTTTGCTAAGGCCATGTGTTGATTTCCTGTCCTAATCGGTTACGGCTTGCCATCCCAGTGGATGAAGTTTTTGTAAAGTTGCAGACCATCTTTATGGCTTTTTTCCGGGTGGAATTGCACCGCAAATACATTATCGCGGGCTAATGCGACGCAGAACTCATGGCCATATTCACAGGTGCCGGCAACTTCCGCTTTGTTCTCTGGTACCACATAGTAGCTGTGTACAAAGTAGAAACGGGCGTTGTCTTCGATGCCAGCCCAGAGAGGGTGATCGATGGTGTGTTTTACTTGGTTCCAACCCATGTGTGGCACTTTAAGTTTGGAGCCATCTTTGTCTTTGTGGTCATCGCCGAAGAAGAGGGCGTTGCCGGCAAAGTGGTTCAGACAGTCCACTCCACCGTTTTCTTCGCTGTGGCTCATAAGTGATTGAATACCCACGCAAATCGCCAAAAACGGCTTTTCTGCCATGGCTTTACGAATCACCGGCACCAAGCCCTGCTTGTACATTTCACCGATACAGTCGCGAATCGCACCGACACCGGGTAGCAATACCCGATCCGCCCCATCAATTACGGCAGGATCGCTAGTAACAACGACTTTCGTGTTGTCACCGGCGGCGTGTTCTAACGCTTTGGCAACCGAGTGCAGGTTGCCCATGCCGTAGTCTATGACGGCAACTACAGATTGCTTTTCCATTATTCCAACCTTACAAACAGCCTTTAGTGGAAGGCATTTGCCCCGCCATACGCTCGTCCACTTCCAATGCCATACGCAAGGCGCGACCAAAGGCTTTGAAAATGGTTTCCGCTTGGTGGTGGGTGTTGTGACCCCGTAGGTTGTCCAAATGCAGCGTTACTTGAGCATGGTTCACAAAACCGTGGAAGAACTCAGAAAACAAATCCACATCAAATTTGCCAACGGAGCCACGGGTGAAAGGCACGTGCATTTCTAAACCTGGGCGGCCAGAGAAGTCGATAACTACGCGGGACAAGGCTTCATCTAATGGCACATAAGCATGGCCGTAACGTTTGATGCCCTTTTTATCGCCAACCGCTTGTTTGAAGGCTTGGCCCAAGGTAATACCCAAATCTTCCACCGTATGGTGCGCGTCGATATGCAAGTCGCCCACTGCGTGAATGTCTAGGTCAATCAAACCATGGCGTGCTACTTGATCCAACATGTGGTCAAGAAAGGGGACGCCGGTTTCACACTGGAATTGACCAGTGCCGTCTAAATTAACAGTGACCTTGATTTGCGTTTCGAGCGTATTGCGCTCTACGGTAGCAATCCGGTTGGACATAGCAGGGGATCTCCTCGGTGGGTCAGATGGACCGATTGAAATAAAAGTTATGCAACATTATAAAGCTAGCGCTCGGTGGCTTCTATGGTTTTTATAGGGAAGCTGCGACAGGCTGCGGCTAGGGAGCGACAAAGAAGGGTGATATGATGCTCAACACACAGACTGAGATCGGATACTCACGGGGAAAATATGGTTTGGTTTAAGCGATTAGGATATTTGATCGGGGCGCTAGTGGCGCTGATCATGGCAGCAGTGGTTTACATTTTGGTCTTTGTCGACCCGAATCAATTTAAAGGCCAGCTAACGCAAGTCGCGAAAGAGCAGGCTAATGTGAGCCTGCGTTTAGATGGCGATATTAGCTGGTCATTTTTTCCGTGGCTTGGGCTTAGTCTTGAAAATATTGGCGTCGCCATGGGGGATGCGCCAGAGGTGGTGAGCTTCGACAAGGCCGAGTTTAGCCTTGCGGTGATGCCGCTACTGCAACAATCCATTGAAGTGGAAAAGGTGCGTCTAATCGGCCTCAATGCTGACCTAAAAGTGGCTGCCGATGGTACCCCTAACTGGCTGCCTCCGGTGACCAATACGCCTGCAGAGACAAATGCGGGCGCAACGACAGCGGAAGCGACCGGCGCGGAGCAGTCATCTTCCGTAGCGCCTACCGAAAATACCGATGCTCCCGGCGCTCTGACTTTGCCTCAAATCGCATTGGATGAGTTGCTGATTCAAAACGCGACCATTTCCTACACCGACGCCAGCGCGGATTTAAAAGCCAAGGCAACGGCTAACCTTACTCTAACCAATGTGCGCTGGGATCAGGCTTGGCCCATGTTGCTGGATGTGACCGTCGAGCAGAGCAACCTTACCGGACAGAATCCAATTAAGGCTAATGTGGCGCTGTCTTCTAACCTAACTGTGTTCCCCGAGCGTCAGGCTTTGTCGCTAGCAAAACTGGAGGTGAAAAGCTCCGTCAATATGGAAGCTTTGCCGGTGCAACCTTTAGATGCTTTGCTAGAAGTAGCGAGTTTGGATCTCGACTTGCCCCAGGAAAACCTTCAAGTAGAAGGGCTTAGCCTTAGCGCCCTAGGAATCAATGCCGATATCCAAGCAGAAGTCTATCAGTTCCTCACTGCACCGGAGTTTAGTGCTGTCGTGAGTGTGGCCGAGTTCTCCCCTAAAGCGCTGCTGGGGAAACTTAATATTGAATTGCCCGAAATGGCGGATGAAACGGTACTGCAAAAGGCCAGTTTAAACCTTTCTGCCAAAGGCAATTTGGATACGGTAAAAGTGCAGCCCATTTCTTTGGCTTTGGATGATACGGAAATCGAAGCCAATGCCCTGTTGCATTTGAACCCATTATCTTGGGATGTGAAAGTGGCCGGTGCCAACCTAGATGTGGATCGTTACCTGCCGCCGGTTGTAGAAGGGGTTGAGGAAGACGTTGCAGCGGTGCCGACGCAAGAGAATGCCGAAGCTCCCGCTGGTGATTTAATCCCAGTCGAGTTGGTGAAAACCCTAAATGGCCACTTCGGCTTTATATTCGATACGTTAAAAGTGAAAAACGTTTCCATTGACCGCATCGAATTGGACTCCAACCAGCGCGACGGCGTGGTGACCATCAATCCAGCTAAAGTCACCTTGTATGACGGTGATGTGAGCCTGCAAGCCAAGCTAGATGTGAATGGTTCTGAGCCACGTATCGATATCTCCCCCGCCATGAATGGGGTGCAGATCCAGCCATTGCTCAATGACTTTATGGAGCTGGACAAAATCGCTGGTGCCACTTACCTACAAGGGGATATGTACACCACCGGCAATAGCGTTGATGCCTTTATGAAGCAATTGAACGGTGACCTATTGGTGGAAATCAAAAGCGGTGCTTTGGTGGGTATGAACCTGACCCAAAGTGTTTGTGAAGGCATTGCCGCTAGCCGCGCCCGTACTATTGATAAAAGCCTTTATGGGGCAGACACGCCATTTGAAACCATGCAATTCCCAGCTCGGATTGTAAATGGTGAGGTGTCCACTCCGGGCTTGGAAATTTCGGCGGTGGGTGTTGAAGTAACCGGTGATGGTGTGGTGTCACTGCCGAATAGTAGCTTGAATTACACCGCCCGGGTTGGGGTATCGGGAAGCCAAGTTGACCCTGCATGTTCCGTGAAAAGCAACGTGCAGGCACTTAAGTTCCCCGTGGTATGTAAAGGTAAATTTAGTGATGACCCGGTAGGCTTGTGTCGCCCGGATATTGCTGGTTTTGGCAAAATCTTTACCGATTTAGCGAAAGCCGAGTTAGACGCTAAACTTGCTGCTGAAAAAGCCGCATTGCAGGCGAAGCTAGAGGCGGAAAAAGCTGCGGCACAAGCCAAGTTGGATGCAGAGAAAGCAGCCGCTCAAGCGAAGCTAGAGGCAGAAAAAGCCCGCGCTGAAGCGAAATTGGCGGAAGAAAAGGCCCGTCTGCAAGCGGAACTAGAAGCTAAGAAAAAGGCCGAGGAAGAAGCCTTGAAACAAAAAGCGGAAGACAAACTAAAAAGCGCATTGAAAGGGCTGTTCTAGCCCTTTCATGACCGAGAGAGCCCTTAAGAGAGAGCCCCGATAAAGCAATGAGCCTAACCACTATGGAGCTGACCCCGAAAGCAGACTTTGCGCCCCGAGTATTAAACTGGTTCAACCAGCATGGGCGCAAAAACTTGCCGTGGCAGCAAGACAAAACCCCTTACCGGGTTTGGATCTCTGAAATCATGTTGCAGCAAACCCAAGTGGCGACGGTGATCCCATACTACCAGCGTTTTATGGCATCCTTCCCGGATGTCTTTGCCCTTGCTGCGGCAGAGCAAGATGACGTGCTGGCCCACTGGAGTGGGCTGGGGTACTACGCTCGCGCCCGCAATATGCACAAAGCGGCGCAGCAGTTGGTCAATGATTGGGATGGGGAATTTCCGCAAACCCAAGAAGGTGTCTGTGAACTACCGGGGATAGGGCGCTCCACGGCAGCGGCGATTTTATCTATCTCCCGAGGGCAACAAACGGCTATTTTAGACGGCAACGTGAAGCGGGTATTGAGCCGTTACCATGCTATCCCCACTTGGCCGGGGGAAAAGAAAACTGAAAACGCCATGTGGCAACTGGCCGAGTCCTACATGCCCGCCGAGCGCTGTGGCGACTACACCCAAGCCATGATGGATCTAGGGGCGACCCTTTGTACCCGCAGCAAGCCCCAGTGCTTACTTTGCCCATTACAACGGGACTGCGACGGCCGCATTAGTGGTGATCCCACGCTTTTCCCAGTGAAAAAGCCGAAAAAAGCGGACAAACCGGTGAAACACACCCAAATGCTAGTGCTAATAAGTGACCATGGCATATTGCTAGAGAAGCGCCCAGCCACCGGCATCTGGGGTGGACTTTGGAGTCTACCAGAGATAGATAACCACGCAGACGTAGCACTAGAAACCGAACAGCGCTTTCCTGTATCCATTGACTCCGTTACCCCATTACCACAATTTCGCCATACCTTTAGCCACTACCACCTAGAAATCCGCCCCCAGCGGCTAGAGGTACAAGCCAACGACACCATCGGCGAAGACAAATACCAATGGTTTAACCTAGAACAAGCATTATCCCTTGGCCTACCCGCCCCGGTGCGCACCATCCTAGAGGGTCTGACCCTCTAAAATGGAGGGTCTGACCCTCTAAAATGGAGGGTCTGACCCCATGGGGTAGAAAGGAGGGTCTGACCCTGTAGGACGGGAGCTCGCTCCGCGAGCGAAAAAATAGCAGACCGACAAACCGATCTAAATATCTAAATCCAATTGGCCACCATATAAGGTTGTCAGTCTGCCTTCAGGATCGAACAGTTTTACTGATTTGGGCGGTAATCGATATAAAACGAGGTTACTTTCAGAGGTCATTACATAGCTTGGGACAAGGATGCCGTTTATCTGAGGGTGTGCACTAATGGCTCGGCAAAGCGCCCAGCCTGGCGGTTCCCTATTGCCCAACAGCATAGCCCGCCAAGGAGCGGCAAAAAGGTCACGATAATTTGATCTCAGGTCAACTACCCCGTCGATCTCGATGGCATAAGAGCAAAGCATTTGTGGCGCTAGGACCGCATTGGTTGCACCGCCCGAAACTTCCGCCCAGCAGCCATTAACACTTAGTCCCAAATAGAGTGCGGGGAATCCTTTTGGGTTAAATCTGCCGCCGGTGATGGTTGCGCCTTCCATACTTAGCGGAGACCAAGCCCAAACCGGGTTGTGCATCCGATAAGCGTTGCCCTTGTAGCTTGTTAAGGGCGAGTTCCCCAGACCTTGAATCAAAGCTTCGAGAGCAGATGACATTATTGGAAGCCCCCAAGCTCCCGCTCGGTAATCCAATCGTTTAGGGCCTCTATACCTTTTTCATGGTGTATCTTAATAATTTCAGCGGGTGTCAAACGCCCGAATGCTACCAACGGCTCACCGATATACCAAGCCCAAGCGGCCTGATCAGAATTAAACCATGGGCGTACACGGCGCAGCAGAGCATGGACTTCAATCAAGCGAGTCTGAACCTTCACATTCATAATGCGGTCTTTGCGCTTGAGTGACTGAGAGGGCAGGTCAACAAAACGCGCTATATGATCTACCGTAGTGCAAAACGCTTCTGCCCAAGAGCTAGGTAGCTCGTAGCCATGTGCTGGGGGAGAGCCAATTTTGAGAGTTGCCATAATACCTCCAGATGACATAATTTAGACATTAATTATCGTCAATATTATGTCCACATCGCCTTGTGGTCAATTTTTGAGCGCGATTGTAACTTTTTACAGGTTCAGACCCCGTAGGAGCTCGCTGTGAGAGCGACAAATCGACAGATAATCCAATTCCGTAGGAGCTCGCTGTGCGAGCGACAAATCGGCAGATAATCCAATTCCGTAGGAGCTCACTTGGCGAGCGACAAATCGGCGAGCGCCCCCCCACCCCGTAGGAGCTCGCTCTGCGAGCGACAAGATTCTGACCCCTAAGGAAATTTACGGTGTTTGGTGTGCCGGTATTTTTCGGTAAGTGGCTGATGTCGCATGACGTGGGAGACGGAGTTCTGAATTGAAGTCTTGAGTCCTTTCATAAGATTAACCTCGTTGGATTTGTCCAAGTAAGTCAAAATATCTTCAGCAGTCTGCTCGATTATGGATTTTGCATTGCGAATCTTAAAATACGGAGACTCCGCCAGCTTCAACAGAGTGGTAAAATCGGGAAAAGCTGTGCTGCCGGCCATTTTGAGAGCCATATTGTTGTCGATGGTGTCATAGATTAACGTGTGGGTGATATCGAAAGGTGGTGAGACAAATATGGTTTGCATATCGTCGCTATATTGTAAGGCAAAATTTTTCAGGTGTGCGTCACCATTGCCGATCAGGCAATTAAATACGATGTAGCGATACATCTTGCTAATTTCATCGACACTATTTGTATAAAGGTTTACAGCTTTTAGCAAGGCCTCGTAACTGCCGTTATATTTTCCGTCTGGTGTGTTGGGCTTTTTCATTAGGGTCGTGAAGTCTTCATAGCCCAAGCAAACTCCGTTAGGTTTATCGAAACGTTCCACGACGAAGGTGTTTAGGTCTTCGGCAAGATATGCCTTTGGTGGCTCTAAACCACAGTACCGGGCAGCCTCCATACAGACATATTCGTTTACCGTAAGCAGCGGGAATTCTGGATCATGGGATTTCACGATCAAATCCTTTTGCTCCATGGTTCGGCCAGTGTCCCCTGTGATGGTGTTTGGTAGGCTTACTTTAGGCTGCACCCCTGCTAAACCGTTACGCAAATAGTACTTTTCCAGTAACTGGGGAAAAAGTGGACTTTCACCTTGATAGTGCAAAATATCGGATAAGCTGAGTTGCTCAACTTCTGGTAGCGCTAGAATACTGTGATACTGAAGTCGGCCAATGCCATGATCTCCTTGCAATGCGAGGAGATACATATCATCTACTTTGGCATATCGAGCAAGTTTTTCCGCGATATAGCGACGGTTGAAGCCTTCTGGTAAGTTTTGGGAAAAAATCGGATGTAACGCCCCAGATGAGTAACCGTCTAAGGTCGGTCGAGTCATGGTTAGAGAAACATACCGCTCAGATTGTACTGGTTGAAAGTGATGCCTAGCCCCTTTGCCCAATATCCCAAGCTCTGTATTTTCTGCATGGACGCTAATCTGATTGATTTGTTTGGGGAACTTCTGCTCCTTTGCCATCATTCATCTTCCTCCCTGAAAAGATCATCTATCTCCTCCCAGCTGGGGAGCTGATGGCGCTTGGCGGAAACTTCCAGCGTAAGGCCAACCGCATCCAAGTAACGCTCATAGATATCTAGTGATCCAGTAAAATGGCCATTTTCGATCAGTGACAAGGTCGATTTGTTAATATGAGTCTGCTCTGCCAGCTGCTTTTGGGTCTTACCGAGTTGCTTGCGGGCATCGCGAATCTTTTGGCCTAGTTGCTGTCTGTTTGACACAATCATCTACCGAGTAATAAGTTTGTTATATAGCAAACATATTATGAAAAATAGCATAAGATTGCTATATAGCAATCTTTTGGATAACTCCTCCGTAGGAGCTCGCTTTGCGAGCGACAAAGCGGCGGGCGACTAAAATGGAGCATTTATGTTTACCACTATTTTCAAGAAATTCTTTCAACTTGGCTGGACGTCCTTCGGTGGACCGGCTGCCCATATTGGGTATTTCCGCAAGGTTTTTGTGGAGCAAGAGCAATGGGCAACGGAGCAGCAATACGCCCAGTGGGTAGCCCTAAGCCAAGTGATGCCGGGGCCAGGGTCGAGTCAGGTGGGTTTTGCGGTGGGCTATCATCGCGGTGGTGTGGCTGGGGGCGTGGCGGCATTTTTAGGCTTTACCCTGCCTTCTGTGATTTTGATGTGTTTATTTGCTTGGCTCGGTAGCTGGCTTAGTGACAGTAGCCTATTTAACAGCATCATAGGTGCGCTCAAGGTGATGGCAATCGTGATAGTACTCGATGCTATCTTGGGCATGGGGAGAAACTTCTGTAAAGACAGTACCACGAGGTGGATCGCCGCTGGAGCGGGTGTCTTTATCTTGATTTGGCCTTTCGCACTTGCGAGTGTGATTTTGGTGATTGGCGCTGGCTTGGTGGGAGCAAAATTGCAGTTAAAAGCGGGTACTGATTCCCCGGTTGCAAGCCGAACGGGGATGGCTGGTCCCCTCGCGTTAGTGGCGTTCTTAGCCTTATTTATTGGTAGTTTCAGCGTCACGTCTGGAGGACTAACAGGCTTTGCCGCCGAGCTATTCCAAGGGGGGAGTCTGATCTTTGGTGGCGGCCATGTGGTGCTACCTGTATTGACGGAATCCCTAGCAGAGTATTTACCAGCTAACGCAATGTTAACGGGTTACGCGGCGGCACAAGCCGTCCCTGGCCCAATGTTTACCCTAGCCACTTACCTTGGTGCGGTAGCTGGTGAGGGTACCGGCTTGATCTGGGCGCTGGTGGCAACATTGGCAATCTTTTTGCCGGGATTATTGCTGATGCTAGTGGGGCAACACTACTGGCATTCCCTTGCTCGAATTCAAGCAGCCCAAAGCGCCTTGGTGGCCATCAATGCCGCCGTGGTGGGCTTACTGGCCGCGACTTTAATTTTCCCTATCATTCCTGCTGGCATTCATAGCTTGTGGGATGTAGTGGTCGTGGTAGCGGGCTTTGTTTGGTTACAAAAAGCCAAACCACCAATTTGGCAAGTGCTGCTGGCATTTGTGGTGTATGGTGTGTGGTTTTGACTTAGAGCTGGCTTACTGGCTTATATCCTTATTATTTCCTCTTTTTAACATTTTGTGGTGTTTGGTTACAAAACTGCTTTTTGGTTATTATTCTGTTATCTTTAATTAATATAGCGAGTAAATAATTATTTTTAATTTGTTGAAAAATATAAGTTTTTTAAATTTAAATGTTAAATTTTGTAATGTAACTGTGGTTGCTCAGTGGCGCTATTGGGTCATAAGTAGTTGCGGTTTAGACTTTTCTATCAGTTTATTTGATGTATTCAATTGGCGCTCTCGATTTAGTTGGTTGCTTCATCGCCAGTGTTGTGTAAGATTTGGTCTCTAATCTCTTAAGAATCCGCTTGGATTTTGTTCTTCTTTTAAAAAACCGCTTCAAGGAGCAGGGACTTGGAACAGCTAGATATTCCCGATTTACAAAGTGTTCGTGTTGTTGGTTTTGACCTGCAGCTTAAGAATGAACAGGGTGAAAACGTTGTTATCAAGGATGCCTTGGTAAAGATCGCCTCCGGTCAGATGGAAGTAGTATCTGGTGGTGAATCTGTCTCCATTGCCCAAATCGTATCTTCCTCGAATCTAAACCTTGACCAGGTTGAGAACGTCTTTCTTGAAAACGTACTCACTGAAAATGGCACGGGTGCTGGTGAAGGAATGTCACCGATTGAGGAAGATGTTCCAGAAGAGCTCCCTAGCGAAAGCGAATTGCGCCTTCAACAGCTAGCAGAAGAAGCGGCTCGTCTTGAAGCACTTAAAGAAGAAATTGAAGCCAAAGAAGCCGAACTTGCTGCCAAAGAAAAAGCATTGGAAGACGCTGCGGCAGCGGAAGAAGAGCTAGCTACGATTGATCGCCAAGACGGCCCGTCCGAGGTTGAGGACTTCGTGGTAGAAGTTCAGAACGAAGCTGTCGATCTACCAGAGCAGTTGCTTTCCAATAATGAAAGTGACAGTAATGGCGAAGAAACGGGCTCCGGCGCGAAGAAAGTACTGCCGCAGCCTGTAGTACAGCAAGTCACGGTATCCAGTTCGTCTGGTTCCTCTGTGCCGAAACAAGGGGATATTGAAGAGGAAGCAGAAGACGTCACCCTGACTGTCGGTCTGGATTCCGCTAGTGATTCTGGTATCACCGGCGACTTTATTACCAATGTGAATCAGTCACTAGTATTCACCGGGCGAGCCAATGCCGGCGCAACCATTTCCCTAACGGTGAATGGTGTGGCAGAGCAAACGACTGCTGATGGTAGTGGTACTTGGAGTATCACGGTTGCGCCCGAGTTTGCCGATGGCGACTATCCCGTTATCGTGACAACGACCACCACCAAGGGCAACACCGCGGCACTCAATAAAACCCTAGTGATTGACACTGAAGCTCCGGTAATGCCTTCTGCGAGCTTAGCAGTGGAGAGCGATACAGGCGTCAGCAGTAGTGACAATATCACTAACGATGCCTTTGCAACCTTTGAAGGTCAGGCGGAACCCGGCTCGACAGTTAAGCTAACAATTGATGGTCGAACCTATTCCGCCAAAGCAGCAGTCGATGGTAATTGGTCGATTACCGTAATTACGGAATTAACCGATGAAGTGGATAAGTCATACCAAGTCATCAGTGAAGATGCGGCAGGTAATAAATCACCTATATTCAGCGATATCTTTACCCTAGATACCGAAATTCAATTTGATGGTGGGTTGGTTGCCCTGCGCGATAGCAATGTCGTCGGTGATGAGGTGACCAACTATACGCGCCCAACCTTCGCTGGTACCGGTGAGGTGGACGCAGTCGTTATTTTGAGGCTCAATGGTTTAACCTGGCAAACCACGGTGCAAGCGGATGGCACTTGGACGATTGATCCAGCATTACAATTAGAAGATGGGCGTTACGCCTATGAGCTAAGCGCAACCGATATCGCAGGAAATAATAAGGTTCTGTCAAAAACTTTAGTTATCGATACGGTAGCACCTGAATTAACCGCTCGGCTGGATCCAAGTAGCGACTCAGGCCGCAGCGACACTGATCAGCTCACCAACGAAACTACTCCGCGTTTCTCTGGGGTAACAGAACCAGAAACGTCGGTTGAACTAACGATTAATGGGGAAACTTTCCCAACCACCTCTGATGCGAGTGGCAACTGGTTTATCCAGCTGGAACAGCCCCTAGCCGATGGTGAGTACGAATATTCGGCCATTGCGACTGATCTTGCTGGCAACCAAACTGTGGTGCAAAGCAAGCTGACTATTGATACCCAAACCACATTAACGGGTGGTCTTGATAGTGAGTCTGACTCGGGTAGTTTGGACGACGATCAGTTAACTAATGTCAATCTGCCGGTGTTTTCGGGGACGGCAGAAGCGGGTGCTCAAGTCACGTTAACTATAGCGGAACAAGATTACACTGCTACGGTAGATGCCCAAGGGCAATGGTCGGTACAAGTCACCGAAGTGCTTGAAGATGGTGTCTACGATTACACCATCAATAGTGTTGATATCGCCGGGAACTCCGCCCCTGAAGTGGCTGGCCAAGTGACTGTTGATACTGAAACTGTTGTCACTGCCCGGTTGGATCAAGCTAGTGATAGCGGCCGCGATGCTGCTGACACTATAACTAATGCGACTGAGCCAACTCTGTCAGGAACTGGCGAGGTGGGAGCAACAATCAAAGTCACGGTGGCAGAGCAGGACTACCTAACGACAGTTGGCGCTGAAGGTACTTGGTCTGTTGCAGTCGCCCAAGTCTTACAAGACGGCGACTATAGCTACCAAGTGCTGGCGACCGATCTTGCTGGCAATGAGGCGACGGCAGCAGGTAAATTTACCGTTGATACCCAAGCTCCAGCTCCATTTACTGCCCAATTAGCGTCTAGCAGTGACTCTGGTGTATCGGCCACAGACGCGATCACTAACATCTCCCAGCCAGAATTTATTGGTACCGCCGAAGTAGGTGCCGATGTCACGCTTATTATTAGAGAAAATGGTGTACAAGTCGCTGCAGATTCGGTGCGCGTAGATGAGAGTCAGCAGTGGAGTCTGACGGTTCTTGATATCCTTAGTGACGGTACGTATGAGTACGAGTTGTACGCAACTGATGCGGCGGGTAACGCAACTCCGTCAGTGACGCGAGAGGTCACCATCGATACGGTGGCGACATTAACTGGCGGCCTTGATGAAGCGTCTGATACCGGTAGCTTGGCGTCCGATGGGCTTACGCAAATTAATACGCCAACCTTCTCTGGTACAGGTGAACAAGGTGCCAGCGTTAGCTTAACGATTGATGGCAAAAGCTATCAAACAACCGTGGATGATAACGGCAATTGGCAGATTGCTGTTACCGATGAGCTATCTGATGGTGCTTATCAATATGCTCTTAACACTATTGATCTCGCGGGCAATACCTTATCTGAAGCGTTATCAGGCACGATCCAAGTAGATACTGTTGCACCGTTGAATTTTACCGGTCGTCTAGCCGCAAGTTCCGATACTGGTGCCGAGTCCGATGATAATCTGACCAATGCCACCCAACCCCAATTCGTTGGTACAGTTGAAGTCGGTTCCCAAGTAACTTTGCAAATTAATGATCAGTCATACTCCGCAGAAGTGGACGAGCAAGGTAACTGGTCGGTTACGGTTAGCGAAGACTTAGCCGATGGCATTCATAGTTATACGCTTACAGCGACGGACGCAGCAGGGAACACGACAACCTTAACTGATAGCATTACAGTTGATACTGTCACGACATTATCAGGTGGTTTAGTTGCGAGCAGCGACAGTGGCGCGAGCAATTCGGATGGTTTGACCAACGATAACCAGCCAACTTTTGCTGGTACGGGTGAAGCCAACGCCACTGTGACTTTAACAATTGGTACCCAGCAATACCAAGCCCAAGTGGATGACGAGGGTGTATGGGAAATCAAAGTCACGCAAGCGTTAGCAGACGGTGACTATGACTACACGTTATCGAGCGAAGATCTCGCCGGAAATATCGAGAGTCTGACCGATTCTGTAACCATAGATACGGAAACAGCCGTTACTGCCCAATTAGCACCGCAAAGTGATTCCGGTGTGTCCAACTCAGATAGCATTACCAATGCGACGAAACCTATCTTTAATGGCACGGGCGAAGTCGGCGCTCAAATCAACTTAACCATTAATAATCAAGGTTACACTACTCAGGTTGGTAGTGATGGCACTTGGTCATTACAGGTAACCAATGCGTTACCAGAAGGTAACTTGGATTACTCGGTAACAGCGACGGATCTAGCAGGCAATCAGGCCACCACCTCTGGTTCCTTGGTGGTTGATACCACAGCACCTACTCCATTTACCGGAGGTTTGGCGGCGGATAGCGATACTGGCTCCAGCAATAGTGACCAAATAACCAACAAAACTCAGCCATTTTTCTCTGGTCGAGGAGAGGTTGGTACGGAAGTTTCCTTGTCCATTGCTGGTAATAGCTACAAGACAGTTGTTGATGACAACGGCGATTGGTCATTACAAGTTACTAACTCCCTGAGCGACGGTGATCTAAATTACACCTTAACCTCCACCGATGTGGCGGGTAACCAAAGCACCTTGACGGGCACGGTGGTGGTCGATACGCAAGTCACTTTGACTGGTGGGTTGAGCCAAGATAGTGATACTGGTCGTTCCCAGTCCGATAATATTACCAACGATCAAACCCCGACTTTTGCGGGTACTGGTGAGCCAGGCGCGGCGATTACCGTCACGGTTGATCAAAAGTCCTACACGACGACTGTGAATGAAAGTGGCACTTGGTCAGTCACCGTGTCTGACAGCTTTGCTGAAGGCAGTCACTTATACCGCATTGAAACGGTCGATATTGCGGGTAACAAAGGCTCCCTAAACGGTCAGTTCCTGATTGATATTACCGCACCTACAGACTTCACCGGAGGGCTAAGTGTCGCCGATGATACGGGGCGAGCTAACGATGATGGTATCACCCAAACCGTACGCCCAACCTTTACTGGCACGGTAGAGGCTGGCAGCTTAGTTTCCCTCGCTATTGCTGGGAAAACCTATGCGGCTACCGTTGCCGCAGATGGCAATTGGCAAGTGACGGTCCCTACAGCGTTATCAGAAGGCGAACATGCCTATGTGCTCACAGCGACCGACGTGGCAGGCAATACATCGACTATCAGTGACAGCATTACCGTTGACCTAAGCACTAGTTTAACTGGTGGACTTGCCGCTACCAGCGACACGGGTCTTGCTAATGATGACGGCTACACCAAAGACAATACCCCAACCTTTAGCGGTAGCGCAGAATCCCTAGCGAATATCAGTGTCTCTGTTGGGGGTAAAACCTACCAAGGACAAGCAGACGCCAATGGTAACTGGGAAGTCACGGCAACGGATGCACTGGCGGACGGCGCGCATAGCTACACTATTACCGCCACGGACGTGGCCGGTAACCAAGACAGCGTAAGCGGTGATTTCACCGTTGATACGCAAACCTTTGTCACGGCTCAACTGGCCACCGCCAGCGATAGTGGCACTTCTTCCACGGATGGCCTAACTAAAGTCAATACACCGATTCTGACGGGCACCGCTGAAGTAGGGGCGACTGTCACCGTCACCGTGGGTGAGAAAACCTATAGTACTACCGCAGACAGTAACCAAAGCTGGTCATTGCAGATCACCGATACGTTAGCGGATGGTCTGGTGAGCTACAAAGTGGTAGCGGAAGACAAAGCCGGTAATCAAGCGGTAGTGGAGAAATCCTTTACTGTAGATACCCAAGCACCAGAATTTAGCGGTGGTTTGGATGCGGCTTATGACTCCGGCTCGTCCAATAGCGACGGGGTGACTAAGTTTGCTACGCCTGTATTTAGTGGTGTAGGCGAAGTGGGAGCTAGCGTTAACTTAAAAGTAGGCACCCAGAACTACACTACAACCGTTGATGCCAATGGCGAATGGCGCGTTGAGTTAAACAGTCCGCTCAATGATGGTAGCTATGCTTATCAGGCGACGGCTACGGATGCAGCAGGTAACCAAAGCAAACTCAACGGTACTATTGTGGTTGATACTGCATTGGAATTTACCGGTGGCTTGGACGGGGTTTCCGATACTGGTTTAGCCAACAACGACGGTATCACCCAAACCACGACTCCGACTTTCTCGGGCACGGGTGAGGCGGATGCCAGCGTCACCTTAACGATAGCGGGTAAGACCTATTCAACCACGGTAGAAAGCGATGGTAGCTGGCGCATTAGTGTGCCCGATAGCCTAACGGAAGGTGCGCATTCCTATAAATTGCAAAGCCAAGATTTGGCTGGTAACACCAAAACCATCAACAGCAGTATGACGGTTGATACCACGGCCCCGGTGACCTTTACTGGTGGTTTGTCGATTACCTCTGACAGCGGTAGTTTCGCCAATGATGGTATCACCAACGTCACCAAACCGACGTTTAGTGGCACGGTAGAGCAGGGCTCGTCGGTTACGTTAACCATTAATGGTGCCCAATATAATGCCGTGGTTGACAATCAAGGGAAGTGGTCTGTTACTTTGCCAACGGCGCTAGCGGATAATCAATACGAATATACTCTCACCGCAACGGACGTAGCGGGTAACAGCCGCACACTGACAGATAGCATAACCATTGATACCAAAACTGCTTTATCCGGTGGTCTATCAACAACTTCTGATACCGGAATAAGCGCGAGCGACAACCTCACCAAAGATTCTAAGCCAGTATTCAGTGGTGCAGCGGAAGCTGGCGCCCAAGTGGCGGTCACCATAGCTAATCAGACCTATACCACGACAGCGACAGAAGAAGGCGCTTGGACGGTAAAAGTAACAGATGCCTTGGTTGATGCTACTCACGATTACGTGATTACGGCGACAGATATTGCGGGCAACAGTAAATCTTTAAGTAGTTCCGTAACCGTTGATACGCAAACCGCATTGACGGCACGTCTGCAAAGCAGCAGTGATTCTGGCATTTCTAACACCGACAATATTACTAAAGTCACCAAGCCCTTCTTTACTGGTACTGGTGAAGTCGGTGCGACCGTTGTTCTGACTATTAATGATAGCAACTACAGCGCGCAAGTTGGTGATGATGGCCGCTGGTCGTTGCAAGTTGATCAAGATCTTGCCGATGGCGATTATAACTATCAAGTAGTGGCAACCGATGCAGCGGGCAACAGTGCCCAAAAGGCAGGCGCTATTACTATTGATACCACAGCACCGACGCCACTCACCGTAGCGCTTGCCAGCAGCAGCGACAGCGGTAGCTCAAATAGTGACGCCATTACCAATATCCCGACACCAAAATTGGTGGGTACGGGTGAAGTTGGCGCACAAATCAGCGTCAAGATCGATAACCAAACCCTCGCGACGACTGTGGGTGAGGATGGTAGCTGGTCAGTGGATGTGGCGACGCTAACCACAGACGGCTCCTACGCCTACGAAGTGTTACAGACTGACACGGCGGGAAATACCAGTAAAGTCACCAGTGCCTTTGTGTTAGACACGCAAATGGTGCAGATTCAGGGTGGTTTAAGTCAGGTGTCGGACTCAGGCAGTTCGACGACGGATAACATTACCAATATCACGCAGCCCCGCTTTAACGGAACTTCCGAGAAACAGGCGGCTATTACCCTGAATATTGCTGGAAAAACCTTTACCACTACTGCAGATGCAGACGGTAACTGGGTGATTCAGGTAGATCAGGATCTGCCTGAAGGTGAGCAAGCCTATACTCTGACCGGCACGGATTTGGCGGGTAATAGTTCGACGGCAACGGGTTCCATCACCATAGACACAAGCGCACCAACCCCATTTACGGCAGCGTTGAACAGCGCGAGTGACACCGGGGTTGACGCCAGCGACCGTTTAACCAAAGAGACCAAGCCAACCATTTCTGGTACTGGGGAGGCAGGTGCTGCTGTGGTTGTGACCATTAATGGTCAGCAGTACACCACAACGGTCGCAAATGATGGATCATGGCAAGTTACCGTGACGGATGCCCTAGCCGATGGTGATCATACCTTCACTGCGGTAGCCACCGATGCGGCAGGCAACAGCACCCAGCCGCTCAATGGTAGTTTTACGATTGATACGCAAACCTTTGTGAGCGGTGGTCTAGCGGCGCTGTCAGACACTGGTAGCAATAATGGTGATAACTTAACCTCCGAAGACACACCGACCTTCTACGGTAGTACCGAAGTGGGTGCTAGCGTTGTTCTGTCCATCAATGGGCAGAATATTAATGCGATAGTGGATGATCAAGGCAACTGGACGGCGACCGTTACCAACGCCTTACCTGAAGGTCAGCTGACCTACACCATGAAAGCCACGGACCTGGCTGGTAATACGGCCATCGCAACAGGCACAGTAACCATCGATAAAACGCCGCCAACACCTTTCACCATGACTTTGTCGGAAGTGAGTGACAGTGGTGTAGCGGATGACGGGAAAACTAACGATAAGACACCAACCTTTACCGGCACCGGTGAAGTAGGTGCGCTTATTAGCGCAACGGCTGCTGGGCAAACCAAAACGGCAACGGTCGGAGAAAATGGCCAGTGGTCAATTACTTTCGATGCCCTCGGAGATGGGCCAGCGCAGGTAAAAGCCACCGCGACAGATGTGGCTGGTAATCAGACCGCGGCGCTCACCTACGACTTAACCATAGACACGGTGACTAGCCTCACTGGACGTTTATCGTCGGCGACAGATTTAGGCTTTAGTAATAGCGATGGCATTACTTCTGTTGTGAAACCAACTTTTGTTGGTACCGGTGAGGCTGGTGCTACTATTGCTCTTCTAATCAATGAGAAATCCTACGCCACTACAGTAGGTGCAGAAGGTAACTGGCAGATTAGTCTGAATGAAGATCTGCCGGAAGGGGAGCTATCTTATACCATTACCGCTACGGACTTGGCGGCCAACACGGCGACGTTGACAGGAACCTTGACGATTGACCTGACGCCACCTGCAGTGTTTACCGGTCGCTTGGCTGCAGCCAGCGATACTGGAGACTCGGATAGCGATGGCCTGACCAAAGATAATACGCCAACCTTTACCGGCACAGGTGAACCGGGTGCACGGGTTACCCTATTGCTGGATAACCAGCAAACAACGACGACCGTGGATAGCAACGGCAGTTGGACTTTAACGCCAGAGTCTGAGTTAACGGCAGATGGTAAATACGTTTATGTACTGACGACCATGGATGTGGCGGGCAATACCCGTACTCTCAATGGTGAAATGACCCTAGATACCACCACCAAACTAACTGGTGGTCTGGATTATACCAGTGATACTGGTGTGTCCTTGGCGGATGGTATCACCAAGGATACTACGCCAACCTTTAGCGGCTCTGCCGATGCGAACGCTACGGTAACCGTTACCATTGACGGTAATGAGTACCAGACCACAGCCGCTGCCAATGGTCGCTGGCAAGTCACCGCGACAACGCCGCTAACCGATAGCATTAATGGCACCGAGTACAATTATACCATTACCGCAGTTGATCCAGCAGGTAACACCGCTACTCCAGTTGAGGGCAGTTTCACACTAGACTTAGTCGCGCCGGTTCCTTTCCAAGGTGGCCTAGATGCCAGTTCTGACAATGGTGCTAGCAGCACAGATGGCGTGACCAACGACACGACTCCGACTTTCTCGGGCATTGTCGAAGTTGGCTCTACCGTCGCGGTAGAAATCAACGGTAAGCAATTTGATGCTACCGTTACCAGCTCTGGTAACTGGCAGCTCACCATTCCGTTTGCGGATCGGCTCAGTGACGGTGAGCACAGCTACAAGTTGATCGCCACCGACACCGCTGGCAACCAAGCCATCATCGACAAAACCATTATGGTTGATACTCAAGCTCCTGCTCTGACCGCGCGCCTAGCGGCGGCTTCGGATTCGGGTGATAGCAATAGCGATGGTATCACCAAAGTGACCTTGCCTACCTTTAATGGTACAACCCAGCCAGGGGCTGTGGTGGAACTGACGATTGCAGGTAAATCTTACCTTGCAACCGTAGAAGACGACGGAAACTGGCGCGTGCAGTTGACTGAAGCGCTAGCGGAAGGAGAGCAGAATTATACGGTGACTGCCGTTGATTTAGCCGGTAACACGACGACAGTGAACGGCTCTATCACCGTGGATACTTCGGCACCAACACCATTTACCGCGAAATTAGACAGCGCCTCTGATTCTGGGGCGGCGAACGATGACAATTTAACCAAGGTTACCAAACCGGTCATTTCTGGTACGGGGGAGCCCGGCAGCCATGTCAAAGTCGATATTGCCGGTGCCCAATACACCACCGATGTGGATCAATCCGGCAATTGGTCGATTACAGTAGGGACGGCATTATCGGCTGGGGAGTATAGCTTCTCGGCTACGGCAACGGATGCGGCTGGCAATACCACAGCTCCGGTAACTGGCAGCTTCGAAGTCGATATTCAAACGGCTGTGACTGGTCGCTTGAGTGCCAGCAGTGATACCGGTAACGACAACAGTGATGGTCTAACCAAAGAAACCAAGCCAACTTTCAATGGCACCGCAGAGATTGGTGCTGTTGTTACCTTAGCGATTGGTGGCAACACCTATGCGGCGCAAGTTGATGAAAGTGGCAACTGGACGGCGCAAGTCACCGATGCCTTAGGGGATGGGGAGCAAGCTTACACCATTACCAGCACGGATTTAGCGGGCAATACTGCAACCAGTACGGGTTCAATTGTTGTCGATATTCAAGCTCCGCAAACACCGTTTACTGTGGCGCTGGCCGCTGCGAGTGACACAGGCACAAGCCAGACCGATGCTTATACACAAGATGCGACGCCTACCCTCGTAGGAACCGCTGAAGCAGGCAGTCTTGTGACGATTACGGTTGATGCGATCACCCGTAGCGTCGAAGCCAATGCCAGCGGTTTATGGACTCTGACCTTCCCAGAGCTTAGCGATGGCGCTAAGTCTGCCATGATTACCGTGACCGACGATGCGGGCAACGTGGCCACCATGTCAGACTATGCCTTCACTATCGACACCGTCACCACAGTCACCGGTGCCATGAGTGCGGACAGTGATAAAGGCTTCTTGAACACTGACGAGATCACCAACGTCACCACGCCGTTCTTTAACGGAACTGGTGAAGCGGGTGCGGCGATTGTTTTAAGTATTAATAGTAAAACCTACAGCACCACCGTCGGTAATGATGGTAACTGGTCGGTGCAGGTGACGGATGCCTTGCCAGAAGGCAGCCATGCTTACACCATTACCGCGACGGATAAGGCGGGCAATACAGCCACTGACACTGGCACCGCGAAGATTGACCTGACCGAGCCCCAGAACTTTACCGGTGGTTTGGATACGGCCAGTGATACTGGTACCAGCAACGCGGACAAGCTAACCAATGACACCACGCCAACCTTTAGCGGTACTGGGGAAGCGGGTTCCCGTGTGACTTTGACCTTGGATAATCAATCCAAGACGGTCACCGTGGATGAGAACGGCAACTGGACAATTACGCCAGATGCGGCATTGACCACGGCAGGGGATTACAACTACACCCTATTGGCGACGGATATTGCTGGCAATACCAAAACCCTCACTGGTCAATTTGAATTGGATTTAGTGGCGGAGCTAACGGGTCGTTTGGATGCCGCCAGCGATGTGGGCCTTGCGAACAATGATAATGTGACCAACGTCACCACGCCGATCTTTAGCGGCGCGGCAGAAGCCGGTTCGGTCGTGACCTTGACCATTAATGGTAAGGACTACAGCACCACGGTTGCCGACGGACAAACCACTTGGTCGATCCAAGTGACGGATGTTCTGCCAGACAGTGATGGTACGGATTACCCTTACACCATCAATGCGGTGGATTACGCGGGCAACAATGCGACGCCTGTGACGGGCACTATCACGGTGGATACCTCCATCCCAACGCCGTTTACCGGTGGCTTAGCCCAAACCGAGACCAGTGATACCGGCCGTTCTCAGGATGACACCATCACCAACAACCGTTTGCCGACCTTCGAAGGAACGGTAGAAGCGGGTGCTAAAGTCACCCTGAAGATCAATAACGCTGAATACCAAGCGACAGTTACCGGTACCACTTGGTCTTACACGCTACAATCTGACCAAGAACTGCCTGCCAACGGCACTTTGAACTACACCATTGAAGCGCAAGATCAAGCGGGTAATATCAGCACCCTAAACCGCACCATTACCCTCGACACCACAGATCCGTCGGTGGATAGCCGTTTAGCGGCGGAGAGTGATAGTGGTGTATCGAACAGTGACAACCTCACCTTCGACACCACGCCGACCATTAAAGGTACCAGTGATGCCAATGCGGATATCGAAGTTACCTTCACAACGACCAACAAGACTTACACGACTCGTGCAGACGGTGATGGCAACTGGTCGATTACGGTACCAGACAGTGACGCACTGGCTGAAGGTGATCAAGCCTATACAGTCAAGGCCACGGATGTGGCAGGTAATGAAGAAAATATAACGGGCACAACCATCGTTATAGATACAACGGCACCGATCAACTTTACCGCTGGGCTTAGCCAAGCCAGCGATAGTCAAGATAACCGCAACGGTGCTGGTACCAACTCAGATGGCATTACTAATGACACTACCCCAACCCTAACCGGTACGGTAGAAGAGGGCTCTACGGTTAAGGTCACTGTGGCGGGTAGTACTTACGATGCGACCGTAAACGGTGCCACGTGGACATTAACCTTACCAACCCTAGCCCAAGGGGACTACAGCTTCAGCGCCGTTGCCACCGATGCCGCGGGCAACAGTACGGATCCAGTAACGGGCGACTTCACCATCGATACCGCGGTGAGCACCTTTACCGGTGCCTTACAAGCCGCTTCCGATTCAGGTGATAGCAATACGGATGGCTTAACCAATATCACCACACCGACTTTCGCCGGTACGGTAGAAAAAGGCTCGGTGGTGATCCTTGAGATCAACAATAAAACCTACAACGCCAATGTGGATGCCAATGGCAACTGGACAGTACAGGTAACTGATGGCCTGAACGATCAAGAGCACAGCTACACCTTAACGGCGGTGGATAAAGCGGGTAACGAGCAGCAACTAACGGGCTCCATTACCGTAGATACCCAAGCCCCAACGGCGGGCTTTACCATCGACCTTGATCCAGCCAGTGACTCAGCGGTCAACAGCGATGACTACACCAACATCAACACCCCTACCGTTAAAGGTAAGGGTGAAGTGGGTGCCGAAGTCACCGTCACTGTGGATAGCCAAACCAAAACCACGACTGTGGATGACAATGGCGACTGGTCAATCCAGCTGGATCAACTGGCGGATGGGCTCTGGACGGTTGAAGCGACCCTAACGGATAAAGCGGGTAATACGACTGCCGCCATCAACACCAGCTTTACCGTGGATACGGTAACAACCGTATCTGCTCGTCTGGACTCCTTATCCGATACCGGCAACCTCACTAACGACGGTATTACCAATATCGCCACACCGAAATTCAGCGGTACAGGTGAAGCGGGAGCCATCGTCGCCTTTACCATCGACGGGGAAACCTACAACACCACCGTTGCCGCCAATGGTAAATGGGAAGTGCAAATTCCAGGCGAAAAAGCACTGATCAGTGATGACTACGACTTTACTGTGGTGGCCACCGATAAGGCTGGTAATACGGCAACAACAGGCGGTTCGATCACGGTTGATTTAGTCACGCCAACCATCAACTTCGATGCAATTGCAATCGATAACGTGCTCAATATTGCCGAGTCAGGTCAAGCCTTGATCGTATCTGGCACGACGACGGATGTGGAGAATAATCAGACATTAACGCTAACGCTGAATGATAAGCCTTACACCACCAAAGTAGTCGACAATAGTTTCAGTATCGAAGTCGGAGCCAGCGATGTGGCTGCGTTGACCAATGCCAGCTACACCCTAGAAGCGCAAGTCGCGGACGTGGCGGGTAACAGTGTTACCGAAACAGCGACCTTGGCCACCGACTTATCCGCCCCCAATGTGACCATCTCAACCATTGCTGGGGACGATTACATTAACTTGATTGAATCCCAGTCAAATGTGGTAATTTCAGGAACAGCGACAGGGGCTGAAGACAACCGCACAGTATTTGTAACAGTCGGGGCAAGCACTTACGAAACGACGGTGAGTAACGGTAATTGGCAGCTCAGTTTGACGCCAGAACAAATCAGTTTGCTGCCAAACAATCAAGCAACCAGTGTTTCAGCATACACTACGGATTTGGCGGGTAACCCATCTAATACGGCCACCCGTGTCGTCAATAAGGATGTGACGCCACCATCACTGACTGTGAATGATATTGCTGAAGACAATGTGATTAACCTTGCCGAGTCCCAAGACAAGGTGACTATCTCTGGTACAGCAGTGGGCGTTGATAATGGTTTGAATGTTACCTTAGTACTAAACGATAAAACCTATACCAGTGAAGTTAACAACGGCAACTGGTCGATTGATATTAATGCCACCGATATAGGTCAGCTCAATGATGCTGGTAATTACACCTTGCAAGCCAGCGTAGCGGACATAGCGGGTAACGTTACCGAACAGCAAAAGAGCATTACGGTCGACAAGACCATCCCAGAAATCGCGATCAACGCGGTGGCTGGGGACGGCTACCTAAATGCTACCGAAGCGGGACAACCCTTGCTGATCAGCGGTACCACGGTTGGCGTTGAAGATGGCCGTGTGGTTACCGTGAGGCTAAATGGTCAAGAATACTCAGCCACTGTGAGCAATAGTGCGTGGTCAGTACCGGCATCTGCGCTAGCCAATGCCAATTTGGTGGACGGGCAAACCTACGAAATTACCGCCAATGTGAAAGACCGTGCTGGTAACCCTGCGTTGGAAGCAAGCACGAATTTGGTGACGGATTACACCAAGCCCACATTGACGATTGATCCTATTTCCGACGATGGCTATATCAATGCCGCGGAGTCCTCTGCCAACGTGTTGGTATCAGGGACAACGGATGCGGAAAACGGACAGACGGTAACCATCAAACTGGGCAACTACACGACTACCACGACGGTCAATAATGGAGTCTGGTCGAAACAAATCCCTGATTCAGTGATCAGCCAATTAGAGGACGGTGATTACTTCGTCAGCGCCGATGTGACAGACCGTGCCGGTAACCAAGCGGATACTGCAACACGCCCCGTCACCGTGGATACCACTGCGCCGGTCATTAGCGTCAACACGCTAGCAACAGATGGCTTATTGAATTCCGTTGAGCAGAACGAAAACCTGACAATCAGTGGCACCACCGATGATGTGGAAGACGATCAAATATTGACAGTGAGACTGAATGAAGTTGACTACGAGGCGACCGTTACTGGAAATGCTTGGTCGGTGACAGTGCCGAAGGCCGATCTACAGGCCTTGCAAGATGCGACGAATTATACCGTAGCGTTTGCGGTATCAGATAAAGCGGGCAATACCGGTAGCGTCAACCAAACCTTAACCACGGACTTTACCCCGCCCACTATTGCCATCGATGATCTAGACGATAACGTCTTGAATATTGCTGAACGTGGTCAAGACTTAGCCATAACGGGAATAACCGAGGGTGCCGAGCAAGGTCAGCAAGTTACCGTTATTTTCAATGGCAACAACTACACAGGCACCGTTGGCAATGATGGTTCTTGGTCGGTTACTGTACCAGCCAATCGTTTAGGTGCATTGGATGACGCCACCACCTATGTGATCCAAGCCAATGTATCAGATTTATCTGGCAACCCAGCGACCACAGCCAACTTGTCTGTCACGACGGACTTTACCAAGCCAGCGGTTACCTTTGCGTCGATTACTGATGATACTGGCCATGCCTATGATGGCACCACCAGCAGTGATTTTTACACCTCGGATAAACAACTGGTGCTGATGGGAAATACCGAAGCGGGCGCAACGGTGAAAGTCTACAACGATGCCAATCAATTACTTGGTAACGCCACAGTGCAGGCTAACGGTGCATGGTCATTTGATTACAGTGCGACCATCCTGGGTGACGGCACACATACCTTTATCATTGTGGCAACGGATCCGGCTGGCAACAACAGCGACCCAGTGCAACGGTCAGTGACTGTTGACAGCTCAGCTCCGACGGTTACTGTCGATCGTGTCTCCCCGGATACTGGCTCCGTCACAACTGATGGTGTGACCAACTCGCAGACACTGAAATTCCACGGTACGGCGGAAGCCGATGCCTGGGTGGAAGTGAGTCTAGATGGCAGCAAAATTGGCCAAGTGAAAGCAGACAGCAGCAGTAACTGGGTATTTGATTACACGGGTACCACCATCGGTGAAGGCCCCCATAGTCTTTCGGTAGTGGCGTTGGATAAAGCGGGCAATACCAGCAGCAGCGACAGCTACGATTTCCGTGTGGATGTGACAGTGCCAAATGCTGCCATCACCACCATGACGGACGACACCAATATCACCAATGACTGGGAAAGCTCGGACACGACGCCAACTTTCTCCGGTACTGCGGAACAGGGTAGCAAACTAGAAATTCGCGTTGACGGCACCTTGGTGAAAACCATTGCCCAAGTAGGACAAACGGGCACTTGGTCGATTGCTTTTGAAGAATACAAAGCCGCCCTTGGCAATATTTCCGCCCTAGCGCAAGGGGATCACAATATCAGCCTAACGGCGACGGATATTGCAGGTAACAGCTATACCACGACCCAAGCCTTTGTTGTCGATAGCATTGCCCCAGAACTGGCCATTACCGCCATTGCGGACGATAGCAAAATTGCCGGCGACTACTACACCAATGACGGCACCTTGACCTTCAGCGGTACGGCAGAAGCGGGCTCGAAAGTCGTGCTCAAACTAGGCACCACACAAATTGCTGACCTCACAGCCAGTGCCCAAGGCACTTGGAGCTATGATCACAACGTGGATCTTGATCATGGGGTCTACACCTTGACTGCCACCGCCTCCGACGTGGCAGGTAACAGCACGGTGAAAACCCAAAGCTTCACCGTCGATAAAGAGAACCCCAATGCGGTAAGCGCGGCTTTGGCAGCAGATACTGGTGTGGCTTCGGATGACTGGATTACCCAAAACGGCCAGATCAATGTAACGGACCTAGAAGCCAATAGCACATGGCAATACAGCACCGATGGTGGTAGCACTTGGCAGAATGGCACTGGGACAAACTTTACCCTAGCGGCTAATAGCAGCTACGGCGTCGGTCAAGTGCAAGTGCAACAAATTGACTTGGCGGGTAACCCGTCACCATTGTGGCAAAATGGCGCGACGATTGTTACCGATACTACCGTCGCAACCCCCACTTTATCCTTACAGAGCGATACCGGTTCGGTGGATGGAGACTGGGTAACCCAAGATCGTGTCGTGCTAGTGGGTAATATCGAAGCTGGCGCAACTTGGGAATATAGCCTAGATGGCGGTAGTAACTGGACGACCGGCACGGGGAATAGTTTCACCTTAGCTGATAATCAGTCCTACGTCGCCCAAGCGGTACAGGTACGTCAGACCGATATCGCTGGCAATATCAGCCAAGCTGGTAAGGCACCGGCTATTACTACCGATAGTGTGAATCCTGCGGTAGTTACCGTGGCGATGGATGCAGATACGGGTCAAAGTGCCACGGATTGGATCTCGAAGAATGGCAAGCTCAATGTGTCCGGTGTAGAAGCCAACGGCATCTGGTATTACCGCACCAGCAGCAATGGTGAGTGGACCAAGGTGACCTCAGGCTCTTCCTTCACCTTAACGGAAGGGACTTATGCTGCCGGTGAAGTACAGGTCAAACAAGAAGACCTAGCGGGCAACCAAAGTGCGATCTGGGAATCACCACAAACCATCGTGGTTGATAAAACAGCCTTTGCCAAACCAACGGTTGAACTAGTTAATGACGAAGGCACTTTGGAGGATGATTGGGTAACCAACGATGGTACCTTTAGCGTAGGCAACATCGAAGCCGACGCCACTTGGGAATACAGCACCAACGGTGGTGTGTCTTGGACCCAAGGTAATGGCTCCAGCTTTACGGCGACTGAAGGTAACTATGCAATTGGCAAGATTCAGGTACGTCAAACTGATGTGGCTGGTAACGTGAGCCAACCCTGGTCGTCAACTAAAGCACTGGTTGTGGATACCACGCCACCAGCGGCCCCGACGGCTACCTTGGTCGATGATAGCGGTATTTCTGATTTGGATTGGTACACCAATGATGGACGCATCCAAGTAGCCGGTTTGGAAACCGGAGCCACTTGGCAATATAGCCTAGATGGTGGCACCACTTGGAACAACGGCGATACAGACACAAACCGGTTCGAGTTAGTGGACAACACCACCTATGAATCAGGGCAAGTCCAAGTTCGTCAGTATGATTTAGCTGGCAACGTGGGCCCTGCCCGTTCACTGGGTAAAATTGTGGTAGATACCATCGACCCAGCGATGCCAACTGTTGCGCTGGCTGCAGATACCGGCTCGGTAACTAATGACTGGATTTCTGGCAATGGTCAGTTGAATGTCACCCTAGAAACCGATGCTATCTGGTATTACAGCTTAAACAGCGGCGCGACCTTTACTCAAGGATCGGGTACTAGCTTTACTTTGGAAGAAGGTACTTACGTTGCCAATAGCATTCAGGTTTACCAAGTGGATAAAGCCGGTAACCAGAGCGACGTATGGCAAAGCCCACAAGTACAAATTATTACCACTCCACCAGAAGTGAAAACCGTACAACTGAAGTCCGGCTATGACACTGGCTTGAGTGATACCGATATGGTCACCAACAAGCAGACCTTGGTGTTTGAAGGCACTTTAGAAGGCAGTGTGGAGAAGGTGACCGTTACCCTAAATGGTGCGCCAGTTGATGTAACGGTGACTGGCTCAACGTGGGAATACGCGGCTCCTGCGAATTTAGCTGCGGATGAGTACACCTTCACCATCTATGCTACCGATATTGCTGGTAACGTCAGTGAAACTGTATCCAAACCAGTAATAATTGACACCAGTAAACCGGATGCGCCTACGGATATCGTGTTGACTACCGACAGCGGTACTCAGGGTGATGATAAGACCAATGTTGCTAAACCTACTTTCCAAGGCACGGCAGAAGCCAATGCTCAAGTGAAGATGGTGTTTGACTTAGGTAATAGTGTTACCAAGACTTACACCACCACAGCGGATAACAGCGGTAGCTGGTCGTTAACCGTAGGTGAAGATTTGCCGGATGGGGCATTCTCGTACATCGCCACCACGACCGACGTAGCTGGCAACGAGTCGGATACCAGTGCCAGCGGCAGTATTACCATCGATCGGACGCCACCAACTGTTACCAACGTCGAGCTGTACGATACCAGTGATGTGAAGCTAGACGATTGGCTGACCAATGATGCCACCGGTGACTTCAAGCTAACCGGTACCGTTGAAGCCAATGCCACGGTTTATGTGTATAAAAATGGTAGTGCCTTGGGCAATGCCAACACTGATGTCGATGGCAATTTCGAATATGAATTTAATATCGGTACCTTTGCGGAAGGCACCTACAGCATCAAGGTTCAGGCCAAAGACGATGCGGATAACCTCAGTACGGCATTTACCAAACAATTGGTGGTTGACCGTAGCATTGAACTGACCGGTGGCCTAGAGCGAGGCTCGGATTCCGGTGTGGCAGATGGGGATGGTATTACCTCTGATACGACACCAACCTTTAGCGGCACCACGGACCCACTAGCAACGGTTACCATCAAAATCGGTGGCACGAGTGTTTCTGTTGATGCCGACGCGGCAGGGGCCTGGACCTATACCCCTGGTGCGGAAATTACCGAAGGAACCTATGGTTGGATTATTTCTGCGGTAGATGCGGCAGGCAACGATACCAATACCTTGGGCACCAACCTGACCGGTACCATCAAAATTGATACTACGCCACCGCCATTGAGCAATGTGGGGGTTCAGGCAGACTTTGTCGATGGTACCGATGACACTACCAATGAGCGTGAAATCACCATCATTGGTCAAAGTGAGGCGAATGCCTACATTACCTTGCAGATTGACGGACAGGAATTTACTGGCCGCGCCGATGGTAATGGGGATTTCAGTATCACCACCACTACCCTCAGCTACGCTAACCATACCTATAAGGTGATTGCTGCTGATGCCGCTGGTAACGAATCTGAATTCACTGATATCGTAATTATCCAGCCAGACTTTGTACCGTTGGAATTCGACCTAGCGGACGCTTCAAACTCCGGCAGTTTGGATGACTTCTTGACCAATGAAAACCGCCCAGTGATTGAAGGTAAAGGAACACCGGGTTCTAACTTGACCTTGGTTATCAAGGATTCACAAGGTGCCACAGTGAAGACCTACACCACGACGCCAGCTTCTTCTGGGGACTGGCAGATCGCGGTGGATATGGACTTGGCCGATGATGTTTACACCTTCGAAGCAACATCGGTGAAAACTGGCGTACAAAGTGATGATGAAACCCATACCATCACCATTGATACGCAAAACACCCTGACCTTTGGTCTGAGTGAATCGACGGATACCTCCGGCGGGAATGGGATTACCAGTGCCTCTTCGGTAGAAATCACCGGCACCTCAGATGTGGGAGCCAGTGTATCGGTCATTGTTTACAACGACCAAAATGAAACGGTATCGACCCAAAGTGCGGTTACCAAAGCCGATGGCACCTATTTGCTCGCTATCCCAGGACTTGGGGAAGGGGTCTACACCTATGTGGTGACCTCCGTGGACAAAGCAGCCAACAGCATTGGTGGTGACGTCCAACATACGGGTACTTTTACCATTAACCGGGTACCGCCAACCATTACCGGTGCCTTGCACCCAGACGATGACAGCGGTGATTCCAACTCAGATGGTATCACTTCGGATAACACCCCGCGTTTCACCGGAACCATTAGTGGCGAGTACAACGAGCTATATGTAGAGCTAAACGGCGTAAAACGCTATGTGTACCAAGAAGATGCCAATGGCAATGTGCTCGTGGATCTTGTTGATGAAAACGGTGACTGGGTATTGCCGATCACGACGCCTTTGGCCGACGGTTACCATAACTACAAGATAGTGGCGACCGATGCCGCCAATAACGAGGCATTGATCCAGAACTCCATTCGGATTAAGACGGATATCGAATTTACCACGTACCTAGAAAACGACTCGGGTGATTCGAATACTGACTTTATTTCCAAAGAAACCAGTCTCGTATTCAAAGGCATCACTGAGCCGGGTAACACCATTGTTGCCAAGCTCTACGATAGCAATGATCAGTTATTGGATACCTTGAACCTAACCTCCAATAACTCGGGCTACTATACCGCTGACTTTGGGGATAACTTCGCTCCGGCGACTTACAAAGTCGTGTTTAATGTATCTGATGCGGCGGGCAATACCCACGATTTGACCATCGAAAATGTCATTATCGACACCGCCGTAGCGGACTTGACCATGGACTTTGACTCTACCTCCGATACCGGAACGGTAGAGCTATGGGGTGATGGTGTCATTGACGATGGTATTACCAATGTCTCTAACCCTGTCTTTACGGGAACGGGTGAGCCTAAGTCCATCATTACTATCACCCTCAAAGACAGCAATGATGCCATCGTGAAGGAAACTACGGCTTACGTCACCTTGAGTGGTAACTGGACTTACAGCCCAGGTATATTGGCGGATGGGGACTACACCATTTCGGCGGTCGCCAGCGATGTGGCGGGGAACGTGTCTACCACTCCGGCAACCTTGGATTTCACCATCAAGACAACGGCTCCGACGCTTACTTGGAACAACGTCTACGATACCAACGACGATGGCATTATCAACGAGGCGGAATACGCGGCGTCCGCAAACCCAGGTACCATTCGTTTCACCGGTACCGGTGATGCGGGCGACCGTGTGACACTAACCATTGCAGGACAGCAATTTACGGCGGATGTGGACAATGACGGTAACTGGGTGATCGATACACCCAAGTTCCCAGATTTGGAGTACCCATTTGTGTTGCAAGCGGAAGACCTTGCTGGCAACACTACGACAGTGAACAACAGCATTATTCTTGACTCGGGTATTACCGCCAGTATCTGGATGCGCGAAGAAGATGACACCATGTACAAGCTGGATGAAATCACCAGCAATACCAACCCAGGCTTTGGTATCTTGACCGAGAAGGACAACGATATTCGTGTGGTGGTGCGTTCTGGCACGCCAGATGGAGCGGTGCTCTATGAGGAAAGCTTCAAGGCAACTGCCAACACCTTTACTTGGAAGTTACCAGAAGGCCAGACCTATGCCGACGGTACTTATTATGTGAAAGTATTCGCTGAAGATATCGCGCTGAATACGGCGCAATCCAGTGATCTGCGCTTTATCATCGATACCCAGGTAGCGGCACAAGCGGCGGTGCAAATCAATGCCGGCAATGAAAACTCTTACCGAGATGCAGTCGATGGGGTGTACTACACCAACATCACCCAGTTTACTGTGCGAGCCAGTACGGAAAGCGAGATCTACCACATTCGTATCGAACCAGTGGATACCAACGTAAGCGGAAGTTGGACCCGTACCAGCAGTGATAAGGTGAATAACGTGTTCAACGTGCGTTTACCACAGACACTTGCTGACGGAACCCATGAGCTAAAAATCACTTGGACCGACCGTGCTGGTAACACCGTTAGCGATACCATCACAGTAGATATCAACGACCGTATCGATACCTTCACTTGGTCGGTGGATAACTTCACCAAAGACGGCGATTACTACTACAGCTCGGAAGATAATGCCGTGTTTAGCGGTACAACCGATGCAGGAGCCACCGTCAAAGTTAATATTGATGGCAACAACTACAGTACCACCGCTGATGCCAATGGCGACTGGACGATTACCGCAACAGGCCTAACAGATGGTGTCTTCCAAGCCAACGTGCGCGTGGACGATAAATGGGGTAACTGGACTTGGACTGGGGATCAGGTATTTGTAGTGGATACCTTCGCGCCGACCTTTAACTACAGCGGTGGTGCCACTGACCAAGATACCGGCGACGATATTTTGTGGAACAGTGATGCCCGCATCCTATCTGGTCGAGCAGAACCTAATACCACCTTGACTATTGCCATTGATGGCGGGCAAGACCAAGAGATCGTGCTGGATGGAGCAGGCTATTGGACCTTTAATATGGAAGGTCTCGCTGATGGCAGCTACAACGTTGTCCTAACCGATACGGATAAATCCGGTAACGACACGACGAAATCCTTCGCGGTACAAATTGATACCACCGCACCGACTGCTACCATCACCTTGGGAGATGATCTGCTCAAGGGTGGCGACAGCACCACGGTCACCATCGACTTTAGCGAAGCGGTATTTGATTTTGCCCTAGAAGACATGAGTGCGGACAACGGCACCTTGAGCAATCTAGTGAAGGTCAGCGATACCCAATACACAGCGACCCTAACCATAGATGCCAATGTGGATGCGGGTACCAACGCGGTGAGCCTCGCCACTACCTATGCCGATTGGGTGGGTAATGTGGGCACTATCGCCACTAGCGCTAACTATGTTATTGATAGCACCGCACCGACGGCGACCATCACCCTTGGCGATAGTCTGTTAACGGTTGGGGAAGATACCCAAGTGAGTATCCTGTTTGATGAAGCCGTCACTGGTTTCACGTTAGCGGATCTGGTTGCGGACAATGGGGTTCTGTCGAATCTACAACAAGACGGCAACAACCCCTTGTTGTGGACAGCGACGTTAACACCGACCGCCAATACCGAAGCAAACGGCAATACGGTACGCCTCGGGGCGGGTTACACCGACCAAGCTGGCAATACCGGTACCATCGCTACCAGTGCCGCTTATGAATTGGATACCAAAGCACCGACGGTGACGGCTATTGAATTGTCCGATACGGCACTCAAAGTCGGAGACACAGCGACCGTGACCATCCAATTCAGTGAAGTGGTCAATGATCTAGAGTTGGCTGATATCACAGCAGCAAACGGTACGGTATCGAATTTGCAGCAAGATGGTAACGATGGCAGTAAATGGACCGCAACCTTTACGCCAAATTCCGACACGGAAGCCGCCAATAATCAGATCAGCGTTGCCAATGGCTTCACCGATGTACACGGTAACGCTGGCATAGGCGGGGTAAGTGCTAACTACGGCATCGATACCTTGGCACCGGCGGTAACGGAAGCTGGTCTAACGGTAGCCTCTGACAGTGGCCTATCACAGACAGATAACATCACCAACGTAAACCAGCCAACCTTTGAGGGAACCGGGGAAGTAGGCGCAACCATCAATATCGCGATTGCCGGTCAAGGCGCTAGTGCAACCACAGTGGTGAATGTTGATGGCAACTGGAGCGCAACGTTAAATAGCAGCTTGACGGATGGCACGTACCAATACACAGTGACCGCCCAAGATGCAGCGGGTAATATCACCACCTTGGCGAGCAGTAACTTGACCATTGATACCCAAGCGCCGACAGCCAGCGGCGTAGTTGATCCCGTTGATCAGGCTACCAGTATCAGTGGCAGTTTGGCTGGAGAAGAAGGTGCTTTAATCGAGGTTGACCTAAATGGTAGCGACTACGGCAATGCGAGCGTGGCAAGTGGTACTTGGTCAATCAATGGCAATACCTTCAACAGTGGCGACGCTGTGGTGGTTACCGTCACCGATGTGGCTGGCAACAGCAAAGTAGAAGATGAATTCAACATTGTTTAATTTACACGGATGCTCGGCGGTCAAAGATCGCCGAGTAGAGGAGTTAACATTGCAGTACTTTACACGCTCTTTGGTGTCGTTAAGCCTAATGGCGGCTTCATCTTTATCCCTTGCCAATACCTACCCAGTAGGTCTAGATGAGGTTTACCAAGCGGCTTTATCCGTTTCCAACGAGTATCGGGCGACCCAACAGGAAGCCCAATCCAACCAAGCGTTAGCTGAAGCCGAGCAAAAATACTACATGCCCAAAGTTCAACTAACCGGTGAATGGAACCAATATTACGGTGCCCAAACTCCGAGCCCAGAAACCACCGATGCCCTTAAATTGAACGTGGATATGAAACTCTGGGGCACCGGCGTTGACGACAAACGTAGTGCCGCCCAAAACAATACTGCCGCGAGCGAGCTATTGGTCACGGGTATGGAACTGTCGGTATACCAAACCGTATTGCGCTATTTGGCGAAGATCGAACGCACCCGGGAGTACCTCGCCGACAACGAAATCATCGCCCAGCGTCTCGATGACTATGTGCAGAAACAGCGCAACGCGTCCGACGAAGGCTCTTCTTCCTTAAGTAATTTAAAAGAAGCCGAGCTGGAACTGAGCAAGTTCAAAGATGCTGTATCCCGCGTGCGGGCCAGCATTGACCAAATGTTCCGTAGCCTCAGGGAAGAAACCAACTATCAAACTGAAACGCCGGAGCAGGTGGGTATTAGCCAAACCATGCTGACGCAACTACTGGCCCAAGATATCTCTCTAGTCACCACGGAAGAAGTGTGGCAGCACAATGTGGAACTGCGTAACCGAACCTTGTTGCTCGATGGGCAGCTTAACACGGCCAATGCTCAGCGGGAGCGTTTTAGCGTATCCCTCGTCAACGAAACCCAATTAGAAGTGTTGGGCAGCGACGAATGGGAAAGTGGTGATGTGAAAAATGCCTCCTACATTGGCCTTAAAGCCACCTATGACTTGTTTAACTACCAAAACAGCCAGAGCCAGAAATCTGCCTACCACCTATACGAAGCCGAAAACGAGCGGGTAGATCTACTCAAAGAGCAAATGGCGGCCCAGCTCAATTCTCTACAACAGGAATTTCTGGATACCAAAGACAAGCGGGAGTCCTTGTTAGAGCAAATCGCCCTCAACGAAGACTTGGTTCAAACCCAAGAGCGAGAACTGCTGATCAACAAGCTGGAATACGTGGATATTGTCAAAAGTTTAGCTGGGCTAAATGACTCCTACGCCAAACTATTGAACTATGATCTGGCATTAATTGACTCGGTAGTCGATACCATGGCCCTGCGGTCCCAGAGATTGGCCATTAATGACTAACCTTAAGGGGAAACTGGCGGTAGCGATGAGTACCAAGAGCGGCTTGATTGCGCTTGGTGTGCTGCTGTTTCTGTACCTGATCTTTGTGCAGCGTATCGAAGTCGTGGCACCGGGGCAGGGACTAACCGGCATTCGGGAAAGTAACGTTGCCCTCAAGAGCCCATCTAACGGCTATGTGGTACAAATGTTCGCCTCTGTCGGAGCCGACGTCAAACAAGGGGACCCGCTACTGGAGTTTCGCAATTTGCAGGACGAGTACCAACTGCAAGAAGTTTCGGAGAGTTTGGAGCTAGATCGGGCACTCTTGTATGGCTACCGAGAAGAAAAGTGCTTTCTTACCAGCGCGACCTTTAACGACGGCAACAACGCCAGCGACAAACAGTATCACCAACAAGAGTGTGCTAACCAAGGCACGCCCGTAGGCAGCGGCGGCCAATACATCCTGAACTTTTACCAAGACTATTTGCAGGAAAAAGGCTACATCCTGCAATTAGAGCGGGAACAAAAACGCCGCCAAGAAGAGCTACTCAACAAAAAAGAAGTACTCAGCAAAAAACGCGGTATCCTAATCCGTGGTGGTGGCGAAACCCTACGCCTGTATGATCTGGATACCGAGTTGACTGACCTCAATAGCGAAATTATTTCCTTTGAAATCAGTAAAATAGACACCCAGAAAAAGCTAAACGATAAGTTTATGACGTTCCAACTGCGACGTTCGGAACGGATGCTGACATTGGATGAAAAAATTCGTGAACTCAGTAGTGACATCGTCCAGAAGAAATACCAAAAAGAACTGTTAGAAGAGAAGAAAAAGAACGCTATTATGCGATCGCCGGTGGATGGTAGTGTGTTGGAGCTTACCGAAGGCATCTCTATCGGTACCTTTGTACAGGAAGGCACACCGATTTATACCCTTAAAAAACAAGGGGCGTCCCAAGAGGTGGTGGCGAAATTCGACTCCCGCTATCGCTACTTTTTGCAGCTTGATCGGCAGGTCAAAATCATGACCAACTCCACGGGCTTTAGTAAAGTCTTTACGGGCACGATCCAAGATATCAGCTCGGACTCATTACCCTACGAGCCAGGACAAGAAAACAGTAAACGCTACTACCGTGTGACCATAACCCCCAACCAGCAATTCCTAGATTTGCAATTGAACTTGGGTATCGATGTGAATGTGATGGTCGTAGAAAATGAAATCACCGCTTTTCAATATATGCTAAGCGTGATCCCTGATGTCTTTAATTTTAAAGTCTGGTAACACATGATTGGATTCGTATCAGCCATATCCGCTTCCCTAGCGATCATTATTTTGGTGGTTATATCTTCATTGATTGGCTATGTTCAGTCTATTATGCCAGCTAAGGGTTTAATTAAAGTCGATGAACTAAAGTACCGCTATGTGATGGAAGGTAAATTTATCGAAGATAAACTTATCGAAGAAGTGGTGGTGCAAATTGAAAATGCCGGTCTTGCTAGTCGAGTGGTTTCCTATCAGACTGGCTGTAACTATGGATTTAATACTGTCGAGCGGGAAATGCTGGAAGTCTCTACCTATAACTATTTAGTGTTGAATCAATATTTCCAAGATTCCATGAAAATCGAAAAAACCAACAACTATGTAGCAATTGAAGTCATCAACACTTGCTACATCGATATTAACCTACGCCCACTGATTAACTAGAGGTAACACTATGGATGACGATACGTTAGCCCCCTTTGTGGATGCCTTGGCCTCCGCTTTGATTATGATGGTACTGGTGTCTATTTTCTTTTTGGTGCAGACCGCGACTTCTATAACAGCAGCAGCGAAGCTAACCACCATTAGTGATAAAGAGGTTGATGAGCAGAAGCCCCTGTTTACCCCGATTATTTACCGGGATGTAGTGGAATATCAGCTTGATAATAATCGCTTTCGCTATATCGTTAACTTTAAACTGGATGACGTACACAAAGATATTATTAAAGATCGATTGAAAGATGCAAAAGAAATCAAAGTGACGATAAACAGTAACGATAGTCAAAAGAAAAGTGTGGTGAACATTATCGCCTTTATTAACGCCATGAAACTCGGTGAAAAAGTAAAGGTGAACAGTGAAATATTACCCTCTGAATCAGTGCTCTCTAGTCTGAGTTGGACGGTTGTAAAATAAAATTAAATAGCAGTAAATTAGAAACAAAGGGAACCTAAAATGTATATCATCGGTTTGCTATTTTATATTGGTATTCCAATATTTGCATACTACCTAGAATCAGCGTGGGAATTTATTGTTACCTCGTTCAACCTATCCCCAGAAATTACAGTGTTGATCGGTATCGCTTATATTTACCCCTTGTCAGTGTTCTTAATGTCCGTGGTGTTTAAAAGCAAGGGCTTTGCCAATATTACCTATTTCCGTTCCCAGGTAACCTTATCTTCCACCTTGTCGGTATCTTTCGGTCTGATCGGTACCTTTATCGGTCTATCACAAATGATCGCCGGTATCGCCGCCGGTATGGGGGCGGATGGGGACTTCACCAGCAAAATGGCGTCCTTGCTAGGGGCCATCAGTACCGCCTTGGATTCCATGTCCCTCGCCTTCTTGACCTCGATTTTGGGGGTAGGGGCATCGGTCGCCATCTTATTCTCCTCTAACTACTTAGCCTCTTTCTTCCGGGAAAATGACCAGCTGAAGCAGAACGAAGGCCAAACCGGTGGCGCTGGGGTAACCGGCTTTAGCCCCACGGAAGAACAAGCAGCGGGCTTTGACAGTATCAAAGAGCACCTAGACAAAACCTACGAGCTCACCGCCGATAAAGAAAAAGTTTGGTCGGACTTATACCTATTGCTAGAAAACAGCACCGGTAACGAATTGGTGCAGGGCATTAATAACACCCTGAATGCCAACACGGGTGCCATGTCGGCGGTGAAAGAAGAAATCAACAGCCTACGTGCCGCCCAAGAAAAACAAGCCAAAGCCCAAGAACAACAAACCGCTGCCACCCAAGCTAGCTTGCAAACCATGTCTGACCAAGTGGCGGACAGTATGCAAAGCATGTCCGAGCAAGTGGCTCAGAGCCTACAAACCATGGCCAACCATGTGGCGGATAGCATGGATAGCAACAACCAATCCATGTCAGAAATGCGTCACGCCATTATGCTGATGGCGGAAACCAACCAGCAAGGTCATGAAGCCCTACGTACTACCATTAATGAAACCACCAGTCAGCTCACCGCCATTGCCCGCATCTTGCACGACCTACGTATCCAAATGGCAATTCCATTAGAAGAGTCGTTAAGCAACGCCCTGCGGGATAACGCCCTAGACTTGGTTTACCAAGTGAAGAAAAACCTAGAGGGCGAAGTGGCCGGTGCGGAAGCCTATGTGCGTTGGAATGAGCCAGTGCGCGGCTTAGTGCCTAACTCAGTGCTGTTCGATATTGCCGAAAAACACGACATGCTAGTTCCCCTAGACCGTTGGGTGATGAAAACCACCTTTGCCCAAGTAAGCGCATGGCACAAACAAGGCAAATGGCAAGATGACCAAGTGATGTCCATCAACATTAGCCATAAGAGCCTAGTTGATCCCGGCTTCCTCAACCATGTGGAAGTTCTACTGGAAGACCACGAGCTGAAACCGGAGTACTTCGCCTTCGAAGTCACCGAAAACACCATCATGAACTATCCCGAAGAGTCCCGGGACAAAATCCGTCAGATCGCAAGACTTGGAATTCGCGTGTACATCGACGATTTTGGCACCGGCTACTCTTCTTTGATGAACCTGAAAAACTTCAAGATCAACCAGCTTAAAATCGATAAAGAAATCGTACAGGATGTGTTGGAATACTCTGATCAAAGCGAATCCATCATTCGCTCGATCATGAATATTGCCCGCGAACTGAAAATCCAAGTGTCCGCCGAGGGCATTGAAACTCAAGAGCAAATGGACTTGTTATCTAGTGTCGGTTGTACCCTGTTCCAAGGTTACTTCCTAGGCCGCCCAGAAAGTGCAGAACAATTCCAAACGCTATATTTCCAAACTGATAGCGAAGACCTAGATGCATAGACTGATACACAAACTTGAGCGTCGGGTAGGCCTGTTCTGGGCTTACCTATTGCTGTTTATGATTACCTGGATGTTGATGGCGGTGGTGTGGTCCTTTTTGGAAGTGAACAGCACCGTCAAACAGTACCGCAAGCAGACCCAGGGTTGGCAACAACACTGGCAAGATGGACTGGTGCAAGAGCTACAAGGCTACCAACAGTCCCCTTGGCATATTGACGCCATGGAAAGCTGGTTTAAACAACAGGCGTCCCCATTACTGGTGGGCATTGGGCGCATTGGTGGTGCAGGTAAACCCCTATTGAGCGTCACCACCCACGATAGCTACCCCAATTTAAATGTCTTTACGTCCAGTCGTGGCGGGCAACAACGCACCGTCACTGAAATTTACCCCCATACCGGCATGGGAACGCTATTTTTTGGTGCTGATTTCAACCAGCTCAAAACCCAACCGATGCAAACCGCCAATGGCGCTTTATCGGATCACCGCTATAGCATCCTATATACCGAAGAGCGCTATTTCTTATTGGTCACGGCACCCATGGGGGGCATATACCAACGGCTTTACCTCTATAACTTAGATGACCTGTTTAGCCAATTTATACAGTCCACCTTTGCCCAGCGGGCCCAGTATATCCTGCGGGAAAGTCGCTTTGCCGAGCAAGTGCTACTCGACAAGCTGACCCATAATCTCTCGTTAACGGAACACAGCTTCGATTTTAGCGGCATGGATATTCCAGTGCGTTATCAGGTACGTGTTCCCGTGCTGATTAAACACCTGGATTGGATAGGAGTATTCTGGCGAGCCACCATGACCAGCCTGATGCTCTACCTATTTTTATTTTTCTATAACCGCATGGAAGTGCGTAAACTACGCCCCCAAGGGTAAGATACAGCCAATACACACCAGCGGGACGTTGCGCCAAGGGTTCAAACACAGATGAAAGACAAACTCACGTACTATATCCAGCAGTCAGGTAGCGAGTTTGATTGGCACAGCTACCAATACATTAAAGAGCACGCCATCGACAAACTGTTGTCGGAGGTGAACCCGCTCTTTAATGACCCGCTATTTAGCGTGAGCCTGCACCGGGGACAGCTAGCCGACCTACGCCACGTGCCCGATATTTTCTTGATCAAAACGGACGAGTGGCACTTTGTACGCCGGGCCGATGACAATTACCTACTAGACGACAAAACCCCGGTTAAAGCGGCGGAACTGGCCCAGCATGAAGTGATTTACCTAGAAGAAGTGCCCAAGAAACTCGCCTCCCGCGACTTTATGCTGGTGCTGCTCAGCTTCTTCCCAAGGGTGAATGCGCTGTTATTGTTGGCGGCCCCCTTTGCCTTGATCCCAGCCTTTTATGCCAACCTGTTCAACACCCGCATGATCTACAACGACTCCGCTTACACTCTGGTCTTTTTGACCGTGTGTTTCAGCGTGCTATGGAGTGGCGAGTTTTTCCTAAAAAAATGGGTCAAATTCCAACATATTCGCCAAGTTGACCAAAAAGCCATCAAAATAGAAAAATACCTCTTTGCTCTGATGCCCTTTAGCCGCTTGCCGGATAACCTGATCAAAATGCGCCAAATAGAAAGCAACCGCCGGGGCATTTGGGATAACGGCGCTAGCCTGATTGCAGACATCGCCATCTTCTTTATCGCCTACTTGGCACTGGCTGCCGTATTGGGACTAGCCTCGGTTTACTTGCTGGTGTTTTACCTAGTGATGGGGGTGATCTTGGTGTGGGCCCGCTACCGCAATTACAAAGCCTACCTGGAGCACGAAGCGGCACAGCAAGAAATGCTTACCGAGCGCTTATCCATCTGTGGCAATGGCCAACAACTGCGCTTCTATGACTTTGAATCCTCCTTCTCTCAATTCGAAGGGGCCAGCAAAGCCATCTTCCTAGCGGATAAGAAAATCTCCCATGTGAACTTCAACTGGGATGAATTAGTGCGCTACAGCTCCTTCTTAGCGAGCTTTAGCCTCTTTATCGTGATGTTTTACCAAGCCAAAATCGACGTAGCGATCTTTTCCGTATTAATCGCCTTACTGGTACTAAACGGGCGCATCTCCGCCGCCGTTACCGCCATCGTGAGCAAGGGCTTCCAACTGCTAATTGCCCGTTACCATCTGCAACAGTCGGTAGAACCTTTCTTAGACAGCATTACCGGCAACTGCTATACCCGTGGCGTGAGCTTGGACGAAATCGATGCCATCGAACTGAAAAACACCAACATTCTGGTGGGGGAAACGCCACTGCTACAAAACGTCAACCTGACTCTACGAAAAGGGGAAACCTACGGCATCACCGGAGGCATTGGCGCGGGTAAATCCACCTTGGTCAAAACACTCGTTTCCCTAAACGACGCCTACCAAGGCAGCATTCTCTTTAACCGCCTGTATGAAGCTAACAACCTGGACCGCCACGTCTTTGCCGACTGCGTGGGGTACCTTGACATGAACTCCCAGTTTATCCGTGGCAGCCTATTCCACAACTTCTACATCCGTGGGGTACGGGACAAAGACACCATCATCCGCCTCGTGCGCTCCGTCTTCCCCAACATCAACCTAGACTACGAATTTCTCTACAAAACCGACATACACCACATCCCTATGTCATCCGGCCAGCGCCGCAAACTGCAGCTCTACATGACCATCACCCCCAACAAATCCCTACTGGTACTCGACGAAGCCCTGACCAACCTATCCCTAGAAGAAATAATGGCGGTACGCAAATACATCGCCATGACCGCACCCAGAGCCATCCTACTCATCGTCACCCACGACCGCACCCTAATAAACATGATGCCCAACATCATCAAAGTTGACCAAGGCACCGTCACCCTCGCCAAAACCGCCACCGTCAAAATCTCATAACATCTTCGGTATTGGGGTCAGACCCCTCACCCCCCTCGGGGGGAGAGGGGTCTGACCCCATTAGTTTCGGTGGTTATTTACGCACTACCGCTAGCATTAGGGCGGCAAATAAACCGATAAACAATCCAGCCACTAAGCCAAGGCCAGCGAATTTCACTAGGGCTTTGACCTGTGCCATAAAGTTATTCACTACAACTGGCTCGCTGTTAAGCGCATACAAGCTAGAAGATTGTCCCAAGATACGATCAGCACGCAGTGCGGCGATGCGCTCGATGGATGCTTTAGTGGACTGAAGTTTTTCAGAAACGTAGCTAATTTCTTTACGTACGCGGGCTTCATCTATATCTGACGTAGTCTGGTTCTTAGCTTGATCAAACTGGGCTAAGTTGCGTTTTAAGCGGGAGATATCGGTAGAGATATTTTCTGCTTCCAAACGCAATTCAAGAGAGCGGTTCAATAACGCTTGCTTGAATTTGGCATCGGATAACTGATCACCAATAGACATCAAGCGAGTCAAAAACTCATCGCCGTATTGGGCGGTTATATTTTGACTCGCAGAAGAAGCCGCGCCAGGCATTTTTAAGTCCTGCTCGCCATTAATGTAGCGATTGTAAGCATCTTGCAACACCACCGCGCGGCGTTGGGTTTCGTCTAGCTGCTCTTCTTTGGAAAGGATTTCGTTGTTCAGGTAGAACTTGGCTTCGTTCAAATCCTTCGCCACTGGGCTAATAGAAAAAGCACGAGTTAATACATCTAGGTGGAATGCTTTGACATCACCTAAATCATTTTCCAAGGTGGAGACAGTAGCACCAGTCTCTGGGTCGACCTGCAACCGAGCAACATCATCTGCTGCTAGCGTTTTTAAAATGCCTTTCAACATGTCCAAATAGTCGGCTAGGTAGCGAGTGCTAATAAGATATTCATAACCCTCAACAAGACCGCTATCGAATTCATTTGGCTTGGCATTAGAGATATTTAATACGCCGTAGCTCTCTACCGCTTCGTTAGCCCAAGTCTGTGGAATCGCCCCGAGAATATCGACTTGAGTTGACGTAGAAATAGCAACGGAAGCAGGCAAAGATAAACTCAACTTAGCAAAGCGACGAGTCGAAGCATTCAACTCACGACTGTAGTTATCATTTAGCTCTGCAATTTCCGCCGGCGTAATATTTTTGGCAGATAGGGCATCTTTAAAACGTGCTTCAATAAACTCACGGTTGGTAGAGAAGGGCGCAATAGACACCGCCGAAGCAAAGTCCTGTTGCGTCAAACCGTACTGAGCCAAGTTCTTCTGCTCGAAAACCTTGTTCAACACATTGGTAGAGATAATATCGTTGATCGAAAACGGCTGCCCGTTCGGGTAGCGGCCATCTTGCACGCCGTTGAAGTTAAAACGCAACTCCACCGCCGCCTGATTCTCTAGCGGTTGAGCCATCCAACTTTTCAGGAATACCGCCCCACCGGCTAAAAAGCCCAACAGCGCAACCAACACCACCACCAAGCGCTTACGCCACAACTTGGCAAACAACTCCGCTAAATCGATCTCATCATCCCGCGTCTGAGGAAACTGCTCCATTACACATACCTTTTGTTAAAAGTGACTAAGTACAAAACTGCCCGTAATGCTAACAAAAATACCCGCAAAAAGTTACAAAAATAATGGGGTCGGCTACATGGGGTCAGACCCTCCTAAGTGAGGTAATCCCAAAAGGGGTCAGACCCCCATCACCACGATAAAGCGCCAAAACCAGCGGTAACCCAAGGGGGTCTGACCCCTTTACTCCAGCTCGCCTTTTCTCATGGCCAAGCGGATCGCGTTGAGATCATCATCGGGTAGGGCGTCGGCAAACAGGCGCTGATAGCGCTCGGTGCGGCTTGCGTGGTCTTTACCTAATGCTTCGTACAGTGGGTGAGGGGTGACAAAAGTCAGGGGCTTGATCCCGGTATTATGACGGTAGCTAGACCACCGATAGAGGGCTGGGTCCTGCACCATATGCGCCCGCACTGGGTTCAGCTCGATATAGCGCATCACCGTGAGAAAATGCCGATCAGACTTGATCAAGCTGCTGCGAAAACGCCCTTCCCAAAGGGTGCCGCTGCGCTCGTACTTCTTATTAATATAAGGCACATAATGGCGCCCGATATGCTGCATAAACTGGCTAAAACACGCTCCTTCGGCCGCTGATGCCAAAATATGCACATGATTCGTCATCAGCACAAAGGCGTGAATATCCACCTGATACTGGGCTGCGGACTCCTTCATCCAATAGCCATAGGCCTTATAATCCGCATCCTCAAAAAACACTGCCTGGCGACCCACGCCACGCTGCACCAAATGAACCGGTACACCCGGCAAAAACAAACGTTTTCTTCTTGGCATCCTTGCCTCCTTCCTTGTTGGGGGTCAGACCCTCCCTTGTTGGGGGGCAGACCCTCCGATAATGGGGTCTGACCCCTTGATATAATTGATAAATATTACACATTGCTGTTTATATGTACAGTTTTTATCCATGTCGGGGTCAGACCCCTTGACCCCGAGGGTCAGCAGACCCCATCAGTGGTGTTCTTTAAAGCGTTATGGGTTCATGTTATCTTGATGGTTGTTTAGCAATGCTCGGGGTCAGACCCCCGCCATCGAGATAAACCGCCAAAACCAGCGGTAACCCAAGGGGGTCTGACCCCTTGAGTGGACCCCTTGAGTGCAGATAATCACAGCGAGACAACCAAAGTGAGATTGACTGACAAACAACTGCAAGCGATTAAACAAGTTGTGGCCGCCGTAGTCGGCGAAGAGGCAACGATCACGCTATTTGGATCTCGTGTTGATGATAGCCAAAAAGGCGGAGATGTAGATTTGCTAATTAGCCTAAACTATGAAGTGGAGCGCCCTGCTTTAGTGTCAGCAAAAATAAGCGCACGCCTTGTTCGAGTGTTTCAAGGTCGTAAGGTAGATGTTCTGCTTTCTGCCCCAAACCTGCAAAGCCTACCCATACATCAGATAGCGAAAAGCAAAGGAGTTGCCTTGTGAAACGGAAGACCAACGCCATCGATAAACTAGAAAGATTGGCCTTTTTAAGGCGAGTGGTCGACAGGGAAATACATCATTTAAACTATTCAGCTGGTAAAATGTTCAGTCAGCCTTTCACTATTGAGTCGGCCGAGCAATTAAGTAGCAATGAAGAGTTAGCGGAGCAACTAGAGGCCTTTATTAGTCGGTTTTGTCGCCTGCAAGATACGGTCGGCGATAAGCTGCTGCCTGCTTGGTTGGACTTTTTGGAAGAGAAAACCAACGTAGCAATCGATAACTTGGATAAAGCCGAAAAAATTGGTGTATTACCCTCTGTGGATAGATGGCTGGAGTTGCGTCAACTCAGAAATCAGATGATCCACGAATATATCGAAGACCTGAATATACTCGTAGACGCTCTACAGACAGCGCATGACAATCTCGATTTCTTGATCAGCGTAGCTGAGGCGATAAATACAGATCTAGATAATAGAGGATTGCCAAGATAACACTCACCAAGGGTCAGACCCTCCCTTGCCCGGGGTCAGACCCCCGCCACCTCGGTAAGCCGCCAAAACCAGCGGTAACCCAAGGGGGTCTGACCCCCTGACCCTCTTAACCTAACTATTCTGCATAAAGCGATCCGCTGCTTTGGCTAAGAAGTCGGATCGATCTTTAAACTCATTATGAAATCCGACATAGGCATCCACTCGCGCCAGCAATGGCTCTGGAAGGGTAATGTTCACCCGTTTCTGTTTCCCTTTTAGCCCCTCGACGGGTACCTCTACTGCCAACCATCGTTCAAAACTAGGGTAATCCGCTTGATAATCGGCGAATCCACGATCCAAAGCCGAGATCATATGGCCATCAGCGATGACTTCCTCGGCCATCGTCAAAATCGCTTCCTTGGCGCGGTACAACAACTCAGCTTGACTGTCTGCCGCGGAAACACAGCCATAACCTAACTCTTCAAAAACGGGAACAACAATGCCCCAGGCACTGTTTTTATTCTCAGGTTTTTCGATACCAACCATAAACAACATAACCACCTCACGTAAGTACCGTCCGGGGTCAGACCCCCACCACCAGGGTAAACCGCCAAAACCTGCGATAAGCCAAGGGGGTCTGACCCCTAGCCCACTTGCCGTGGCGGACGAAAACACACCCGTTGGCAAGCAAAAGCTTGATCAGATCTTTTGAGTTCATAACGATATCCTTCTCGTTGAACAAATAAATTATACACACGCGTAAGTATATGTCGAGGTTGGCTACAGTTTATGCGTGGGGTCAGACCCCCGCCACCACGGTAAACCGCCGTTACCCGGGGTCAGACCCTCCTAGGTGATGTAATCAGCCATCACCAACTTATCTAGCTGGAGGGTCTGACCCCATGAGTGGAGGGTCTGACCCCTTGTTTACACCACCACCTCTGTCCCCGGCAACTCCCGTTGCAACACCCCCTGCAACGCCCGCTTAGCCTCACCATCCCCATGTACCAGTTTCACCTGCACCGGCTTATACCGAATGCGCTTCACAAAGTTGACCAGATCTTTCTGCCCCGCATGGGCGGAGTACCCACCCATTTGCCACACTTTGGCGTTGATGGTGTACTTCTCCCCATCCAGCATCACATAGCCCCCAGGCCGATCGTGGTATTTGAGAATATCCCGCCCCGGCGTGCCCTGAGCCTGATACCCCACAAACACCACATCGTTGCGGGCATCCCCCAGTAGGGCCTTTAGGTAATTCACCATACGCCCACCGGCACACATGCCCGATGCGGCGATAACAATGGCCGGGCGCTTTTGCTTCGCCAAATACGCCACCGTCTGCAAGTGCAGCTCGTGGCTGTCGATGGTGGTCAACTGCTCGAAACTCAGCGGATGCCGCCCACCTTCCACCCGCCGCTTGGCTTCCTTATCCCAATAGGGCTTTAGCTCCCGATATACCTCGGTAAACTCGCTCGCCAACGGCGAATCAATAATAATATCCAACTCCGACCAATTCACCGCCCGCCCATAGGCCGTATGGCTGATATCCTTCTCCGCATTGGCATGAATAATCGCCTCGATCTCGTACAGTAACTCCTGAGTACGACCAATAGAAAACGCCGGCACCAGCACCACACCCCCATCCGCCAACGCCCGCTCCATACAGCCTTGTAAACGCTTGCGCCGGGAACGGCGATCCTCATGATTCTTGTCCCCGTAGGTACTCTCCAACACCAACTGATCCGCCCGATAGGGCGACCGCGGCGCAGACAACAAAGGCGCATACGGTGCCCCCAAATCCCCCGAAAACACCACATCCCATCTCTTGGGCGATTCTCTCAATCCATCGGCTACATCATTGTACGAGCCCAATCCCTTGGGCGACTCTCCCAATCCATCAGCCACATCATTGTACGAGCCCAATCCTTTGGGCGACTCTCCCAATCCATCAGCCACATCATTGTACGAGCCCAATCCCTTGGGCGATTCCCCCAATCCATCGGCCATAGAATGGCCTCGTACGAGCTCAATCCCTTGAGCGATAGATCCATCGGCCATAGAATGGCCTCGTACGAGCTCAATCCTTTGAGCGATAGATCCATCGGCCATAGAATGGCCTCGTACGAGCTCAATCCCTTGAGCGATAGATCCATCGGCCATAGAATGGCCTCCTACATCGTACGAGCCCAATCCCTTGGGCGATAAACCCAATCCTTTGGGCGATAAATCCCTTCTAACCCGACAAGTCACATAAGCCGACCCCAATATATGCCCCGCCGGGCTCAACCGAACTTGCAAACGATAGGGTGACTCAACCAACCCCACCTCAACCCACTCATAATATTCCACCGGCACCAACTGCTCCGCCAGCCGCGCCAAGCAGGCATCAATAATCCCTTGATTGCGCGTCACCCCTACCTTTAGGGCATCCTCGATCACCAACGGCAACAACCTAGCACTCGGCACACTACAAATAATCGGCCCCGCAAACCCCGCCGCCAGCAAATAGGGCAGCCGCCCCACATGGTCGATATGCACATGGGTGATCACCAACGCCCGCACCGTCGCAATATCAAACTCCACCGCCAACTGCGCCGCACCCGCCCCAGAGCCAGACACCTCCGCCCCCTGGAACAACCCAATATCCACCAACACACTATTCCCAGCATCCACCACCAACTCATGGCAAGACCCAGTCACACCGTCTACCGCACCATGGTGCTTAACCTCAAACATCATCCTTCTCCTTCTTCCTCGCGCGGGGTCAGACCCCCGCCACACGCTCGGGGTCAGACCCTCCTAAATGAGGCAATCAGCCAAAACCAACCCAACTTGCAGGAGGGTCTGACCCCATTACCCCTTAGCAAAAATACCCAACCCTCCCCACTTTTCCTTGCCCCCAATCAAAACTCCCCCCATATCCACAAAAATCCCTTGCGCTTTATTTACACAACATTACCTCCTGTAATATCATTGTTCACCTCTTGAACACACAGCAAGTAGCAAACACAACCGCCAACTGGCAAGGAAGTACCCCGTGGCCCGCGTTTTTGACACAACCGTTACCCATCTGCCCACCACTCCGGCAGCATCTGCGCGCGTTCACCAAACTGTCACATTCGCCATTTACTCTTCTACGCTTTTTACACAGCCACACCAGCACAGCCAACCGCCAGCCCAATACTGCAAAGGCCAACTATGCTAACGGAAGAGTACCGCTACAAAATTTTAAAAGAACTAGAAGCCGACCCGCAGCTAAGCCAGCGGGAGCTAGCCAAGCGCCTTGGCATCAGCCTAGGCAAGGCCAACTACTGCCTAAAAGCCCTAATGGAAAAGGGCCTAGTCAAAGCCGAAAACTTCAAAAACAACCCACAAAAAAGCGGCTATTTATACCTCCTGACCCTACATGGCTTAGAAGAAAAGGCAGTACTAACAAAACGCTTTTTAAAGCGAAAAATAAAAGAACACGAAGAACTGACTGCCGAGATAGAAATGCTTAGGCGGGAAGTGCAGGATAACACTAAAGATACTGGAACTATTAGTTACCGATAAGGCAAGCATGAGAAAAGTACTCACTGTATTTGGCACACGCCCAGAAGCTATCAAAATGGCTCCGCTAGTTCACGCGCTAGCCGCTGACGAGCGTTTCGAGGCAAAAGTATGTGTAACAGCACAGCATAGGGAAATGTTAGATCAGGTTTTAGAACTATTTGAGATTACTCCTGATTATGATCTAAACCTAATGAAGGCTGGGCAAACATTGCCAGAAGTGACCAGTCGAATCCTTAGGGAGTTAACGCCTGTACTGAAGGAATTTAAACCAGACGTAGTTTTGGTGCATGGAGATACTGCTACGACATTTGCAGCGAGCTTAGCCGCTTACTACGAGCAAATTGCAGTAGGTCACGTAGAAGCAGGTTTGCGAACCGGAAACATCTACTCACCTTGGCCAGAAGAAGCTAATCGTAAGCTTACAGGAGCACTAACTAAGTATCACTTTGCTCCCACCGAAACGTCCAAACAAAACCTCCTCAAAGAAAACTACTCTGAAGACAGCATATTCGTTACTGGCAATACCGTAATAGATGCGTTGCTAATGGTGAAGTCCAAGATAGACGCTAATCCAAGCCTAAAGGCAGAACTAGCAAGTCTATTCCCATTTTTAGATGAGTCTAAAAAGCTCATACTAGTTACGGGGCATCGCCGTGAGAGTTTCGGTGGTGGTTTTGAGCGTATATGTGAAGCGCTTGCTCAGACTGCAAAGCATCATCCAGATGTTCAGATATTGTATCCAATGCATCTTAACCCAAATGTGCGTGAGCCAGTAAATCGTATATTGGGTGATATAGATAACATTATTTTAATTGAGCCACAGACCTACCTGCCGTTTATCTATTTAATGGATAGAGCTTATGTCATTTTGACTGACTCAGGTGGTATTCAAGAGGAAGCGCCTTCACTCGGCAAACCGGTGTTAGTTATGCGCGATACTACGGAACGGCCCGAGGCAGTTTCGGCTGGTACGGTTAAATTAGTTGGAACAAATATTCAAGCTATAGTTTCCCAATTAGATACGTTACTCACTGATAACGCAGCATATACAGAAATGAGCTTTGCACATAACCCTTATGGTGACGGGCAAGCGTGTAAGCGTATTTTGGATTCTTTAGAGCTTTAAACTATTAAAATTTAATTAGGGTTATATTCAATAATGTCATTTGAAACTATTTCAGTTATTGGTCTAGGTTACATAGGCTTACCAACAGCAGCAATGTTTGCTTCACGTAAAAAGAACGTTATAGGTGTCGATGTCAACCAAAAAGCAGTTGATACTATTAATCGAGGTGAAATTCATATTATTGAGCCAGATTTAGATATGATGGTTCATGCAGCTGTAACGGAAGGCTATTTAAAGGCAACGACCAAACCTGAGTCAGCTGATGCATTCTTGATTGCTGTACCGACACCATTTTTACCTAACGAGGAAGGTAATATCCCAGAGCCCGATCTTTCTTATATAGAAGCAGCAAGCAGAGCGATCGCGCCAGTACTTAAAAAAGGCGATTTAGTTATTTTAGAATCGACTTCTCCTGTTGGCGCAACCGAGAAAATGGCCGAATGGCTATCTGCTGCACGCCCTGATTTAACTTTCCCGCAATCAGCAGGAGAAAATGCAGATATCAATATCGCCCACTGTCCAGAACGTGTTTTGCCAGGTCATGTGGTACGTGAATTGGTAGAGAATGATCGCGTAATAGGTGGTATGACGGCAAAATGCTCTGCTCGCGCTGTTGAATTATATAAAACCTTTGTTCAAGGTGAATGCGTTATTACCAATGCTCGCACTGCAGAAATGGCAAAGCTAACGGAAAACTCATGCCGTGACGTGCAAATTGCCTTTGCTAATGAGCTTTCTATTATTTGTGACAAGCTTGATATTGATGTGTGGGAATTGATTTCACTCGCGAACCGTCATCCACGAATCAACATTTTACAGCCAGGGCCTGGCGTAGGTGGTCATTGTATCGCGGTTGATCCTTGGTTTATTGTTAGCAAAACCCCAGATGAAGCCAAACTTATTCATACCGCCCGCAAGGTAAACGATGCCAAGCCAGACTGGGTGATTAATAAGGTTAAGATTACGATTGCAGACTTTCTACAAGCGAATCCAGATAAAACAGCTAAGGATGTAACGATAGCTTGCTACGGCCTAGCGTTTAAACCAGATATTGATGATTTGCGGGAAAGCCCTGCTATGGCCATTGCACAGCAACTTATTGCGCTGCATAACGGTAATGTGCTGCTTGTTGAACCGAATATCACACAATTACCAGCAAAACTGGCTGGGCAAATGTTGTTCAGTGCTGAACAAGCTTTTTCGGAGGCTGATATTCATGTCTTGCTGGTAGACCATAAAATGTTCAAGTCCATCAAGCCTACCGCTGGACTAGTAGTTGATAGTAGAGGGATCTGGTAATGAAATTGTTAGTAACAGGAGGTGCTGGCTTTATTGGTTCGGCGGTTGTACGGCACATTATAAAAAATACCGCTGACTCGGTAGTGAATGTCGATAAACTTACCTATGCTGGTAACTTAAATTCGGTTGCCGATGTTGCGCAAGATAGCCGCTATGTGTTTGAAAAAGCAGATATTTGTAATGCTGAAGCAATGACAGAGTTATTTGCTAAACACCAGCCAGATGCGGTTATGCATTTAGCGGCTGAAAGCCACGTAGACCGATCAATCGATGGTCCTGCGGCCTTTATTGAGACCAATGTCATTGGCACTTACACACTACTGGAAACTGCGCGAAATTACTGGAAAGGTTTACCCGAAGCACATAAGCAGGCATTTCGCTTTCACCATATCTCTACTGACGAAGTGTATGGCGATCTTCACGGCACTGATGATTTGTTTACTGAAACTACGCCTTATGCCCCCAGCAGCCCCTATTCGGCTAGTAAAGCTAGTTCAGACCATTTAGTGCGTGCCTGGCAGCGCACCTACGGTTTGCCGGTTATCGTCACTAACTGCTCTAATAATTATGGCCCTTACCATTTCCCTGAAAAATTAATACCGCTGATGATCTTAAATGCTCTGGCAGGTAAGCCGCTTCCAGTATACGGCAAAGGCAACCAGATTCGCGATTGGCTGTATGTAGAAGATCACGCCCGCGCCTTATATAAGGTAGTAACCAAAGGTGTGGTCGGCGAAACCTACAATATTGGCGGTCATAATGAAAAACAAAATATTGATGTGGTAAAAACCCTCTGCGCCATCTTGGAAGAGCTTGCGCCTATTTCTCACTCAACTCTGAATATCTCAAACTACGAGAGCTTAATCACTTACGTACAGGATCGGCCGGGTCACGACCTGCGCTACGCCATTGATGCCAGTAAAATAGAGCGTGAATTAGGTTGGAAACCAGAAGAAACCTTTGAAACAGGTTTACGCAAAACGGTGCAGTGGTTTTTAAACAATAAAGATTGGTGGCAAGCCGTGCTGGATGGCAGCTACAAATTGGAACGTTTAGGGCAGGGAGCTTAAAGTATGGCATATAAAGGTATTGTATTGGCAGGCGGATCAGGTACACGGTTGTACCCCATTACCCGCGGTGTATCTAAGCAACTACTGCCTATTTACGATAAACCCATGGTGTATTACCCAATATCAACATTAATGCTGGCGGGTGTCCGTGACATTTTAATTATTTCCACCCCCAATGATATAGACGGTTTTAAGCGTTTGCTGGGTGACGGTAGTGCTTTTGGTGTCAATTTTAGTTATGCAGTACAACCCAGCCCGGATGGCCTGGCGCAGGCATTTTTAATTGGTGAAGGATTTATTGGTAACGATAATGTCTGTTTGGTACTGGGCGATAACATCTATTACGGTCAATCATTTTCAAAAACACTAAAAAATGCTGTGGAGCGTGATAGCGGTGCAACAGTATTTGGTTATATGGTCAAAGACCCTGAGCGCTTTGGTGTGGTCGAGTTTGACAAAGACATGAAAGCCGTCTCTATTGAAGAAAAGCCAGCTAGACCTAGGTCTAATTATGCCGTTACTGGCTTGTATTTCTATGATAATGATGTAGTGGAGATGGCAAAACAGGTTAAACCTTCTGTCCGTGGCGAGTTGGAAATAACCGCGCTTAACCAAATGTATTTAGAAGCTGGCAAGCTAAATGTCGAAATTTTGGGGCGTGGTTTCGCTTGGTTAGATACCGGCACCCACGAAAGTCTGCACGAGGCCTCGTCTTTTGTACAAACCATCGAGCATGTACAAGGCCTTAAAATTGCTTGCTTGGAAGAAATTGCCTGGCGTAATGGTTGGTTAACCACCGAGCAGGTGCTGCAGTTAGCCAAACCGATGCTAAAGAACGAATACGGTCAGTATCTAACCCGGTTAGTATCATGCAGCTAACGCCACAGTTAAAAGTTGCGCTAACAGGCGCGAACGGCCAGTTGGGTTATCAGTTAGTTAAAAAGCTTGTTGATAAGGTTACCTTATTAGCGTTAGATCGTGCAGCTCTTGATATTGCCAATAATGCACAGGTTGAACAAACCCTGTTAGCTTTTGCCCCTGATGTCATAATCAATGCCGCCGCTTATACCGCGGTAGATAAAGCTGAGCAAGAGCAAGAACTCGCCAAGGCGATCAACGAAACAGGCCCACAAAACTTGGCGAAAGTCGCAGCTAAGTTAGATGCAGTGTTAATACATGTGTCTACCGATTATGTGTTCGATGGCCAAAGCGATAAACCCTATGTAGAAACTGACGCCACTAACCCGCAAAGCATCTATGGCAAAACCAAATTAAATGCCGAACAGGCAGTTGTAAAATATTGTGCAAAACACATTATTCTGCGCACCGCCTGGGTATTTGCCGAGCATGGCAACAACTTTGTCAAAACCATGCTGCGCCTGGCGCAAAGTCGCCCGGAGCTTGCTGTTGTTGCCGACCAAGTAGGTGGGCCAACTTATGCAGGCGATATTGCTGATGCCATTATCAGCATTGTGTGTCAACTGAGTGCTGAAAATGAACCACGCTTTGGTGTTTACCATTACAGCGGTGCGCCTTATGTAAGCTGGCATCAGTTTGCCTGCAGTATTTTTCAGCAAGCGGCTGACCAGCAGCTTGTCGCACATGCGCCGAGGGTAAATGCAATAACCACATCCCAATACCCAACGCCTGCTAAGCGCCCGGCATTTTCTAAGCTTAACTGCAGTAAAATAGAGCAAGCCTTTGGCGTTATGCCGTCCAATTGGCAAGCAGCTTTAAACAACTTAACGTTATACAAGTGAACGCTATGAAAATTATAGATACAGAAATTGCAGAGGTAAAAATTATTGAGCCTGCTGTTTTCGGAGATGAGCGTGGATTTTTTCTTGAAACTTTTCATCTAAAACGTTACCAGGAAATGTTGGGAATAGATCTAGATTTTGTTCAAGATAATCATTCTCGTTCATGTAAGGGTGTTTTGCGTGGTCTACATTTTCAAAAAACTAAACCACAAGGAAAACTAGTAAGGGTTGTACGTGGTGAGGTGTTTGATGTTGCTGTAGACATTAGAAAAGGATCGCCCACATTCGGTAAATGGGAGAGCGTTATACTATCTGAAGAAAATAGAAAGCAGTTCTGGGTGCCCCCGGGATTTGCACACGGATTCTTAGTTTTGTCGGATACTGCAGACTTCGAATATAAGTGCACAGATTACTATGATGCAGCGGATGAAGGTTCAGTACTTTGGTCAGATCCTGAGCTAAATATAAATTGGCCTAATATTTCTGAAATTAAAACGTCACCAAAAGACTCTGCTGCAGGTTTAGTGTCAGATTTATGAGTATATGGTTGAAGGCAAAAGAGGTTGGTAGGCATAGGCTAATAAATAGTTTAATCTGGAATTTTTCTGGCCAAATACTACCTTTGTTAGCCGCATTGATTTGTATTCCGATACTCGTAGAGCAGCTCGGAGATGAAAGGTTCGGTTTTCTTTCTATTGCCTGGGTTGTTATTGGTTATTTTAGTTTATTCGATTTAGGTTTAGGTCGAGCGATTACGTTTATAGTTGCAAAGAGAAATGCTGAGAAACTATCTTCTATTAAGATAATAAATACAGCTTTAAAGTTTTTACTTTATATAAGTTGTTTTGTGCTGTTGATTTTTTTTATAGCTTCAGATGTCCTAACCAAAGATGTATTGTTGGTATCAGTTGAGCTTAAAAGTGAAGCATCATTGGCAATAAAAGTGCTTAGTGTAGGTCTGCCATTCGTAATACTATCGATAGGATTGAGAGGAGTATTGGAAGCTTATCAGTTATTCAAGAGGATAAGTTTCGTGACAATTCCAAGTGGAATCTTGCTTTTTGTGGTTCCGGCAATTGTTTCCTATTTTACAAATTCACTTGTTTTGATTTTTGGCTCCCTAGTTTTTATAAGGTTTTTGCAGTTTTTATTGTTCTTTATATCAGTTAATCTAGTTGTAAAGATTAGCTTCTTTGAAACTATAGATAAAAACGAACTTAAGCTGCTGTTGTCATTTGGTGGCTGGATGACAGCGACAAATATCATTAGTCCAATAATGGTAAATATGGATAGATTTTTCATTGGAGCGAAAGTGGCAGTAAGTGCAGTAACAAATTATGTTGTACCTTTTGATCTGATTACAAAAGCACTGGTTTTGCCTTCTGCAATTAGTGGTGTGCTATTTCCGGAGTTTTCTAAGCTGCAAGCCACAGGCAAAACACAGTCAGCATTTAAACTGTTGATTAAATCTCTACTATTACTTGCAATGGTTTTTTCAATCCCATTAATCATAGTCTTTATTTTTTCATACGAGCTTTTGTCGATTTGGGTTTCAGTTAGTTTTGCATTATCAAGTTATGAAATTTTAAAAATTCTTTGTGTAGGTGTTTTTTTTAATGGTCTGGCTTATTTGCCATTTTCCTATGTCCAGGGCTTTGGTAGATCAGATGTAACTGCTAAGTTACATCTGATTGAGTTAGTCGTATATCTGCCGTTATTATATGGGATGATAACGTCATATGGTGTTATTGGAGCAGCTTATTCTTGGGTTTTTCGTGTTTTTATGGATTTTTTATTGTTGATATTTATGTCATTTCGGCTAGGACGAGAAAGATGATTTTTTTCAATTTGCCAGTGTTTTTTGTCTGTCTTTCTTTTTTTGCTGATTTTTTTAAAAGTTCAAAATTGGTAATCTCTTTATTGATTTTTCTTGCAACAACTCTAGTTGCCGGTACTAGATATTATGCGGATGTTGATTATGGCCCTTATGTTGATTTGTTTAATGAAACACCCTCAATTTCAGATCTAAGTTTAACTGATGTTTTTGTTTTGTATGGTGAGCCTGGTTATCTTTTGTTTACCTCGTTGATAAAAGCAACTGGATTTGAATTTGTAGCGGTTACTGTTTTGTTCTCGATTTTTTCGGTTGGCATTAAAGTATATGTCTGCTCTCGTTTGGTGAGTAATTATGTATTTGCGTTCTCTTTATTTCTATGTCTACACTTCATAACAGTAGAGTTTATAGAGCTAAGGTGGGCACTATCATCTGCATTTGTAATGCTGGCAGTGTATTTTGAATTGAAAAATAAAAGGAATCATTTCTACTTCTTTATTATCTTCGCTTCGTTTTTTCAATATTTTAGTTTGATTTTTTTAATTGTGGTGTTTTTTAGGTTTTTCAGTTTTAGAGCTGGTGTGCTTTTTTTTCTAGTGTCAATTGTAATTGCGCTTTCTTACAAGGTGTTATCTCCGTCTATAAGTTATTCAGTTGATTCTGATATATATATCGTAAAGAGATTGTTTAGGTATTTAAATGATCCTGATTCATCAATAGGGCTTTTTTCTTATCTTAGGGTGTTGATGTATTTCACTATTGTTGTTCTGATATTATGTTTTAAGGAAAGCTTTAGTGAGTTTGATGTAGTTCTCGCAATGTATTCGAGTTTGTTAGTGTCTATTTCGCTTATTATTTCCTTTGTCCCTCTTTTGTATTATAGGTCCATGGTTGTTTCAGATTTTTTTATGCTTGTTACTATGACTTTGTTTTTCTATAGATTTGGTGTTTTTATAAGGTTGTTTTGTATGCTTTTTGTTGTTTTTCTTTTTAGTACCTGGAATATTCTTGATATGAAAAATTACGAAGCAGAAGGGTACATTTTTGAATATAGTAGTTGGTTGGGCTACTTAATATGAAAAATAAAAGAGTTGCTGTGTTAATGTCTACGTATAATGGCTCTGTTTTTCTTGAGGAACAGTTGCGTTCATTGGTAGAGCAAACTTATTCAAATTTTACGGTATACGTAAGGGATGATGGTTCTTCTGATGAGACATTAAATATGATTGCATCTTATGATGGCTTAGATGTGGAAGTAATAAGTGATGATGCGGGAAACGTAGGTCCGGCATCTTCTTTTTTAAGACTACTGACCGCGATTCAGGCAGACTATTATTTATTCTGCGATCAAGATGATGTTTGGTTTAATGATAAAATAGAAAAAGCAATATTGTGCATCGATAGTCTCACTTGTCAAAAGGGAACTCCTGTTTTATATCACAGCGATCTTACCTTGGTAGACAGCAAGCTGAATATTATTGGTGATTCTTTTCATAAGTTTGATAATGTTAAACCGGATGAGTTTTTTCAGAATAATTCATTGCTAATACAAAATTGTGTTGTAGGTTGTACTTCTGCATTCAATCGGGAACTAAGAGATCTTGCAATTAATAACCTTCAAGGAAGATATGACTGTATTGCAATGCATGATTGGTGGCTTGCACTATTTGCTAGATATTTTGGAACTATTGTTTATGATGATTGCTCGACGATATATTACAGACAGCATCAATCTAACGTATCTGGTTCTGCAATAAGAAGTAAAGGTTTGTTGTTTAGAGTTTTCAAGCTTAGTTCTTATGGCAAGGTGCTTAATATGATAGCTAAAAGTGAAAAACAGATGAGGTTGTTTCTTTCCATTGTTAAGGATAGTAGATTGAAATTGCCGAGTAGTGTGTTTTTGCAAGTTGAAATGGCTGCGCGTGGTAGTGCTTTATCTTACCTTTCGCTTTATTTTCATCATGTTCGGTTTTCTAATGTTAAGCTTACCTTTTCAGTTTTAGTATGCTGTTTATTATATTGGCGGATATTTTGATATATTTTATAGTTACAAATTTTAATAACGCACATTTTTCTAAAAAGATGTATGATTCCATAAGTCGGAGTAATTCAGCTGATTTTACTTTTGTTATCGTAGATAATAACTCGATGCCAGAAGATTTAGATGGGCTCGATGAGCTTTCGTCTAGAAGTAATGTTGTTGTTATAAAAAATAAAAAGAATGTTGGTTATTTTTCTGGTTTAAACATAGGTATTAATTATGTTCGAAAGTATTTTAAAGATGCCAAGTATCTTGTAGTTGGTAATAACGATATTGTTGTCCCGTCAGATTTTTTCGAGAGGGTTGCTAGTTGTGAAACGGTATTGAAAAAATACCCAGTAGTGGCACCAAATATTAGAATGTTAGATGGTACTCCACAAAACCCTCATGTTATCTCCGGTATCAGCAAAAAGCGTGAATTTATCTACGATCTCTATCACTCAAGTTATCTAATGGCTGGTTTAATCGTTCGATTGGCGAAGCTAACACATAAATTCACCGATCGTAAAGATGAGCAACAGCATGAGGTTGCTCAAGAAATACACCAAGGTTATGGTGCTTGCTACATTTTAACACCAAAGTTTTTTGAGTATTTTGACGAACTTTGGGCGCCAACATTCCTTATGTATGAGGAGTATTTCTTGGCAAAACAGCTTGAGGAAAAAGGTTTCAAAACGTACTATGAGCCGCGTATCTCAGTTACTCACCATTGTCACGCATCAACAGGAATGCTACCTGGGAAGTTAAAATGGCAGTACTCTCGCGAAGCTCATAAAGAGTATCGTAAGTATGTTAAGGTTTGGAGTTAAGGGGAGTCATTTATGAGAAGTTATCAGATATGCACACGTTGTGTGATGGACACGACGGATTCAAAGATTACCTTCGATGAAAACGGTGTCTGTGATCATTGTTTAACATTTGATAAAGATATAAAACCCAACTGGCATACAGATGAAAAGGGAGTAGCCCAGATTACAGCGATAGCTGATAAAATTAAAGCTGAAGGTAAAGGTAAAGACTTTGACTGCATCATCGGTATGAGTGGTGGTATAGATAGTTCTTATCTTACATATTTAGCTAAAGAAAAACTGGGGCTCCGACCCTTAGTATTTCATGTTGATGCTGGCTGGAATTCTCAAACTGCTGTTAATAACATTGAGAAAATTGTCGATAATTTAGGTCTTGATCTTTATACAGAAGTAATCGATTGGGAAGAAATGAAAGATTTGCAATTAGCTTTTATCAAGTCTGGAGTCTCGCATATTGATAGTCCGCAGGACCATGCTTTCTTTGCTACTATGTATAAATTTGCTTCAAAGTACAAAGTCAATTACATATTAACTGGCGGTAACTATTCCACAGAGTGTGTTCGTAATCCTTTGGAGTGGATGTATTACCAATCCGATGCTACACAGCTAGTAGATATCCATAAAAAGTTCGGCACCATTCCCTTAAAGAACTACCCTGTTACCAATATTCTTTGGCATAAGGTTTATTTACCATATATCCGTGGTATTAAGTTAATTCGCCCTCTCGACTATATGCCATACCATAAAGAAGATGCGACACGGTTTCTGGTTGATAATTTCGGTTATCAGCGCTATGCGCAAAAACATTTTGAATCTCGTTTTACAAAGTTTTATGAGGCTTATTGGCTTCCAAAAAAATTTGGATATGACACTCGTAAGGTACAGTACTCAAGCCTAATTTTGACTGGGCAAATGACTCGTGAGGAAGCATTAGAAAAACTTCAACAGCCTGCCTATGATGAAGAAAGTATCGCAAATGAATTTGAGTATATCGCTACTAAGTTGGGTATTACCGTTCAAGAATTGCAAGGTTACATGGATGCGCCTAATAAAACGTATAAAGATTATAAAAATCAACAGAGTATCTACGATTTGGGTGCTAAAGTAATGAGAGCCTTCGGACTTGAGAAAGGAGGCAAACGTTGATCGGCATAATTGATTATGGCTTAGGTAATATTAGCGCTTTTGCTAATATATTTAAGCAGTTAAACATTCCTTTTAAACAGGTTAAAAATATTAATGATTTTGAATCTGTCACTAAATTGATTTTACCTGGTGTTGGCGCTTTTGATTATGCGATGCAGTTACTGAATGATTCTGGCATGCGTGAAAAACTTGATCATTTGATTTTGAGCGAGAAGGTTCCTGTATTAGGTGTGTGTGTAGGCATGCAGATCATGGCTAACTCCAGCGAGGAAGGCTCAGTGCCGGGGTTAGGCTGGATTGGAGGGAAAGTTAAGAAGATCGATGCCAGTAAGCTAAATCACAAACCTACAATTCCTCACATGGGCTGGAATCAGGTGCGCGCTAAAAAGGATGTGGACATTTTTTCAGGTATTGATTATGAGCAGGGTTTTTACTTCCTGCATTCTTACTATTTTGATGCTGATAATCCTCAGGATGTACTTGCGGTATCTGAGTATGCAGGTGAGTTTGTTTGTGCTGTGCATAAAGAGAATATCTACGGATTTCAGTTTCACCCTGAAAAAAGTTTGTTAAACGGAGTTTTACTCCTTAAAAATTTTGCGAATTTATAAATATGCTGCGCTCAAGAATCATTCCATGTTTGCTTGTTAAAAATAAAGGACTGGTTAAAACGGTCAATTTTAAAGATCCTAAGTATGTCGGCGACCCGATTAACGCAGTAAAAATTTTCAATGAAAAGCTAGTCGATGAGCTTGTCGTTTTGGATATTGATGCGTCTAAAGACAATCGTGAACCTGACTACAAGATGATTGAGAATCTTGCCACTGAATGTCGGATGCCATTTTGTTATGGCGGTGGCATTAAAACTGTAGAACAGGCAGTGAAGATTAGTAATTTGGGTGTCGAAAAGGTAGCGTTAAGTTCCTCTGCACTTGAGAACCCAATGTTGATATCAGAGATCGCCAGTGCCATCGGCAGACAGAGTGTAGTTGTTGTTCTGGACGTTAAGAAAACACTTTTTGGGGGCTATGATTGTTATGTTTACAACGGCACAAAGAAAGTTAAAGGTGATTTAGTAGAACTTGCTAAAAAAGCTCAGCAATTAGGCGCAGGTGAGATCGTCGTTAACTCTATTGATAATGACGGTAAAATGGCTGGCTATGATCATAAATTGATCAGAATAATTCGTGCAGCAATAGATATTCCACTCACTGTACTTGGAGGGGCTGGTTCTCTAAGCGACATCAAGTCGGTAATTGATGAACATAAAATTATAGGCGTTGCTGCGGGTAGTTTGTTTGTATTTAAAGGTACCTACAAGGCAGTTTTGATCAATTACCCTTCTGTAGAAGACAAAAAATCACTCAATAAGTGCTGACCCCAGCTCGTTAGCTCAATATTTATCGAAAGGCTTAACAATGAAGCAAATTCTCCAAGACCTTGCAAAAGGCGCAACGACAGTTGTTCAAGCTCCTACACCCTCTGTGAGTTCCGGGCATCTGCTGATCAATACGACCTGCAGCCTGATTTCTGCGGGGACGGAGCGTATGCTTGTCGATTTCGGCAAGGCGTCTTTAATTGACAAAGCCAGACAACAACCCGAAAAAGTAAAAATGGTACTCGAGAAAGTACAAACTGATGGATTATTGACCACTGTAGATGCTGTTCGCTCGAAGTTAGGGCAGCCACTGCCTTTGGGTTACTGTAATGTAGGTGTTGTAGAAGCCGTTGGTAAAGGCGCCGAGCAGTTTAAGGCTGGTGAACGTGTGCTTTCTAATGGTCCGCATGCAGACGTGGCAAGAGTGCCAAAAAATTTATGCGCCAAAATCCCGAATAACGTCAGTGACGAAGCTGCTGCCTTTACTGTAGTCGCCAGCATAGGCTTACAAGGTATACGTTTAGCTGAACCAACTTTAGGCGAGTCGGTAGTAGTCACAGGTGTGGGGCTAATTGGTCTATTAACAGTACAGTTGTTACGCGCCCAGGGGTGTCGGGTACTGGCTATAGATTTTGATCAACGTAAACTTGAGCTTGCCAAACAATTTGGTGCCGAAATTTGTAACCCAGGTGTTGGCGAAGACCCAGTCGCAGCTGGTATGGCCTTTAGCCGGGGTCATGGTGTTGATGCCGTTATTATTACGGCATCAACCAAATCCAATGATCCTGTAACCCAAGCTGCCCGAATGAGCCGTAAACGTGGCCGTATTGTGTTAGTTGGTGTCACAGGCCTTGAACTAAATCGGGCTGATTTTTATGAAAAAGAATTAAGCTTTCAGGTTTCTTGTTCTTACGGCCCTGGCCGCTACGAACCAGATTATGAGAAGAAAGGCTTAGATTACCCGTTGCCTTTTGTGCGCTGGACTGAGCAACGTAACTTTGAGGCTGTGCTTGATATGTTGGCTGCAGGTGCGCTAGATGTCGAAGCCTTGATTACACATAGGTTTATATTCGAAAATGCTGCTGATGCTTACTCAGTGTTAACCGAAGATAAAACAGCACTAGGTATTTTATTAAAGTACCCTAGCGAGTTTAAGCAGCGCCACGTTCGTACAGTTAACTTGTTACAAACTTCTTTTGCCCCAGATAAGCCAACGTTGGGCTTTGTCGGTGCTGGAAATTACGCTTCCAGAGTTCTGATCCCTGCCTTTAAAGCTGCAGGTGCTCAGCTTCATACTATTAGCACCTCTGGGGGGATCAATAGTGTTGTCCATGGTGAAAAATCAGGTTTTGCGAACGCTTCTACTGATACACAAGCTCTACTAGAAAACCAGCAAATAAACACTGCAGTTATTGTTACTCAACATAACAGTCATGCTTATTTCACAGAACAAGCTTTAAAACATGGCAAACACGTATTTGTAGAAAAGCCACTGGCGATCACCCAAGAAGAACTGGCGAAAGTAGAAGCTGCGTATCGTCAAACTGAGGGCAAGCAGTTGTTGATGCTTGGTTTTAACCGTCGTTTTTCTCCGCAAATACAAAAGATGAAGTCGTTGCTCAATGCGGTGAAAGAGCCTAAGTCTTTTATTATGACCATGAACGCTGGCGCCATTCCTGAAGATCACTGGACTCAGGATAATGCGGTGGGTGGTGGTCGAATCATAGGTGAAGCTTGCCACTTCATCGACTTAATGCGTTATCTGGCAGGCTCAGAAATTATATCTGTTCAGGCTCGACGTATGGGTGACAACTCACATCAGGCCATAACTGAAGACAAAGCTGCCATTATTTTAGGTTTTGCAGATGGATCCTTTGGTACCATTCATTACTTTGCAAATGGCTCATCAAGCTTTCCGAAAGAGAGAATAGAAGTGTTTACAGCTGGACGAGTGCTGCAACTGGATAATTTCCTGAAACTAAAAGGTTTCGGTTGGCCTCGTTTCTCGAAAATGAATTTGTGGCGTCAGGACAAAGGACAAGTCGCTTGTTGTCAGGCCTTTTTAGCTGCTATCAATGAAGGCAAAGAGTGCCCAATTCCAGCTGATGAAGTGTTTGAAGTGGCAAGAGTGTCTATTGAAATAGCAGAACAATTAAGAATACAACAGGGCTAAGGATGCAGCTGCTCACTAAATTTCAGCGGCTTTACCATACAGTAAGGCCGCTACGCTTTGAACAAATAGCTTATAGAGTTCTCTATAAGCTATTTCCATTGCGGCACGTTTCGTCTGATTCGACCTCCTTCAGTTCAGCCGATTGGATCTGGTATGGGCCAGAGGTCGTTGAGCCGTCATTTTTAGGCGGTAACCAGGTTTGTTTTCTGAACCTGTCCGGTCAGGTTCAGTCAGCTCAGGACTGGAATAGTCCTGCCTTTGAAAAACTCTGGCTGTATAACCTGCACTATTTCGATGACTTGAATGCCCGAGGCAGTCAGCAAAGAACCGCAACACAACTTGCTCTGGTAGAGCGTTGGATAGAGGAAAATCCTGCAGTATCAGGCAATGGTTGGGAGCCTTATCCTTTATCTTTGCGGTTGGTGAATTGGGTTAAGTGGTACAACAGATCAAAACTGAATAAGCCCGAAATTATCCGAAGTATAGATCTTCAGGCAAAAGCTCTGAGTAAACAGCTTGAATATCATATTTTAGGAAACCACTTGTTTGCCAATGGCAAAGCACTGGTATTCTCCGGTTGTTTCCTTAAAGGGATTGCCGCCGATAAATACCTTGATTCAGGATTAAAAATCCTTGATCGCGAAATACCAGAGCAGTTTCTGAAAGACGGCGGGCATTTTGAACTTAGCCCTATGTATCATTGTATTTTACTTTGGGATTTACTTGAGTTACTGCATTTAGCTCAGTTGTCCGGAAATACTAAGTTGAATACAAGGGTAGAGTCTTGGTCAGATTTTGCACGAAAGGGTTTGATCTGGCTCAAGACGATGCTTCATCCGGACGGCGAGGTTAGTTTTTTTAACGACAGTGCCATAGGTATAGCTGCTACACCGCAGCAAATATTTGTTTATGCTCAGTCACTAGGTCTATTTGTTAGCGAATCTGTACCAAGGCCACTGCACACTTTATCGGAGAGCGGCTATAGCAAAATCACTATGCCTGATCATAGCTTGATTTTTGATCACGCTCAGGTAGGGCCTGACTACTTGCCTGGCCATGCTCATGCTGATAGTTTAAGTTTCGAATGGTCGTTGGGTCTGCAGCGTGTATTCGTGAATTCGGGAACTTCGATTTATGGTGTCGGTGCCGAACGTTTAAGGCAACGCCAAACCGCCGCACACAATACAGTTGTTGTGAATGGAGTTGACTCTTCCGAAGTTTGGAGTGGCTTCAGAGTTGCACGCCGTGCTAAAGCAACCTTAGAGAGTAGCAGTGTTTCATCTGAAGTAGTGACTCTTACGGCATCCCATGACGGATATTGCAGATTATCAGACAAAGTAGTGCACAGACGCTCTGTGTCTATGATGCCAAAAAAACTGCAGGTTAAAGACATTTTGATCGGACGTTTCCATAGTGCGGTAGCTCACTTTCATTTGCATCCGGACATCACAGCAGTACAAAAAGACGATACGAATATCATGTTAACTTTACCAAAAGGTCAAGTCGTTCAATTTAAATCAGCCTTTGGCTGCCGGATCATAAAAACCACTTGGCATCCTCGTTTTGGTCAGTCCGTGCCTTCTTTAAAAATTGAAGTTCAGTTCAAAGCGAATGAGTTGGCTACCTCTGTTACATTAGTGAAGGTATAAGCTTTTGAAAGTTCTTGTGTTGTCGTTTTATTACCAGCCTGATTTATGTGCGGGTTCATTCCGTTGCACAGCATTAGTTGAACAGTTGAATCAACAAAAAGATGTGGAACTGGAAGTGATCACCACTTTGCCCAATCGTTATGCATCTTTTTCTGCTCAGGCGCCAGAACATGAAGTAACAGGCGGTGTTGAGATTCATCGTGTTGCTTTGCCTTCTCATAAAAGTGGCATGCTGGATCAGATCAAAGCCTTTACCGCTTTTTACAGGCAAGCTTTAAAAATTTCCAAAGATAAGCAGTATGATTTAGTGTTTGCAACTTCATCCAGATTATTTACCGCATTTCTTGGCGCACGCATAGCCTCTGCTAAGAAGTTGCCTTTGTATCTGGATATAAGAGATATCTTTGTGGATACCATTAAAGACGTATTGCCGACTAAAATTACCTGGCTGGCAAAACCGGTATTTTCCTGGGTTGAATCTTATGCTTTTGGTCGGGCTAAACGTATTAATTTAGTTTCCAAAGGTTTTGCCGACTATTTTTCCAGTCGTTATCCTAAGGCTGAATACCGATGGTTTACCAATGGTATTGATAATGAATTTCTGGCTGTTGCTCCACAATCTTCGGTGGTTTCTGAAGTTTCAGGTCTGGTGACTGTGCTTTATGCCGGTAATATTGGCGAAGGGCAGGGGTTACACACTATACTGCCTGCATTAGCGAAACGTCTGGAAGGAAAAGCCAGGTTCAGAGTCATTGGCGATGGTGGGCGCAAGGCTGTTCTTCAGCAGCATTTAATAGATATCTCTAATGTTGAGTTATTACCCCCCGTTAGTCGTAATGAATTAATTCGCGAATATCAAAACGCTGATATTTTATTTTTACATTTAAATGACTATCCCGCTTTTCGTAAAGTGTTGCCATCAAAGATATTTGAGTATGCCGCTTTAGGTAAGCCTGTGTGGGCTGGTGTTTCTGGTTATGCTGCTGACTTTCTGAAAGAAGAAGTAAGTAATTCCTCTGTTTTTTATCCCGGGAATGACGAAGAAGCCTATCGCTCTTTTGATACTTTGGAATTAGGGGTAAGTCCAAGAACAGAATTTATTACCAGGTTCTCCCGCCAGCAAATTATGGCTGAAATGGCTAAGGACATAGTGAGTTTGGTGAGGCATGATGCTTAATAAAACAATACTCCTTACTGGGGCTACTGGCTTTGTTGGCAAGGCCCTGGTGTCTGCTTTGCACACCAAAGAGCTTCGTTTGTTGAGCCGGAAAGATCCGCAGCAGACTCAAGGTATATTTTGCCAGGCAGAGATAGACAGAACTACAGATTACTCAGCTTACCTGCATAATGTTGATGTTGTCATTCATACAGCGGCTCGCGTTCATGTGATGGATGAAAGCAGCTGTGATCCTTTAAGTACTTTTAGGGATGTGAATACCGCTGGCACTGCTAATCTGGCACGCCAGGCCGCCGAGGCGGGTGTGAAACGGTTTATCTTTTTGAGTTCGATCAAGGTAAACGGTGAATCTACTTCGGATCGTAAACCCTTTATGGCTTCTGATATGCGTAGGCCTGAAGACCCTTACGGCATATCTAAATCCGAAGCCGAAGAACTGCTTTTGGCGTTAGGCAAAGAAACGGGCATGGAGATTGTGATTATCCGCCCTCCTTTGGTTTACGGTGAAGGGGTAAAGGCCAATTTTGCGTCTTTGATGAAACTGGTTGGTAAAGGTTTTCCCTTGCCATTTCGAGCTATTAATCAGAATAAACGTAGTTTGGTTTCTGTGTATAATTTGGTGGATTTGATTAAGGTGTGTATTGATCACTCCAACGCGGCAAACCAAGTGTTTTTAGTATCGGATGATCATGATTTATCCACGGCTCAAATGGTTGCTTTGATGGCCAAGGTTCAGGGTAAAGCAAACTTATCGCTTCCTGTGCCAGTGTGGTGTTTCAAATTGGCGGGCAAACTTTTTAAGAAAGAGGCCGTAGTGGATCGCTTGGTTGGGTCTTTGCAGCTCGACATCGAGCACACTAAAAAAATGCTTGATTGGGTTCCCCCTTATACAGTTGAGCATGGTTTTCAATTGGCGGCTAAAAAAAACTCGTGATGATCGGATAATAAAATGTTTCGTGTATTAGATTTTGTGTTTGCCTTTTTAGGCCTGGTGTGTGGCTTCCCTGTTTTGTTGATTATTTTTATCATTGGGTTATTTGACACAGGTTCGCCTATTTTTCGTCAAGAACGAGTAGGGCGTAACAAAAAGCCGTTTGTTTTGGTGAAGTTCCGTACTATGTCGGTGGACACGGCGTCTGTAGCGAGTCATTTGGCCTCTACCAGCTCCATCACGCCTTTGGGCGGCTTTTTACGTAAAACCAAGCTGGATGAGTTGCCCCAGCTCTGGAACGTGTTAAAAGGTGAGATGAGCCTAGTAGGCCCACGTCCAAATTTGTACAACCAAGAAGAGTTGATCGCTGCGCGCGATAAGTGTGGCGTCTATGATGTGCGTCCTGGTATTACCGGCCTAGCGCAAGTTAACGAGATTGATATGTCTACCCCAGAGTTGTTGGCGCAGACCGATGCCAAAATGATCGCTAGCCTTACCTTAGCAAATTACTTTACTTATATAATTCAAACCGTCTCTGGCAAAGGCTCTGGTGACAGAGTGAAAGGATAATATATGGACAAGCTTCTTGAAGGGCTGTTCCGGCTACCTAGGCACTGGAAACGTGCGATTTCTCTGCTTATAGATGTATGCGCCATTTCTATCGCCTTCTGGGGAGCTTGGGTTATTCGCATTGATAGCCCCTCGGTATTTTACCAAGAAGGCAACTGGGTCATGCTAGCGGTAGTATTGCCTGTCACCATACTTGCCTTTATTAAATTTGGCTTGTACCGCGCCGTATTGCGCTATATGGGGGTAAAAGTTGCCGGCGCAATCCTAGCTGGTATCGGTATTTCCACTTTTACCTTAGTGATGACAGGTTTCTTTACGGGGTACCCATTGCCTCGCACTGTACCCCTGTTGTTCGCCATGTTGTTGCTGATCTTTATCGCTGGTAGCCGCTTTGCTGTTCGGGCTATAGTGGCAACCGCTGGGCGCAAAAGTCGGGAAAGGGTAGTAATTTACGGTGCAGGGTCTGCTGGCCGACAGTTAGCCCAAGCACTAATTCACGGTAACGAATACGATCCGTTTGCTTTTATCGATGACGATGAAAACCTGCACAATACCTTTGTGATTGGTCGCCCGGTTTATAGCTTTGGGCACTTAAAACACATGCTGAATGATACGGATATCAAGCAAGTGCTGCTGGCTATGCCAAACATCCCCCGTTCCCAAAAGAGCTTAATCCTCGCCAAGCTAGAGCCACTTAAAGTAGAGGTTAAGTCCATCCCGGCTATGTCGGACTTGGTTTCGGGCGATGCCGCTATCGACCAATTGCGGGATGTGGCTATTGAGGATCTATTAGGCCGTGAACCTGTTACCCCTCGTGAAGATTTAATGGGGCAAAATATCACCGGTAAAGTGGTCATGGTGACCGGTGCGGGTGGTTCTATCGGTTCCGAGCTGTGTCGGCAGATTCTGCTACAAAAGCCTAAAGTATTAGTCCTGTTTGAGCTGTCCGAGTTTGCTTTGTACAGCATTGATGGGGAGTTAAATAAGCTAGCCCTAAAACACGGTTTACAGGTTGAGATAAAACCCATTATCGGCACCGTACAAAAGCCTAATCGGGTTGAAACCGTGATGCGCAGTTTTGGTGTGCAGACGGTTTACCATGCTGCGGCTTACAAACATGTACCCTTGGTGGAGTACAACATCGTCGAAGGAGTGCGCAATAACGTATTTGGTACCTTTTATACCGCCCAAGCTGCTGCCAATGTTGGGGTTGAGCGCTTTGTCTTGGTATCTACCGACAAGGCCGTACGCCCAACCAATATTATGGGGACCTCGAAGCGGGTAGCCGAGTTAGCTTTGCAAGCTCTGGCGAAGCGCTATGACAAGACGACTTTCTGCATGGTGCGCTTTGGTAACGTATTGGGTTCGTCGGGGTCAGTGGTGCCGTTATTTCGTGAACAAATCCGCAAAGGCGGCCCGGTTACCGTTACCCATAAGGATATTACCCGCTACTTTATGACCATACCGGAGGCTTCCCAATTGGTGATTCAAGCTGGGGCTATGGGTAAAGGTGGTGATGTCTTTGTACTGGATATGGGGGAGTCGGTGAAAATCGCCGACCTAGCCCGCAAGATGATCCATCTAATGGGCCTAGAGGTGAAAGATCTGAATAACCCAGAAGGGGATATCGAAATCCAATTTACCGGCCTGCGTCCTGGGGAAAAACTCTACGAAGAGCTTTTGATCGGCGACAATGTAGAGGCGACCGAACACCCGCGCATTATGACCGCCCAAGAAGTGTCCTTGGAGTGGGAAGATTTTCAGCTATTGCTTAATGCCTTGGATGAAAGCTGTCATCGCTTTGATATACCGGCGGTGCAGAAACTGCTACTGGATGCCCCTACCGGATATAAGCCGAGCAGCGCTTTGTGTGACCTAGTGTGGCAACAGCGAGGGGAAGATGGTGCTGGTGATAGTGTGGCGGTGCATTGAGATTGTCGCTCAAAGGATTGAGCTCTTACAAAGGGGTCAGACCCTCCAAGCAGTTCGGTTGTGCTCCGCTATTTTTCTTTGTTAGGAGGGTCTGACCCCGGTACTAAGACAGGAAGGCGTTGACGACGTTTTCAGGTTTGAAGTCATCAATCCATTCTTCTTTTACCGGGTAGCCTCCTTGGGCGATTAAACTGTCCATTTTCTCTGCGAGGGCCTGCGGGGTGCGTTCACACAGGTATTGTTCCAGTTCCCCTTTAAACACGTCCCTTACGCCCCCTTGGCAGTCTACCGATAGGATAGGTGTACCGCAGGCCAGTGCTTCAAATAGGACGATGCCTAACCCCTCGAATTCTGAACTAAGCACAAATAGGCTAGCGTGTTTCATCCACACATAGGGGTTGGCTTGGTTGCCAACGAAATGCACTTTATCGGCTATGCCTAGGTCTTTGGCTTGTTGTTTTAACGTTTGTTCTAGCTTGCCGCTGCCGACGATCACCAGAGGTAGGGTTTGTTGGCTTTGGGCGTAGGCTTCTAGTAATAGGTTTTGGCCTTTTTGTGGTACTAGCCGGGCTACGTTTACTAGGTATGGGCCACTTGGCATCGTCGCTGGTTTTTCCGCTTCCGCCTGTTGGCGGATTTGTACGATCGGACAGGGGTTGGTGATCACCTTTAGGCTTTTGGGTGTGATGCCATATTGGGTAAAGGTTTGCTCCGCCGCGGTTTGCACCCCATGGGAGACACTGACCAAATCCCGCCCGGCAAAGAGTTTGTTATAGCGTAGTTTGGTTTGTAGGCTACCTTTGCCTGCTGGGGCGCTGACTACGTTTTCCAGTACGTAACAGGATTTTTCATGGCGAAAACCCCAGACAATTTCGTAGGTGCCTTCCCCCCGAAAGATAATGCGGTCAAAGGTGCCGTATTCCGCTTTCAATTGGGCGACTTTCTTGGCTAGGCGCATGCCACCGAACCATCCGGCAATCAAAAAGTAAGACTTACGCCAGATTAGGTTACTTAACCGGGCGCTGAGCTCCGTTAGGATGCTAAGAGGATTTGCTAGGCTGATGCGGTTAACATTGAATTCATGTAGCTTGACTGATGGGTGGGTTGGGTACAGGGCGTCTTTACGTTTTTTGTAAAACAGCAAATGGCTTTCATGGCCTTGCTCCGCAAAAGCATCGGCTAGATTCACTGCCACCCGCTCCATACCGCCGGTTTTTAGGGCTCTTACAATGATCAAAGTGCGCATGGTTGTCCTTTGGTTACAAATATCACCCAGAGACTGGGTTCGTACAAATGTCACCCAGAGACTGGGTTCGTACAAATGTCACCCAGAGACTGGGTTCGTACAAATGTCACCCAGAGACTGGGTTCGTACAAATATCACCCAGAGACTGGGTTCGTACAAATGTCACCCAGAGACTGGGTTCGTACATGTATTATCCTCTCTGGCGGGGTTTAGCCAGGTAAAGGCGAGGAAGCCGGCAAATAGGGTTTGGATGCAGAATACTCCGGTCCAGAAGAACAGGTAAGATTCCGCCAAGCTAATGACCGACCAAAAGGTAAAGGTGCCTATGGCAAAGTAACCGATATCCGGTTGTTGTCGGGTGGCGTTGAGTAGGCTTTTTAGTATCCAACCAACCCACACAAGGTAAAAACCAAAACCGATAATGCCGTAGTTTACTAGCAGGGCTAGGTAGATATTATGCAGATGCCCAAAGCCATTACGAATATACTCGGGTAGCCATGCAGAGCGACGTATAGAGATGCTTTGCCCTGTTCCTCCCCAACCTGTTAAAGGGCGCTCGGCGATATGTTGTGCTGCTCCTATCCAGGTGTTGGCCCTTACACCCCAACTGTTATAAGGGATGTTATCAAACTCACCGCTTAGGATTTGTAGCGCGACCTTGTTGTCACCACTGTTTGCTAAACGATTTTTTACCACTGGCCATGCGGTGTGCTGTAGGGTGATGCCGATAGTGATAATGGCGAATGCTCCCAGTGCTAACCAGCGTTTTTGGATCTGCATTTTCCCTTTTGCCAGTGACCAAACAAATACCAATGCACATACTAGGGCAGTTGCGACCAATGCCAGCCAAGATGCGCGAGTCTGGGCACCGATGATTGCGCTAATGGTCAGCGCCAAGGCTGGAAGCCACAGCAGCATAGTCAGCTTTTGCCACTTAAATAATCGCGGTGCAAAGACAACTAGCCCGACCAGCACCAATCCAAAGAACAAGCTAGTATGCTGTGCGTTGCGCAAGTTAAAGCCTATTCGTGCACCATTTAAGCCCCGCTCGATTTCCGCCAAACCATGACCACTAATCCAAGGAGAGGCAAGTACGGTGAGTGCTGCTAGTCCCCAGAAGATAAAGATATGTCTGCTGCTATTCTTCAGCCACCACGCCAATGGGATAAAGACAAATAGACGAGCTAGCTTTTCTAACTGGGGAGAGGGCCGCGCCCAATCTGGCTCGGCAAAGTGTACTAGTGTCCAGCTGAGCAGTGGAATCAATATCGAAGCCGCCAATAACAACATCGGGATCTTCAGTTTGATATCGCTACCGTAGCGGTACATACTGAAAAAGCCTAATAGCACAACAATCGGCTCCAATACCCGTTCCAGTGACTGCATGTGTATCTTACTAGCGATCAGCAAGAGTGCTAACGCCAAGCCAAGTAGGCGTAGCCATTGGGGTTCATTGTCAGTGGTTAAACGCTTAAGCATCCATTCGTCCTTACGTTACATTAATGGGGTCAGACCCCTCTTCGTTGGGGGTCTGACCCTCGATGAGGGTGTCGCTCAATGCAACCCGTTCGCGGTACATGTCACTTTGTTGGTAATCTTTTTTGTAGGTTTGTTTGCTGACCAAGGCATGACGCGTCATCTCTAGCGGTGTGCCATGGTTGGCATGTTGGTTATTCATTTGGGTAAAGGTTTCCCATAACCCCGGTTGGCGTTGAAATGCTTGGTTAAAGAAGTAACCAACCGAGAAATACGGCATAAAGCCTTTGCGTTCAGCGTGGTAAACCACATCCGCAAAAAAACGGGTGTTTTCAGTGTCGCTGCGGCCTATGGTTTTAATTCGGTTCGATACTTTTAAGGCCATTTTTCGCGGTTTAAATAAGTGTTCTAAAAACAGTGCCAGTGTTTGGGTGATCACTGGGTGCCCTTGTTGCGCGGCGATAAACCAAGCTTCCACAGGGCGAGTCTGGTTTTGCTCGTGTCTAAAGGTAAATATCCCTGTTTGTTGGGTTTCCTGTGCCAACCACTTATCTAAGGGGTTCAGACAAAAGGTGGTGGTATCTGCCCATATGCCGCCATACTGGCTTAGCAGATAAAGCCGCAGGATATCGGCTTTCATGGCATAACCAAGGTTCACCGTCGCCAGTTTGAATACGGCGTTGAAATCAAACCCAAGAGTGTCGTTTAGATTTTGATCTGTCAGAAAAACAACCTTGTGGTTGGGGTTTAGATATCGCCAAGTTTTTAAGCTTTGCTGTACCACATGGGGAGCTTGCTCTAGTGGCGTGTTCCAATATAGCCAAATGGTATGAGGGATGGGGTTGTTGCTATCGTAGTTGGCTTGGGCGGCTGCTTTTAATTGCTCCAATGCCTGCTCGGCGGCACTCCGTTGTTCTGTTGTAAAAGCACCTGCATAAGGCACCGTCGGGAGGTTAATACCATAATGAAGATGAAACCGATGCCGCAAAGCAGGGATCAGCTTAACCAGCCCACGGCCTTCCCGGTCGCAAAATTTACTGGCGATAAATTTCTTCAACATGCCCTAAATGCCCTTTTCACAAGAGCACGGATAGTACCCAAATTCCCCCACCAAGTCGACCACCCACATCAAGGGGGTCAGACCCCCGCACATGAAGGGGTCAGACCCCCTAGGGGTGCCGTTGGTCTTGGCGGGTTGCTTCCTATACGGGGGTCTGACCCCGTATAACGCGTTTGCGGTAGGCGCTTTGGATAAGTACGTAGAAAACACCGATCATGCTGCCAATCAGGATGGCGGCAATCAGGGCGATGAGGCTCTTCTTGTCGCTTTTTACATCCAGTAGTTCAAGGCGGTAGGTTACCCAGTTTTGGCCGTTGTTGTTGACGATGTTTTGTACCGCCCGTTGGATCTGTTGGGCGGTTACGTCGTTTTCTAGGTCAAACAGTTCCTGTTGTAAGCTGATGTAGTCATCGTTTTGCAGGTAGTTGTCGTTATCCTTGCGGTTGCTCAGTAATTCCATTTCCTTTTCGATGGCTTTGTAACCGCGCAGGTATAGGGGGGATTCAGCGGCTTGGAGGCTGACTTCGATTCCGTTGTTGGTGATTCGGCTACCTAATTGATTGTTTTCCAGTCCTAGCGCCCGCGCGATTTGTGCTTGTTCGCTTAGGTGTTGCTGTTGCCGTTGTAGGTCCAGGTTAACCTTTCGCTCTATTGATTGTAGTTCTAAGCGTTTTTTCTCGATGGCGAGTTGCTTGCTTCCAGCCCTTTGGCGAACTGTTCCGTGCGGCTGACGATGGACTTTTTCACATTGCCGACGATGGCATTGAGCGCATCCGCGAGGATAAGCTTCGCTTCCGCTTCATCGTACCATTTAAAGCGTATCTGCCATTGGCTGTCGTTTTTACCGGGTTCGGCTAGTTCAAACTGCTTGGCGAGTTGGATCAGTAATTCCCGCTGTTCTTGTTCGCTACCGGCAAAGTTTTGGTATTGGCTGCTATGGCTGGCGACGGCGTTGATGATTTCGTCGTAGTCTCTAAATTCGCTAACAAATTCATTGAAAACGTTTTTTGCATCGAATATCAGCTCGGCGTCGTTTTCCGCTAGCTGCTGGTTGAGGGAGACGTATTGGTAAAATACCTCAGCACGGCCTTCGCCGATGTTCATATTGCCTGACAAGGACGGCGGAGCTATCAGCACATAGCCTAGGCCCACTAGGCTGGTAATGGCGGTGATTAGTGCTATTTTCCATTTGCCTTCCCAGATTGACTCGAACAGCTCGAATAAATCGATCTCATCATCACGTTGGCTGATGGGTTCCATTAATACTCCTAAACTTGACTACGGCATTCATACCCTATTGATGCGGTCATTATCGCCCAAAGGATTGGGCTCGTACAGGGTAAAGGGGTCAGACCCTCCCCTAAGGGGGTCTGACCCTCCGTAGGAACCCGATGCGCGGGTGAAGATTTCGCTCAAAGGATTGGGCTCGTACAAGGCTATTCCATGGCCGATAGATGCTGGGTTCGCCCAAAGGATTGAGCTCGTACGAGGCCATTCCATGGCCGATAAACAAAGATTGAGCAAATCTATCCAAAAGCAAGCTGATATGGTTGAACTTGTAGCCGTGCTTTTTGAGTTCTTAGAATGGCGAGATCATAGGCGCTTTGTAGGCGTAACCAGTGATCGGCAGAGGGTTTGGTAAAGGTCAATTCCAGTCGGACAGCCATTTCCGGTGTTATTGGACTACGGCCATTTAATATTTTAGACAGGGTTTTGCGGCTTACGTTTAAGTGTTCCGCTACATCGGTAATCGTTAACTCCAATGGCTCGATTACCAACTCTTTTAAAATCTCACCCGGGTGAGCAGGGTTGTGAATACTCATTAGTGATAATCCTCGTAGTTAACTATCTCGGCGTCTCGCCCGTTAAATCTAAATGTAATGCGCCAATTCCCATTGACGGTAACTGACCAAGTGCCTTTTCGTGCACCAGACAATTCATGAAGCCGTAAGCCTGGTAAGTCCATATCATCGACTATCTCGGCTTGGTCAAGGTTTGACAGAATCAATCGAAGTCGCTTGACATGGCTAGCCTGCACGCCAGATGTACTACCAGTCCGATAAAACCTCTCAAGGCCTTTGTGTTTAAAGCTCGTAATCATTTAAATATTGTAACCTGTAGGGTTACAAAGTAAAGAAGAGGGTAGGTTCGCTCAAAGGATTGAGCTCGTACGAGGCCATTCCATGGCCGATAGATATCGGATTCGCTCAAAGGATTGGGCTCGTACGAGGCCATTCCATGGCCGATAGATATCGGATTCGCTCAAAGGATTGAGCTCGTACATTAGTCCTTTGCTATCACTAGGTTCGGTCATAGATTCTGTTCTCGATTTGCTGGTGTTCGAATTGGCTGTAAATGCGGTCTTGTTCGTGCCAAACCCGTGCGTCACCTTGGTGATAAAGCAATTTGCCTGTTTCGATTATATTGTAGCAAAGATAAATCGGGGCCTGGTTGATGTCGACGATGCTGAGTTTGTCACTAGGAATTTTGAGTATGTCGCTCCATTCGAGTGCCAATTCATTGGGGCGCAGGTATTTATCAGTGGGGCTTAATTTGAAGTTATTGAACGCTACTGCAAAGTCGAAGTCGCTGTGGGGTAAGGCGGTTCCTTTGCTCTGAGAACCGTACAGCCATAGGGCGGCAATGTCTTCATGATGGGCCGCGAGTTCTGTAACTGCCTTGATGATATCTGCCGATTGCACTGGAGGTTCCTGCCGAGAATATAAGTACCAATATACGGTTTGTAGCACCAGAGTCAACGCAGCATACAGTGATGGGGTCAGACCCCAAGCAGGAGGGTCTGACCCCTGGGAACCGGAAAAGTGGCGTATTGCAATTAGATCAGCTTTGGCGTCCTGCGTAAGGCTGTACTTATTCATCATTAAATCTAAGATTAAATTGTGTTGTCGTATTTACCTGATACTAGGGCGTCCATGAATTCACCGCCATCGATCAGTTTACTCTCTTCGATATCGTCGTTGGCCCTGCTAAATCTTGCTTTAACAAACTGTAGCTTCATTGCCTCAAGATTGCTGAATTCCTCTGGAGAGATAACAACCGCAAGAGTTTTGCCATTTTCGCATATTTCGATTGGTGTGCTTTGAGCCTTCTTAAGTACATCATGAAAATGATGTTGTGCATCCTGTGTGCTGAATGAGTCCATGGAAGTAACCTGCGATGTTTAGAATTACTACAAGTATATACCACAACCTAAAACAAGTAAGGGGTCTGACCCCCTAGGGTTGGGGGTCTGACCCTGCATAACGAATTACCCTAAAAGGACGCAATGCTATTGCTATCTGTTGTCATGAGCGTCATCAATCGTGGGTGTACAAATAACTTTTCTTTTCCTGAATCGAGTTCATGCAGCACGCCAATATCCGCTAGCTGTTTTAAATAAATTGACGCAGTTTGGCGTTTGGCAATGTTACGCTCAACTAAGTTGATGATACGGCAGTAGGGTTGTTCAAAAATAAGCTCTACAAGCTCATAGCTGTATATTTTAGGTAGCTGTGCTTTGACGTAATTGGTTGTGCTTTCCATCAGAGCTCTAATCGCGGTAATTTTCTCGCAGGTCCACAGAGCCGTCTGCTCGACTCCTTTTAGCATAAATAGCAGCCAATCTTCCCAGTTCTGTTCCTTGGTCACTTGGTTCAAAAGGTGGTAATAGTCTTGTTTGTTGTGAACTATGAAACGACTTAGATACAAAATAGGCAGAGTCAATAACCCACATTCAATTAGGTATAGAACATTTAAAATACGACCAGTTCGCCCATTTCCATCATAGAATGGGTGTATGGCTTCAAATTGATAATGGCTCACCGCCATCTTGATCAATGGATCTAGATCATGGTCACCGTGAATAAATTGTTCCCAGTTAGTTAGTAAATCGCGGATAACCTTTTCGCCTGCTGGCGGAGTATAGATAACTTCCCCTGTCGTTTGGTTGCCAATAAATGTCCCAGGCACCTTCCGAATCTCCATTTCAGTGTTTTTTAACGTACTGCACACTTCAATAGCAGTAGCTGTGCAAAGTGGCTTTCTTTCAAGCTGTACGTAGCCTTGGTATAGCGCCGTTCTGTAACGTAATGCTTCCTTGGTCGCATGATCTGCGCCTTTATCTTCGAGTGCATACTGAAAAAGCTTATCGGTGGTGGTGACTATATTTTCAATTTCAGAGCTATCTTTGGCTTCAAGTAACGGTAGGAGGTTTATCAGCATGCTTTGGTTCGGAATCAGTTCCCCTGCCTTTTTTAACTCTGCTACCGCTGCACGGGCAGCAATGCACGCTTTTAGCACCGCTCTAGTTTCTATGGCATCTGGGTTTGGCGGCAACGCGGGTAAGTGGTTGTAAGGCTGCTCTGCTTGCCAAGTCATGTTGAAATTTCCGGTTTAAATCGACATAAATAAACTGTTGAGTAAGTTTATGTCGATCGGATCGACACATCAACATTATGTGTTGATTTTTTGTTGTTTTTTCGACGTATCCGCCTCTTGGGGGTCAGACCCTCCCCTAAAGGGGTCAGACCCCCTAGGGTTGGGGGTCAGACCCCCAAGAGTCAAAGGCCTTCCATGGCCGATGTTGTGTTATTGCGCTGCTTGCGCCGCTTCGATATCCAGTAATTCTACGGTGAATTGTAGTGCTGCGTGTGGTGGAATCGGGCCGGTACCGCCAGGGCCGTAGGCGAGTTCAGATGGGATGTAGAGCTCGTATTTAGAGCCAACGCTCATCAGTTGTAGGCCTTCTGTCCAGCCTTCGATAACTTGGTTCAGCGGGAAGGAGATCGGCTCGCCACGCTCGTAAGAGCTGTCAAATACGGTGCCGTCGGCAAGTTTGCCTTCGTAGTGAACTTTCACGGTGTCTTCTGCGGCAGGTTTAGCACCATCCCCTTGGGTGATGACCTTGTACATTAGACCAGACTCGGTTTTCTCGACGCCATCTTCTTTGGCTTTTTCCGCTAGCCAGTCTTCAGAGGCTTGTTTAGCCGCTTCGGCTTGTTTCGCTTGTTCCCGTTGCATTTCTTCCATTTGCTTTTGTTGGAAGGCTTGGATGGTGCCGACGATTTCTTCTTGGGTCATTTTTGGTTCAGCGCCGGTGTAGGCGTCTTCAAAACCGGCTTTGAAGGCTTCTAGGTCGAGGTCTTTGAAATCTCCAGACATGCGGCCACCGAACATAGAGCCGATGGAGTAACCTAGCTTGGCTGCGTCGGTTTCGAGCGCTGCGCCGTGGTTGTCGGCAAAGGTAAAAGTAGAAGAGACAACCGCCGCTGCAACCAGCGTTTTTTTCATGATGTGTTTCATATGGAAAAGTGTTCCTTTTCGCTGTGTATTTTCAGGTGTAAGCGACCGCCGCCGCTTTAAATGCGTGTGCTGGTTGTACCATGGATTGACCATACAGGCAAAAGGGGAATGTGGGCTTGCGCTATTTTGCCCTAATTCCTGTGGGGGTAGGGGTCAGACCCCCTGGGACTAGTATTATAGGGTTATTGGGGTTATATTTATGTTTGCTCGGTGATATGTCTGATTAGATATAGATTTCTGGTAAGGATTCATATGGGGGATAAATATGAAGAGCCGAGAAGTGATTCAGATGTTAAAGGAAGACGGTTGGTATTTGGTGCGGGTAAAAGGTGACCATCACCATTTTAAACATCCGAAAAAGGCGGGGTTAGTCACTGTACCGCACCCAACTAAGGACATAAAACTCGGAACCTTGAAAAGCATTAAGAAGCAGGCTCAGTTGAGCTGAACCATGCGTTTCTGGTTTTTTTAGCTCGATGTACGAGGTTAATAATATGAAATATCCCGTTGTGTTACACACTGATGATGATATGAGCTATAGCGTGACCGTGCCTGATGTGCCGGGTTGTTTTTCAGCGGGCTACAGCTTTGATGAGGCGCTTGATATGGTGGCTGAAGCTATCTTTGGACACCTGGAAATTTTGTTGGAAGACGGCGAAGATATCCCGAAAGCATCGCCCATAGCTTTTCACAAAGACAACCCTGATTATGCTGATGGTGTATGGGCCGTGGTGGATGTTGACATTAATCCCTTGCTTGGGAAAAGTGAAAAGATCAATGTCACCTTGCCGCACCTGTTAATCACTAAGATTGATAAGGTGGTCGCCACTAACCCAAAATATAAAACTCGCTCTGGTTTCTTGGCAGAAGCATCTAAAAAAATTTTGGAACTGGCTTGAGTCTTCTGATCCCCCGATGATGATGTTGGTGCCCTGAAAAATACCCGCTCTCCTACGTAGGAACCCGCTGTAGGGTCGGGGTCAGACCCCCTTGGGTTATCGCTGGTTTTGGCGATTTACCTCGGTGGCGGGGTCTGACCCCCCTAGAGTATGAAGCTGTACGGTGACATTAAAGTTCGATACGAAACTAAGGAATTACAGAGCTAATTAGAGGTAAAGTTTGATAATTTTTGACTTTGCCTCTTTTAAACATACAACATTAAAGTTTGATGCTTTTGCCTTCAGGCCTATTAACCCAAAGCCAAAAACGACCTTTTGAGTATAGCATTTTTTTAATCTACCGCATCTGAATCAAAAACAAGTCTTGTTTGGTGTCCACTACAAACAAACTAGCCATTTCGATAGGTAGGGATGATGTGACGCCATCTTTCCATTCCACAGCAACAAAGACGTCTTTATTTTTTAGCAAGTTTTTGGATTGAAATACACCGTGGATTTTAACCAGCTCTTTGTTCCTTGGGAGGTAGCTTAAAGCCGGGAACCATTTTGAGATATTCTCGGATAATTTGTCGCGGAGCTTCTCTAATACGGTTTTTGCTGAGTCCAGTAGAACGTTCAATTTCATAAGCCTGAGGTATAGGTTTGCCCTTGTCGATACACTCAGTGATTATAGCGATAATTCTGCGTACTTGGTATTCTTCAATCGTCTCAGCATATTTGACAAAAAACTGTCTACATAATGGCAGCTTGGCCAAATGTTTTTCTATCCCCCAACGTACTTGAAGCTGTGAGATGAACCAGTTTTGAGTCATTCGAGGCAACTCTAAATTGTCTTCGTGCTCTCTGCGAATATTAATAAGGTGTCTAACTAGAGCCCGATCACGCTGCTTCCAGTTTACGACTCTACCAACATTGTTTCTTAAAGGAGACGGCAAATTGCTTTTTAGCCAATCGTGATCGAAGCGATAAAGCCATGAGTAAACCCTAGCTCCCTCCCTCGTTGCTCTGATATCTTTGAGGGATGCATACGTTTTGTTAAGCTCATACCAAACCGTTCGGTATTCCGGCGCTCTAAGATCAGCTCGAGAAGAGCTATATATTTGTTTACTTTTTTTAATTTGAATATCTTGGGCAACTCTAAAAACATCATCAAGCCTCCATTCAGGGAGTAGTGCTTGTATACACAGCAGGTGATGAAGGTAAGAGAAATGCTTTCGCTGCTTGCGGAAGAAGGTTTGTAACCATGTCACTCCTTCATCAATTTCTAACCCACATTCCGTTAGAAAACTATTGCCCCAGCATTGAATTAAACGACTTTTCACTAGCTCATGATCAACCCCTTTAGAGCTTTTCAATCCAACTTCCCGAAGTCGCGCATCATAGAATACCGTCCACTGATTCGGTGCTATATATGGGAACGATTGGTGAAGCAATCGATCAATATTACGAGCAAGTTCCAATAATGCCGGGTTCTGACAAACTTCAGCAACGAAAGGTATCGGCATACTTGATAGAGCCGATGCCTCGATAAACGCATGACGGCGGCTAGGCTTAAGCTCAAAGTGTGAATCCATCAACATGCAACGGTGCTGTAGGCATACGCAAACTCCAGGTAGTTGAAACTGCCTTCGCCAATAGCTATATGCGAATTGTTTCATATCTTCATTAAAACAAACAGGACAGAAGCGAAAGTATGCAGGAAACACGAGTGATGACGCATTGATTCCAACCTTCAGCATGGAATGGCTTTTGACATCGAGTGTCAAGTCAGTGCATATCGAAGTATACCGATCAAACTCAACGAAGGGCTTGAAAATAGGGAGTATAGAATGGTTTTCTATCATCTCATTAGGAGTGATCGGCCATAAATTTTGCACATTATTAGCTAAACAAGATAAGTGGCCTTGGAGCAAAGCTGAAGGAACTATATTTCGGCTTCCAAAAAGCAGTGCAAGTGCCACTTTATCCTCGCGTATGCCTTGCCTAGAAATGAAACGAGCTAAGACACTGCCTAGTAGCTCATCATCGTGTGGTACTGGGAATTGGTAGATCATCTATCACCCTATGATGAAAGATGAATACAACTAAGCACTGCTGTTGCTTCTGGTCGCCAATAATTCTGCTATTATTGATTTCTTACCTTCTTCATCAAGCTTGGATATCAAGCAAACCAACTCAGCACTTAACTCATCTTCACAAAAGAAATAATTCAGTGGCACATTAAGTTCCGCTGCAATTTTACGAAGCGTTTCGACATCAGGGACGTGTCTGCCTTTTTCGTAGTGATTCATACGACTACTAGCAGAACCTTCGTCCATACCGATTCTTATTCCTAGCTCTTTCTGGGAAATTCCAACAAGCTTGCGAACTTGCTTGAGCCGCAAGGGGATAGGATTAACAGCCAAAGTATTTTCATCTTTAAAAGTCTCACATACTTAGATTGTCTAAGTTTTACTTATTTTTAGATACTTAGCAATACTAAGTTTTTACTTTTTAAGATCCATTTATGACCCGTGACTGACAATAACGAAACAATTTCTTTGAACGAGAAATTCAACGACCAATTGCGTGTGAACGGCGATGCAAAAATGAGCTGCTGAGTATCATTACAATTATTTGGATCGCGTAATTATGTTGACTGCATATTTTGGAGCATTCCGACCAGCCGGTTAAGGCGATTGTCTACTGCCTACCCCAATTATAGATCTGGTAGTCAGTTATATTTACTTACAAATAATCAGAAATGTGGAGCACAACTCCTTCTGATTTCATGGTCTTGTAAGTACCACCTTTGCTGTTTACCATTAACCTTAGGTCGTTCTCAACATACTTAGGCACAAGCTTAAAGACTGTTGACTTCTCTTTGACGGGGGGGGCTTGCTCCTTATCCTGCAGGTTATTAATATGAGCAAGTAATTGAAATAAGTTGGCATCAGGATGCTCTGACACAGCTTGTTCTGCCACTGTAGGTGCAATGTCTCCACCAATGCCTGCTTGCTCAAGCATACCGATCAGCTTTGATAGTTTGCTCTGCTCAGGGGAAGCGTATTCCTCACTAGTATCATTCTCTGCGACGTCATTTGCTGTGGCAGTAGCTACTGCGATTTGAACGATGCTTGCCCTGGGTATTTCTAGATCATCGTACTTTTGTATTTCGGCATCACGACCACTTTGAAGTGCTCTGATCATGGGTTTGATCATATGAAGCTCTTCATTGAATACGGTTTCTACTAAATCTCTAGATATCACTTCTCTACCAACAGTTACCGCTCTTGTCTGACACAAGTAAAAAAGAGTGACTGCCACATGAGCAATCCCTTGTGAGTAATCCCAGAACAGGGTTTTCACTTCGTCCGTAAGAGGCTGAGGGGACTTAAACCACTGTAGCACCCACAACTGAGAGAAAAATCTATCCCAATCAGAACCCTTACCGGATCTGTCTGTAGTATTGAAACGATTCCAATTAATACTACCAAACTGTGATGCACGTCTTGCAGAGCGCATGCTTGTAGCAAGTAGTTCGTAGGCTTTAGGTGTCCCGACAAACAATATTGGTAGTTTGATTGTGTTGGTTAACTGTACAAAGAATCGAAGAATTCGATCAGATACATTACTGGAGCTCGAACGCTCTAAATGCTGAATCTCATCTATTACTAACAAGCCTATCGAATGCAATGCGGCGATTCTCGCAAAATCACCAAGTAACATTTCGGTATTTGCTCGCGGCTTTACGTATTGCTTTTCATATAGTCCGTTGTTGTCTAATGCCTCGTCTAGAGCACGAAAGAAGTTGATACACAGACTTTTCACAGAGGCATCATGAGGGCACTCTACTTTAAGCCAGACTATCTGAACATGCTGGTAAGTTGGATGGGTGATGACTTGAGGATATCCAGACAAGACTGCTTCAACGGCTGTTGATTTACCAGCCCCAGAGCAGCCAATAACAGAGCTCACTAAAGCTTCATTTCCAGCATTACGAGTGTCATCTGTTAGCTTCTCTGTTCGATTTAGTGTCTCTTGATAACTTTTATTGGCTATATTTCGACTCAAGTAGCCTTGACGAATCATGGTAGAGATAGTTTGCTCTAGCTGTAGATGTGCTTTCGTCGGGTATAAGAAGCCATCCATAATTCGCAACATGGCATGTCGACGAATATGGGCCGGCAGAGCTACTTCCTCAGGACTAACAACCGGAATACGTCTTATTAATTCTGCTGTATCTTTTGGAGAATTAATCGGTGGCAACGCATTGATTAATGGATGACCTTGGTACTCCTTGATCTCTGCATCAATGTATTGCGCTGTTTCGAATGTGTGCATATGATTATCTCTCAAAAATCGTCCAAATCTGGGTAATCAAATCCCTGATCAACTTGTTTGCCTGAATTGATACAGGTAACCGTTGCAGTATCCTTCTCCTTAGTCGGCTTGGAAGCCTCTCTCATTTTCTGTCGTTCGCTTTCTCTTTCCTGGTTACGATTGTCACGAATACCACTTAGACGCTTGGAGTTGTTTGATAATTCTGAAGAGCTTTGTCTCTTCTGTGCAATATGGGCGATCATTTCCAGCTCATTTTGAAGATCTGGCGCTTTATAGTCAGCTTCTTGCTTGGCTTTAGCATAAGTTGACCTTGATTCAGATCGAATTGACATTGCTTCAACTAGGCACATATCTTGATATCTTCGACTTCGGCTCTGTAATGTACATTCCCATACGCTATCAAACTTTTTATCTGGTCTGACATATAGAGCATTGGTATTTAGTGGGTCATAAGCTACCTCTATGCTTTTTGGACGAGGCACGGATCTATTTTTGTGAAACCAGCCAAGCTCAACGGCTTCTGCGCAGGTGTAATACATCCCTTTAAAACATATGCCTGAGGGCGATATCGTCGCCTTACTATGGGGCAGCATATTCACATAGGTTAACTTTGGATCAACCTCTCTCAAAACCCCCGTTCTATTTTTCACTCCCCAATGCCAGAGTCTTACTGGTATCGCTGGCAAATCTGTAGGCATATCAGATTCAAAGTCGTAGCCCTCTAGGGGGCTAGATGTATTGCGGTTGATTTCAGAGATGATTACCATTTTTGTAAAATCATAAAGCGTTAGATTTGCTGATAGCTCTGTCCTTTTTCCCGCTTTTTTCTTTCCATTTATAGGCTCTACCCTTCCTTCAACATAAGGAAGGATATCCACATGCATCATATGGAATGACTTTTCAACGATTCCTTTGTCATCACCTCGGTAGGCTCGGGTGTTGGATAACGTGATACCGAATCGATTGACTAAAATATCTCCGTGTTTACCAAGTAATTCACCTCGGTCAGCTGTAATCGTTGCAGGAGTACCAATACTTGGCCAATCACTTTCAGTTATCTCTATGCCGAACTTGCGGCAGTACTCAACTTTGTCACAGAAAGCATGGGCGAGAGCGATTGATGCTGTTGCCCAAGAAGGGTTTTCTAGCCCCACATATAAGCCAACAGTCATGCGACTAAATACATCTTTGACTTTATATACGATTGGGCGTCCTACGATCCGGTCTGGGTCATGTTCAGATACAAGGTGCAAGTCAGCTATGGTCGCGTCAATTTCATACCGAGCACCCGGTCCAAAGTTATTTGAAGCAGAGGTGCTGTAGCTAGGTGCAACGTCTTTTGCATATTGAATAGATGGAGTACGAGCTTTAACAACAAGAGGTTTGGCGTAGTATTTGTTATAGAAGTATCTGAACTGTCTCTCTGACGGAAGATCTTCTTGTTTGATTGTTGGATACTTTGATCTAAGGAAGCCATTTGCCTTTGTTCTGGCCTCTTCAAGGTCGATGTTGCCTTTGACAAGATAAAAGCCTTCGATCGCTAATCTAAAGAAATTAGCAACTTCCTCTGTTATTGGAACCCCGTTCCCGGGGGATATAGTGCGTTTACTACCTGGCTTTTGCATCCCTATTCGATCTTGGCCGGGAGCGCCGCATTTTGTGTAATCTGGAGCAAGGGCATCAGGAGACATGCCTCTCTGCCAGTACCGACGCAGCTGTCGTGTGACATAAAGTCTAGGCTCCTCCGTTGCTTTTAAAACAGATTTAATCTTCTGGTTCCTAAGCTTTTTATCAAATAAGGCAAAGTAGTCTGTTAACAATAACGAGACCGAACGATAAGCTCGATTTCTTATCTCCTCAGCTTTAGAGCCGACATCGGGGGGGACCAACGAAATCGGATCAGGTATCGCTTCTAATGATAAACTTTCGAATTCATCAATATTGACTCGATATGGCCACGCCTTTTCATCGTGTATGTCGATCAGCATTAGGAAGTCGATATGCTCGTAGACAACTCGAATCGTTGTTTGGTGATCTGAATGAGGGTCGAGAAATACTTTGTTAAGATACATCAGACAATCTGGCGTTAAATGAATCTAGGCCGATAATCATAGAGACATCCTTTGCTCGCCAATTCCTAAATACAATGTTTAAGGGGACATCAATCAAATTTGCAGCGGCAGCATTACGAATCACGCCTATGTGAAAACCTGCCTTGCATTCGTATTTATCATCCATAGCAGCACATACCGTAGAGAGCGTTTTATCTGAGTTTGATAAACGGCTAATCACTGTCGCGATGTCGTCAAAAGACAGTTCTTTGTATAGGTCAGGAGAATTTTGGCTGGCGGCATGAAGCCATTCTAGATTCTCTTTTACGATCGCAGGGATTTCCTGTTCTGTGAAAAGCTTCCATTCATAACCAAGTTCTTCCCAATACAGCTTTTCAATTTGCAGTTTTTCTACAGTACGCACATTGTCTAAATTGCTAGAGTAATTAACTGATATCGCAATAGAGGGTTTACCTTTAAGCTCAACAACTAAGTCTGTGGTAACGACTTTCAGTTTATTGCGTATTTGTGGGTGCTTGATTCCTAGACGGGCACAAATACTCAAGGTATCAATTATCGGTAAGGGAAATTGCTCCTTGATATCGTAGGTAAGGTGGAAGCGGTCAAATACAAGAAAGGCAGAAAACTCAAGTCGAGATAGGAGATGGTGAGCTCTAGAGGTATTTCTTCCTCGGATACGATAGCTCTCGCCTTTACTATTTATTTCGTGGATTTTTATAAAAGGCTCATAGCATATCCCTGAGCCAATACCTCTAGTATTCAGTTTCTTTTCATCTTTAGGATCAAGTGGTTTATCTGTGTCTAACATATCTAGCCTCCTGCGCACTCTTTGAGCATAGCAGGAGGTTAGAAAATATCAAACATTATTGTAAAATATCAAACTATAATGTCTTTTGTCAAACTATAATGTCGCCGTACAGCTTTACAAGTTTGCTGCTGAATATTATTCCACCGTAACCGATTTTGCGAGGTTTCTTGGTTGGTCCACGTCGGTGCCTTTCACCACTGCTACGTGGTAAGACAGCAGTTGTAGCGGGATGGTGTGGACAATCGGCTCTAGAATTTCATCCACTTTCGGCACTTTGGTGAAGATCACGCCCGGCTCGTTGTGCAGTTCGGTATCTTGGTCGGCAAAGACATACAGTTCGCCACCGCGTGCGGCCACTTCTTGTAGGTTGGATTTGAGTTTATCCAACATGTTGTTGTGGGGCACCATGGTGATGATGGGCATGTCTTCATCCACCAATGCCAGCGGGCCGTGTTTGAGTTCCCCTGCTGGGTAGGCTTCCGCGTGGATGTAGGAGATTTCTTTCAGTTTCAATGAACCCTCCAAGGCGATTGGGAACATGGGGCCACGGCCGAGGAATAGGGCGTTGTGCTTGTTAGCGAAGCGGTCAGCTACTTGTTTGATGTACTCGTCTTCTTTCAGTGCTTCGTCGATGTAAGCCGGTAGCGAACGCAGTGAGTTCACTAGGTTTTGTTGCTGCTCGGCACTAAGTTGGCCTTTTTGATCGGCAATGGCGATCGCCGTGATCAGCAATGCGGTGAGCTGTGTGGTGAAGGCCTTGGTTGAAGCGACGCCAATTTCTGCACCGGCATTGGTGAGCAATGTCAGGTCGGATTCACGCACCAAGGTAGAAGACGGTACGTTGCAGATTGCCAAGGTAGTTAGGTAGCCTTGCTCTTTTGCCTTACGAAGTGCCGCCAACGTGTCCGCCGTTTCGCCAGATTGGGATAAGGTGAGGAACAGGGTGTTTTTCGGCACGGCAACTTTGCGATAGCGGTATTCGCTAGCCACTTCTACCGTACAAGGCAGGTTAGCTAAGTCTTCGATCCAGTATTTCGCTACCATGCCGGCGTGGTAGCTAGTACCACAGGCGACAATATGCACGTTGTCGATTTCTTTTAAGAAGTCCGAGTTAGCGCCAAAGCAGCTGGTCAGTACTTTATTGTGGCTGATGCGGCCCTCTAAGCAGGCAGAGATCACCGCTGGCTGCTCGTAGATTTCCTTCATCATGTAATGACGGAACTCGCCTTTGTCGGTGGCATCGATGTTGTGGTTAAAGACGCTAATTGGGCGCTCTTGAACTTGGTCTTTGCTATCGAAAATGGTTACGCCATCGCGGGTTAGCTCCACCACATCCCCTTCTTCGAGGAAGATAAATTGATCGGTAACGTGCAGCAATGCCAACTGGTCAGAAGCGACGAAGTTTTCTTCAATACCCACACCGACTACTAGGGGGCTACCTTTGCGGGCGGCGATCAAGCGGTGGTTTTGATCATTAAGAGTAACGGCGATAGCGAAGGCACCTTCTAGGTGCTTCAGACTGTTTTTTACCGCTTGTAGGAAGTCTGGCTCGGTTTTCAGCTCGTTGTGAATTAAATGAACGATGACTTCGGTGTCGGTTTCCGATTTAAATTCATAGCCGAGTTCTTTTAACTGGCGGCGCAGTACTTCGTGGTTTTCGATGATGCCGTTGTGTACCAATGCTAAATCCGGCCCGGAAAAGTGCGGGTGGGCGTTGGTTTCAGTGGGTTTACCGTGGGTTGCCCAGCGGGTGTGGGCGATACCGATTTTGCCGTCTAGGGGCGTGGCTTCGAATTTGTCTTTAAGGGCTTGAACCTTGCCCACGGCACGGTGGGCGCGAACGCCGACTTCATTGTTGATGGCGACACCGGAAGAGTCATAGCCGCGATATTCTAGACGAGATAAGCCTTCGAGTAAGATTTTTGCTACGTTGCGTTGGGCGATAGCGCCGACGATTCCACACATATTGTTTGTCCTTTAAATTAAATTTATTTGTACGAGGCCATTCTATGGCCGATTTTGCATCGATCGCCCAAAGGATTGGGCTCGTACAGCGCCATTCAATGGCTGATTTAGTTTTTATCGCCCAAAGGATTGGGCTCGTACAGGGCCATTCTATGGCTGATTTAGTTTTTATCGCCCAAAGGATTGGGCTCGTACGAGGCCATTCTATGGCCGATTTAGTTTTTATCGCCCAAAGGATTGGGCTCGTACAGTGCCATTCAATGGCTGATTTAGTTTTTATCGCCCAAAGGATTGGGCTCGTACAGCGCCATTCTATGGCTGATTTAGTTTTTATCGCCCAAAGGATTGGGCTAGTACGAGGCCATTCTATGGCCGATTTAGTACTTATCGCCCAAAGGATTGGGCTCGTACAGTGCCATTTAATGGCCGATTTAGTTCTTATCGCCCAAAGGATTGGGCTCGTACAGTGCCATTTTGTCCTTCCTACTTTTTGGTAGGGCGGGCCCAGCCGTCTTTGTTCATTTGTTTGGCGCGGCCGAAGGCCAGTTGGTGTTCACCTACGGTTTTGGTAATGGTGGAACCCGCTGCAATGGTTGCGCCAGTTTGTACTTCTACCGGTGCCACGAGGGAGGTATTTGAGCCCACAAATACGTTGTCACCGATGATGGTTTGGAATTTGTTCACTCCGTCGTAGTTGCAGGTGATGGTGCCCGCACCCACGTTAACGCCCGCTCCCATTTGGGTGTCGCCCACGTAGCTTAGGTGGTTGACCTTGCTGCCTACGCCGATATGAGCTTTTTTGGTTTCGACGAAGTTGCCGATTTTGGCTTTGTTTTCTAACACTGTGCCGGGGCGTAAACGGGCGAAGGGGCCAAGGTCGCAGTCGGCACCGACGGTGCTGTCTTCGATCATGGTGTTGGCTTTGATGACAGTATTATCGCCCACGGTGCAGTTTTTAAGCACACAGTTGGGGCCGATCTCGACATTTTCACCAAGGGTAACCGTGCCTTCAAATACGCAGTTCACATCGATGATGCAGTCTTGACCAGTGGTGAGTTCGCCACGAACATCAATCCGGCTTGGGTCTAACAAAGTCGCGCCATTGCGCATGAGGGTATCGGCCTGTTGCTGTTGCCAAACTCGCTCCAATGCCGACAACTGAACACGGTCGTTCACGCCGGTGACTTCCCATTCTGCTTCTGGGTGAGCGGTGACGATGTTGACTCCGTCATTGGCCGCCATGGCGATAATGTCCGTGAGGTAGTATTCCCCTTGGGCATTGTTATTGGTTAGGGCTTCTAACCAGCCTTTTAGCTTGGCGTTCGGTGCAAGTAGGATGCCGGTATTGACTTCTTGGATCTTGAGTTGCTCGGCATTGGCGTCTTTTTGCTCGACGATAGCGACCACTTTGTCTTGTGCGTTACGTACGATTCGACCATAGCCAAATGGGTTATCCAGTTTTATCGTCAGCAACACAAGGGTATTTGGTGTCGACAGGGCGAGCATATTTTCCAAGGTACTTTGCTGAATTAACGGCACATCCCCATACAGGGTCAAAGTGGCGCCGTCTTCACTCAATGAAGGAGCCGCCCGACGGAGGGCATCACCGGTGCCTTGGGGGTTATTTTGCCAAACAATATTGGCATAAAAGTCCTGACAGGCTGCTTCCACCTGCTCCCCTTGGTGACCAACGATAAGATGTAATTTGGTATTGGTTAGCTTGCTGGCGGTGCTAAGAACGCGACGTACCATCGCCGTGCCACCGATCTTGTGTAGCACTTTCGAAAACTGAGATTTCATGCGGCTGCCCTTGCCCGCCGCGAGGATTACGATGTCCTGAGTCATGGGACTGTCCTTGTTCTTTGAGTGGGTGTGTAAGTGTATTAAGGGGTATTAGACATTGTGACGGGATTGTGAACAACCGTTATTGTCACAGATAAAATGACAAGTTAGTGTTTATGTGTTGAGAAAGAATGCATTTGCGCTCCTTTGTTCAAGGGCATCATGGATGGTTATTCCTCCACGGTGGCGTGCTCCATCAAAGTAGCGATAGGACAGCGCTTTTAGCTGATTGGCATATCGATTTCTTAGATCTTCGTCGCTTATTGCGATTCTTTTTTCGTATTGGTTTGCGAAGATCTTCAGCGCCCTTAATTTCATGTCTAACGATATCTAAGTCATGTGTTAGCGAGCGGCAAAGAGCTGGGTTAAACTGGCGTTTTAAAGCAAGGAAGTCGTGTGTCAGGTCTATGATATTTATACTAGGAATAAATAGGCCACAAAGTATAAATATCGGTTGGATATCAGTAGAGTAGCTGGGCAAGTCGCCTGTACAGCCAGCCTCATCAATATAGCAGAAATACATTTTCAATCCCTCGAAAACAACTAAAGCCACACAAAGGTGGCTTTAGGAACTGCCGCCCGTTGCCGGTTCGGCGCGATTCGAACGTTGTTCGATATCTGATTAAAATTTTACCTGCCGATCATATTTTGTCAAGCAAGCTACACATACCCCTCGGGGTTGTTGCTTTGCCAATTCCAAGCATCCCGGCACATGGCGTCTAGGTCTAGGGTGACTTCCCAGTCGAGTTCGGCTTTGGCTTTGTTGGCATCGGCGTAGAATTCGGCGATGTCGCCCGCCCGGCGTGGCGCAATGGTGTAAGCGATGGTTTGGCCGCTGGCGTGTTCGAAGGCTTTGACCACATCGAGAACGCTGTAGCCCTTGCCGGCACCTAGGTTGTAGGCTTCGATGCTGGCTTGTTCTTGTTGGGCGAGTTTTTCCAGCGCTTTGATATGGCCGATGGCTAGGTCGACTACGTGGATATAGTCACGCACGCCGGTGCCGTCGTGGGTTGGGTAGTCACCGCCAAAGACGCTCAATTGCTCCCGCTTGCCCACGGCCACTTGGGTGATAAAGGGCATCAGGTTGTTGGGAATGCCATTTGGGTCTTCGCCAATCAGGCCACTTGGGTGGGCACCCACTGGGTTGAAGTAGCGCAGCAGGGACACATTCCAGCGGTTATCCGCTGCATGGGCGTCTTGCAGGAATTGTTCGATCATGACCTTGGTGCGCCCATATGGGCTGGTGGAGGACAGCGGGAAGTGCTCCACATAAGGGATCGGGTTTTTATCTCCGTAAACAGTAGCGGAGGAGCTAAAAACGAGGTTAAACACGGACGCCTGAGCCATGGACTCCAGCAACATGAGGGTGCCGGTGAGGTTGTTGTGGTAATAGGTAAGCGGGATTTGAGTAGATTCCCCCACGGCTTTTAAGCCGGCAAAATGGATCACCGCATCGATTTCGTGATTGGCAAAAATCTCATCTAGCGCCGGTTTATCGAGCAGGTCCACTTGGTAAAAAGTCACGGCTTTACCGGTAATTTGCTGCACCCGGGCCAAGGATTTTTCACTTGAGTTGCAAAGGTTGTCCACCACGACCACATCATAGCCGCGTTCAAGTAACTCAACACACGTGTGGCTGCCGATAAAACCTGCACCACCGGTTACTAATACTGTCTGCATAGGGCTCTCCTTATTGATGGCGCGAGTTTATCATAGCGAGAGACACCCACGAAGTAGGAAATGAGATGGACCCGCCCTCCTAACTATGTGCCATGCTTAATGTGCAAACCAAGCAAACCGGCATCTAAGTTAAAAGGAGCGAGTCCTATGAAAAATATTAGCATCCTAGGTATTGATTTGGCGAAACATGTTTTCC